>CAZHGD010000154.1:0-17711 GCA_964531735.1 uncultured Fimbriimonadaceae bacterium | reverse complement strand
GAGGAAGCGGTCACGGCGCTGCAATGGCTGCCGCTCAAGCCGCGCGACGCGTTGGCCGCGGTGCTGGAGCGGTTGGCCGCCGGTGGGGCACCGGTACATGGGCTGCGGCTGGCCGCCTGGCGGCTGTGGACCTCGGGCGATTCGCGCGACACGTTCCTGATCGACCTGCTGCTGCGGCTCAGCCCGCAGCCGGCGCAACGCATCGCGCTGGCCGACGCCTTCGCCGAGGCCCAGCAGATGCTGCCGGCGGTGCAGTGCGTGCGCGCGGTATTGGCCGGCGCCCGGCCCGACACGCCGACGGCGCTGTGGGCCGCGGGCCTGCTGCGCCGGGGTGGCCAGACCGGCGAGGCGGTGACGCTGCTGCGCGGGGCCGAGACCACGCTGCCGCATCCGGGCCGGTGGCAGGTGCGGCAGCTCCTGCTGAGCTGGGCGCAACCGCCGTGCCCGACCTGTCCCGGTGGCCGGCGCGAGCTGGACCCGGTGCTGCCGACCTGGGACGCCGAGTGGCTGCGCCGCCTGAAGCAGGTGGAGCAGGCCATGCCAGCGCCCACGATACCACCATGGCCCAGGCGACCGTCCGGCTACGAGGCACGTCCGGCGAGGCATGAGCGCCGGGCTGGGGCGCCCATGCCGCTGCGCGGCGAGGCCGGCTGAACCGGCCAACGGCCGCGAGACCGCGGCGCCGGCCCACTAGCCGCCGCGCAGGCGGTCGATGGTCTCCTGCATCGCCGTGACGTTGGCCATCGGTGTGCCGGCGACAATCTGATTGGAGCAGCCGACCACGATGCCGCCGAACTCGTGCGCCGCCGCCATCGCGCGTTCGACCTCGGCGACCACTTGAGCGGTCGTGCCTTGGTGCAGAGTCTGCGAGTTGACGCCGCCGAACAGCACCAAGTGCGGGTACTCCTGGCGCAGGCGCCGCAGGTCCATGCCGGCCAGCTCGTCCAGCTCGTAGTAGCCGTCGATGTGCGGGAACAGCGCGTCGGCGACCGGCCACAGGTTGCCGTCGCTGGCGTACTTGTGGAACTGCCCGTGGGCGTGGGCGCGGGCGGTGACGTGCTGGATGGCCGGTGTCCAGAGCGCCCGATAGCTCGCGGGCGAGTAGAACGGTCCCTGCGACGAGGCGAAGTCACCGCCACCGGCGAGGATGCGGATGCCGACCGCGTGGGCGGCGTCGCAGTTCTTGGCGCCGACGACCGCCTGCGCCATGAGGTAGCGACCGACGGCCTCGGGTGCGAGCACCACGGCTTCGAACCAGGCCGGCGTGCGGTAGTCGACGTTGACGCCCACCCCGCCGGCGCGAACGGCGCGCTCACCGTGGAAGTGGTCGCGGGCGCGCAGGACGGTGCCGAAGCCACCGCTGCCGGGCTCATAGTGCTCGGCTCGGGCCACGGCGTGCTCGATGATCTCCAGCACGCGCGCCAGCGTCACCTCCGCCGCCGGCGGCGACTGCGCGACCACCTGGTAGAGCTCGGTGGCCGGGTCGAGGCGGTAGACGGTGTGCGCGCCGTCGGGATCGCCGTAGAGGAAGGTGTACTCGTCGAGGCGCCGCGCCGGCTTGGTCGACATGCGCCAGTAGCCTTCGCGGACCAGGTCCTGGTCGAGTTCGACGGTCAGCGCCACGGCGTCCTGGAAGCTGCGCTCGATGAACTCGGCGTGCGCGTCGGGGCCGTGCCACAGAGCGACGGCTTCGCGCCACTGGCAGATGCCGCCGCCGACATGCGCCTCGGGCCGGCCGAGGATGGCACTGGCCACCTGGCTGCTGAAGCCGGCGTGGAAGACGGGCACGCGGTCGTAGGGTCGGCCCTCAAAGGCGGCCAGGACGCGTTCGCGAGGAGTCATGCCAAGCTCCGTCGGGCGACGGTAGCAGAAGCGCTGCGACAGGTCAACCAAACGGCCGGGCCGCGCCTGGCGCGGCCCGGCCGTGGCAGGAAGCGGGCCAAGACTACCAGCCGGGCGGGTAGGCGTTGGTGTTGGCCCACGGCAGGTACGCGGTGACCAGGGCATGCACCTGGTAGACGCGGTTCGACTTGACCCATTTGACGTGCCCGTCGAAGAAGCCTACGTTCAGGCCTTCGTTATGCGGTATGGGCGGGTTGGCGCCGATGTCGCAGGTTTTGTCGATGGACATGCGCCAGAAGTTGGGCCCTTGCTGCTCGCCCAGCAGGTACAGCTCGGACGGGCGGATCAGTTCGGCCTGGGCGATCGCATTGGCCATCAGCGGGCAGTTGACGCCATAGGCTGCGTTGGGCATCACCGCCAGCGCCCAGGCCGCCACGTTGCCACAGAAGGGGGCCAGATTGCTGCGGCTGGGGCACTGGAAGACCTGGACGTTCTTGATATAGGGCAGAGCGGCGTGCGTCGCAAAGCCGCCGGTTCGCGAGCCGGCAGCACAGTTCGCGCCGGCGCTGCGGGGTGCGAACTTCTCGTCATAGTCCTGCGAGTACTGGATCAGCGCCAGCACGATCTGCTTCTCATTCGACTGGCACGAGCTCTGGCGCGCCTTTTCACGCGCTTTGGCGAACACCGGGAAGAGGATCGCCGCCAAGATGGCGATGATGGCAATGACGACTAGTAGCTCAATCAGAGTGAAGCCGCGCAAACGACGAACCGACATGCTGACCTCCGTGCGGTTGGCTCTCTCGGCAGCAACGGGCGCCTTGCCTGAGCGCCAAGAGGCTAGGGTCATGGCATATCACGGAAGAGTGTGGCAGATCAAGGGCCAAACTGGCCGCCGGTTCAGCTTGGCGTCAACCGGTACCGGGGTGAGCGACCGCCACCGGAGGTGCCCAGGGCGGGCAGCTCCGGCAGCCGGCGACGCCATCGTCCGGTCTACCAGCCGGGCCAAGAGTTGGCCGAGTTGCCGAACGGCAGGAAGTTCTGGACGTCGGCCTGGGTGGTCGGGCCGTTGAGTTTCTGGTTGGCGATGGTCTTGACGTGGCCGTCCATGAACAGGCAGTTCTGCTGGTCGTTGTGCGGCCGGCCGTCGGTGTACTGCGGGCCGCTGCAGCCGCCGACGCGGGGCCGCCAGTACTGTCCGTTGCACTCGCCGACGGCGATCAGGTTCGACGGCACCAGCACGTCGGCCATGGCTCGCCCCTCCAGCGCGCGGCAGTTGAACGAGTAGCTGCTCGCGATGTAGGTGTAGTTGTCGGCCGTGTTGGTGCCGCCACAGAAGGTCTGGCTCGACAGCGACGGACACATGAAGAGCTGGAGGTTCTTCGTGTAGGGCTGGATCGCCTCGCACCACTTGACGATGTGGACCGGCTGCTGGGGGAAGCCGCAGGCCGAGGCGTTCGTGCGGTAGTAGACGTGGCGCTCATCATAGTCCTGGGCGTACTGGTGGAAGGCCAGGCCCATCTGTTTGGCGTTGCTCGCGCAACTCGACTGCCGAGCCTTCTCCCGGGCCTTGGCGAAGACCGGGAACAGAATGGCGGCCAAGATCGCGATGATGGCGATGACAACCAGTAGCTCGATGAGCGTGAAGGCACGCATCCGGTCCGGTCTCATCTGTTTCTCCCAGGCGTGCCGCAGCAGGCTGCGGCCTTGGTCTAGCACGGGTTGCTGGCCCAACTGCCAGGCCCGCTGTTCTTCCGTAGCTCACTCGACTATGGCATATCAAGGTCAGTTGTGGAGCGTGCGTTCAACTTGGCGGCAACTTGGCGCGGTCAGGCAGGCCACGGGGCACCCAAGGCGAAGTGCGTACCGTCCCACGCGGGCCGGCCTGTAACGTCTCGCCCGTGGCGAGACGTCCGGAGGGTTGGTCGCCGGCGAACCCGACCGGTGTCCGGAACGTCCGTTAGGCAACAGGCGCGCGCCTGAGGGAGCTGGACCTCGCCCATGAGGCTCAAGACGACTGCACCATGGCTGCTGCTGTCCGTCGCTGTCGCCGGCCTGGCGACGGCGGACCAGCAGTTTCTCGACGAGCCGGCCGGAGACCACTACCGGCTGAGCGCCGCGGTCACCGCCGCGCCGGCCGCGCTGCGCGCGGGCGAAGTCCGGTTGCTGTTCGACTACGGTGACGACCGCAACACCCTGTACCTGAGCCTCCGCGGCGAGCAGGCCCAGTTCCACCGCGTGCTGGACGGGCGCGACACGCCGTTGGGCGCCGCCGGCCCGCTCTACCGCGGGGCGGCCGCCGACCGGCTCGAGGTGGCGGTGCAGCGTCAGGACTGGGCGCTGGTGGCCATCGTCAACCAGGTCGTCTGCGCACGAGCCGAGGACCGCTCGCTGCCGGTCGGGCGCGTGGGCTACCGCACCGACGGGACGGGCCTGAAGGTCGAGCAGCTCGAGTTGCAGCCCACCGAGGACATCTACTTCGCCGACGACTTCATGCGCGCCGACGAGAAGCTGGGACAGTGGACGCCGCTGACCGGCAAGTGGGAGAACAACCAACAGGGCAGCAAGGCGTCGCGTAGCGCGAACGCGTTCAGTTTCCGCAGCCTCGGCGACAGCGAGTCGCTGGCGGTGGCCGGCCACCCGTTCTGGAGCGACTACACGTTCCAGGCGGCGGTCCGTAGCGACGGCACCGGCGCGCTCGGCCTGGCCGTCGGGGTCATCGACGAGCGGCACTACTACCGGCTGCGCTGGACCTCGGCGCAACATGCCGACGGTGGCACCGTGCGGTTGCAGCGCGTCTTCGGCGGCCAGGTGACCGACCTGACCCGGCCGCTGCCCGGCGGGTTCAAGGACCAGGTCTGGTACAAGGTCCAGTTGGCGCTGAGCGGTGGGCGCCTGTTCGGCTGGATCGATGAGACGCCGTTGTTCGAAGTGGCGGTGCAGGCGTTCGGCGAAGGCCGCGTGGGCTTGTGGACCGAGCCCGGTGCGGACGACAAGCCGGACGTGGCCGGGGCGCTGTTCGACGATGTCTATGTGCGCACCTGGCCGGTGTTTGTGGACGACTTCCTGACCGCGGTGCCCGGCCGCTGGCAGCCCACGGCCGCGCCGTGGGACCTGGCCGGCGGCGCCGCGCGCGCCACCGCTGGCGGGCAACTGGTGCTGCAGGCGGGCGACTGGGGCGAAGTCACCTGGTCGGCCGAAGTGACCGCCGGCGACGGTCAGGTGGGCCTGCTGCTCCACCGCACCGCTGATGGTCGGGCGCTGGCCCTGCGCTGCGCTGCGGGCGCCAGCGAGCTGGTGCGGCTCGATGGCGAGCGGGTCACGGTGCTCGACCACCTCGACCGCGGCCTGGCGCCCGGGAGCAGTCACCACCTGTCGGTGAGCTGGGACAACGGTCTGGTGCGGGCCAAGGTCGACCACGAGCCGTGGCTCGACGCGTTCGACCTGTCGCTGCCGGCCGGGCGTTGCGGCCTGCTGGCCACCGGGCGCGGGGCGTCGTTCCGGGCGGCCAAGGCCTTCTTCCGGGCCACGTTCTGGTCGCCGCCACCGTTCCTGCCGGCCGACTTCGTCACCGACCAGTACATGGTGGGCTGGGCATCGCCGGGCGCGGTGTGGATTGAGGCGCCGGGCTCGGCCACGCGCTGGCACAAGGGCTTCTTCTACGGTGACCGCCGCGTGTCGTTCCAGGTGCCCGAGCTGGGTAAGCAGAAGGGCCGGGTGCAGTTGGTGCTCGGCGCGCCGAGTACCAGCACGGCCGAGGCCTGGACCTTGGAGATGGAGCTGGCCACCGAGGGCCAGTTGCTCACGCTGCGCCTGAAGCAAGGCGAGCGGGTGGCCGCCGAGGCGCGGCCGGCGGTCACCGCGGGTCAGCCCGAACTGGTGGTGGAACTGCGGGGCCGGTTCGTGTTGGTCTGGCTCGAGGGCCGCAACGTGCTCCACCACGCCGTGCAGGAGGTGCGTCGATGACACTGCGGGGTGGGCTGGCCGTTGGACTGCTGGTCCTGCTGGCGCGGGCTGACGCGGCGCCGCCGGCGCCGCCGCGGGTGGCCGTGCGCAGCCAGACGCATCCGTCGCGTCAGAACGACTTCACGTTCGACACGCAGCCACTGAGTGCCCGGGCGGTGGGCGACGAGCCGCCGACGGTGCGGCTGGAGCGGGGCAAGGACGACCGGTTCGGTCCGGTGCTGCGCATCGTCAACCAGGTCTCCGGCGGCTCGTTCGGCGTGAACCTCCTCGATCCGGAGGCCAGCGAGCCGGTCTACACGCGGCTCGCGTTCTGGTACCGCGCCGACCCGCGGCTGAAGGTCAACCTGTTCGCCCGGCTGCGCCATCAGGACTACGAGATCGGGTTCACCGGTCCAGCGGCCGACAGTGGCCGCAGTCAGTGGCTGGGCCGTCTGCCCGAGGTCAAGGCCGATGACCAGTGGCACGCGCTGGAAGTGCCACTGTTGCGCTGGCTGCGGCAGCAGTCCGCGGTGGCCAACCTGCGGCTGAGCGAGCTGGTGCTGGAGAACCGCTGCCAGGGCGACTACCTGATGGCCGGCTTCGGCGGCAACGGCACGGGTACCACGCTCTCGCTGGCGCGCTTCGAGGTCAGCCGGCCGGGCCCGTCCGATGCCAAGCTGACGCTGGAGACGCCTGGCACCGACCGCGTGGACGGCTTCGCGGTGCTGGTGGACCAGCGCGCGGACAGCAGCCCCAGCGGCGCGGTCACCGAGACCAGTCGCCAACTGACGCTCAAGGGCCTGTCCGACGGTGTCCATTACGTCCACGTGCGGGCGCGCGCCGGTGAGCAATGGGGACCGGTGACGCATTACCGGCTCGAAGTGGACACGACGCCGCCGCGGGTCAACGCGGTGCGTCCGGCCGAAGGCGCCGAGGCCTGCCCGGCCATCTGGCGCTGTCGGTTGGACGACACCGGCAGCGGCGTGGCCCCGCGCAGCATTGTACTGACGGTCAACGGCCGGTCCATCAGCCTCGACGATCCGGCGGTGGAGTACGAGCCGCTGAGCGGCGAGCTGGCCTTGCACCTCGCGGCGTTGGGCCAGAAGCTGACCGACGGCCAGCCGGTGAAGCTGACCGTGACGGCCGAGGACGAGGTGGGCAACAAGCTGCCGCAGCCGGTGGTGGCCACCTTCCGCAAGCGCGATGCCCTCGATAAGGAAGCCCCGGAGCAGCCGCGTCTATGGTTGCGCTGGGCCGGCCGTGACCGCGCCGAGCCGGTGCCGGGCGAGGGCGGGTTCGAGTATGGGCTGGACGAGTGGCAGCCGTTTGGCGCCGGCGGCACCGTGGTGGAGCGCACCGACCGCACCGCGGCCAGTGGGCGCTGGAGCCTGCGCGTGCTCTGCACCGAGAACGCCTCGCCGTTCAGTTGCTTCGTGCGGCGGACACCGTTCGATGCGGCCCGGTTCCGGTTGCTGCGGTTCGCCTACAAAGTGCCGCCACGGCTCCGCGTGGACTTCGTCCTGCGCTGTGACGGCCACTACTACCGCATTCGGTTCACCGACCGCGACGATGACGACACGGTCATCGGCGCGGTGCCGAACGTGATTGCGGACAATGAGTGGCACCGCGCCGAAGTGGACCTCTACGGCATGTTGTCGAAGCGTCTGCCGCAATCGGCCGATCTGACGGTGGGCCTGATGCTGCTGACCGGCGGCCCGGGTTTCGAGGCGCCGCGGCGCTTCGCCGGCAACTACGCCGGCACCGAGTACTTCATCGACGACTTCGAGTTCGTACCGCTGGTCGGTGCCGATGCCCGAGTGGAGTGGACCGGGCAGGACCTGGTCGGCGTCAGCGGCGCGCGCGTGATGGTGGGCGACAACCCACTGAAGTTCACCGCCGACGAGGCCGGTGCGAAGCTGGTGACGGGCGACGGCATCGGTACCGACCGGTTGGCCCAAGGCGCCAACTACCTGCAAGTGCGACTGGCCGACCCGGCGGGCAATCTGTCGCGGCCCGTGCGCACCTGTCTGATCGTCAACTCGCTACGGCCGTCCGTCGGCGTGGTTTGGCCGGCCGACGGCAGTCGCGCGGCGCCGGCCACCATCGGTGTGGAGGTCAAGGCGGCGCCGTCGTCCACGCTCGATCTGCGTTCGGTGCGGCTGACCGTGGCCGGGCGCGAGTACGGGTTCGACAGCCGGGCGATGAGCTACGATCCGGTGACCGGTCGGCTGAGCTGGGACGGTCGGCGCGCCGAGCCGCCGGTGCAGTTCGCCGATGGGCAGTCAGTGCCCGTGGCGCTGACCGAGCTTCGTGATCTGGCCGGCAACCGGCCGGAGAAGCTGCCGGCGTGGCGCTTCACCATGGCCTGGTCCGAGGACCATCGCGGCCCTGAGGTCAGCGTCTCGTCGCGTACGCACGCGGCCTTCGCGCATGCCCACTTCGATGGCGCCTACGATCCCTGGGTGCCCGATCCGGCGGCGTCGGCCGAGGTGACGGTCGGTGACGACGGCCGCCGCGGACGCGCGCTGTGGCTGAAGCCGACCAAGGCCGGCGCGCCGTGGAGCGTCTGGCAGACCTTCGGCCGGCAGTTCGCGGCCAGCCGCTTCGGCTGGGTGGCCTGCGACTACCAGATCCCGGCGGGCATGCCACTCGACCTGCTGGTCCGCGTCCGCGATGCCAACGGTCTGGTGCAGCAGCGATCGGTGCGGCTGACCAGCGCGCGGCCCGGCGCCGGCGAGATCGGCGCGGTGGACGGCATCATCGCCGACGGTCAGTGGCACCAGGCGGTGTTCTCGCTGATTGACCTGCTGAAGGCCGAGAAGGTCTTCCGGCCGCCGTTCGTGGTCGAGGCCATCGGTTTCGGACGGCTGGCGGCCGACGCGCGTGCGGACGACCGGTTCGGTCTCTTCAGTCTGACCTTGTTCCGCGAGTCGACCAGCCGGCTCGCCCAGATCGAGTGGCAAGCGTTCGACGAGACCGGCGTCAAGGGCTACAGCTACGAGGTCGACCAGAGCCCGGCCACGGAGCCGGCGGCGCAGGTGAAGACCCAGACCGGCGAGCTGACCCTCCGCGACGTGCCGCGCGGCCTGGCCTGGGTCCACGTCCGCGCGGTGGACGGCGCCGGCAACTGGGGTCCCACCACGCACTTCATCCTGAAGACGCCGTAGGTTGGCCGCGCCGCGGAGCGGGTAGATGGTGATCGTGGAGGCGACGGGTGACATCGGACCGGTTCACCGAGGGCCGACTGACCCAACGTCTGGGCGAGCCGCCGGCGCGGTTGCCCGACGGCGGCTATGACTTGGCCGGCGCGAACCTGTCACGCATGAGCCTGACCAAGGCTCAGTTGGCCGGCAGCCGGTTGCGCGGCGCCGATCTGCGGGGGAGCGATCTGCTCCGCGCTGAACTGCGCGGCTGCGATCTGCGTGAAGCTGACCTGAGTGAGGCCAAGCTGCCGCAGGCGGACCTGCGGCAGGCGGACCTGCGAGGCGCCAACCTGACGCGGGCCGTGCTCCACGGTGCGGTAGTCGACGGCTGTCAGTTGACCGGTGCAGTACTGAGCGGCTCGTCGTGGCGGGCCGTGGCATTGTGGCGCACCGACCTGTTGCCCAGCCGGTGGCCGCCCGACGCCGAGGTCGTGTTTGGCGACGTGTTGCGCGCGACCGGGCCGCACAGCTCGGAGTTGGCCGAGGCCCTGCGCTGGCTGACCAGCCTGGGCAGTCACGAAGACCTACCCATCCTGGAGGCGCTGATTGCCGATCGCCGCTGGCGCCCAGCGCGAGACGTGTTGGTCCACGCGCTGTCAGCGCTCAACCTGCGGATCGGCCCCCTGTCGGACGCGTCACTGTCGCGTGCTGAACCCGCATCGCCACTCACCGACCGTAGCCTGTCGCGGTGGCGCAAAGACTGACTGCCGCCGCGACGCAACGGGGTGGTGGGCGCTACGCCTCGGCCGGCTTGAAGGCGCCGGAGACCGCGCGCTGCAGACGAGCGCTGCGGCGGCTGGCGTTGTTCTGATGGACGATGCCCTTCTTGGCGGCGCGGTCGAGCCGGCTCTCCACCAGGCGGGCAGCTTCACGAGCCTCGGCTTCGTTGCCGGCCTCAATGGCCTGACGGCACTTCTTGACCAAGGTCTTGATTTCGGACTTTGCCGCTACATTGCGGTCTCGGCGCTTCTTGCTCTGCCGGTCCCGCTTCAGCGCTGATCGTGTATTCGCCACGATCGGGTCTCCTTACGGTTCTACGATTGGAACGGCCGAAGTATAGCACCGGCGTGGCATTCGAGCAAGGGTGGCTGTGGCCGGTGGCGAACAGCCGACCGATGGCAGGGAGACGGCCATGAAGACCTCGACTCGTTTCTACATGCTCCGGCAGGGCAGCTACGGCGCCACGTTCGAGCACGCCGCCGAGATCGGCTTCGACGGTATCGAGATGAACTGGGTGCCCGATGCCCAGTGGCCGGAGGTGCTGGCCGCAGTGGCCAACACCGGCGTGCGGCCGGCGACCATCGCGCCCGAGGCCGGCCAGAAGGCGCTGCACGCGGACGCCGCCGAACGGCGGGCCTGGTGCGATAGCGCCAAACGGTCGCTCGACCGCTGCGCCGAAGTTGGTGCGACCGGCTTCATCGTGGTGCCCACGCTGCCCAACAAGCTGCAGGGCCAGCCGCGCATTCCCGACCTGTGGCCGGTCCGCTCGCAGGTGGCCGCCGAGCAGGAGGTGTTCGTGGCCATGCTGCACCAGCTCGGCGAGTATGCCGCCGAGCGCGGTGTGTTCGTGATCGTCGAGTGCCTCAACCGCTACGAGCAGTTCTGGCCACTGCAACTCGCCGAGGGCGTGGAGCTGGTGCGCCGCGCCGACACCAAGGGCGCCGGACTGCTGGCCGACTTCTTTCACATGAACATCGAGGAAGCGGACATCGCCGCGGCGATGCGCGACGCGATGGCGCACATCGTTCACGTCCACCTCGCCGACAGCCACCGGCGGCAGCCGGGCACCGGGCACACTGTGTTCGAGCCCGGCCTGGCCGAACTGGTCCGCGCGGGCTATGGCCGCTACCTCGGGTTCGAGTACAGCCTCGGGCCGGACGGCACTGCCGACCAGAAGCAGGCACTGGCCTACATCAAGGGTCTGCTCGCCGACATTGCCGCCGGCGGGTGATCCGCCGCCCAACAAACCGGCCGGGCGCAGTTATAATGCGCCCGGCCGTCGGTGGCCGCGGACGGAGCTGGTTGCCATCATGCGCGAACCGAAGCTGTATGAGGTGCTGTTCGAGCCGGACCAGGTGTCGGTGCAGGTGCCGGCCGGCACGCCGCTGATGAAGGCGGCCATCGCCGCCGGCCTGCCGCTGGAGCAGCCGTGTGGCGGGCTGGGGCAGTGCGGTCAGTGCCGTGTGGAGGTGGTCCGCGGACGCACCGATCCGCATCCGGACGACGAGCGCACGCTGACCTACCACCAACTGCGTGACGGCATCCGGCTGGCCTGCCGGCTGAAGGTGGACCGCGATCTGACGGTGGTGCTGGGTGACCAGGTGCGCTCGCGTAGCAACCAGATTCTGGTGGGCGGCGAGGTTCGGCACACGCAGGTGGACAGCGGCGTCGAGCGCCAGGTCGTGCTGCTGGGCAAGGCGCCGCTGACCGACGAGCGCGACGACTGGACGCGGCTGGAGGAAGCCGCCGACCGCCGGCTGGTGCCGACGTTGCCGGCCTTGCGCGCGCTGCCGGAGGCGCTGCGCGGCGACGACGAGCAACTCACCGTCAGTTTGGTCGACGGACGCTGCGTGCGCGTGGATCGCGGTTTCCACGCCGGCGCGCCGGTTGGCTTCGCCGTCGACATCGGGACCACCACGGTGGTGCTCTACCTGCTCGACCTGGAGACCGGCGCCGAACTCGGTCACGCCGCGATGCTGAATCCGCAAGTGGCCTACGGCGACGACGTCATCGCGCGCATCCACCATGTCAGCGTCGAACCGCATGGCCTGGACACGCTCAGCCGTGAGATCCACCGCGGCATCGACCATCTGCTGCGTGAAGCCTGCCACGACGCCGGCGTGGAGGTGAGCCGCGTGCTGCGCGGCACGGTGGTGGGCAACGCCACCATGACGCACATCTTCGCCGGCATCAGCCCGCAGGGCCTGGGTCTGGCGCCCTTTGCGCCGATCACCCACGAATCGGTTACCGCGCCGGGCAGCGAGTTCGGCCTGCGGGTGGTCCCCTGGGCGCAGGTGACCGTGCTGCCGAACATCGCCGGGTTCCTCGGCTCGGATACCGTGGCCGTGGTCTTGGCCACCATGCCCGCGCCGCACGAGACGCTGCTGGCGGTGGATATCGGCACCAACGGCGAGATGGTGCTCTGCCACCAGGGCCGCTGGTACGGCTGCAGCGCCGCCGCCGGTCCGGCCTTCGAGGGCGCGCGGATCGGTTGCGGCATGCGCGGCGCGGCCGGCGCCATCAGCCGGGCCGACCTGGTCGACGGCGTGGTGAAGCTGGCCGTGGTGGACAACGAGCGGCCGCGCGGGCTGTGCGGGTCGGGGCTGCTCGACTTGGTGGCCATGCTGCTGGACGCCGGCGCGCTCGACATCACCGGCCGCCTCGCCGAGCCGGACCGCGCGCCAGCGGCGCTGGCCGGCCGCATCAGCGGTGATGGGCCGGAGCGGCGGTTCGAGATGGTCGCCGCGGGCGACTCGGCCACTGGCGAGCCGCTCTACCTGACCGCCGGTGACATCCGCGAGGTGCAGTTGGCCAAGGGCAGCATCCGCGCCAGCATCGAGACGCTGCTGGCCAAAGCCGGCGTCGGCTACGGCGATGTCGATCATGTCTACCTGGCCGGTGGCTTCGGCAGCTACCTGCGCGTGCCCAGCGCCATCCGCATCGGGCTGCTGCCGCCGTTCGACCCGGCCAAGGTCAGCGCCGTGGGCAACGCCGCCGGCGCCGGGGCGCGGCTGGCGCTCATCTCGCGGGCGGAACTGGCGGCGGCCGAGACGCTGGCCCGGGCGGTCGAGGTGCTCTACCTGCCGAGCGAGGCCGTCTACCAGATGCAGTTCATGGAACAGATGATGTTCCCCTGATCCGCGCGCGCAGGAACGGGTGCCACCGGGGCGAAGCGCGCGGGCGTCTGTGCGGGAGACGCGCCATGCGCGCCGGGATCTGCTTGGTCATCGCGCTGCTGCCCACGGGTTCCTGGGCGGCCGATCCCAGCGTGGAGCTCACGGCGCAGCGGCTGGTGCTGAACACCGGCGATCGGCGCTACACGGTCGACGACCAGGCGCGGATCCAGCCCCTCGACCTGACCATCCACGTGGTCGGCCGCAATCAGGCGGGCAAGCCGCTCTGGCTCGAGCAGAAGACCTTCGCCGGGTTCAAGCTGCTGCGCGACGAGCCGGCGGTGAAGGTGGTGTCCGGCACCTGGGCACTGACCGAGGGTCTGCCGCGCTACCGCGTCGAGCTCGAGTTCGAGGTCCGCGCCGGGCTGCCTTGCCTGATCGTCCGCTCCGTGGTACGGCAGACCAGCGAGGCGCTGGAAGGCTGCTACTACTACTGGGGCCTGGGCGCGCCGGTAACCCACTACACCAGCAGCGGCGCACCGGCGCGCGAGTTCAGCCGCTCGGAATGGGATCTGCGCGGCCGGACGCGCTGGATGTACCTGAGCCACCAGCCGACGGGGCGCGGCCTGGGCGTGATGACTGACGGTCGCGTCGGCCGCGCGCCGGCCTCGGGTGAGGGCCAGGCGGCCGGCGAAGCCGGCGCGGCGCCCTACCTCATCTGCACGCCGCGGAGCGCCACGCTCCGGGCCGGTGGCACGCTCGAAGTGACCTTCGCCGCCATGGCTGCGGCCAGCGCCGCCGAGGTGGCCGCCGCCTACTCGCGCTGGGCCGGTACCAGTGGCGACCGTGTGTTCTTCGACGCGCGCTCCTGGCCGCGCGCCGCGGTGTCCGAGCCGCGCCGGCCGCCAGCGAGCCAGCGGCTGCAGACCGGCGACGGGCTGACGCTGGCGCTGTCCGACGACGGCCGGGTGGCCGACTTGCGGGTCGGCGAGGCCAGCTTGCCGCCGGCCGGCTCCACACCGAAGAGCGGCCTGCTCCTGCGCGACTGCCGCGGCGCCGGCGACCTGCTGCCGGTGGGCGGACGGGTGATGGCCGACGGCGACCGGCTGACGCAGCGCGGCACGGCCGCCGACGTCGCGGTGACCGCCACCTACCGCGCCTGGCCCGGCCGGCTGGAGGTCGCCGGCGAACTGCTCGATCAGACGGGTGCCGACCGGGCGATCAGTCTCTACTTCGCCCTGCCGGTCGACCGGTCGCGCGGCTGGCACTGGGGCGACAACTTGGAGCTGAGCCGGGCGGTGGCACCCGAAGAGGAGTACCTGACGGCGGCCGCGGACCAGCCGCTGGCGGCGGGCGCCAACGGGTTGAGCTCGCTCTATCCGCTGGCCACCCTGAGCGGCCCGGTCGGCCTGGCGTTGAGCGTGCCGATGGACCAGCCGCGGCTGTGCCGGCTGGCTTACAACGCCGACACCGAGCAGTTCTACGTGGTCTTCGACCTGGCGCTGACGCCGGCCACGAAGCGCTTCCCGTCGCGCGCCGGGTTCAGCCTGTCGATCTACCGCTTCGATCCGGCGTGGGGCTTCCGCGCCGGGCTCCAGCGCTACTACGACCTGTTCGCCGCGTTCTTCGCCAAGCGCATCCAGCGTGACGGTGGCTGGGTCTGCTGGGGCAACTGCGCCGACGTGCCGAACCTGGCCGAACTCGGCTTCGCCTACCACTGGGGGCTGAGCGGACCGCAGGCGGTGCGGTTCGCCAACCAGCACCAGCTCTACGCGTTCCCGTACATCGAGGCCACCAACCTGCACCAGACCATGGAGGAGTTCGCCTCGGCCACCTCCGACGACGTGGTCAAGCGGCTCCGCTGGATGGCCGACCCGAATCGGCGCGAGCCGCTACCGCGGTGGAAGTATGACCACCCCTACCAGGCGTGCCTGGGTGACCGCGAGGCGGCGCTCCGGCGCAGTGCCGCCGCCTATCTGACGTCGCTGCTGTTCGACCGCCAGGGGCTGATGTACGGGAGCGCCAGCAAGACCGAGTTCGATCTGCTGATCGCCAAGTACGTGCCCTGCAACGCCAATCCGGAACTGCCCGGCGGCATCGGCCAGTACTTCCTGGACTTCTGGCTGCCGAAGGTCACCGCGCACATGGAGTCGCAGGGCGGCCGCATCGACGGTATCGCGATGGACAACTTCCATGTCGGCGGCACGGCGTTGGGCTACCGGCGCGAGCAGTTCGCCTACGAAGGCGTGCCGCTGACGTTCGAGACGCGCACCGGCGAGCCGGTCCTACTCAAGGAGTTCACCACCTACGAGTTCACGGCCGAGGCGGCGCGCCGTCTGCGGGCCGAGGGCCGTTACCTGATCGCCAACGCCTGCGGGCCGGTGTTCCCGTTCACCTGGCACCTGCTGGACGTGCCGGGAGTCGAGTGGGGCATCGAGAGCGTCGCGCCGTGGGCACGGGCGATGACCTACCACAAGCCGGTGGTGTCGCTGCCGGTACAGCCGCCGCACAAGGCCGAGAGCTGGATCAAGTGGCACTTGCGCTACGGCTTCATGCCCGGCGGCTATGCCAACTCGACCGACTTCCTCAACCGCCCGGCGATGGCGCGCTATGCGCCGATCGCGCGCGCCTTGCAGGCGGCCGGCTGGGAGCCGATCACCGCCGCGCGCAGTGACCGCGAGGAAGTGTCACTCGAGCGCTTCGGCGGCCGCGACGGGCCGCTCTACTTCACGGTCTACAACCGCTCTCAGAGCGAGTCGGCTGCGACGGTGACGATCGCGGGACAGCTCGCCAAGGAGGCCGCCGTGACGACGGCGGTCGACGTCCTGACCGGCACGCGGCAGCCTCTGGCGAACGGCTGCTTCCGCACCACGGTGGCCGCTCGCGATGTCCAGGTGTGGCGACTGGAGCGCTGACCGGACGCCGGCTCAGTAGCGCGGCTTGACGCCGACGCCGCCGAGACTGCACTCCTTGATGTCGATCAGTTCCTGCAGCATCTGGCGGAGCGTCTCGATGCTCTGCGAGGTCAACGGGTCGACCTCGTTGAGTTTGCCCGACTGGGTGAGGAACTGCGTCAGACGCTGGAGCAGGATGCGCTGGAAGTCCTGGCCCGGCTTCGGGAGTGCGGCGACCTTCTGTTTGGCCTCACCGCTGAGGTACAAGTAGTAGGCAGGCACGAGGTCCTTGTCTTCGCCGGCTTTGGTCAAGCGCTTGGCGATGTCGTCGACCAGTCCCTGGAACGCGCGATCGAACTCGTCGGCGCGCCGTAGCGAGTAGAGCGTGTAGCCGACCAGCACCACCACGCCGAACAGGAACAGGAACGGGACCATCCGCTGCCGTGCCATGGCTTCAAAGCTCCTCGCGGTTCGCCATCAGTGACCAGTACCACGGCCGGTGGCCCGCGTTACCGCCGGGCTACCGGGCTCAACCGAGTCGGCCGAGCCACGATAGTATGCGCCATGGGACCAAGAAGCAAGGGCTGTCGATCACTTCGCCTCCAGGGCCGTCTGGCGCCGACAGCGGCGCCGCGGAACTGATTCGTGGCGATTGCGGTGGCGTGAATTGTGTGTTTCACTGAGCCGGCCCTGGCCGACGGCGGGCGACGGCGGTGCTACACTGCCGACAGCGGAGGGACCCGATGCTCATCTACGCGCTCAGCTACCGCAATCCCTATGATGAGGCCAAGCCACTCGTCTTGTTCGTGGCGGCCGAGCGCCTGCTGTCGGAGACCGACGTGCTGACGGCGGGCGTCACCGCGGTCCGCGCAGATGCTCTCGGCAACGAGTGGGTGGAAGCCGTGGCCGGCGGCTCGGTGTGCGGGCCGCTGGAGATCGACGGCACGCTGGGTCAGCCGACCATTGCCATCGTGGTGGAGTGAGGGTGCGCGGCTGAAGGAAAGCTGCCGCCGCGCCGGAATCAGCCAGGCAGGCCGTAACGGTGCGGAGGACCGGCGTGGCCGATCGCTACCTGGGCGTCGTGCTCGACCAGCGTTACCGGCTGTGCCGGGCCATTGCTTCGGGGGCCTTCGGCAGCGTCTACGAAGCGGAGGAACTCCTCGACGGCCAGCCCATTGCGCGCGTCGCCGTCAAGCTGATCACCGCCGACCAGGGCTTGCGGCGCTACCTCTTCCGTGAAGTCCAGGCTCTGGCCGAACTGGACCATCCGCACATCCTGGCCTACCGTAGCTCGGGCACCTGGCCGGACGGCCAGCGGGTGGACTTCTACGTGGTCACCGAGCTGGCCGAGTGTACGCTGGCCGATCGGCTGCGGCCCGGCGCGCTGCCGCCCGAGGATGTCGCCGGGCCGGTCACCGCGCTGGCTGAGGCTCTGGCCTGGGTCCACGCCCACGGCCAGGTTCACCGCGATGTCAAGCCGGCCAACCTGTTCTGCGTGCAGGGCGTCTGGAAGCTGGGCGACTTCGGCCTGGTCCGTGGCGTGCGCGAGGACCTCACCCAGGCCAGCATGACCGCCGGCACGGTGCGCTTCATGGCGCCCGAGATGATCATCGATGGGTTGACCGGTCCGCCGAGCGACGTCTGGGCCCTGGGGGTGACCACGCTGCTCGCGCTGACCGGCCGCTACCCGCATCAGGGCGCCACCGAAGGGCAGTTGGTACACAACATCGCCCACCTGCCGCCGGCCATACCGGATGACCTGCCGCCCGTCTGGCATGCCCTCATCACGCAGTGCCTGGCCCGCGAGCCACCGGCTCGGCCCGCGGCCGGCGACGTGGCCGACTGGCTCGTCGGGCGGACGGCCCCGCCGGCGCTGGTGCCGGCCCTGGCGGTGAGCCCATGAACGCCATCTTTCTCACCTTGTTTGTCAGCCTCGTGCTGCTTTTGGGCATGGCGCTGCTGTTTGCGTTCTTGTTCGCGAATCACAGCCACGAGCA
>CAZHGD010000153.1:0-17726 GCA_964531735.1 uncultured Fimbriimonadaceae bacterium | reverse complement strand
CGTGCCGCTGGGTCGACCGCGTTCGCGGCGGCGGCTTCGCACTGGCGGAAGGTGGTGGCGGCCAGGCGCTGGGCCGCGTCGGCCCCGTGCATGGCGTGCCGGGCGACCAGCAGGGCCAGCAAGGCCAGCGCCCGGTCGGGCGCGGCGTCGTTGGCCAGATCGGCCAGCAGCCGTTCGGTCGTCATCAGGGCCGCCTCGTCGGGTGCCAGCAGCGCGGCGACCAGACTCAGCGCGGCGACATTGGCCGCCAGCCAGTCTGGGTCGGCCGTGGCGTTCGCCGGCGGCGGTAGCTCGGCGAACTGCTGCCGCAGGCGCTCGCAGACGGTGACCACCCGAGTCGGCATCACCGGGCTACTCGACCGCCGCCCAGGAGGCGGCCAGGGGCTGCGACAGCGGTGGAGCGGGCCCGATGACGTACGGTGTGGCCTCGGCGTCGCGGGCCATCACACCCAGTTCGGTGCGGGCCTCGGTCCGTTGGCGAAACAGGATGAACCGCGGGTGGTAGGCCAGATCGGCGATCTCGATGGCTTCGGCCGGCAGCTTGAGCTTGCGCATCAGCGCCTGTCGGTCGGCGTCGGGCCGGCCATGCCCGCGGAAGACCGTGCGCTTGCGCGTGAGCGGGTCGATCAGGTAGCGCTCCACCGCGGCCGGTCGCCGCGATTGCCCGGCCCCGCGGCGGTAGCGGGTCACGCTGGCCAGCAGGCGGTTGGGCGCGTCCCAGGTCTCGGCTGCCCAGACGCTGCTGGCGTCTCCGGTGGCCAGTCGGGCCAGTTCGCGGCCGTCGAGGGCAATCTGCCGCAGGTCGCGCGAGCCGCCGTCGGCCCAGGGCAGTGGTGGGTCGACGCGGACCGGGATCTCGACCACCAGCGACTTGCCGTCCGGTGCCCAGAGGAAGCCGCCGGCATAGGTCACGTTGCCCAGCGCGCGGCCGTCGGCCAGTTCGACGATGGTCAGCTTGCGCACTGTCGAGGTGCCGCTGTCGATGGCCAGGTGCCGGCCGTCGGGCGAAAAGGCCTGCGGGCTGAGGTAGAGGAACTCGCCGCTGAGCACCGTTCGGGGCGGTCCCGCGGCGCCCTGGACGACGACCCGGTTGCCGGCCTCCGGCACATAGGCCACGGCCGGTCCGACGGCCGTGGCCGCGACCGAGCGCAGCCGGCCCAGTTGGTCGACGATGCGCGTCGAGCCGGTCGGTCGGCCGTCGCTGGCCAGATCGACCTGCTGGAGGCGCTCGCCCGGCCCGAGGTAGACCAGCCGCGCGCCGGTCACGCCGACCAGCAGCCAACGGCTGTAGGTCTCGGGATCCGGGGAGTCGGCCCGAGCGCGGAGCAGCACGCGGCGGCCGGCCTCAGCGTCGCCGTTGGCGACGAGGACCAACGCCTGCACGAGCCGCGCGCGCGGATCGGCCTGCAACTCCGGGGCCACCTGGAACGCGTTGCCGACCACCGCGGCCAGCGCGCGCAGCGGCACCTGCCAGCCCGCCGGCAGCTCCTGCGGTCCGGCGAAGGCCAGGAGCGTCTCGGCGGCGCGCGCGTAGTCGCCCACCAGCACGTTCGCGGCCACGGCGGCCAGCCGCGCCTCAGGATTGGCCGGCTGGGCCAGACGCACCTGTTGAGCCAGGAACAGCTCCGCGTGGAGGGTGGCCAGCCACAGGTTCCAGTGCGTGTCGGCAGACGGTTCGAGACGCGCCGCTTCCTCGGCGGCCGTTCGTGCCGGTGCGCAGAGCCGCGCGGCGAGGTGCTGAATGGCCTGCTGCGTGGCGTGTTGCGCCGAAGCGGTCTGTGGCAGGCGCCAGCCGGCGGCGACGAACCGCCGGCCGTCGTAGGCGTAGGGCTCCACGCGGTAGTCGGCCAGACCGAGCGCCGGTAGCCAGATCTGCTCCTTGGCGATCTGCACGATGGCCTTGCGTCCGGTGTCGGCCGCGTCCAGCTCACGCCATTCGCCCTCACCGTCCGTGCGCAGTTGCAGCACCGTGGTCAGGCGCGCCGCGTGCACTTCGAACACCTGGTAGGCCTGTCCCTGGTTGGCCAGACCGCCGGTGACGACCAACTCGGGTCGCCCGTCGCCGTTCACGTCGCGGGCCGCCAGGCGAGCCGGGCGCTGGGCCCAGGGCACCTTGAGTTGGGCCGTGTCGAGCCGGCCGGGCTGCTCGGGCCGTCCGCGCAGGTAGGCCAAGCGCCACCGCTCGGGCAGCTTGGTGTCGAGTAGCAGCGCCAGCCCGGGCTGGCCGGGCCCCTCGAACTCGGCCGCGACCTGGGCCGCCACGCTCGCCTCGGCCTGGGGCAGCGCCGCGGCCACGGCCGCGCTGACGGCGATGGCGACGGTGGGCTCGTCGGCGCTGACCACCGGGGGCCGCAGCATGGCCAACGCGCAGCACAGCCCCGCCACGCGCAGGGGCGCACTCAGTGCGCCCCTGGCGAGGGCTCGAGCCCGTGGTGACTGCTGGCCTGGCTGACTCCGCATGACCTCGTCCGCCCCGTCCGGTGGCCGGGCTTCCCGCATGGTGCTACTTCATTGGAAACCGCATCTTCAGCACCAGTTGTTCGACCGCCTTGCTGTCGCGGGCCAGGTTGGCGGGCGTCGTCAACAAGATGAGCCCGTGGTTCCAGCCGGGTGACTGGATGCCGACCGTCAACAGCGCCACCTTGTTGCCGCTGAAGTCGCCGGTGCCGTCGATCAGGTGTACCTTGATCTTATCGTTGCCCGACTTGATCGTCTTGTTGCGGCCCTCGGTGAACGACCCGGCCTTCTTCTTGAAGTTGCCGACCAGCGAGGTGCAGATGGCCTCGGCGCTGGGGTACTCGCCGCCACAGCTATAGACCATCAGCGGCAGGCTGCCGCCGCCTTCGCGCTGGAAGGTGACCGTGCCGGTGGTGTTGTCCAGGTGCGCGGTCCAGCCTTCCGGCACGGTGAACTCGACGTTCGACTTCGGGTGCTTCAGCACGGCCAGCACCGGGCCGGTGCCGCCGATCACGTCGACGCCGTCATCGCCCTGGATGACGCGCGTGCTCTTGGTCCAGGGGTCGTTGCGGAACTGGAAGTTGTCCTTGCCCAGCGCGGCGGCGGCCAGCTTGAAGCGGGTCTCGCCATACGGATGGCTGAGGAAGTACTCCTTCTTCTTCTGCGCGCCGCTGAGCCGCTGCACGACGTTGTCCACCGTGGCCAGGAACCCGAAGGCGTGGATGCTGCCGCCTTCCCAGACCGAGTTGTCCTTGTCGGCGGCCGCCTGGATGTTGTCGAGGGCCGCCGAATCGGCCTGCAGCTCGCGCTGCTGGACCGTGTGGGGCTCGCTGAAGTCCTGCCCGCTGATGTTGTGGCGCAGGTAGTAGTGCGCCATCTCATGGGCCATGACCAAGCCGATCATGCCGTGGAACACCGTCTGATAGCGCTGGACCACATCCTTGTCGGCGAAGTCGATCTTGCCGGGCGGCGGCTGCTCCTGCCCGCGCACCACGGCCTCGGCCAGCCGCGTGGAATAGCTGGTCAACTCGGGCCCGAAGTCCTTCACCGACAGGTTGCGGGCGCGCAGGTAGGTGTACTGCTGCGCGAGATTCGCAAAGGCGCGTGTGAGGGCGGCATGGAAGGCCAGGAAGCCGGGGCCGATGTCGTTCTTGCCCAGCGCGAAGGCGTTGAAGGTCTTCGTCGGCAGGCAGTAGACGCTCATCTCCTTGGCGCGCGCCTTGTAGCGCTCGGTCAGGTACTGCTGGTAGGTGGCCTTCAGTTGCCGCAACTCCGGTTGGTAGGTGCCGCAGAAGTCGATCAGCTTCGGGTCGATCTCGCGCTCCTTCTCCAGGTCCTGCCAGATCGCCTTGAAGTCGCGCCCGGCACTGCCGTACAGGCGCTCATAGGCTTGCGCGATGGCCTGACCGGCCTCGGGACTGGTGCCTTCGCCGCGCACCGGGAAGGCGGTGAAGCTGCCGGCGACGACGAGCTGCACGAGGTCGCCCAAGCGCATCCGCTGGGCGGCCGACGTCTCGGCGTAGGCGAACCCGATGGTGCCGGTCTGCCGGCCGATCACGGCCATGACATAGCCTTGGCAGGCTACGCCGTACTGCCGGAAGCCGACCGTGGCCAGCCGCACGCGCGGACGCTCCGCCGGTGCCGACTGCTCGACGACCTGCCAGGCGTCATACTGCCCGGCCCAGGCGGCTAGCGCGTCCTTGAGAAACGCGTCCGGCGTCGGCGCCTGCTCGTACTCGTAGAACCCGAGCACGACCGTGCCGCCGACATCGGCCAGCGGGTCACGCTGCGCGCGCAGGCCGTTCTGGACCTTCTGCACGTGCCAGGAGTCCGGCACCTTGAGCTCGATCTCGCGCTCACCATCGTTGTATTTGTAGTCAGTCAGCGGCGGCAGGAGGGCCTGTGCGCGGCCACACAGCAGCGGCAGCAGCACGGCGGCGAGCCAGACCCGCCGACTCAAACTGGCCATACCGGTCATGGTCGTCCGTCTCCTTCCCGCGCCGACGCCGGCCCGCGGGTGGCCTCACGCCCAAGGTGGACTTGCTCTATTGGACGCCGGTTCCCGCCTGCTGTAAACAGGGGCTGACGGTCCGCCCAGCGACCCGCGCTGCTGCCGCTACGGCGCCACCTGACCCACCACCGGCAGCACAATCCGCGTCGGGTGCGTCCGCCCGTGGTAGAGCGAGTTGAGCGCCACACGCCGGGTCCGGTCGCTGTTCAGCGGGCGGCCGGTGTTCGGGTTCGGGTCGAAGCGCGGCCAGTTGCTGCTGGAGATGTCCACGCGCACGCGGTGTCCCGCGGCGAACCGATTGGCCACCGGATACAGCTCGCAGCGCAGCTCGTACACCTCACCGGGCACAGCCAGTTCCTCCACCTCATAGCCGTTGCGGAAGCGTAGTCGGCGGATGCTGTCGGTCAGGTTCAGCGCATAGCCGGCCGGCGCGGCCGGCGACGGCGGGTACCAGTCGATCAGCTTCGTGGTGAAGTCGGTGTCCCGGCCGTCGGTGGCCACGTACAGCACCACCTCCACCGGTCCGGCCAGCACCAGGTCGGCGGCCAACGGCGCGCTGGTGAAGCACAGCACGTCGGCCCGGGCCGACAGCGGCAGACTGCCGTGGGTGCCGGCGAACCGCGGATCGTTCCGCTGGTCGAACCCGCCGCCGGGCAGCGGCAGGGCCGACAGGTGGCCGCCGATGGTCGGCACCGGCTGCGCCGGGTCGAACGGGTACGTCGTCGGCAGCGGATCGTCACCGGGCGGCTCGGGTGACAGCGTGCCGCCGCCGTGCAGGTACCACGGCGTCGGCGCCATCGCCGGCGTCGGCCAGTCGGGCGCGGTCAGCCACTGTCCGCCGTGATCGACGGTCTGGTCGGCTTGCGGCCCGGCGCCGCCGCCCATCAGGAAGTAGCGCACCGGCGGCTCGATGTCCAGCCCCGTGGGCAGGTCCTTGAGCCAGTGGTCGAACCAGCGCAGGCGCGCGGCCTCGTAGTCGGCGTTGCTGCACCCGTCATGCGGGAAGCGCAGGTCACCGGCGCCGGTGTGCGGGCCGTCATGGGTCCATGGGCCCATCAGCACGTGCACCGGCGCGCTCTGCCGCGGGTGTAGCGCCACGTAGTTCTCGAGCGTGGCCCGGGTGTAGGTGTCGTACCAGCCGCCGACGTAGAGCGTCGGCACATCGGCGAACTCGTCGTAGTAGGGGCGCGGGCCATAGCCGGCGGCGCGCCAGTAGTCGTCGTAGCAGACGTGCGCCAGCAGGTCGAGACACCACTGCTCATATTCGGGCAAGAGCGCCAGCGGCGAACAGCCCGGCTGCAGCGGCTGGCGGATCCAGTCCCAGATCTCGGCGTTGCACTGGTCGAACACGGCTTTGAGCGCCGGATCGGCCAGAGCCTGCTGGCTGGTGGCGGCCATCGTGAAGGCGTACACGTAGAAGCGCTGCTCGAGGGCGCCGTTATGGCGCATCGAGCAATGGTAGAAGCTGGACGGGCCGAAAGTGGGGATCATCGCGGCCAGGTGCGGCGGGCGGTAGGCGGCCAGCGCGGTCTGCACCGCGGCGCAGTAGGAGGCGCCGAAGGTGCCCACGCGGCCGTTGCACCACGGCTGCGCGGCCAGCCACTCGACCGTGTCGTAGCCGTCGGGGCCTTCGTCACGGAAGCCGTAGAAGACGCCCTCGGAGGCATAGCGGCCGCGCACGTCCTGGAGCGCCACGGCGTAGCCGCGCGCGGCGTAGAAGCGGGCCGTGTCGGCTGGGCCGTGCTTGTCGTACGGCGTGCGCATGAGCAACACGGGCAGGGCCTCGGCCAGGCGAGCGCCATCGGACGCGGGCAGGTACAGGTCGCAGGCCAGTCTGACGCCGTCGCGCAGCGGCATCATGACGTCGTGCTCGACGAGCACCTCGTAGTCGGGCGTGGAGGTCTTGCGGCGGTCCATCGGTTGGGCTCCAGACGGCAGCAGGTTGGCACGCGTCGGCGCCAGCGTCAAGGTGTCGCTCCGCCGCCGCGCCGCGCGACAGGTGCCCGACGGCGTGACGAACCGAGTGCCTTAGGCGCAAGATTGTGGGACGTAATGACGAGCGCATGGTCGGTTCGGAAAACCTGGTGTTGGTTTCGTGCTGCTGGACTTGGTAGAATGATGGCCAAGGTCGCCGTACCGAGGGTTCGAGCCGCGAAGGGAGACAGCCATGCGACGGTTCTGGCACCGCGGGTTCACGCTGATCGAGTTGCTGGTGGTGATCGCGATCATCGCCATTCTGGCCGCCATCCTGTTCCCGGTGTTCGCCAAAGCACGTGAGAAGGCGCGACAGTCCAGTTGCTCGTCCAATGTCAAGCAGATCTCGCTCGGCGCGCTGCAGTACGCCTCCGATTACGACCAGCGCTATCCGCCGAACTACTGGGACGGTAACGCGCCCGAGAGCACGACGTTCGCGCCGATCCACCAGCGCACTTACGGGCACATGATCTACCCCTACACCAAGAACGCGCAGATCTACGTCTGTCCGAGTTCATCCTCGACGTCGAAGGATCCGCCCACCGCCGGTGCCGGCTACATCCAGGTGGGTCAGGGGCACTACGGCTACAGCTCCTGGATGAACAACCGGGCCGAGGCCGATGTCACCACGCCGGCCTCGTTGTTCATGGTGATGGACGCGCAGAACGTCTGGAACGACGACTGCCAGAACGCCATCCGCCTCAGTCACCGGCACAACGAGGGCGCCAACTTCGGCTTCGCGGACGGCCATGCCAAATGGCGCCGCAGCCGGACCGAGAAGCCCGACGAGTGGTGGCCGGGCCTGACCGGCTTCTACGGCGTGCCCGGTGCGTGCAACGCGTATCCGGTGAGCTGGAGCCAGATCCCCTCTGACGCCAACAACCCCTGAGGCTGACGTCTAGCGGCGACCCGGCCGGCAGGTCTGGCCCGGTCGCCGCCTCCCAGGGCGGCGACACGCCGCTCCGGTGCGGCGCCGCCCTGCGAGACGCTCGCTCCGCTCGTTCGCCTGGACTGGCGGGTGGAGTGTCGCGACCCTGACTCCGCCCTGCGCCGGCTCCGCCGCGCGCTTGCCGTGTCTGCTATACTCGGTATGGTAACGGCCGGCGTGTGCCGGGCGCCCAGGAGTGGAGATGTCACAGCGTCGAGCAAGTGGTTTCACGCTCATCGAATTGCTGGTGGTCATCGCGATCATCGCGATTCTGGCGGCGATCCTGTTCCCCGTGTTTGCGAAGGCCCGTGAGAAGGCGCGGCAGTCGAGTTGCTCGTCCAACGTCAAGCAGATGGGCCTCGGCCTGCTGCAGTACGTGTCGGACTACGACCAACGCTACCCGACCAACAACTGGGACGGTGGTACCGGGGCCGGCTTCCAGCCGGCGCACCAGCGCACGTTCATGCAACTGATCTACCCGTACACCAAGAACGTGCAACTGTACTACTGCCCCAGCCAGTCCGACCGGACCATGACGCCGGGCACCGCCGGCGCTGGTTACATCCAGGTGCCGGCGAGGTGTTACGGCTACAGCGCCTGGCTCAACAACCGCGCCGAAGCCGAACTGACGGCCCCGGCCAACACCTTCCTGGTGATGGACACCGGCGATCTGTTCATCGACACGTTCACGAACGCCGGCCGGCTCTGCCACCGGCACAATGAGGGCGGCAACTTCGCGTTCACCGACGGCCACGTCAAGTGGCGCAAGAGCCGCTCCGAGCTGCCCGATGAGTTTTGGCCGGGCTTGACCGGCTTCTATCAGGCCGCGGCCTATCCCACGCCGTGGAGCGCCATCCCGGCCAGCACCTGTCTGCCCTGAGCTGTCGCGCGCGGCCGGGTCTCCCTCCGGCCGCGCCACCGCGGGCTGGTGCGGCGGCCGTCAGAACGGGCTGCCCTCGCCAAAATCGCTACCGACGTTGCAGCAGCGGAAGCCGATGGTGTCGGCCCGCGTGTCCGGCGGCTGGCTGTGCCGGCGGCCGGCCCGCAGCTCGTCGGCCGTGCTGCTCCAGCCGCCGCCGCGTAGCGCGCGGCGGCCAGTGTCGGCGGTGTGGCGCGGGTTGCGCGGGTAGTAACGCTCGTACCAGGTCGGCTCGTAGGCGTCGTCGCACCACTGGAGGGCGTTGCCGGCGCTGTCGAAGAGGCCGAACCCGTTCGGCCGGTACTCGCCCACGGGCGTCGTCTGTCCCCGTCGGCCGGCACCGTTGGCGTAGCACCAGTCCCAGACGTTGCCCCAGGCGTAGCGCGTGTTGTCCTGGCCGCCCCGCGCGGCCTTCTCCCACTGCGCTTCGCTGGGCAGGCCACCCTCCACCCACTGGGCGTAGGCCGCGGCCTCGGGCCAGGTCACGTTGACCACCGGGTGCTGGTCCTGCCAGCCCCACCGCGGTTCGGGCGGCATGGCGCGACCGGTGGCCTGGCAGAAGCGTCGGTACTGGGCCACCGTGACCAGATGGACGTCGATCCAGTAGGCGTCGAGATAGACCCAGCGCCGCGGGTGTTCATCGGCCAGGCCGCGGTCGTCGGGCGTGCCGAGGTAGAACCCGCCGCTGGTGACCAGGACCTGCGGCATGCCGTCGCGCTCGCGGACGCGGTAGTGCCAAGTGGTCGGCAGCTCGGGCTGCCACCGCCGCAGGTAGTCGGGCCACTCGAACGCCGCCAGCGCCAGGTCGAGGCGCGCATTGCGCCACTCCTGCGTCGCGCCGGCGACCAACTCGACTTCGGCCGCGAGCGGGCGGTAGCCGCGCAGCCGCAGGCCCACCTGGACGGTGCGGCGTTGCCCCGGCGGCAGCGGCGCGGCCCAGGCCAACGGCGTCCGGCCCACTTCGCGGCCGTCGATCAGCACGGTGGCTTCCGACGGCACACTGGTCACCACCAGCCGGCCCGCACTGCCCACCGGCGTGCCGGGCGTCCGCGCGACCACCGGCGCCGCCGGTGGGGTCGGCGTCGGCGCCGCGGCCGCGGTGGGCACGGACAGGACCATCTCGTTGCCCGAGGTGTCCAGCACGCTGTAGACCGGCCGTTGCACCGGCGGGTAGGCCCGCGTCTGCTCCTCCAGCCGCGCCCGGACGTAGCGCTGGGCCTCGGTGACCGTGACCACCCCGTCGCGGTTGCTGTCGGCCGCACCGGCCAGCGCGTCGGCCATGGCCCAGGTGTACAGCCCGCCGCCGTGGGCCGTGTCCTCGTAAGTGCGTTCGCCGGGCCCGCACGACGCCAGGTACCAGACGCCCAGCCGCCGTCCGGCCTCCAGGGCCGTGCGGCCGGGCCCGCTCTCTGCGGCCAGGCCACGCCCCACCACATTGCGGCAGGCGTCCACGATCACCGCCGACTGCCGCGCGCCGGAGCGCTTGAGCAGTTCGAGCAGCCACTGCACCGAGACCGCGGTGCCTTCCAGGTCGCCGCGCTGGACATCGACCGGCGCCAGATAGTCGAGGCCACTGGTCCGGCTGTGGAAACCGTGCCCGGCGAAGTAGACCAACAACGTGTCGGTGTTCTCGTGTTGCTCACAGAAAGCGCGAATGCGGCCCCGCAGCACCACGTAACTCGGTCGCACCTGTGGGTCGAGCTGCCCGTTGGCGGTCAGGCCCTGGTCGGTCAGCAGTGTGGTCCGCCCGCGATCGTAGCCGCCCGAGGTGACCAGACAGCGGTAGAGCTTCTGGGCGTCCGAGGCCGCGAAACGCAGCCGGCCGAGGCTGTCGTCGTAGCCGTCGATGCCGATGACCAAGGCCCAGCGCTCGCCGTTCGGCTTCGGCTGTCCGGCCTCGCCTGCCGACACCGGCGCGCTGACCAACTGCGCGACCAGGAGCGCGCTGCTCCAGCGGTACCACGCCATGGTGCTCGATTCTCCCTGACCCGTGCCAACCGCCCCGTACCGCGAGACAGGTGGTTTCGTGCGGGTGAACTGCAATCCTGCCGGCCGGTCGGGCGGGTGATGACGCGGTCGGACAGGCCATTGACCCTAGCCGCCACCTGACGTAGGCTACGCCGTGGCTCGCTTCGCCCGGCCGGCCCGTTGCGGCAGCGCGGGGCAGCGCGCCCCCGCAACGGGAAGGACGAGCATGGCTATCTCACGACGCGAATTCCTCAAGCGCACGGCCACCACGGCTATCGCAGCGCCGTTCATACTGCCTTCGCGCGCCGGCGCCGCCAGCGGCCCGAACGCCAAGATCGGCATCGGCTTCATCGGCATGGGCATCCAGGCGCGTGGTCTGATGGGCGGCTTCCTCGGCCAGGACACCCGCGTGCTGGCGGTCTGCGACGTGGACACCACGCGCCGCGAAGCGGCCAAGAAGCGCGTCGACGACCGCTACGGCAACAAGGACTGCGCCGCCTACACCGATTTCCGCGAGCTGCTCGCGCGCCAGGACATCGACGCGGTGGTGATCGCCACCCCCGACCACTGGCACGCTTTCCAGACCATCGCGGCGCTCAAGGCTGGCAAGGACGTCTACTGCGAGAAGCCGCTGACGCACAACATCCACGAGGCCGTCGAGGTGATGAAGGCCGTGGCAGCCAACCAGCGGGTGCTGCAGACCGGCTCGATGCAGCGCTCCAGCCGCGAGTTCCGCATCGCCTGCGAACTGGTGCAGAACGGCGCCATCGGCAAGATCCACCATGTCGATTGCCAGTTCGGCGACCCGGGCAGGCCGTGCGACCTGCGGGAGGAGCCGATGGAACCCGGCCTCAACTGGGACCTGTGGATCGGTCCTGGCCCGATGCGCCCGTACAACTCGGTGCTCTCGCCACGTGGCGTGCACGGCCATTTCCCGAACTGGCGCACGTACAAGGAGTACGGCGGCGGCATGGTCTGTGACTGGGGCGCCCATCACCTCGATATCGCCCAGTGGGGCCTCGGCATGGACGACAGCGGCCCGGTGGAAGTGGTGCCGCCGGCCAACGAAAAGGCCAAGCGCGGCTGCAGACTCGTCTACGCGAGCGGCGTCTACGTGCAGCACACCGATGGCTATGGTGTCCACTTCTTCGGCGCGGGCGGCGAGGTCAAGGTCAACCGCGGCCGGTTCCACATGATCGTCGATGGCAAGACCGTCGCCGAGTTCAACCAGGCGCAGAAGAAGAGCGGCGAGACCTCGCTGGCGGCCGAACTGCGCAAGGCGGAGCAAGCCTACCTGAAGGACGCGAAGGTCCGGCTGTACGTCAGCCAGAACCACATCTCGGACTTCATGGCCTGCGTGCGGAGCCGCAAGAAGCCGATCACCAGCGAGATCGTCGGCAGCCACAGCGTGATCTGCTGCCACCTGATGAACCAGAGCTACTACAACCACGCCCGGTTCACCTGGGACCCGGTCAAGTGCGAGTTCACCGGTGGCACGGGTGACCCGAAGTGGCTGACCCGCGACTACCGCGGGCCGTGGGTGGTCTAGCTCCGGGTCGGCGTGAAGTGCGTCCGGTGCGGTTCGCCGGACTCACTTCACCCCCAGGTTGAAGCTCTGCCGAGCCACACCGGCCGGTGTGGTGACGTCGATTTCGACAGCGCTCTCGCCGCCGGTCGGCTGGCCGCTCAGGAGCCCGCTGTCCGCGTCGAGCCGCAGCCAGTCCGGCCCGCGGACCAACCGCCAACGCGGCATCTCGCGCTCCCAGAACGCTGGGGTATACGACGTGCGGCAGGTCAGGTGGCCGATGCTGGCCACGGTGCGCGGCCGGTACTCGAACGCCTGGCCTTTGACGGCACTGCTCGGCGGCGCGGTGACGATGAGCGGCCGGGGCACCTCGGCCAGGTCGCTCGGGCCGCTGCGGCGGCCCTGCTCGTCGACCGCCACGACGCGGTAGCAGGCCAGGTTGCGGCCCGGCTCGGTCAGGCCGACGCCGGCCACCGGCAAGGCCGTGGCCTTGGTCTCGGCGACGTGGTTGGCCGGCCACTGCACGTAGCGCTGCCAGGACTTGTCCTTCTCGCGGGCCTGGTACTCGTCCATCGTGCGGCAGAACCCGTAGCCGAAGTCGACGCGCTGCGGCTCGTCGCTCGCGGTGAAGCCCTGCTCATCGCTGCCGTAGATGCGGTAGCTGACCGGCCGCGCGCCTTGCGGGTTGGGCGCCCAGCGCAGCTCGACGCGGCGGCCGTCGGGCGACGGCTCGCAGCGCACGTGTAGCGGCACCCCCGGCGCCGTGCAACGGAACGACCAGATGGCGCTCCAGGGCCCCCAGACGCCTTGGCGACTCTGCGCCCGCACGCGCCAGTAGTACGGCCGGCCCGGGTTGAGCAGGCCCACGTACGGCGTCTGGTAGCTCGTGGTGCCGCGCTGTGCGGTGCGCGACAGCAGCTTCTCGAAGTTGGGCGACAGCGGCCAACGCAGGTCAGGCCACTCCGACAGCTCGAAGTGGTAGTCGGCCACGCCGCCGTCGCACTCGGCCGGCGACCACTCGAAACGCACCGCGGTGCCGTCGACGGTGGCGCCGGCCGCCGGCGCCAGGGCCCGGGCGGGTGCCGTGGGCCGTGACCAGGCCGAGCGCTCCACCCAGCTCTGGGTCACGCGCACCAACCGTGGGCCGTCGCCGGCGTCGCGGTACTCGACGCGGTTGTCGCCCAGCTCGAGCTCGGGTAGCGCCAACTGACTCGTCTGCAGGTCGAGCGCCAGCCGCAGGCGCGCGAGCCGGGCGCCGCCACGCAACTCAACGCGAACCCAGACGCGGTAGTGCGGTTGCCGCCGCGGGCTCAGCCGGTCGTCGAGCGACACCTCCAGCGGCTGGCCGGCGGTTGCCGGCACGGGTTGGTACGTCTTGCCGTCGCTGGCGGTGCTGACCAGCAGCTCGCCGCCTTGTGCGGCCGCCGTCAACGCGCCGCCCACCAGCACGTAAGGCAGGGACAGGCCGAAGGTGGCGACGGCCGGCCGGGCGGGATCGGCGGCGGTGAGACCGCCCTCGGCGGGCGGAGCCAGGTTGGTGGCCTCGACCAGGCAGAGCCGCCCGTGTGCGGCGGCCAGGTCGGGTTCGTAGACGAACTGGGCGTTGGCGATCAGGCGGTAGGCATCCGGACCCCAGCCGAGGCGTAGGTCGCCGTCGCCATCCTTGGCCATGCGCGTGACCGAGGTGTCGCCGGCGCTGTACTGCTTGCCGAGGTGGCTCCAGCGCCAGGTCATGGTGGCGCCGGGCGGCAGCGACCAGTCGAGCGTGTGCCGGCTCGGTGAGCGCAGCGGCTCCGGCCGGCGCGCGCCGCGGTAGCCGTAGAGCGAGGCCGAGAACTGGTCCGTGTCGCGGCTGTCGCCCGACAGGATGCCGTAGGTGTGCGTGCGCTTGACCAGATCGTGGTCGCGCACCACCTCGGCCTCCGGTGCGATGGTCTCGTTGTCACGCAGCAGGAACAGGCAGTGTTCGTCACCATCCAGCAGGTGCCACAGACCGTCGTACCAGGCTTCGGCCACCGAGTGGCCCACCGGGTAGCCGTGGCGCGTCGCCAGGCCGGCCACGGTCCAGAGCTCGCTGAGGACGATGGCGTCGTCGCCGCACAGCGTGTAGCCGTAGACGTTGAGGGCCTTGACCGGATCGTCCACCTCCGCGTCCCAGGTGCAGGCGTGGAACCGCCGCCGACGCTGGAATTCCCACAGCGCGCGGGCCCGATCGGCCTGGCGCTCGAAGCCGCGGCAGGCTTCGGAGACGATGGCCTCCGGCGTGCCCCAGTCGCGGGCGTTGTTGACGATCACCCGCGGGTTGCGCACCGGCGTGGTGCCGAGGTTGGCGACGCTGACCTCACGGTTCGGCTGCCAAGTGTGGGCCCACGCCGCGTAGCCGATGGGCGAACGGGCCATGACGCCGTCGACGGTGCCGCCCACCACCTGCGTCCAGGTGGTCGGGCCGGTGCAGTCGCGTTGCGCCTGCCGTGGCGTGTCGCCTGGCTGCGGCGGCCACGGCTCCGCTGGTGGACCCGACACGGCGGCGAGGGCACCGGCGGCGGCCAGCGCGAACAGCGAGACGGTCAGGCGGTGCATGGGCATGGCGCGCTCTCCGACACGTCCCCGGTCGGTCAAGCGTAGCCGGTGGCCGGGCCGGATTCAAGCGGCGCCGCGAACGCGACCGTGCGGCAAGGACATCGCCGCGCGGCGGCGAAGGGCGGAGCGGCAAGCGCCTGCGAGGATGGCTGATGCAGTACATTTTCCACTACGACCTGGAGAACCCCGATCTCTGCGTGAAGGCCGCGCCGGTCCTGGCTCGGCTCCACCGCGACCATGGCGTGCCGGCCACGTTCTTCATGGTCGGCCGCGTGCTCGAGCAGCATGGTGACACCCTCAAGCGGGTCTTCGGTGATGACCCGCTGTTCGACCTGCAGTCGCACACGTACTCGCACCAGATGCTGCGCGACAACCAGATGCACGGTCCGGGCATCAGTCTCGACGAGCTGCACCGCGAGATCAGCCTGGGCATCGAGTGGGTGCAGCGCGTGTTCGACCGCGAGTGCATCGGCACGCGCTCCGGCTGCGGTTTCTTCAAGGGCTTCCAAGGGCAGGCCGACCGCCTGGCCGTCGTGGCCCAGTATGGCGTGAAGTACTTCAGCACCGACCTGCGCGGGCCCAACGACAGCATCCCGTCGGGCTTGCAGCAAGCCTACTGGTACGACGCGGAGGGCTACCCGGATCTGCTGGAGATGCCCGGCCACGGCTGGCACGACAACGTGCTGAAGGCGCAAGGTGGCGGCAGTTGGTTGGCGCTGCCGTGGCCGCCGTACGTGCCGTGGGGCATTCCGCACCGGCCGCCGCAAACGCCCGAGGAGGAGTGCACGGTGCAGATGCGTTGGGTCGACCGGGCCAACGAACTGGACCTCGACTACTTGTCGCTGGTCAACCACCCGCACAGCAACTACCGCATGAGCGAGGACTGCCGCACCATGGCGCTGATGATGGAGGCGCTGGCCGAGCGCGGCATCGCGACCACCACCTACACCGCGCTCTACGAATCGTATCGGGCGCAGCCCGCCACGGTGCCGGGCCGCGATGCCTGGCGCTGGTCAGACGAGCGCGCGGAGGGGCCGCTGTTCAGCGCGTAGTGGGCACCGGAGCCGGGCTGGTGGATCCGCCGGCCCGGCTCGCCAGGGCTTGCTCGCGCAGACGGCCCATGGCGGCGCCCACGCGGGCCTCGAACTCCGTGCGACTCAAGGTCAGCCCGTGCCCGCCGTAGGCGTGTCGGAGCGCCCGGTCGACCACCGCGTGGATGTCGGAGAGGGTCCAGTCGAGGCAGCCGATCAGGTGCACCGTGTGCGGGCCGCCCTGGGCGGCTGGTCGGTCGATGTTGAACTCGACTTGGCCGTTCACCGCCAGGCCGTTTCCGCCTGTGCGGCCGGTCAGCTCGCGGACGCGCCAGCGGCCGTCCGCGGTCTCGGTGTCGATGAACCGCACCCGTAGCCGGTTGGGCTCCACGTCGGCGACGGCCTGACCCAGGAAGGCCGTCTCGGCGTCGCAGGCGCAGCGGCCGGCGCTGGACGTCAACACCTCGATCAGTACCTTGGCGTCCGCGATCCCGCGGTCGGCTGGGGTCGGCACGGCCAGGATGGCCGGTGCGGTCGCGCTGGTCGGGCTGGGCTGGTCGGGCAGTGGCACGTGCCGTTGGCGCTCGCGCCAGTACATCAGGGCCAGCACGGCGAACGTCACGAGCAGGAGCACGCGGAGAGCCGCGAACGGCGCATCGTCGGACTGTGCCATGGGGCCACACCTACAGCGGCGCCCCAGGGGCCGAGCGGCTCCTGGGGCGCGGACTGGATCGCGGGAACGCGGCTAGTGGTTCAGCATGGACCAGTTCCGGTTCTGCGGAATCTTGACCCATTTGGCGTGGCCGTCGAAGTAGGTGTAGTTCGAACCATCGTTGTGGATGGTGGCGCCCCAGGCGCCGCCGCCCCAGTCGGTTGGCGTGGTCGATGGCCAGCCCGTGGCGCCGACCGCGAACTCGCCGCTGCACGCCATCTGCTGAACGGCCATCTCGGCGATCATGAACGTCTGCGCCGGTACTTCGTAGGTGGCCATGGCGTTGCCGGCGCCGACCGACGGCTCGCCGTACCAGTAAGTGTGGTTCGGACCGTAGCTCCAGGTCACCGATTGCCGCCCACAGCAATCCGTGTTGGTGGCACGTCGGGCCAGGCTCGGGCAGACGGCCAGTTGCCAGCTCTTGGCATAGGACTGCAGTTGGTGAAGGTACGACATCCGGTTGCAGAGGTAGTTGGTGTTCGGATCGTTGCCGATCCACGGCTTGGAGTACTCCGCGTACCGCTCGTCGTAGTCCTGGGCGTACTGCATCGCGGCCAGCCCAAGCTGCTTGAGGTTGCTCTGGCAACTCGACTGTCTCGCCTTTTCGCGCGCCTTCGCGAACACCGGGAACAGAATGGCCGCCAGAATGGCGATGATCGCGATGACGACGAGCAGTTCGATGAGTGTGAATGCGTTGCGTCGCATGTGCCTCTCCAGTGCGGGTTACGCACGCCCGACTAGTTCACTTATACCCCATCTGGTGTGTACGGATCAACCTGTTGTTCGAGTGGCCGGGCGCGCCGGGCACCATCAGTCGGCGCTCACCGGCCGGTCGGCCGGCGCTGCGCCAGCAGCCGCACCGCGGCTGCCAGATCGTTCAGGCAGGCGGCCGCCAGCAGATGGTCCAGGTGCGGCTCGTAGTCACGCAGCCGCGAGTCATGCGTGTACCAGCGGTCCGCCTGCTCGGGGTTGAGCCAAATCACGGCCGCCACGCGGCGACGGATGTCGGCGAGGGCCCAGGCTTGCGGGTCGAACCGGTTGCAGCGGGCGTCGCCCAGCACGAGCACCGTGGTGCGCCGGGTCAGCAACTCGGCGTGGCGGTGCAGGACCTCGTAGAAGACGTTGCCGAAGTCCGATAGCGCGTGGAGGTCCAGGCCCGGCAGGCGCTCCAGTGCCGCCAGTGCGTCGCCGAAGTCGGCCTGGCGGAACAGTGGCAGCGCGGACACCGGGCGATCGACAAAGACGAAGCCCTCCGTGCGGTCGAACAGGCGCTGGGTCTCGTGGACCAGCCGCAAGAGGAACCGCGCCGTCCGGATGACGCTGCCGCTGACATCGCAGAGCACCAGTAGGCGCGGCTTGAGGACGCGTGGCCGGCACCGGAGCAGGCGGAACGGGACGCCGCCGGTGCGCAGGCCGGTGGCGACGGTGGCTCGCAGGTCGAGCCGCCCGCGTGCGGCGCGAGTGTAGCGGCGACCCACCTGCGTGCGCAACTGCCGACCGAGCCGTTCCACTTCGCGCGCCAGGTCTTCGGCCTCGCTGGGGCGGTGCTGCGCACGCAGCGGACGCTGGCGGAGCGGCGAGCCGCTCCGCCGCCGCTCCGCCTCGGACGCCCGTTGGCGGG
>CAZHGD010000152.1:7263-17908 GCA_964531735.1 uncultured Fimbriimonadaceae bacterium | reverse complement strand
CGCGGGCGCGCGCCAGGTCGTCGGCGTGGCAGTGCGCCGCGGGCACACGCACCGGTGACGGCTGCGGCAGCGGGTGCGCCGTCAGGTGGCCCGCCGTGTCGCCGGTCACCGCCGCCTGACCGCCGGGCAGCAAGGCCAGCGCGCTGTATGGCGCCGGCGGCGGCACCTCGCCCAGCGGCCGGCCGTCGGGCAGCGCGTGCAGGCGCAGGCAGCGTTCCGACAGCGACAGCACGCCGCGGCTGTCCGGCGTCACGGCCAGCGCGAAGACGTTCTCGGCGTGCGGCGTCAGGTCGGCCACGCGGCGGCCATCGGGCAGGCTCCAGAAGGCCACGCCGCCGTCCCAGCCGGCACTGACCAACGCCCGGCCGTCGGGCGTGACGGCCAGCGCGCGGGCCATCTGGGCATGGGCCGTGAAGGCCGCCAGCGGCGCGCCATCGGGCAGGCGGTGCAGGTGGACCGTCTCGGTGTCGCTGCCGGTGGCCAGCAGGCGACCGTCCGGCGCGATGGCCAGACACCACGGGCTGCCCGGCAGAAAGCCCACCGTCTGCGCCTCGGGCATGGCCAGCAGCCGGGCGCGGTAGTCGCCGCCGACCGCGACCAGCAGCGCGCCGTCGGGCGTGAACGCCAGCGCCCAGGCGGCCCACTGCACCACCCGGCCGGCGCGGCCGTCGGGCAGGCTCCAGAAGCGGATGTGGCCGTCCCAGGCGGCCGAGACCAGGCGGCTGCCGTCGGGCGCGAAGGCCAACGCGCGCACATTGCCCGCGTGGCCGGTCAGCTTGGCGAGCGCCTCGCCGTCGGGCAGGCGCCAGAGCCGGATGGTCTGCCGCTCGGCGGCCGAGGCCAGCAGCGTGCCGTCGGCCGACACCGCCAGCGCCTTGATCGCCTCGCCAACGCCGTGCAGCCGCGCGCGCAGCGCCCCGGTCGCGCAAGACCACAGGCCGATCTGGTTGCCGGTGGCCGCCACCAGCGTCTCGCCGTCGGGCGCCACCGTCACGGCATGGACCGGCCCGCCCAGCGGCTCGAACGGCAGCCCGCCGGTGGCGCCGAACGGCACCTCGGCCGGCGGCTCGCCGGTGCAGGCGGCGGCCAAAGCCACCAGTTCAGCCAGGTCGTCGGCGGCCTGCCCGGCGTGCGACAGCACCTGGAGCAGGCTCCGCGCGCCGCAGGCCGGCGCGGCCAGGGCCAGACGCCGCAGGTCGTCCCAGCGTTCACCGGCGGACAGCAGTTGCGCGGTGGCGTCCCATTCGTCGACCGCCAGCTCGGCCAGCCGCACCTGCCGCCGGCCGCCCGCCACGGCCGCCACCAACTCGGCGCGACCGTGCCGCCGCGCGGTGCTCAACAGCCGCTCGCGGAGCGCCTCGCTGCCCGTCTGGTAAGCCTGAGCCAGCAGGCGGCCGTCGAAGTCCTCCACCTCGTAGCGCGGCCACTGCTCGGTGACGAACCACCAGGCCGCCCGCAGCGCCGGCGTCTGCGGGCGCAGGTCGCAGCGTCGCGCCAACTCGACCAGCGCCGCGTGGGTGCCCTCGCAGGCCAGCCGGCACAGCAACTCGCGCGCCGGCGGATCGCTCAGCGTGGCCAGGGCCTCGGCGGCCAAGGGGCCCAGGTCCGGGTCGTCGAGCGCCGCGGCCAACTCGGGCACGGCCGGCACCTGCTCGAGCAGCGCCAGCCGCTGGCACCAGAGCGCGCTGAGCACGCGCGCCCGCGGCGGCGACACCGCCACCCAGCCTTGCTGACGGAGCAGCGTGCCCAGCGCCGGGCAGCGGCGCGCCAGCCAGGCGGCGATGACCGCGTCCCGGCCCGGCGTGCGCGTCAGACCGGCCAGCGCCTCGCACAGCCGGCGTTGCTCGTCGCCGCGCGTGGCCTCGACGCGCGCCAACAGCACCGCCACGGCCGGTGGCGTGCCTTCGCGAGCCAGCGCTGTCGCCGCGCGCCGCTGGCGCCAGGCCGACCACCGGGAGCCCCCGTGCTCCAGGCGTCGAGCCAGGCCGGCAATCTGCTCCTCGTCCATGCGCGCGCCCGTTCCCTATCGCGCCAGGGCCCGTTGCAGCGCCAGGATGCTCGCCGCCACCTGCCGGCGCGCGTCGAGCAGCGGCGCCGCGTCGAGCGTGTAGGCGAAGTTCGGTGAGCCCTTGGTCTCGCGCAGGACCCGTTCGTCCACCGCGAGCAGCCGGCGCGCGATGGCCACCTGGTCGGCCGCCTGACCGGCCGTCGCGGCGCGGTCGGCCAGCCGTCGGAGCAGTGCCAGATACTCGTAGTCCTCCAGCCCGTCGCGAATGGCGTCCAGCCGAATCGACGGGTAGAGCGTCAGATCGGGCCCCCAGTAGCACAGCGTGCCGTCGCCGTTGCCCATGTTCGGCGGGCCGACCGGGTACTTCTCGGTGGGCCCGTCGGGCGTCATCTCCTTCGGATCGCCATGGTAGGCGACGCCCCAGTAGAGGAAGCCGGTCTTGCGGTACTTCCAGGTCAGCCACGAGACCATGCGGCCGTCGATGGTCGGATAGTCGATGAAGAAGTTGGGGTACGGGTGCGTCGGGCCACAGCAGATGTACCACCACGGTTCGGCGCCGGCCTTCGTCCAGACGTCGATCTTCCGGCGCTCGTCGGCCGACTCCGGGTGCGCTTCGGGCAGGCCGCCCGGCACCCAGACGGAGGCGACGGCGTTGAGGCGCGGGTCGCGCGGCGCGGTGAGCAGCCGCTTGATCTTCGGCGCCACCCGGTCCATCAGCGCGGCGACCTGGCGCACCGCCGAGACGTCGCCCTCCTGCCAGGGCTCATCGGGCAGGTAGAACACCGCCTCTTCCAGCCAGCCCTTCTCCGCCAGGTGCGGCTGCAGCGCCTTCAGGTAGGCTTCGAGGTACTCCAGATAGGGCTTGGCGCGGTCGCCGGTGATCATCCAGGTCGGCGCGAAGCCGCAGTAGAGCGTCCGCTGGCCGGCGGCGCGCAGGTGCGCGAGCACGCGGTCGGTCTGCGTGAAGTCGAACTCCCAGCCGCGGTCGGTTCGCTTCGAGACCAGATACGGCATGACCGCGTCGGGCGTGGTCGCCGTCTCGTTGCCGAACGGCTGCACCGCCAGCCGCCGCTTCAGGCACACGTCGGCCATGGCCAGGAAGCGCTCGAGCGGCACCTTCTGCGCGTAGTCGTGCCCGTTGCCGCCGAAGTACTTCTGGCTCACCAGGTACGTGCGCATGACGTAGAACGTGCGCAGCGAGTGCGCCTCGGGCAGGTCGAAGTCGAGGACCTCCAACTCCAGCGGCACGCGCTCGACGTAGCCGCCGGCCGACACCTCGATGAGGCCACGATACGCGCCGGCCGGCACGCTGCGCGGCACGGTCAGATCGAGCCACAGCGGCTGCGAAACGTGCTTGACGGTGAACGGCCGGTCGGCCGGCAGCAGCACATCCGGCCACCACCGCGGCTCGGGCGGCGCGCCGGCGCTCGGTCCCTGCACCTTGACGTAGCCGACGCGGTGCAGTTCGAGTGCCGAAGCCGGGATCGTGGTACCGCGCGGGCCAGTCAGCGGCGAAACGCTCGCCCGCACTTCGGCCAGGTCGGCGCCCAGCGGCACCACGGCCAGTTGCACGCTCTCGCTCTCGCCGCGCGCGGCCGACAGGCGCACGGGGCCGGTGACCGGGCCGGCCGGTGCCTGCTCGCGGTGGAGCTTGGTCAGCGGTTCGCTCCGCACCACCGCGAAGCCGCGCGCCGCCGGTGCGCTCTGCGCCACTTGCAGCCGGCCGGCGAGCACCACGGCGCGGCGCTCCACTTGCGCCAAGCCGTCGGCCAGCTCGCGCCAACGCCGCTCGCCCGCGGCCGAGGCCACGCCATCCAGCAGCCGGGCCGCCTCGGCGCCGATGGTCTCGGCTTCGTGCCGTTGGGCTGCGGCGGCCAGGGTGAGCGGATGGTCGGCCGGCAGCGCCTTCGTAGCCAGCCGCTCCTGCACCGCGGCGGCACGCGCCGGCAGGTCGGGCAGATCGGTGACGAACGACGTCCACCACCGCGGTTGGCCGTCCACGGTCAACGTCACCCGCACGTCGGAGCGCCCGGCCCCGGTGCGGTACGCGGCCCGCGCCACACCATCGGCGCCGAGCGGCACGGTACTCGCCTCCCAGCGCCCGCCGGCCAGACGGGTCTCGCAGCACAGCGCCGCTTGGCCCTGGGTGCCGGTGAGATTGGCGGTGAGGCTCAGCGTCTTGCGGCCAACGCCCGGCTCGCCGGGCGAGAGCTTGACCGGCGGTGCGCCCGCCATCAGTCGGCCCTGCTGGTGGCGCCACAGGCGCTGCAGGTAGGCCGCGGTGGGATAGCCGCGCTCGGTGTGGATGGTGGTGGCGATGACCAGCCCCTGGCCGACGGCAGCCGACAGGCAGACCGGGTGGCCGTCTTCGCAGGTGGCCAGGACCTTCCAGTTCGGCCCGTGCGACTCGAAGTGGGCCCAGGGCAGGCCGACCTCTGCCGGCGGCGCGGCTGGATCAGCGGGTGCGGCGACCTTCAGCCGCCGCTCGTGGCCGTGCGCCGCACCGGCGTCGCAATGCCGCGAGGCCAGCGCCAGCCCGTCGGCCAACTGGGTCAGCCAGCCGAGCTGCTGGCCGTAGTTGGCGTCGAGGCCGATGATCACGCCGCCGCGCGCCAGGAACCGCTGCCAGGCAGCGCGGTGCTGCTCGAACGGCTGCGCGTGGTCGTAGTTGTAGAGGTTCGGCGGGCAGAAGATGTCGACGCGGTCGAGATCGGCGACCAGGTCGACGACGTGGGTGTTCTCGACGCGGTCGTACGGCCAGCCCAGGCCCGCGAAGAGCGCATCGTGCGACTCGCGGAACTGGTAGGCGCCGTCCTTCCAGGAGCAGTAGGTCGCGGCCACGCGAGGCACCGCCACCGTCGGCTCGGCGGCTTGCGCCGCGCCGAGCACCAGACCCAGCCAGAGCACGTGGTACCGCGTCATCGCCGCACCTCCGGTCGGCCACCGCCTACCGCGGCCAAGCCGAACCCAGCGCATGAACGTCGGCCCAGAGCAGGCGCGCCGCGCCGCCCTCGGCGGTCAGCCCCAGGCCGCGATCGTCGGCCGGCGGCAGGAAGCAGGACGACATCACCGCCTCGCCGTGGTTGACGAACACCTCCAGCGAGGTGCGGTCGACCAGCACGCGCAGGTTGAGCGGCCGGCCCGGCGCCACGTTGACGCTGCGCTCCAGACACGACAGCGTGCCCGCCACCGCGTCGAAGCAGATCGGCTCGCCGCGTACCGCCAACGTCACCGCCGCGGCCTGCTCCGGCGCGATGGTCAGCTCCAGGTCCCACAACTCGCCGGCCAGATCGACGAACGGGTTGCCGCCCGGCGCGATGACGGTGTCCGACCAGCCATAGCCCGCCTCGTGCAGGGCCTCGATTTCGCGCACCGGCAGCCGGCGGACCACCAACTCGCCGCCGACGCGCTCCAGCGTCAGTTCGGTCGGGAAGGTCATCTGCTGGTTGAACGGCATGTCGGGGTAGCTGCCGCCGTTCATCCAGCCGATCAGGATCCGCCGGCCATCCTCCGCCGGCAGGTCACTGAAGGTCTGCGCGGCGTAGTAGTGGCGCCCGTGGTCCAGCCGGCGCCGCGGACCCTCGGCGGTGAACCGGTGGCCATCGAAGCGACCCAACTGGTACTCGCCGTTGGCACCGAACAGCATCCAGCGGCTCTCGCCCGGCTCGTCAATGACCGGCAGCTCGAACAGGTCGGGGCACTCGTAGAAGTCGGGCACCGTGTCCAGGTGTGCCCAGGACTTCAGATCGGCCGACCAGAGGAGCTGGATACTGTGGCCTTCCTGGTCGGTGCCCGGCGCCGGCGGCACCGGCACGTAGAGCGCCATGATCCAGCGGCCGGTGGGTTCGTGCCAGAAGACCTTCGGGTCGCGGTTGCTGGTGTTCAGGTTGGGCACCACCGGGTTGTCGGCCAGCTTGTGGACGGTGCGGCCGTCGGTGGTCCAGGCCAGGCACTGGGTGAACGGCTCGCCGGCGGCGGTGTAGAGGAGCACCAACGGCACCTCGCCAGCGCCGAGACCCGACGTGTCGGCGGTGTCGACCACGGCCGAACCGGAGAACATGGTGCCGAACTCGTCGGGCGCCAGCGCCTCGGCGACTTCGGTCCAGTGGACCAGATCGTCGCTGACCGCATGGCCCCAGTGCATGTTGCCCCAGTTGACGCCGTAAGGGTTGTGCTGGAAGAACAGGTGGTACTCACCGCGGTACCAGGCCAGGCCATTGGGGTCGTTCAGCCAACCGCGCTGCGCGGTGAAGTGGTACTGCGGCCGGAGCGCCTCGCGGTAGAGCTGCTCGGCGCCGAGCGGCTCATCGGCGGCCACCAGGCGCACCAGGGCCGGAGGCTCGGGCGCCGGCGGGTCGAGGCGCAGTTCGACCTGGCGGCCGACCCACGCGGCGAGATCGATCGGCGCCATGAGCTGCGCGGCGCCGTCGGCCAGTTCGGCGTCGAACCGCAGCACAGCCTCGCCGTCGACCAGCACGGTGACTCGGTGCCGCGACCCACCAGGGCGCGTGGGCAGGTGCAGGTATCGCTTCGTGATGGTCATGCGTCGCTCTCGGTCGTGTGGTGGACGGGCGTTCTCTGTGGGCGCCGGCAAGTCCTTCTCCGCGGCCGTTCGGGGCAGGAAAGCCGGCGCACCGCACCAATAGCAGCCACCACAGACTGAGGGACAGAGCCATGCCATACTTCCGCAACCAGCAGCGCGGCGTCCTGGCGGCGATGCTCGACCGGATCCAGAACGCGGTCTACACCCACCTGGCCAACCTGACCGTGACGGCCTATGCCACGACCGAGCCCGTCCCGTTCGCCGAGCGTACCAGCGGTCGGGAACTGGCGCTGCAGCCAGGCGACCAGTGGGGCGGGCTGTTCGACTGCGCCTGGTTCCACTTCACCGGCACTGTGCCGGCCGAGGCCGCCGGTCAGACCGTGGTGCTGCTCATCGACGTGAACGGTGAGGCGCTGGTGGTCGACGCGCAAGGCCGCCCGCGCCAGGGCCTGACCAACGTCAACTCCGGCTACGACTACAGCCTGGGCAAGCCGGGAAAGCGCGTGGTACCGCTGGCTGATCCGGCCGCCGGTGGCGAGGTGGTCGATCTCTGGGCCGACTGTGGCTGCAACGACCTGTTTGGCGTCCTGCGCGACGACGGCAGGCTCAAAGAGGCGCGGATCGCCGTGCGGCACCACGAGCTGTGGGCGCTGGCCTACGACTGGGAGGTGCTCTACGAGCTGATGGGCTTGTTGCCCGACAACTCGCCGCGCTGGCACAGCCTCTGGGCGGCGCTGTGCGCCGCGGCCGCCGAGCTGCGTGAGTTCACCGACGCCGAAGCGGCCGCCGCCCGCGCGATGCTGGCGCCTGAACTGGCCAAGCAAGGCGGTGACCCGTCGTTGCGGATCAGCGCCATCGGCCATGCGCACATGGACCTCGGCTGGCTGTGGCCCATCCGCGAGACCATCCGCAAGGGCGCCCGCACCTTCGCGACGGCGCTGCGGTTCATGGAGCAGTACCCCGACTACCACTTCGGCGCCAGCCAGCCGCAGTTGTACCAGTGGCTGAAGGACCACTACCCGACCGTCTACGACGAGGTGCGCCAACGCGTGGCCGAGGGGCGCTGGGAGGTCCAGGGCGCGATGTGGGTGGAGGCGGATACCAATGTGCCGAGCGGTGAATCGCTGGTGCGACAACTGCTCTACGGCAAGCGCTTCTGGCGCGAGGAGTTCGGCCTCGACGTGCGGCACCTGTGGTTGCCGGACGTGTTCGGCTACTCCGCCGCGCTGCCGCAGTTGCTGCGCCAGGCGGGCGTCGACACGTTCATGACGCAGAAGCTGTCCTGGAACATCGTCAACAAGTTCCCGCATCACACCTTCTGGTGGCAAGGGCTGGACGGCACGCAGGTGCTGGCGCACATGCTGCCGGAAGAGACGTACAACAGCCCGGCTTCGCCGCGCGGCGTGCTGCGGGCCGCGCGCGACTACGCCGACAAGGACGTCTCCGGCGACTGCCTGATGCTGTTCGGCATCGGCGACGGCGGTGGCGGCCCGGGTGAGGAGCACCTCGAGCGGTTGGCGCGCGAGCGCAATCTGGACGGCTTGGTGCCCGTCGTGCAGGAGCCGGCGGAGCGACTGTTCGAGCGGCTGCACGCCGGCGACGGCTATGCCACCTGGGCCGGCGAGCTCTACCTGGAGCGCCACCAGGGCACCTACACGACGCAGGGCCGCAACAAACGGGCCAACCGCCGCCTGGAGTTCGCCTTGCGCGAGGCCGAGTTGCTCTCAGCCTGCGCCCACTGGCTCGGCGGTCTGGAGTACCCGGCCGCGGAACTGGCCGCGATCTGGCGCGAGACACTGCTGTACCAGTTCCACGACATCCTGCCCGGCTCGTCCATCACGCGCGTCTATGACGAGTCGCTCGCGCGGTACGCCACGCTCCTGGAGCAGACCGAACGCCTGACCAGCGCGGCCCGCAAGGCGATGCACCGGGGCTATGACACGTCGGGCCGGACCAAGCCGGTGGTCATTGAGAACGGCCTGTCCTGGCCGCGCACGGAGTACGTCGCCGTGCCGGGCGGCTGGCTGAAGGTCAGTGCTCCACCCCTGGGCTACCAGGTCGTCGAAGCGGCCAACCCGATCACCGACGTGCCGGAGCTGCACGCCGACCAGTGTCGCCTCGAGAATGGCCTGCTGCGGGTGACCTTTGCTGCCGACGGCGCGGTGACCTCGGTCTACGACAAGGTCCTGGAGCGCGAGGCGTTGTCCTCCGACGCCGCCGGCAACCGCCTGGCCGTCTATGCCGACCCGGGCGATGCCTGGGACTTCGCCATGGACTACGATGCTCGGCCGCCGGAGCATTTCGGGCTGGAATCCGTCGAGGCCGCCGTGGTCGGGCCGCAAGCCAAGGCCACGCGGACCTACCGCTACGGCAACTCGCGACTCAAGCAGACGGCGGTGCTCACGGTCGACAGCCGGCGTCTCGACTTCGTCACCGAGGTCGACTGGCACGAGTCGCACAAGATGCTGCGCACCTCGTTCGCCGTGGCGGTGCAGGCCACCGAAGCGACCTGCGAGATCCAGTTCGGCAGTCTGCGCCGGCCGACGCACGTCAACACCACCTGGGACCTGGCGCGTTTCGAAGTCTGCGCGCAGAAGTGGGTCGACCTGTCCGACCGGGGCTACGGCGTGGCGCTGCTGAACGACGGCAAGTACGGCCACCAACTGCGCGACAACGTGCTCGACCTCAACCTGCTGCGCTCGCCGGGCTACCCCGACCCGCAAGCCGACCGTGGCCACCACGAGTTCTGCTACAGCCTGTTCTGCCATCCGGGCGACCACGTGGCGGGCGGCGTCATCCAGGCCGGCTACGAGCTGAACGTGCCGCTCCGCGTCACGCCGGCCGAACCGGGCACTGGGCCCCTGCCGCGCTCGGCCTCGCTGTTGCGCGTCGATGTGCCCGACCTGGTGGTCGAGGCGGTGAAGAAGGCCGAGGACAGCGACGACCTCATCGTGCGTCTCTACGAGGCGTCCGGCGCGTCGGGCCGTGCGACCATCAGCTTTGGCCTGCCGGTCACGCAAGTGGCGCAGGTCGACCTGCTGGAACGCAATGCTCGGCCGCTGGCCCTGCAGAGCGGCCAGGTCCGCGTGGCCTACCGGCCGTTCGAAGTGCTGACGCTGCGGCTGCGACGGGCGTAGGACGGCCTGGTCAAGTACAATCGGTGTTTGGAGCCAGCGTTGATTGAGAACCTGGAGCTTACCAACGTCGGTCCGGTGTCGCATCTGAAGGTGGATTTGGCACCGCGGGTGAACATCCTGACTGGTGACAACGGGCTCGGCAAGACCTTTCTGCTGGATCTGTGTTGGTGGGTACTAACCGGAGGCTGGGTGGCCAAGCCGGCACTGCCCAAGGTGGCAGACCGGCCCGCAGCAATCACCAGCGACAACACCAGTGACGTCTACGTCGCGCGCTCACAGCAATGGGAGTGGGACAACCTGCCTCGCCGTTGCCAGTCGTTGGTAGTGTACCTGCGGGCCGACGGCAGTGCTGGTGTTGCCGATCCTCTGCTCACCAAGGTCAGGCGCGACCAACCAGCGCACGCGGAACTCGCTGGTGGTCCGGCCGACCGCGTGCCGGACGCGTTGCTCTTCAGCACTGCCCAGGTCTGGGCCGGGCTGCCCAACGGCGGTGCCGCCGCCACGCTATGCAGCGGTCTATTGCGCGACTGGGTGCTGTGGCAACTACAGTCGGAGGCCAGCCCGGAGTGGCAGGCCCTGGCCAGCGTGCTGACCAACCTGTCGCCGCCCGACGACGTGCTCCGTCTGGCCAAGCCGCAGCGGGTCTGGCTGCGCGATGATACCACCTACCCAATGCTCGAGACGGCCTACGGCGCCGTGCCAATCACCTTGGCTTCCGATGGCGTGCGACGCGTCCTGGCGCTGGCGTACCTGCTCGTTTGGTCCTGGTCGCGGCATCGTGAGAACGCTCGTTTGGCGGGCGAGCTGCCTACGGCCCAGTTGGTCCTGCTAATCGACGAACTCGATGCCCACCTCCACCCCCAATGGCAGCGCGTGATCCTCCCCGCCCTGCTTCGCGCCACGGCCGTGCTCAGCCCTACCCTCCAGGTCCAGATCATCTGCACGACCCACGCGCCG
>CAZHGD010000152.1:0-7163 GCA_964531735.1 uncultured Fimbriimonadaceae bacterium | reverse complement strand
GGCCGTGCTCAGCCCTACCCTCCAGGTCCAGATCATCTGCACGACCCACGCGCCGCTCGTCTTGGCCTCGATGGAGCCGCACTTCGACACCGAGCGCGATGCCCTGTTCACGCTGGATCTCGACCGGACGCAGACGCCGCCCGAGGTAGTGATTCACAAGGCCGAGTGGCGTCCGCGCGGCAAGGCGGACCGCTGGCTGACGGCGCCGGCGTTCGGACTGACCGAGCCACGCGCCGTCGAGCAGGAGCAGGCGATCACCGCGGCCATGGCCGCGCTTGGCCAGGACGACCTCGGCCACGACGAAGTCCAGCGGGTGCACCAACTGCTGGCGGCGGCCCTGCCGCCAACCGACCCGATCTGGCGGCGGTGGCTGGCCTTCGCCGCGCCGAAGGGCATCGAGGTATGATCCACGTCGACGCGGCACCCGAGCCGGAGGACTTCGACCTCCGCGTGCGGCAACCGGGCCGCGCCGCGCTCTCGGCCGGCAAGGACCCTCTGCCCGACTACTGGCGACGCTGCCTGCCCGAACTCCTGGCTCGCTATGGCCGCGTCTGTGCCTACTGCTGCATCTACATCCCCAGAGTGGTCGGCGGCCCCAGCGTTGAGCACCTGGCACCGAAGTCGAAGCACCCCGACCTGGCCTACGAATGGCGCAACTACCGGCTCGTGTGTGCGCTGATGAACTCCCGCAAGCGCGACTTCGAGGATGTCCTGGACCCGTTCGACGTCGAGACCGGCTGGTTCGAGTTGCTGCCACCGACGTGGCAGGTCACCCCGCGCCGTGGGCTGGACGCCGACACGCGGCAGGCCGTCGTCGAGACCATCGAGCGGCTCGAGCTGAACGATGCGGAATGCCGCGAGCAGCGCGAAGAGGACTACCTCGCCTACGCGGAGGCCGCCATTACCTTCACCTGGCTGGCCAAGGTGAATCCCTTCGTCGCCCGTGAGGTCGACCGCCAGGGCCTTCGCCGCGCCAACGACACCTGATTGGGAGCCTGCCATGTCAGCCGCCGCCGGCCAGCACGCGCACCTCGGCCTGACCGAAGCATTGGCCACGGCCCGGCACACGCGCCATCCCGAGGCCCAGTGGTTCGGTGAAGCCGCATTGGGCCTGTTCATCCACTGGGGTATCTCGTCGGTCCACGGCGGGATCGACCTGTCGTGGGGCATGGTCGCCGACAAGCCTTGGGATGCCGGCGAGCGGCCCGGCCAGACGCTGGTCAGGCCGGCTGAGTACTGGGCACTGGCCGAGCGGTTCCGGCCCGACCAGTACCATCCCGACCGCTGGCTGGCGGCCGCGGCCGCGGCGGGCTTCCGCTACGCCGTGCTGACCTGTCGCCATCACGACGGGTACGCCCTGTGGCCGAGTGACCACGGCGACTTCGGCGTCAAGCAGTACCTGCCCGGTGTCGACCTGGTCGCGCCGTTCGTGGAGGCGTGCCGCCGCCACGGGCTCAAGGTCGGCTTGTACTACTCGCCGCCGGACTGGTACCGCGAGCGCGAGACCATGTCGTTCCACTACGGCTCCACCCAGCCCGAACGCTATCCCGGCCGGGCACACTACGGCCAGCACCACGAGCCACTCGCCGAACTGCCCCCGCCGCCGCCGGAGTTCGCCGGCGAGCAGCGCGCCTACCTGCGCGGGCAGATCGTCGAACTGCTGACGCGGTACGGCCGCATCGACCTGCTGTGGTTCGACGGTGGGCCCGACGTGATCAGCCTCAACGAACTGCGGGCACTGCAACCACACCTCGTGGTCAACCCGCGCATGCACGGCCAGGCCGACTACACCACGCCCGAATGTCGACTGCCCGACGGACCGATCGAGGGCTGGTGGGAGCTGTGCGACATCTGGCCGCAGAGCGGCTGGGGCTACGCCCGCTCCAGTGAGCAGTACAAGCCGCTCTCGTGGCTGCTGACCCGGTTGGCGCACTGCTGCGCCTGGGGCGGCAACTTGCTGGTCAATGTGGCCCCGCGGCCCAACGGCGAGTTGCCCGACGCCGGCTACGCGCGCTTCGCCGAGTTGGCCGAGTGGCTCCACCACAGCGGCGAGGCCGTGTTCGGCGTGCAGCCGGGGCCATACCCGTCACCGAGCAACGCCCTGGTGACGGTGCGCGGCAGCACCTGGTATTTGTGGCTGACGCCCGATCATAGCGGCGTGGTGACAGTGTCCGCCGAGCGGCCCCCGCAGTCCGTGCGGCTGCTGCACACCGGCGCCAGCCTGCCGTTCACCGGTACCGGTCGCGGTGTCACCGTGACCGTGCCACAGGCGCTCCGCTCGCCTGAGGTGGACGTGCTGGCCGTGGACTGGTAACACTCCCGCAAGAACGACCGGGCGGCAGCGGCAGGGCTGACCACCTGCCCGCCGAAATGGGCCGGTGCCGTGCCGGTGAGACCAACCATGGGTTGCGAACAAGCCGACCGTCGGCGCCGCGCCGCTGGGCTGCTGGCATTCCTCCTGTTGGCAGCCACGACGGTGCTGACCACTGCCACACTGGTCCTGGCCGGCGTCGCCGGCGAGATCGAGATGGACGCCTGGCCGCCGCCCCCCGAACCGCCCAAGCCGCCGGCGCCACCGCCACCCAGCGAGCCAGCCGACCAAGTTGATCTGGAACGCAAGCCGAACGGGCATTGGGCCGTGCTCACGGGCCGTATGGGCTTGCCGGGCGAGTCTGGGCCCGCCGCCACCGCCGAGGACTTGGTCGCCAGTTGGGACCTCAAGACGATGCTGGACCACTACATTTCCAGCTACCACTCCCGCCTGCTGGTGTTCACCTGCTGCTTCGCGGGCGACTTCGCCAACGCCTTCAAGGACAGCCCGCGCACCGCCACGCTGTCGTCGACCACTCACGACAAGAGCTGCAAGTACTTCGGCTACCACGATGACGCCGCCGCCGCCCTGCGGCCCGGCGTGGGCCGGACCAGCACCGATGTCCACGCCGCCGGTGTGCGCGGCTCACGCGTCGCGGCCACGGGACCGACCGACGCGCCGTACACGCTCGGTCAGGCGGTCAGTCTCGAGCCGACCTCGGCCAACGGGCCGATCCGCAGCCGCCACGTGGTGGTGATCATGTCGCGGGCCCTGGAGCCCGACGATGCCGACGTGGCGGTGCTCCGCGGCAACTTCGCCGGGCAGTACGCCACCAGCTTCACTCTCGTTGGCGGCCCACCCACCAGCACCGGTGGCGCCCAGCCCGGCTACGACTTCCCATGCAGTCAGGACGGCCTCGCGGCGGCCCTCGACAGCATCCGGCCGGCGATGAACGAGAATGAGCAGTTCATCCTGTTCGTCGGCGACCACGCCGCGCTGAGTACCTACTTCGCCAAAGTGACGGTGCCGGCCAAGGCCCAGCGCGAGGTGACCTTCAAAGTGCCGCCCGCGGCCGCCGCCGCCGCGCTCACCAGCAGCCACCCGACCAGTTCCAGCGTGCTGCTGATGCAGAGCGCCGGCCACCTGTGCAGCTTGGGCAACCTGCTCAGCCTGTACGCCCCGCTCAGTGGGCACAAGGTCAGTGAGCATGCCGCCACAGTGTTCGACACCAACGGCGATGGGCAAGTCACCAGCGCCAAGGAGGCGGGCTGCAAACGGTTCATCTTTCCGCGCAGCAAGCTCTGGCCATTCCAAGCGGGCCTACTGCCCGTCGGCCTCGACGGTTTTGTGAACCTGCCCCTCACGTTCCTCAACGACGCCGACTACCCGGTCGACTTCGACGCGGTCGTCCTCGAATCGGGCCTGGTGCCGCGTGAGGCCAGCGCGGCGCCCGGCAGCGCGCCGCGCCCCGTGGTCAGCTTCGGCCCGCGCGCTCCCGAGTGCCACACCTCCGTGGCGGTGACCACCGGCCCAGCGGTGATGGGCCAGGTACACGTGGAAGCACCGGGCGCAGAGGGCATTCGGCTGACCAGCTTCGATGCCGAACTGGAGACCACGGGCAACATCCTCGAGTTCCTCGAGGCGCTCGAGGTCTGGGACGACATCGACCACAACGGCGTGCTGGATCCGGCGGTCGACCGCCCGCGGGCCGAGCATGCCGCCGCCTCGCGACAGACCGCCTCGGGCAGCAAGCAGGCGCTCACGCTGGGCCAGGAAGGCCAAGCGCTCGCCGATCTGCCGGCCGGTGGTGGTGCCGACCTGCTGCTCGTGGGACGGCTGAAGTCAGGCGGCAGCAGGCGGACCGTGGTGGCGCCGACCACGCTAACGCACAGCCGCCCGGGACCGGCTCCGGCCTGTCTGCTGGCCCTGGCCACCGTGGCCCTGGGCGCCGCCACGCGCCCGCGCCGTCGGTTGCGCGCAGCCTACGCGCTGGCCACCGTGCTCCTGCTCACCATCGCGGTGGGCTGCGGTGGCGGGCGGTCCAGCGGCAGCACCAGCACCACCGGCCGCGAAGTGGGCACGGCCTGCCTCACGCTCCGCGGGCTCACCGCCACTGGCCTGCGTACCCAGAACACCTACCGGCAGACCGACTTCGGACTGGTCAACACCGTGCTGTCCATCACGCAGCCGTAGCCGCTACCTGATCTCGGCCCAGTCGATCTCCACCCGACTGCCCACCGGTGCGTCGGCCGGCTCGGGGTCGAAGCGGAGCAGGTTCAGCGTGCCGCGCCAGCCAGGATGACCCGCCAGCTCGAAGACGATCTCGTGCCACTGGCCATCGGGCGGCAGCGGCATCGCTTTGCTGCGCGCCGGCGAGGTGCCCGGTGCCAGATCGGTGCCCCAGAACACACCCAGCATCTTCGCCCCGGTCGACCGGGCTCGCACCACCAGCTTGGTCTTGCCCGCGAGTGGCGCGTTGGCCTCACCGTGGAAGTACGGGTCGAAGCCGGTCACCGTGCAGACCAGGCGGCCGTCAGCCCAGCTCAACTGGCAGTGGTTGTCGGCCGTCCAGCCGGACAGGTCCCGCTCGAAGTCCCAGCGCGCCTTGCGGGCCGGTGCGGCCGGCGCGCCGCGCCGCACGCCGTCGAGGCGCACCGCAACCGGTGGCTGCTGGCCCATCGGCACCCGCAGGAACAGCACCGCCTGCTTCTCGTCATAGCACGCGTCCACACCGGGAGCGTCCAGATCGGCGCCGAACACCGCCGGCCGCCCGCCGATGCTGACCGCGGTGGGCCGGGCGATGGCTGGCACCGCCACCCAGCTCGTACCGCCACGCAGCCAGGCGAGGCGGAAACGCAGGCTGTCGCCTGCGGTCACCACCTCGCTGAACTCGCCGGCCGCGGTCACGCGGAACTGCTGTCCGCCGACGGACGCGGCCACGGTCCGCGGCTCCAGGTCGGCACCCTTCAGCGCCAGGACGTTCAGGGCGATGTCTTCGGGGTTGATGTGCGCGCCGTTGCGGCGGGTGAAGTACACACCCCAGCTATCGGGATAGAGCCCCTTGAGCTTCGGATCCTGGTCCTCCCATTGCTGGTAGGCGCCGCTGACGGTCAGCCCTTCGGCCAACCGCAGCCACGGCCGCGAGGAGTCGTGACGCGCCAGTTGCTGCAGAGCGTAGCCGTAGACCAGACCGCACCACTGGACCGGCAGACCCAGCCAGGAATGGGTCAGGAACGTCGAGCCGAAGACCGGTATGCTGGCATAGCGCATGCCCGGCTTGCTCGGATCGTCCCACAGGTAGTTGAAGGCGATACCGGTGCGGGCCCAGTAGATGGCGCGCTCGAGGTGGTGCTTTTCGCCCGTTACCTCGAAGGCGTCGACGTAAGCGCGGATGGCGTAAGCGGCGGCCAGGATGTCCGGCTCGTGGATCGGGCATTCCCAGCCTTGCGCGCCGGCCGGCACCACGAACGCGTCCATGCGCTTCAACGCCCTGCCGCCGGCCTCAATGGCGGCGGGATCGCCGCTGATGCGCGCCCAGCGCCAGATGTTGGCCGCCTGGCCCGCACAGGTGCCCAGCTCCACCGCGCCCTGTTCGCCGAGCGACGCGTGCTCGTCGGGTCGAGAGTAGCCCCACGAGCCGTCCGCGGCCATGCTGCCGATGGCCTGGTAGGCCAGGTCCTTGAGCCCGGCCAGGGCGCCGTCCAGGTGGCCGGCTACAAACGGCAGGTTGCCGCGCAGAATGTGGCAACAGGCGCCGGCCGACAGCGCCTTCTCGCCTTGCTCGGCCAGCGTCGTGGCGATGATCAGATCGGCCCGCTCCTGGGCCTCACGACTGCCGGTCAACAGGCTGTCGACCAACAACAGCGCGGCGAACTGCGGGGCGTTGGCGTTGGTCCAGCCATGGCAGTGCTGCGACTTATTGGCCTTGGCATCCCACACGCTGTGCAGGAAGCCGTGCCGCGAGAGCGCCACCTGCGCCTCGAAGCTCCGCGGCCAGGCTTGCGGCTTGGGCAGGCCGCCGTACTGGTCCAGCCAGGTGTCCACCGCCTCGAGCACGGTGGCACGCGGCCGGATCAGCACCTGCTGCGAGAGCGTCACCGTCTCGCCCGCCGCCACGGCGTAGGGCGTCTTGGCGCCCATGGCGTTCTCGGCCACCAGGTCGGGGCCGGCCGGCACGAACAACTGCAGCCGGTGGTTGGCCTGCTCGTCGTGGAAGTTCGGCGACGCGAAGCAGGCCGAGACCAGGAAGCGGTCGCGGTGCCACTTCTGGGTCTGGTCCCAGAGCAGCGCCACCAGGGCCGCATCGGTCTCGACGGCCATCAGCGGCACAGTCACCTTGTACGGGTCGGGCACCAACCGCAGATGCAAGGGCGGCGCGAAGTCGCGCGTCGACGATGACGGCTCGTCGGCCCGCAGGTACTCCAGACCGGGGAACAGCGCGCCCAGCTTGCGCGCGCCGGTGCCGTTGTCGCCGGCCAGCACCGCCGGTCCGTAGAGCCCGGTCAGGCCCAGCGGCCGCGCCGCCTGCAGCGTGGTGTCCACCTTCAGCAGACCGTCCTCACCGAGGCGCCAGACGCTACGCAACGTGCCGGAGCCGTCGGCCAGCGCCCGCTCGAAGGCCACCTGCGCCGGCGGGTTCAGCGTGGCGCTCGCGGCCCCCAGCGCCGCCGGCTGCCCGTTCAGGCTGACCCCGACCACCGTCGGCACCGTCGCCACCGATCGGTAGCCGTCGCCGCCCGGCGCGTACAGGCAGGCCGGACCGTTGCCCGCGTCGAGGAACACCGCCCGCAGCGACGGGCCCTCGAGCACCACATCAGCACCCACGCGGCGCACGTTGACCTGCGCGGCGACT
>CAZHGD010000151.1:0-18029 GCA_964531735.1 uncultured Fimbriimonadaceae bacterium | reverse complement strand
CTCCAAGGACTCCGACAACCTGGGACCAAGAAGGACTCAGCTCTTTTCGGATAGGCACTAAGCTCCTGACCCGTGTCCAGCACCACGACATCCGCGTTGGGCGGCAGCGGCGCTTCCTCCAGTTCCTGCATGAGCTCGGCGCGGACCTCGCCACGCAGCTCCGGCGCCAGCGCCACCGCATACTCGGCGATTCCGCGCGTGGCGTCGTCGTACGCCAGTGTGTCGTCCAGACCTGGCGCCTGGGCCAAAGCCAGGTGGCGAACCGCATCGGCCGGCTTCGCACACACCGCGGCAAACGCGTCCTGGGCCGGCCCCAATGGCACCCGCCCGGGCCTGAACTCCTTCCAGCGCCAGCCGGTCTCGAGCCAAGTTCGGTAGCCTGAGGAGGAGCTGAACCAGTCCATGAGCCAGCTCCGCACCGGTACCCCATCAAAGCAGAGGCTCATCATGAGGTCCTCTTCGCCGCGCCAGTCACCTTCGTACACGACGGGCAGCGACGGCTCCGCAATCAGGATCGCCTGCAGATCAGGTGCAGCCCGATGATAGGCGTGGTACCAAGCCATCACCTCGGACCGGCGCGGCCGGGCGTCGATCACGACGTAGTCGTCGGGCGGCTGCAGGCGCCAGGGATCTTCCGCCAGCGAGGCCCGGCGCAAGGTGCTACCCATCTCCGCTGCCACGGCCCGCACATCGGCCAGGCAGTCGGCATCGTCGGTCAGAACCGCGATGTGGGGACCTGGATTCACTGTCGCTCTCCCAACGGCCCAGCGCGGCCACCACCACTGCCTCCGCCAACCCGCGCCACGCGCGGCCGCCGTTCCTAGCCCACCGGCTCGCCCTGGCCCAGGTACCCGCGCGCCCAGCGGATCGGTTCGCTGAACTCCGTCAGCGCCGTGCCGGTCGCCACCGCCTGCCGCCAAGCCTCGCGCGCACTGCCGTGATCACCTTTGACGCTCAGCGCCTCGCCCAGCCATAGCCAGGCTTCCGCATCGCTCGGCGCCAGGGCCACCACGCGCTGCCAGGCCGCCACCGCCGCGCCGCCGCGGCTGACCAGCCCGTCCGGGCCCCAGGTCTGCGCGGTCTTCACCGCCCCGCCACCGTGCATCTCGCAGACCAGGTTGGCGCCGTCGTACAGGTACCAGGTCACCTGGTCGGGCAGCACCTTGGCCGCGCGCAACCCATCGGCCCGGTAGCGGTGCTCCGCCGGCCCGATGCCCGACAGCAGGCGCTGCTCGCGGTCGAACAGCACCTCCGGCGCCTGCAACAGGTTCGCCGTCTGGTACGCCTCGGGCGTGCCGTCGGCGCGCCACGAGTAGTACTTCAGCAGGTGCCGGTGCGTCCACGAGCTGAGCAACTGGTCGCGTTCGTTGTACCAGAACGGGCCGACATAGTCCCCATCACGGGCCCAGACGCGCAGGTTGCCGGCGGCGTCGTACTCGTAGTTCAGGTGGTCGCGCCCGGCGGGAATGTCCGACTCCTCGCGGCTGAGCTGGCCAAACGCGTCGTAGGTGTAGCGCACGGCGCCGCTGTAGGTCGGGTCGCTCGGCACTTCGACCTGGTAGCCGGCCAACTGCTCATAGGCATTGAAGACGATGTCGTAGTAGCGGGCCACCAGCGTGGCGTCCGGCGCGGCTGAGCCTGACGGCCCGAACCACAAGCTGTGCTGCTGCGCCGATCCGCAGCGCTTGTCGGCCTTTTGGCGGGGCCACGCCGACTCAGTGGCGGCGGTCACCGCCGGCTGCGCAGCCCGGCACCCAGGCGGCGCAGCGCCGGGCTGGCGTCGAGCGGCTCGAGCAACACCTCGATCAGATGGTAGCTGCCGTCTTCGGCCAGCGCCGCGGCCAGCGCCGCCTCCAACTCGCCTTCGGTGGCCACGCGATGGCCACGCCCGACGCCCAGCAGGTCGGGCACGCGGTGGTAGTGCCAGTCGAGCACGTCGTTGAACGGCCCGTCCAGGATGAACCGCTCGGTCGAGTAGCCGTGGTTGTTCAGCACGATGACGATCGGGTTGAGCCCGTAGCGGGCGATGGTCGACAACTCGAGGCCGGTCATCTGGAACGCGCCGTCGCCAACCAGCACCAGCGGCCGCAGATGCGGCGCGGCCAACTGCGCGCCGATGGCGGCCGGCACGGCGAAGCCGAGCGAGGCGTAGTAGGCCGGCGAGATGAACCCGGCATCGCGGTGGACGGTCAGGTCCGCACTGCCGAACAGTGCGTCGCCCGGATCGGCGATGACCACGGTGGTCTCGGTCAAGAGCGAGTCCAGCCGCTCGAACAGCCGCGCAGAGGTGATCGGCGCCACCGGGTCGGTCACCTGCCAGGCCGGCTGCGGCGCGGCCGGCGGCACGGGCAGATGCGACCAGGTCGGCAGCTCGGCGGCGATCAGGCCAGCGATGAAGTCGTCGAACTGCACCTCCTCGTAGATGTGGTGGCCGACCGAGAGCTTCTCGGCGACCAGGTGCACACAGTGCGCCCGATCAAGCCGCGCCGTGTAGGCGCCGAGGTTGAGGTCGGTCATCATCACGCCGAGCAGGAGCACCAGATCGGCGCTTTCGACGTACTCGCGCACCTCCTCGCGGCCGATGCCGCCCTGGTAGATGCCCAGATACAGCGGCTCGTCCTCGTCGATCACCGACTTGCCCAGGATGGTGGCCGCCGCGGGCAGGCCGGTCTGGTGCATCAGTGCGACCAGCTTGTCCTGCAAGCCGAAACGGTGGACCTCCTCGCCCAGGATGATCACCGGTCGCTGCGCCGCGCGCAGGCGTTCGGTCACCTCGGCCAGCGCCGCCGCCAGAGCCTCGGCGTCGCTGCCCTCGCGCGGCCGCCGCGGGCTGTGGTGATGCCGCGCGCGCGCGTGGACCCGGTCGCGCGGCAGCTCGATGTAGACCGGCCGCTTGAAGCGCCGGGCCGCGGCCAACACCCGCTCCACCTCACTGATGGCCGTCTCCGGCTCATCGAGGACGCACGAAGCCACGGTCAACTCGTCGAACACGCGCCGCTGCGTCTCGAAGTCGCGCACCTTGTGGTGGATGAGCGGATGCCGCCGGCGCTCGCCCACGCCCGGCGCGCCGCTGAGCACCACCACCGGCGAGCGCTCGGCGAACGCCTGCGCCGTGGTGTTGGCCACTTTGAACCCGCCCACGCCGTAGGTCACGCAGACCACGCCCAACCCGCGCAACCGTGCGTAGGCGTCGGCGGCGAAGCCGGCGCCCTGCTCGTCGCAGGTGTTGATCAGCGGCCAGTTCTGCTGCTCCATCAGGTGCATGAAGTCGAGCACGAAGTCGCCCGGCACGCCGAAGACATGCTCGACGCCCAACTCGCGCAGACGCCCGATGAGGTACTCGCCAATGGTCACCGCAGTGGACATGAACTGCTCCCGCCGAGGTTGGGCCATTTGGCCAACCAGCCGCCGGCTTCCTGCCGCAGGAGCCGGCCGGTTGGCGCGGAACCGCCACGCTATGGCCACCACCCTCCGCCTGCACGCCTTCCTGCCGCGCAGCCGCGCCAACGGCCCCGGCGTGCGCGCCGTGGTCTGGGTCCAAGGCTGCACCCTCGGCTGCCCCGCGTGCTTCAACCCCGGCACGCACGACCCGGCGGGCGGTGAGGCGGTCCTGGTCGAGGAGTTGGCGGAGCGGATCGGCGGGCTGTCCGACCTCGACGGCCTCACACTGAGTGGCGGCGAGCCACTGCAGCAGTTGCCGGCGGTGGTGGAGTTGCTCAGGCTGGTGCGGGCGGGGCGGCGGACCACCTCACGCCCCAGCCCCCTCTCCGCCCGCGGAGAGGGGGAGTCCGGACGGATCGCCTCGGTGCTCTCCGTCGTGCTCTTCACCGGCTACACCCTGAGCGCCGCCGCGGCGCTGCCGGGCACCGACGCGCTCTGGCCCTTGGTCGATGCGGTGATCGCCGGGCCTTACGTGGCCTCGCTCGGCCCGCCGCAGGGCTTGCTCGGATCGTCGAACCAGCAACTGCACCTGCTGACCGACCGCTACCGACCGGCGGACTTCGCCGACTTGCCGACCAGCGAGGTGATCATCACCCCGGACGGCAGCACCGTGGTCACCGGGCTGGCGGCGTGGCGCCCGCGGCCCTGAGCCGCGTGGGTGACCAGGCCAGAGCAGCCAACACGACCACCATGCACAGCCAGCCGAACCACTCGCCGCAGCGGGTGCGGACGGTCTGGCCCTGGCGCAGGCGGATCTGACCGGTCTGCACGCAGCGCTGCTGCCAGCGGCTGGCCGCCACCAGCTCGCCGGTCGGACTCACCATGCACGAGATGCCGCTGTTGGCCGCTCGCGCCAGCCAGCGGCGCGTTTCGACGCAGCGGAAGACCGAGAGCTGCATCAACTGGCGCGCGCCCGTGTTGGTGAGCTGGTCGTCGTTGGTGATGGCCACCAGCGCCTCGGCGCCGTCGCGCACCATGGCCGCCGTGTCGCCGCCAAACGCGCTCTCGTAGCAGATCGGCACACCCAGCCGGCCGACCGGCGTATCGACGGCGCGGAACCGCGGTCCGGGGTGGAACTGCGGCGTGTAGCGCGCCAGCACGCTGACCGGCCACCATCGCCGGCCCGGCAGGTACTCGCCGAGAATGACCAGCCGGACCTTGCTGTAGGTGTCCCAGTGGCGTCCGTCCGGCCCGACCACCACCGCCGAGTTGGTCAGCTTGTTCGAGAACAGGCTGACCGGCGGAATGGTGTCGATGGCGCCGATCAGCAGCGTCGAGCCCGTGGCGCGGGCCGCCGCTTCGACGCCCAGCCGCAGATCGGGCATGGCCATCATGCGGTCCGGCACGGAGGTTTCGGGCCAGACGATCAGCTCGGTGCCGCGCGGCGCCCGCAGCGTCAGCGCCAGGTGCGCGTCGAACAGCTCGCGCGTCTGCCCGTCGCGCTTGGCCGCGGTGGGCACGTTGGCCTGCACCGTGGCCACCGACACCGCCCGGCCGGTCTCGGCGGTGAACTGCGGCAGACGCCAGACGCCGAACAGCGCCAGCGCCGCCACCAACGCCACGCCGAGCCCGAGTTGCCGTTCCGGTCGCGGCCAGCCGAGCCACCACCGCGCCAGGCCGGCCGCCACGGTCGCGATGGCGAAGGTGCAGCCCGCCGGCCCGGTCAGCTCGGCAATCTGGATCAGCGCCGTCGCTTTCCACCACGAATGGGCCAGGGCCAGCCACGAAGTGCCGAACGGGCCCCAGGTGCGCAGCAGCTCCCAGGCCACGAACATGAACGGCGCCAGCCAGAGCATCGCGTCCGGTCCGTGCCGCTCGCGCAGACGTGCCATGGTCCAACCCATGGGCAGCGACAGCAGCACCGCGAAGCCGACCGTGCCGGCCCAGGCGAAGACGCCGAAGACGGGGTCGCAGTGCACCAGCCAGGCGACGCCCAGACCCGACCAGAGCAGCGCCAGCAGCGCCGCCTGGCGCACGCCGCCGCCCCGGGCAAAGGCGGCCAGGAACGGCGCCGGCGCAAAGCAGATCAGCACGGCCGGCAGCGCCGCTTCGGCCGTCGGGGGCAGCCAGGCGTAGGGCTGCTGCGCCAGCCGGAACCAGATCGCCGAGGCGACCAGCCAGCGGACCTCGCACAGACCCGCCCGCGATGGGGATGGCACCATACTCACGGCTGCGCTACCAACACCAGCCGGTCGAGGTTGAGCCCGAGGCCGCTGCGGTTGGTCAGCGTCAGCGTCTGCCGGCCGGCCGGCAGGTCCAGCCGCGCCGGCAGCTCGAAGGCTTGCCACTGGTTCGGCTCGTTGCGCGCCCAACCGCCGGTCGGTCGGCAGAACACCGCCTGCTCGGTCGAGTCACCCACCTTGGCGGTGAGCAGCAGCCCGGTCTCGCTGGCGCCCACGAGCCAGAGCGTGTAGCGCCCGGCCCGCGGCACCTCCACGGTCCAGCTCAGGCGATGCCCCGGCGCGTTCCACGCCCACAGATTGGCGCCGGCCGAGGCCCCGGCGTGCCCGCCACGGCTCACCTCGATCCGGCCGCCCACCTCGCTGTAGCCCTGCTCGGCTTCGACCGCCTGGCCCGCCGGCAGCGACTTGACCGACCGGCCGGCCAACTCCACCGCGGGCAGCACCGGGCGCAAGCTTAGCGCCGCCGGCAGGTCGCCTTGTCCGCGCAGGTCGAGCCGCGCACCGTTGAGCAACCACAGCCGCCCGGCCTCATCGGCCTCGGGCGCCAACAAGCGGTAGCCGGCGGGCGGCGTCAGCGCCCAGGCGCCGGGCGCTGCGTCGACGCGCCCGCCCACCGCGGTGTGGCCGGCACCGAACCGCACGCCGGTCAGCACGCCGGCGCGATCGCCGGCCCGCACGGCCACGGTCACCGGCCCGCCGGCCACCGGCGGACGTCGCCACACCACGATGCGGTCGCGCCCACTGACCGTGGACAACCGCCAGGCCGATGCGCCCGGCACAGGCTGGGCGGCCACGGCTTGCTGGCCACGCCCAAACGCCTGCGGCGGCGTGGCGAAGACCACCTCGACCGGTCCGCCCGGCCCGTCGGTGTCGATCCGCTCGGGCGCCACCGCCACCGTCGTGGCCCGCTCCGTGCGTAACCGTACCCGGTCGCCTTGGCCGACCTGCGTGCCGCCCACCAGCAGCGCACCGTCGGGCCGCACGGCCATCACCCGGCCATCGCCGCTCAGGTCGGCCAGCCGCAGCGGGCCGCTGCCCTCGCCGGTCCGGAACGCCACGATCGTGGCGTCGGCCCCGCTGCCGAGCCGCACGCCCACTGCGCCTTCGCCGCGCAGCAGCGACACCGGCGGATCGGCCGCGTCGCCCGTCGGCTTCGCCACCAGCACGGTCAGGAACTCGGTCTCAGGCACCGGGTCGGTCGCGGCCGTCAGGTGCCAACTCGGCTGCGGCTTCACGCGGTCGGCGTTCTCCACCGGCGGGTCGTAGCGGTCGTCCTGCGTCAGGGCGACCTTCTCAGGCAGCAGGAAGCGCGTGGTCAGTTGCGCTTTGGGCCGGCGGTTGACCACCGTGCGCGCAGCCTGGTCGATGGCCATCTGGTCGAGGCTGTGCAGGCGGAACTCGAACCGCCGCGGCTCAGCGGAGACCAGCCGGTCGCGGATCACGAAGATGCCCGGACGCACGTGGACCACCTGCCGGATCGCCTTGGTCAACCGGCCGCCGTAGGCCGGCGTGGCGTCACCCTCCACGTAGTCGAACGCCTCGCCGTTGACGAACGCGGTGATCGCGCCGCGGGCCGCCCAGCCACGGTCCTGGCCCTGGCCGCCGTCGATGGTGATGCCGTTGCGGGCCTTGGTCTGCCGCGTCCACAGGTCGTGGTGGCGCGAGCCGTACCACGGGTAGTAGCCGGTCGCAATCGCCAGCGGTTCGCCGGCCGCCTCGATGACGAAGCAGTTCTGGTCGTTGTGACCATGCGACACCGCGCCGTACGGGGTAGAGCGCATGGCGAACATGACGTCCCGGCTGCCGTCGGCCAGGTCGGTGTGCAGCACCGCCAGCCCGGTGCCGTCGAACAGCCGGCCCTGCGGCAGGTCGACCGGTGCCCGGCCCAGCAGCGAGTCGTCCTTCAGCACCACGCTGAGCACGTCGGACCCGGCGGTGAACCCGAGCGAGTCGCAGTACCAGCGCAGCCGCGGGTCCTGGTTCAGCGAGCTGAACCAGGACATCAGCTCGGCCACGCGCGACGGACCGGCCTGGTAGCCGTCGCCGAAGGGCGACATGCTGGAGTACGGCGGCGTCAGGTAGAGGCGGTAGTACGGCGTATTGGCGAAGAACGGCCGCTTCGCCAGGTCGACGCCGGTGGCCTGGCGCAACGCCACGACGTAGTGCAACGCGAAGGTCATGTAGGCGGCCCAGTAGCCCGGCCCCTCGTTCCAGCCGCCGTCGTCCTTGCCCCAGGCCGGCCACACGCCCCAGTATAGGCGCGTGATGTAGTCGAGCCAGACCCGCGCCTCGGGCCACTGCGGGGCAAACTCGATGGCGGCTTCGCCCAGGAAGCCGATGATGCGCCCGGCGTGGCTCTCGTACGGGTTGTTCTCGTACGGCCGGCGGCTGAGCAACTGGTAGAACTCCGTCGCCCGGACCTTCATCGACGCTTCGACGCGTGCCCGCTCGTCTGGCGTGAACAGGTCGTAGGTCCAGTCGTAGGCCCGCATACCGCGCATCATGATCCACATCGCCGGCTCGTCGTTGTGGAACACACCGCTGCTCCCTTGAGGGTCCCAGCCGAAGAAGTGCAGCAGGCGCCGCTTGGCTTCCTGCCCGGCCGCCGCGTCGCCGGTCAGCAGGTAGGCCAGGCCGGCGGTCTCCATGCGGTCCATCGGTGGCCGCGTGTCGCGGATGATGCCGGCATACTGCTCGCCGCGCTGCAGCGGCTCCTTGACCAGTCGCGCCGGCTCCGCAATCAGCGGCTCACCGGCAAAGCGCTTGACCGCCGCCAGGAGGTTACGGGCGGTCGGCGCCAGATCACCCGACTGCGCCCGGCGGCGCAGCGCGGGCAGTTCGCGCGCGGTCACGAACAGCCGCGGATGGCTGTCCGGCACGGCCAGCGCGTCACGGCCCGGATAGGGCCAGGGCGTGGCGCCAGCCGGCACGGTGAACCGCCGGGCGCGACTCCAGATGGTGTTCTCGCCGGGCCGGTCGACACCGTAGCGCCAGTACCAGACACCAGTGGCCAACGGGCGTGTGAGCATCTCGGCGCACCAGGTCAGGCCGGTCAACCGAACGGTCTCGGCGCCGGCGAACTGGGCGTCGCGAGCGAGCTCCAGCCGGTAGGTGACCCCGCCGCCCGACGGCAGCCAGCGCAAGGGCGGCGGGTTGAGCGTCACCGTGTCGCCATCGGCCGGATGGTACGGCAGGTTGCGGCCGAGCTGCGGTTCGCGATCCACGCGGAGGTCGTCGGGCAATGGCATGGCGGGCACCTCGCCGGCGGCGACCGGCGCGAGCTGGAGCTGATCCCAGTGCGTCTGGCCCGGCGTCAGCCAGGAGAAGACCTGGATCTCGACCGAGCGCGTGCCTGGCGGCAGCCGCACGGCGCCCTGGAAGCGCGTCCACTGCTCAGCCGGCGCGTAGAACCACTGCCGCAGGCCGATCTCATCGAACCGGTCGGCGGCGCGATGGAAGTGGATCCGCACACTGGCGCCGCGAGTCTCGGCCTTGGCGACGCCGACGGTGCGGTACCACCCGCCGAACGACACGGCCGGGCAGCCCTCGGGCACGGGCACGCGCTGGCTCCAGCAGGCACGCTGCTGCTCGTTGGCGCTGCGCAGCACCAGGTAGTTCTGCCCCGACTGCCCGCCGTCGGTGGCGACCCCAAAGGTGCCGCCGGTGCGGAAGTCGATGCCGCGCCAGGCCAGTGGCGCCTGACCGGCCGCGTTGAGTTGTTCGGCGCCGGGATTCTGAAGCAGGTTGGCCTGGGCCGGCGCTGGGCCGACCAACGCCAAAGCGGCCGCGAGCGCCCACTGAACCGACATGTCACTTCCTCCGCAGCGCCGCGTCCACGCCCACGCGCGCTTCGTACCAGCGGGCATAGAGCCACAGCAGATCGCCCAGCCGGTTCAGCCAGCGGAGCAGTTCGAGGTTGTCCTCGTCGCCCGCGTCGACCAGCCGCACCACCTGGCGCTCGGCGCGGCGGCAGACGGTACGGGCCACATCGAGATAGGACCCGACCGGCGTGGCGCCGGGCAGCGCCCAGTCGGTCAGGATGCCCTGGACGGCCTCCAGCTCGTCGACCTGGTGCTGCAGCTCGGTCACCCGGGCGGCATCGATGCGCTGGCTCAGGCCCTCGCGGCGGTCGGGCGGCGAGGCCAGTTCGGCGCCGATCACGAACAGCGCGCGCTGCAGCGCCTCGAGTCGCGGCGCCAACGGATCCTCGGCGCAGAACGCGCGCGCCAGACCGATGAACGCGCCCAGCTCGTCGATGGTGCCGTAGGACTCCACGCGCGGCGAGCCCTTCGACACCCGGGGCCCGAACAGCAGTTGCGTCGTGCCCGTGTCGCCGCGTCCGGTGGCGATGCTCACATCAGTCCTCCAGGAACCGGCCCTTGGCCCCTTGCAGCGCCCGCTCGCGCAGGTTCCACAGCGTGACCAGGCCGAGTTGTCGCAGCAGGTCGAACCCGCTGACGAACGGATCGCCGCAGCGCTGCAACCAGCCCTGCAACTCGGTCTCCAACGCCGCCTGCACCGCCGCCGCCTGCGGCTGACCGGCCAGGTTCGTCTGCTGGTACGGATCGCTGAGATTGTCGTACAAGACCCAGGGGGTACCGTCGGCCAGCCGCGCGTAGGTGTGGCGCTCGGTCCGGACGCCGCGCCACTCGGGCACCGCCTGCACCCAGGCCTCGTCACCCGGCAGCAGGTCCATGATAAACGACGACGCCGGTCCGGCCATCGTCTCGCCGCGGAAAGCCGCCGCGCAGTCGGTGCCCTCCATGCCGGCCGGCACCCTGAGGCCGAGGAGCGACAGTAGCGTCGGCGCCATGTCGACAATCGAGAAGCAGTCCGTGCGGTCGGCGCCGGCGGGGATCACGCCTGGCCACTGCGCCACGAACGGGATACCCACCGACTCGTCCCAGGGCTGCTGTTTGCGCACGCGGCCGTGAGACCAGAGCATCTCGCCATGGTCCGAGGTGTAGACGGTCAACGTCCGCTCGGTGAGGTGGTGCTGCTCCAGCGCTTCGAGCAGCCGCATGAGCTGGAGGTCGAGCGCGCTGATGGCGGCGTAGTAGAGCGCCGTGGTCTCGCGCGGATCGTCCAGACGCCCGAGCGACCGCGCCGGATAGGCCGGATTGAGCGCCTGGTGGTCCGGCGGCGCCACGTTCGGCAGCAGGTCGATCAGCTCCGGCGGATAGAGGTCGCGGTACCAGGCCGGCACCTGCTCGAACGGGTTGTGCGGCGGGCTCCACGACAGGAACAGCGCGAACGGGCGCGGATCGTCGACGGCCAGGAAGTCGCAGGCCAGCGTGGTCTGGTGTTCCGGCTCGTAGCCGTCGATGTGGATCGGCTGCGGGTCGTCGCGGTAGTAGTAGCCGTGGTAGTAGTCGTGCTGGCAGTTGCTCACGGCCCAGTAGTCGAACCCGTGCCGGCGCCGGCCCGGCGGCGTGAAGCCGTGCCGCGGCACGCCGTCGAGGTGCCACTTGCCGATGTAGCCGGTGCGGTAGCCGGCGTCGCGCAGCACCTCGCCGATGGTCAGCGAGTCCTCGGGCAACGGCAGGTCGTTGACGATCACGCGGTTGGTCAGCGGGAACAGGCCGGTCAGCAGCATGGCGCGCGCCGGCGTGCAGACCGGGCAGTTGCTGACCGCGTTGAGCGCCCGCGTGCCACCGGCGCGGAGGCGATCGTAGGCCGGCGTGATCAGCGGATGCACGGGATGGTCTAGGTCGCGGGCGCGAAGCTGATCGGCGAACACGAACAACAGGTTGGGTCGGTCGTCCGCAGGCATGGCTGACAGCGCTCCACGGCCCTGTTCGCCACTGCCGGCGACGCTCCTGTCAGGAGCGCGAGCGTCCAGGAGGTGTCGCTGCGGCCCCGGCGAAAGACGCCCGGTCCCGTCGGTCAGCTCACGCCCAACCAGGGCGCGCGCGGCGTGGTTTGGAGATGCAGACCCAGTGGCGACACGGCAGGCGGTTACGTTGCGCAGCGTTCTGGTGGGCACCTTGGCGACCGCGTTCCTGGGTTGGGGTGCTCCTTACTGCGTGCATGTCCTGCACGCGTCCTACCTCGCCCTCGACTTCTCGACACCCGGCGCCACCGCGCTGCTGTTCGCGCTGGTGGCCCTGGTCAATCCGCTGGTCGGGCGCCTGCGGGACAGTTGGCGACTGACCCCCGGCGAGTTGCTGGTCGTCTACGCCATGCTGCTGTTCGGCTCGGCGGTGGTCGAGATGGGACTGGCCAGCCAGATCCTGCCCATCATCGCCACCCCGGCCTACTACGCCACGCCCGAGAACCACTGGCTGACGCTGTTCCGGGACCGCCTGCCGCACGGCGTGATCATCCACGACCTGGAGGCCGCCAAACGCTTCTTCGAAGGCGCGCCGCAAGCGCGCATCGACTGGGCCGTCTGGGTGCCGGTGCTGCTCGTCTGGGCACCGATGCTGATCGCGCTGTATGCGGTGATGACCGCCATGATGGTCATCTTCCGGCGGCAGTGGGACGACCGCGAGCGCCTGGCGTATCCGTTGACGCAGGTCCCGCTGGCCATGGTCGACACCCAGCAGCCGCTGCTCAAGCAGCGCATGATGTGGGTCGGCTTCGCGATCCCGGTGTTCTGGAGCATCTGCAAAGGGCTGCACTTCTACTTCCCGGCCGTGCCCGAGTTCCGGCTCGAGCAGTCGTTCCCGGTGTTCGGCGCCTACGGCTCGCGCATGGTGCGCCTCAGCTTCCCGATGCTGGGCTTCTTCTTCCTGGTCAACCTGGATGTCTCGTTCAGCCTGTGGTTCTGCAACCTGGTGTTCTTCCTGGCCCAGTCGATGATGCTCCGCGTGGGCTACGAGTTCACCGTCAACCTGGGTTCGTTCGGCACCCCGTTCGCACTCTACAAGTACATCGGCTGGGGCGCCATGGCCGCCCTGGTGGTGGGCATCTTCTACATGGCCCGCGATCACCTGCGCCAGGTGTTGGCCAACGCCTTCCGGCGCGAGCGCCTGACCGACGACAGCGACGAGGCGATGAGCTACCGGGCCGCCGTGTTCACGGTGCTGGCCGGCTCGCTGGTGATGAGCCTATGGCTCAACTGGACCGGCCTCGGCTACGGCGTGGCGTGCTACTTCGTGCTGATGGCGCTGCTGTTCTTCCTGGGGCTGACCCGCGTCGTGGTGGAGGCCGGGCTGGCCGAGGCGGTGGCGCCGCTGATCGCGCCGGGCGCGGTGGTGGGCACGTTCGGCAGCGGCGTGCTCGGCGCGCGCGGCCATGCGGCGTTGGCCCTGACCTACGTCTACACCTCGGACATCCGCACCTACGTCATGGCCTCGGCGAGTACGGCGCTGAAGCTCTTCCACACCGGCGGCCTGCGCGGGCGCTCGCTGTTCTGGGTCATGGTCTGGGGCATCGTGGTGGGCGTGGTGACCAGTGTCTGGGCCACGCTGGCCATGGCCTACCGCTACGGCGGCGCCACGATGAACAGTTGGTTCTTCATCGCCGGCCCGCAGGAGCCGTTCAAGTGGCTGGCGCAGTTGCTCAACAAGCCCACCGAGATCAACCGCTTCGGCTTGACCATGACCGGCTTCGGTGCCGCGGTGATGGCCGGCCTGATGGTCGCGCGCCAGACCTTCTGGTGGTGGCCGCTGCATCCGGTGGGTTGGGCCATCGGCAGCGTCTGGATCATGGACCAACTGTGGTTCACCTGTCTGGTCGCCTGGCTGCTCAAGGCGGCCGTGGTCAAGTACGGCGGCCTGAAGTTCTACCGCCAGGTGCGCCCGGTGGCCTTGGGTCTGATCCTCGGCCAGTTCACCGCCAACTTCGTCTGGGCCGTGATCGACCATTTCGCCGGCGGCGTCGGCAACCAGATCTTCTGGATCTAGCAGCAGGGGTGGATGGGAGCAGTAACCGATGCAGATGTGCGTGACTGTGGGGCCGAGCGAAGGTGACTTCGTGGGCGCCAACGATCTGGCCATACAGGCCGCGGTTGAGTACGTGGCCGCGCGCGGCGGCGGCACCGTCCGCTTGCGGCCGGGTACCTACTCGATGGGCAACTCGGTGCGGCTGCGCCGCGGGGTACGGCTGGTCGGCGCCGGCGCCGACACCTTGCTGCGCAAGGAGCCTTCGGCGACCGTGCCGCTGACCGAGGACACCGACTGGTACGAGGCACGGGTCACCGTGGCCGATGCCCGGCCGTTCCGCGTCGGCGGCGGCATCATGCTCAACGGGCGCTGTCCACACTACGGGTCGCCACAAGTGACCATCAGCACGGTGCGCGCCATCGACGGCCAGACGCTGTGGCTCGACACCATGGCGCGCGGTCTCGACGCGCCGGCCCATATCGGGAACTACTGGCTCGGCCACGAAGCCACCGCCTCCACCCTCTACTCGCTGGTCACGGCGAATTGGGCCGAGGACCTCTACGTGGCCGATCTGCGCCTGGACGGCAACCGCGAGCAGAGCGCCTCGCTCAACGGCAACTACGGCGCCGCGATGTACTTCCAGGATTGCCAGCACGTGCGGATCGAGCGCGTGCAGGTCGGCAACATGCACAGCGATGGCCTGAGCTTCCAGATCGTCCACGACCTGACCGTGCAGGACTGCGTCTTCGACGGGCTCGAGCAAGGCATCCACCCGGGCAGTGGCTCGCAGCGGCCGGTCATCCGCAACAACACCGTGCGCCAGTGCTCGCGGCACGGCCTGTCCTGGTGCTGGGGCGTCAAGCACGGGGTGGCCGAGGACAACCGGATCGAGGACTGCCAGGTCGGCTGCAGCATCGGCCACCGCGACACCGACAACGTCATGCGCCGCAACTCCATCCGCAACTGCGCGGTCGGCGGCCTGGTCTTCCGCGACGACCCACCCGAGCAGGCGGCCCACGACAACCTGATCGAGCACAACCTGATTCAGGACGTCGGCAGCGCCGAGGAGCCCGGCTACGGCATCGACCTGAACGCGGCCGCCTCGGGCACCGTCCTCCGCCGCAACCGGGTGGTGTGTACGCGGCCCGGCACCATGCGCGCCGGCATCCGGATCGGCGCCAAAGTGCAGGCCCTGACGCTGGACGGCAACACCGCCGAGGGCCTCGCGGCCCTGGAGGACCTGCGGAGCAGTTAGGCCGCCCGGCGCAGGTGCGCGCCACCCGCCGGCGAACGCGGTGGCCAGAGGCAGACCGCGATGACTCGCCGTGCGGTGGCGCTCGGGGCGGCATTGGTGGTCGCGCTGTCCATCGTGACCCCCTATAGCGACCTGCGCCTCAACGGTACCTGGGTCGCGGCCTGTCACCTGCCGGTCGGCGCGTTCTTCTGCTTCCTGGTGCTGGCCTGCCTGCTCAACCCACTGCTCCGCTGGGTGGCTGGTCGCTGGGCGCTGCAACCCGGCGAGCTGACCGTCGCCTATGCCATGACGCTGGCCGGCGCCGGCATCCCGAGCTTCGGGCTGAGCGCCTACCTCATTCCGACGCTGGTCGGCGTCGGCTACTTCGCCACGCCGGAGAACGCTTGGGTCAACTGGTTCTACCGGTTCGTGCCGCAGTGGTTCGTGCCGTTCGACCTGACCCGCCTGCCGGGCTCACCCGTCACCGCCCTGCCCGCCTGCTACCGCTGGTTGCCCCACCGCTTCCGGCCGGCGGGTCCCGAACTGCTGCGGCAGTTCTACGAGGGCCTGCCCGGGGGGCAACCGGTCCCGTGGCAGCCGTGGGTGGTGCCGCTGGTGGCCTGGACGGCGCTGGCGCTGCTGCTGTTCGGCGTCTACTACGGTCTGGCGGTGATCCTCCGCCGGCAGTGGATCGACCGCGAGCGGCTGACCTTCCCGCTGGTCCAACTGCCTCTGGCGCTGGTACACGAGTCCGACGGCGCGGTCATCCCGGGCTTCCTGCGGCGCCCGGCGGTCTGGGTCGGCTTCGCCGTGCCGACGCTGGTCCATCTGGTCAACGGCCTGCACACCTACCTGCCGGCGGTGCCCGAACTGCGGATGCGCTACGACCTCGGCCCGCTGCTGGCCAGCCCGCCGTGGAACCAGCTCGGCATCTTCTGGCTGTGGATCCACTTCTCGGTGATCGGCCTGACGTTCCTGATTCCCACCGACTTCAGCTTCAGTCTGTGGTTCTTCTACCTGGTGTTCAAGCTCGAAGGTGCCGCCCTCGTGCAACTCGGCGGCACCGTCCAGTACATGCCCAACTACGCCACGCCACGCTACGCCGCGTTCCAGATGCTCGGCGCCTTCGCCGTGCTGTTCGGCTACCTGTGGTATGCGGCCCGGCCCCATCTGGCCGACGTCTGGCGGCGCACGCGCCGGCCGGAGCCGGAGGATGAGCCGCTGCCCGCGCGCGCGGCCGTCGGCGCGGTAGTGCTCGGCCTCGGCGGCGCCGCCGCCATTCTGAAGCTGGCCGGCCTGCCGTTCGGTCTCGGCCTGCTGGTCCTGGTCTTGCTGCTGGTGGTGGTCATGACGCTGACCCGCATGATCGCCGAAGGTGGCCTGCTCTTCGTGCAGGCGCCGTTCCGCCCCTCGGACATGCTGCTGCTGGGCACCACCGCCGGCGCGCTCGGGCCGCGGACGCTCTGCACGCTGGCGTTCTTCGAGCGCGTCCATTGCTTCGACCTGCGCGCGACGCTCTGGCCGTACCTGATGGACTCGTTCCGGCTGGCCGACGGCGCCGGTGTGCCGCGGCGCAAGCTGACCGGGCCGCTGGCCCTGGCCATCCTGCTGGCCATCGGCACGTCATACGCGGCGGTGCTCTACACGGCCTACCGCTACGGCGCGGTGACCCAGAGCGGCTGGTTCATGATCGCCTCGCCGCAGCAGCCGTTCCAGTTGCTCACCACGCAGCTCGCGAGCCCACCGGCGCCGCGCCCGAGCGATCTGGCCACGGCCGGCGTCGGGGCGACCGTCATGCTGGCGCTGTGCGTGCTGCGCAACCACTACGTCGGCTTCGCGCTGCACCCGCTCGGCTACGCCATGGGCCCCAGTTGGCCGCTGATCCAGCTCTGGTTCTCGCTGTTCCTGGGTTGGCTGTGCAAGTCGGCCGTGCTACGCTGGAGCGGCATGAAGGGCTACCGGGCGGCCTACCCGTTCTTCCTGGGCCTCATCCTGGGTGAGTTCGTGGCCGCCGGCTGCTGGGTCATCGTGGGCATGTTCGCCGGTACGGCGTACCGCTTTCTGCTCACCTGAGCCAGCCCTACACCCGCCGGGAATCGCATGACGCTGCCGCTGCTGGGCCTGTACCTGTTGCTGATGCTGCTGATCGGCGTGGTTAATCGCCGCCGCGCCGACGAGCAGAGCGGCTTCTTCGTGGCCGGCCGCCGCAGCGGCGTGCTGCTGGTGGCCGCGTCGCTGACCGCCACCATCATCGGCGCCTCGGCCACCCTCGGCCTGGCCGCCAACGCCTGGCGCGACGGGCTGCCGGCGGCCTGGTGGCTGCTCAGCGGCACCGCCGGCCTGCTGCTGTCGGCCTTCGGCTACGCCGCCACCATGCGCCGGCAAGGCGCCTACACGCTGCCGGGCCTGCTGGGCGAGTGGTACGGCCCGGCGGTGCGCCGCCTGGTGGCGGGCGTCATCGCCTTCGCCTGGCTCGGCGTGATCGCCGCTCAGCTCGTCGGCGCCGGCGCGGTGCTGCACCAGGTGGCCGGTGGGCACGGCGAGCGCTGGACGATCGCCTGCGCGCTGGCGCTGGTGGCCTACACGGCCATGGGCGGGCAGTTCTCGGTGTTGCGTACCGACGCCTGGCAACTGGGGCTGATGGTCGCCGGCTTCGCCGTCGCCCTGGTCTACGGCCTCGCCGCCGTCGGTGGTCCGCACGGTCTGGCCACGGCCCTGCCGGCCGACCTGCTGCGCTTTCCCAGCAACGCCGCCATGCCGCCTGGTAAGGTGGCCACCTGGCTGCTGGTGGTCGGTCTGCCCTACACGGTCGGCCCCGACCTGGTCGGCCGGCTGCTGTCCGCGCGCGACCCGGCCACCGCCCGGCGCGCGGCGCTGCTCACCGCGGGGGCGCTGGTGCCGTTTGCCTTCGGCATCGCCACGCTGGGCCTGATCGCCCGCACCATCGACCCCGCGGCGCCGCCGAAGCAGGCGCTGCTGACCACGGTGGCCGGGTGCTTGCCGCCCTGGGCCGCCGGCTGGTTGGCCGCGGCGCTCCTGGCCGCGATGATGTCGTCGGCGTCCACCTGCCTGCTGACCGCCAGCACGGTGCTGGTGGCCGACGCGTGCGCCGTGCGGCATGACCTGGTGCGCTGGACGCGCTGGGCCGTGGTGCTCGTCGGCCTGGCCGCCACCGTGGTGGCGCTACGGCTCGGCGACATCATCGGCGCGCTGCTGTGGGCCTACGCCCTGTTCAGCGGCGGCGTGGTGGCGCCGGTGCTGCTCGGCCGCTGGCGCGACCGCCTGCACCTGACCGCGCCCGGCGCCGTCGCGGCCGTGGCCGTCGGCGGCGGTGTCGCGCTG
>CAZHGD010000150.1:0-18082 GCA_964531735.1 uncultured Fimbriimonadaceae bacterium | reverse complement strand
CTCGGCGGTCACGGCCGGCGCGCCGCCGTGCTCCTGCGCCACGACCGGTGGCAGCCACGCCAGCAGCCCGGCCGCCACCACGGCCAACATCGACCAGCGCAGCCAAGTGCCGGCCCGCGAGCGTCGCCTGGTCACCTGCTCACTCCTCAACTGCCGCCGCCTTTCGCGCCTGCTGGTAGAACGGCACCGGCTCGGCGGTTACCGGCAAGGTGGACCGCCCCAGTGCCTTCAGCGTGGCCACCGCCATCGGCAGACAGAACCCCGCGGTGAACGCCGGCGCCTGCAGCCAACCGCTACGCTCCAAGCGCCAGATGACCGCCGCGGCCACGACATACTTGCCAAAGTAGATGACGGCCAACTGGGCCCATTCGCGGCGGCTGACCTGCTCCCGGCCCATGGTGCCGCCCACCCGTTGCGCGCCGAGCCAGATCAGCGCCGCGACCGCCAGACCGGCGGCGAACGACACCCCAACCGGCGCCGGCCACGCGGGCGACAAGACCAAGACGCCCGCACCCAGCACCGCGCTGGTGTGCAGCACCCGCTTGACGAAGCCGCTATCGATGGGAGGCATTGTGCGGATGGCCGCTACCTGCTTCCTGCTCACCACTCAGCCGCATGACGTCCCGGATGAGCTTGTACAGGCTCACCGCGGCGCCCACCAGGCACATCACCGCCAACCAGACCGGCGCGGTGCCCAGCCGCTCGTCCAGCCACCAGCCGAGACCCGCGAACAAGGCCACGCCGGCGGCCAGCGAACAACCCAGACTGCCAAACCGGACCACCGCCTGTGACGCTTCGCGAGCGTCATCGGACCCGATCATCGCGTGGCCCTCCGTCAGGCGTGCCGGCAACCTGGCGCAGTCTAGTGCGGCCGGACCTGCCTGTCAAGCGGTCTCGCGCCCGGCCGTTACGCAGCCGTTGCGTTAGCGCGTCAGCGTCAGGCCGGTCAGCGTGTAGGGCGGCAGGCTCAGCTTCACCCGGCCGGCGCCGACGGTGGTCGTGACCGGCTTCAACTGCACTTGCTGCGGGTCCGTCTCGTTGGTCGCCTCCAGCGCCGGCGCCACCAGCGCCTCGGCCGTGGCGGCCCGCACGCCGGGCAGCGCCACGGTCAGTTCGGTGGTGCCCGACAGGGCCTTGTTGAACACCACCAGCCGCGTCTCGCCGCCGCGCGTGGTGCTGGCCAGCACGGTCAGCGCCGGCTGGGCACCGAGGTTGGCCGGCTCGAAGCGCCGCAGCTTCAGCTTGCGGTACCAGATGCGACCCGTGCTGCTGCCGGCGCCGTCGAGGCGGCGGGCCTGCACGGTGACACTGGTCGTATCGGGCAGCGTCTGGTAGTCCACGGTGATCGGCGTCCAGTTCGCGCTGCTGACCATGTCCGAGAGCGAACAGGAGTGGGTGGCGTTCCAGCCGCGGCCGTCGCCGATCTGCAGTTGCGCGCCGCGGATGGCGCTGAGGCCCTCGGTGCGGATCTCGGCGCTGAGGCGGTAGCTCGCCCCGGCGACGGCCGGCGCGCTGCGCGCGGCGTGGTAGTAGTTCAGCTTGTCCGACGGGTCGGTGAGGCGCACTGCGAGCACATCGTCGGCCACCACCTGCTGCTCGACGCCGGCGGTCTGCCCGATCTGCCAGGGCCCGAGCGGCACGTCGTCGAGTTCGCGCTCCACCTCGCGCGGCTCGCCGGTCATGCGGCGCACGCCGAAGCCGCCCGGCACGTCCAGCCGCCCGCAGCGGGTCTCGGTGGTCACCAGTTGGTCACCGAGGTAGCGGTTGAGCAGGCTGAACATGAGCAGCGCCGGCCGCTTGACATACGGCGCCTGGTTGCCCTTCACCGCGCCCCAGTACTCGTTGGCGAACTGCCAGTACTGCGCGTTGTCGATGGGCAGTTCGGGATCGAGCAGGGCGACGGCGATCAGGCCGGCGACCAGCGCGTTGGCGTGGGTGAGGCGATAGGGATACGGCTTCTCCTGCACGAACGAGCCGTTGTACTCGGTGATGGCGAACGGAATGCGCCGCCCCGTGAGCTGCTTCACCGCGGCCACCAGGTGCCGGTAGTGCGCGCGGAACTGCATGTCCACCGCGAAGGCGTTGGCGAACAGTTGCGCCGGCGTCTCGGCGCCCTTGTTGCTGCCGTAGCCGGGCAGATAGGCGTGGTGGATGAGGAAGTCGGCCTCGCGGCCGGCTTCCTTCAAGACGGTCTCGGTCCACTGGCCGACCGGCGTCCAGACCGTGTTGGCCAGGACCAGGCCGAGCTTCACGCGCGGGTCGACCCGGCGCATCGCGGCGCGATAGGCCAGGTAGCGCCGGGCATACTCCTGTGGCGTGTAGCGCTGCTTCTGATGATCGCCGTGGTCGCTCTCGTTGCCGTACTCGAACCAGACCACGCCCCACGGCTCCGGGTGGCCCTGAGCGGCCCGGATGGCCGCGTAGTCGATACCGCCGCCGCGGTGCGCGCCCACCGGTGCGTTCAGGTACTCGACCAGGTCGGCGGCGTCCTGGGCGTCGCCGTGGTACTCGGCCACGGTCAGGATCGGCTCGGCGCCGATGGCGGCGCAGCGCACCAGGAACTCGTGCAGGCCGAACTGCTGCCGCGGGCGCTGCGCCACCGGGCCGATGGTCTCCTTCCAGCGGTAGCGGTGCGTCTCGCAGCCGCCCGGCCAGCGTAGCGTGGTGACGCCGGCCTCCTTGGCCAACGCGACCATCTCGGGCACCGGCCGCGCGGCCACCGGGTCCCAGACGCCCGAACCGAAGTCGCTATAGCGCAGCGTCTCGGGTCGGCCCGGCCGCGAGTGGTAGGCCAGGTCGTTGGTGCCGAGCACCCGACGGTTGACCGGGCCACGGACCTGCTCCGGGCGGACGGTCACCTGGGCCTCGTCGGCGGCCGCCGCCAGCACGCCGCACAACAACAGTGCCAACCACTTCATCAGTTCGTCTCCTCGGGCAACGCCTGCGGGTCACGCCACTCCAGCGCCTGCCAGATCTCGGCTGCGGGTAGCGGGTAGGTCCAGTCGTGCATCGGGCAACCGAGACCGGTTTCGCGCCAACCGGGCAGAATCCTGGCCTCGTTGCGGGCCGCGAACACCGGGCGGTAGTGGCGGCTCAGTCCGGCCAGCGCGCGGCGGTCCGGCGCCGTGCGCTCGAGGTGCGCGCGGTTGAAGGCCAGCCAGTTCGGCCCGCCGTCCAGCCATTGCTCCGGGTCGGTTCGCAACCGCCAGCGGCCCAGATACCGGGCCGACCGCGTCCGGGCGCCGCCGTTGTTGAGGTGCAGCGGCACCGACCAGAACCATAGCGGTCCATCGACGCCGATGCTCTCGCCCGGGGCAAGGTTCTGGGCGCACCACTGCGCGGCCAGGTCACGCGCGTCCGGCCGGGCGAGCATGGCCGTGTAGGCGGCCGAGCGCAGTGCCGGCACCACGGCGATCACCGCGGCGACCGCCAGCGCCCGGCGCGGCCGCTCGGACCAACGCCGTAGCGACCAGGCGGCCGCCAGGCACAGTGGCGGCAACAGCGGCAGCCAGTAGCGACAGAACAGCTCCTTGGTGCCGAGCAGGCTCGCGGCCACCAGCGCACCGTAGACCAGCAGCAGCCACACCTCGCGCCGCCGCGTCCGGGCCAGGTCGACCAGCCCAACGGCGGCCGCCAGGCCGAACAGGCTGCCGGCCACGGTCGGCAGGTTCCAGCGCAGGTGGAACCACCAGCCGGGCCCGACGCCCTGGTAGAGGTTGCTGGCGCGCGGATGCTCGAACAGCTCGAAACGGATCTGCGGCCACGCGGCCGGGTCGATGAACACATACGGCGAGGTGGCGCAGAAGGTCACCGCGGCGAGCAGCGCCGCGGCGGCGGCGTAGGGCACGCCACGCCGCCCGAACCGCCACGGCGCGGCCAGCAGCAGCGGCACCCACACCAGGACGCCGTTGTACTTGGTCCCGGCGGCGCAACCCGCGGCCACGGCACCAGACAGCAGCAGCGGTCCCGGTACCGGTCCGGTGTCATCGGCGCGCGCCACCCGCACGGCGAACCACAGCGTGAGGGTGCCCCAGAAGGCCAGCGGCACGTCGATGGTGGCATAGTGCGCGTTGACGACGTGCAGCGGCAGTACCGCCAGGAAACCGGCCGCCAGCAGGCCGGCGCGCGGCGAGCCGAGGTCGCGGCCCAGCAGCGCCAGCAGCGCGATGGTGCCCAGCGCGAAGAGCACCGTGACGCAGCGCGCCAGCAGGTAGACGACGGCCAGCGGCGGCTGCGTGCCGGCCAACCCGAGCCCGGTGTCGAGCACGGCCAGGAGCGCCGGGTGCAAGGTCGGGTAGTTGAAGAAGTGCGGGTTGGTGTCGCACTCCTGGGCCATGCGCAAGGCGGTCTCGACCGCCTGCCATTCGTCGGGGTGGTAGCTGAAGCGGTGGAGGTCGCCGGGCAGGCCCCAGTCGAGTCCCGGCAGTCGCAGCAGGGCCGCCAAGACCAGAATCGCCATCAGAGTCCAGCGCGGTGTTGGCATCAGGCGCCGGCCTCCCGGGCCTGCGTGGTCACCCGGCTCACCGCGGCCAGGTAGCGCTCCGCCGCTGCGGGCGCATAGGGCAGGGCGGCCGGCCAGGTCTCCCAGTCGGGCAGCCGGGCGTCGCCGCAGGTCAGCACGCCGAGCCAGCCGTTGACCGCCGCGGCGGGCAGTGTCAGCGGCCCGTAGGCCGAGACCTCGCGCACCCGGGCCGCCAGCGCCGGCGACAGGATCAGCGGGCTGGCCAGCAAGGCGCCGTTGCCGGCGGCGAAGCACGAGACTTCGACGGTACGCTCCGGCGCCTCGCCGGCCTGGGCGACGGCGAACGCCTGGCGGGCCAGATCGCGCTGGCCTTCCAGCCAGCGGTGGGTCACCTCGTCGTGGCAGTCCAGGACGGCGTTCTCGGCGGCCTCCAACTGCAGCATGGCCAACTCGGCCGGCGGGGCTTCGTAAGGCAGCGCGACGGTGGTGGTCGCGATGGCCAGGCGTGCCTCCCAGTCGCACTCGGCGTCGGCGCGGGCCGCCCAGGCCAGCGCGCCGAGCCGCTCGCCGTCCAGCTCCGGCTGGCCGGTGCCGGCGGTGGCGCCCTGTAGCGGCAGGCAGTGCAGCGCCGGGGCCAGGCGGGCCACGGTCGCCGCGATCTGGGCCGGATAGTCGGCGCTCAATACCTGGCCGGTCCGCGCCGGCGCCGCCGGCAGTTCCACTGCCAGCGCGAGGGGCCCGCCATCGCTGTCGTCGACGCGCAAGACCGTGCCGCCTTCGGGCCCGGTGGCCCAACCCAGCCCGGCCGGCACGCGCGCCCGCGCCGCGTAGATCACCGCCGCGGCCAACTGGTCGACCATGAACGCCGCGTACTCGGGCGACCGTGGCGGCAGGCCCGGCAGGATATCGGTCAGCGGCGCGGTCTGCGTGCCGGTGGGCACCACGAACAGCCGCTGCGGCACCAGTCGGACCTCTTCCCAGATCTGTTGCGCCGCCGCGCGTACCAGATCGGCGCCGATGGTGAACAGGTCGACGGCCACGATGGCGTACTGGCGGAAGGTGTCGTCCAGGACCAGGGCTCGCGCGAACAGGTCGTCGTGCAGGTCCAGCCAGCCGTCGGGCGTCGGCGTGCGCGTGCCGAACGGCAGGCCCATGCCGGCCGTCGTCGCCACGCTCGCCGCGCCACACAGCAACATCGCTCGCCGCTCCTCGCCGGCGCCTTTCGAGCCGCCGGGCCGAATCCCTCCGCGTGGCGGGTCGCGCAACGCCCAGGCGTCGCGGGAGGTGCCGCGCGGCCGACGCCAAACAGACACCGCACAGGATGCTCCGGAGTCGCCGTCATGGACGAGCCGACAGCCGCTGGTGGCCGCGACGGTCGCGGCGGCCTCTCGCGCCGCCAGGTGCTCAAGGCCGGCGGCGCGGCGGCGGCGCTCTACGGGCTGTCGGCCAGGCCGGCCGCCGCCGCCACGGCCGACTCACTGGTGCTGGTCTGGCTGGCGGGCGGACCCTCTCAGCTCGACACCTGGGATCCGAAGCCTGCGGCGCCAGCGGGCGTCCGCGGCCAGTTCGGCACCGTCGCCACCCGTCTGCCGGGCGTGCGGTTCGCGGCGCCGCTCCACCGCACCGCGGCCCTGGCCGACGAACTGTGCGTCATCCGCTCGCTGGCCGCCCCCGACACCGACCACCAGGCTGCGGCCGCGGCTCTGCTCACCGGTCCGTTGGGCCAGGTGCCCGACCCGTTCGGCCGCCGCGCGGGCGCCGATCCCGGCGCTCCGGCCGGCGAGCCGGAGTCCGTCTGCGACCGCTACGGTCGGCACGCGTTCGGCCGGCGCTGCCTGTGGGCGCGGCGGCAGGTGGCCGCGGGCGTCCGGCACGTCAGCGTGGTCTGCAGCGGGTGGGACACGCACACCAGTGGCCACGCGGCGCTCGGGCGACTGCTGCCGCAGCTCGACCAGGGCCTGGCCGCGCTCCTCGCCGACCTGCGGCAGTGCGGCTGGTTGAGCCGCACGCTGGTGGTGGTGGCCGGCGAGTTCGGGCGGACGCCGTGGCTCAACGGCGCCGGTGGGCGCGACCACCACGCGCGCTGCTTCAGCGCCGTGCTGGCCGGCGGCGGCATCCGCGGTGGCCAGGTGATCGGCGCCTCCGACGCCATCGGCGCCGAGCCGGTGGCCAGGCCGGTCAGCCTGGCCGAACTGCTGGCGACGATCAGCGCCTGCCTGGGCCGGCCGACCGGTCGGGTGGCGCCGGTCGGCGAGGCGCTGGCCTGACGGCTACTCGCCCTGCCGCTGGCGACGGCGCCGGCTGAACCGGCTGAACAGCCGGCTGTGCGCCAGGTTGTCGAACACCACGTAGAGCACCGGTGCCGCCACCAGCGTGAGCAGTAGCGACAGCACCTGGCCGCCCACGATGACGCCACCGGTGGCGCGGCTGATGCCGACGCCGGTGCCGCGGGCCAGCACCAGCGGCACCATGCCGGCCACGAAGGCCAGCGTGGTCATCAGGATCGGGCGCAGCCGGTCCATGCTGGCCTGCACCGTGGCGTCGTGCAGCGACAGGCCATCCAGGCGGAGCTGGTTGGCGCGGTCGACCTGCAGGATGGCGTTCTTCTTGACCACGCCGAGCAGCACCAACATGCCGAGCATCGAGAAGATGTTCAGCGACTCGTGGGTCAGATACAGCGAGATCATCGCGAACGGCATGGTCATCGGCAAGGTGACCATGATCACCAAGGCGTGACCGAACGACTCGAACTGCGCGGCGACGACCAGGTACATGATCAGGAACGACATGATGAACGCGGTCAGGAACGCGGTGAAGGTGCGCTTGAACTCGCGCTGCGGACCGGTGGCGACGATGCGGTAGGCCGGGCCGAGGTTCATCTGTTTGAGGATGCCCAGCGCTGCTTCGGTGGCGGCGCCCTGGTTCGAGCCGGGCACCAGGTTGATCTTCAGCGTGAACTGCCGCAGGCGGTTGTACCGCTCGATGGCGGCCGGCGACGTGCCCTGGACGAAACGGGTCACCTGGTCGAGCGTGACCGTGCCTTTGTTGCCCGCGCCGTCGGTGGTGCCGACGAGCAGCAGTTCGAGCCCACTGGCGTCGCGGCGGTACTGGGGCCGCAGGCGGATGTGGACTTCGTACTCCTCGCCCTTCTCGACGTAGTCGCTGATTTTGTCGTCACCGGCCACGCCCAGGCGCAGGCCTTGGGCCACGTCGGCGACATTGACGCCCAGGTCCTTGGCCCGCACGCGATCCACCGTGGCGCGCAACTCGGGCGCGCCGGTGACCAGGCTCGACAGCGCGTCGGACACGCCGGGCAGCTTCTTGGCCTCGGTCACCGCCCGGTTGGCGGCGCGGGCCAGGGTGTCCAGGTCCGGACCCGACACCGAGAGCTGCACATCGGGCTGCGGGCTGCCGGTCAGGCCGCCGGCCTTGAGCAGGCTCAGCCAGAGCAGCCGGTCGCGGTACTTCGGCAGCACCTGGGTGCGGGCCAGTTCCATGATCTGGAACTGGTTGAGCCGCTGCCGGCGGTCTTCCACCTCGTTCAGCCGCACGAAGACGTTGCCGAGGTTCGGCGTCTGGGCGCGATCGTCGCCGACGGTGACGACCACCACGCGCACCTCGGGCAGTTGGCGCAGGTCACTGGCCATGGCGTCGAGCAGGCGGCGGGTGCCCTCGAGGCTGGTGCCCTCCGGCGCCCGGGCCGTGATGGTGAACTGCGCCTCGTCATCGAGCGGCGTGTAGTTCTTCGGCAGGATGGACCACAGCACCGGAATGCTGATGAAGGTGAGCACCGTGGCGACGAGCACCACCCACTGGTGCCGTAGCGACCATTCGAGGGTGCGACCGTACAGCTCGTCCATCCAGATGACCCAGCGGTTGCGCTCGTGCGCGGCGACGCTTTCGGCCCCTGCTTCGGTCGGGTCGCGCAGCCAGCGCGAGCAGAGCATCGGCGTCAGGGTGAACGAGACGTACATCGACAAGGCGACCGCGCAGGCCATGGTGATGCCGAACGAGCGGAAGAAACGGCCGGTGATGCCGCCGAGGAAGGCCACGGGCAGGAACACGGCGATCAGCGAGAGCGTGATGGCCAGGACGGCCAGGCCGATCTCGCGGGTGGCGCGGATGGCCGCGTCGATAGGCGACAGGTGGGACTCCTCGAGCACGCGGAAGGTGTTCTCGAGCACCACGATGGCGTCGTCGATGACGATGCCGACCGACAGCGTCAGCGCCAGCAGCGTGACCTGGTTCTGGGTGAAGCCCAGCAGGCGCATGACGCCGAAGGTGGCCAGGATCGAGGTCGGAATCGCCAGCGAGGCGATGATGGTCGACCGCGCGCTGCCGAGGAAGGCCAGCACCACCAGCGCGGCGAGAATGGCGCCCAGGACCAGGTGCTCGCGCACCGCGTTGAGCGAGGCGCGGATGTAGGTGGACTGGTCGCGCGCGATCTGCACCTGGTAGCCCTTGGGCATCTGCTTCTGCAGCAGCTCCATACGCGACTTGACGCCGTCGACCACCTCCAGGGCGTTGGAGCCGGTCTGCTTGATGACCTGGATCACCACCGCCTCGCGCCCGTCGGCGCTGGCCGACGACGTCGCCCGCGCCTCGCCGTCTTCGGCGTAGCCGATGTCGCGGATACACACCTGGCGCACGCCGAGGTACTTCACCGGCAGGTCGTTGAACTGCTTCGGCTCGGTGAGGCGGCCGAGGGTGCGCAGGCTGAGCTGGTTCGGGCCGCGCTCCACCACGCCGCCGGGCAGGTCGGCGTTCTGCTTGCCGATGGCGGCCGAGACGTCGCCGGGCGTGATCTGGTAGGCGCGCATCTTGACCGGGTCGAGGACGACGTTCACCTGCCGCGCCTTGCCGCCGATGATCTGCACCTGGCCCACGCCGTTGACTGTCTCGAGCCGGCGCCGGACGACCTTGTCGACGTACTCGTAGATGTCGCGCACCGGCACCTTGGCCGAGATGGCGAACGAGACCACCGGGAAAGCGCCGATGTCGATCTTGAGGATGGTCGGTTCCAGCGTCTCGGGTGGCAGGTCCTTCTTGGCCAGCGAGACCTTGGCGCGGACCTCCTCGTTGGCCACGTCGACGTCCTTCTCGAGGTTGAACCGGACGCCGATCACCGAGGTGCCCAGGCTGGACGTGCTGGTCAGTTCGTCGATGCCGCCGATGGTGTTGACCTGGCGCTCGATCTTGTCGCTGACCTCGGTGGCAATCTCGTCGGGCGAGGCACCCGGCAGGTTGGTGATGACCACCACGAAGGGGATGTCGATGTTCGGGTAGCGGTCCACGCCCAGCCCCACGTAGCCGGCGATGCCGGCGACCAGGAGCGCGATGGACAACACCGTGGCGAACACGGGGCGCTGGACGCAGATGCGGGCCAGGACGTGCATGATGGCTCACTCTCGGCTCGACCGGGCGCAGTTCGCAGCCGTGGGGGCAACCCCTACCGCACTCGGCCGCGTCAGTATACTGCGGAAATCGAACTATTGCTTCGACCGCAGTACCACCGACGCGCCGGAGCCGGCGCTGGTTCAGCGGCGAGTCGGAGCTCGTCGGGCGGGTCGCGTCGCGCTGGGCACCGGCGTCGGGCATAATGGCCATGGCCTGTCGGGCCGGAGCCTGCCGTGACCAGCCAAGAGCGTGTCCTGACCGCCTTCGCGCACCGCGAGCCAGACCGCGTGCCGCTATGGTATGGCGCCGCCGAGGGGCTGACCGCGCGCGTGGCCGCGCTCTGCGGCGTGCCGGACGAGGAAGCGTTGATGCGGCGGCTGGGCATCGATTTCCGGCGCGTCCACGCGCGCTATGTCGGGCCTGAACTCGGCCGCCGGACCATCTGGGGGGTGGCCCGCGCCGGTGCCTACTACGGCATGCCGACCAGCCATCCGCTGGCCGGCGTGACCACCGTCGAGGCGGTGCACGCGTACCCGCACTGGCCGTTGCCCGACTGGTTCGACTTCAGCGCCTTGCGCGCCCAGTGCGCGGCCTGGGCCGAGTACGCGGTCATCGGCGGGCCGTGGGCGGTGGTGTTCACCGATGCCACCGAACTGGTCGGCATGGCCGAGTTCTTCGAGAAGCTGCACACGCACCCCGAGGTCATGCAGGCGGTCTTGCAGCGCGTGGGCGACTACTACTACGAACTGGCGACGCGCTTCTGCGAAGCGGCAGCCGACCGGTGCGACATCTTCTTCTTCGGCGACGACTTCGGCACGCAAGAGGCGCTACTGATCTCACCGGCCACGTGGCGGCGGTTCTGCCGGCCGCAGATCCAGCGGTTCGTCGAGTTGGGGCACAGCGCCGGGCTGCAGGTGATGTTCCACTCGTGCGGCGCGGTGCGGGCCATCCTCGACGACCTGGTGGCGCTCGGTCTCGACGCGCTCAACCCGGTCCAGCCACGCGCGCGGGGCATGGATCTGGCTGAACTCAAGGCCGATTACGGCGACCGTCTGACCTTCCACGGCGGCATCGACCACCAGCAGGTGCTGCCGTTCGGCTCGGCCGCCGAGGTGCGGGCCGAAGCGCGGCAGGTGCTGGATATAATGGCGCCGGGCGGCGGCTACTGCCTGGCGCCCAGCCACGATCTGCTGCTCGACGAGTTCCCCGCGGCGAACGTCGTGGCCCTCTACGACGAGGCCCGCGGGTATGGCGTGTACGATGGCTGAAGGAGCGCGCCGGCCGGCGGCGAAAGCGCCAAGTGGACCAAGTGAGGTGAATGATGGTGGCTGGGCTGACGGGCGCATTCGCCGCGGTGCTGCTGGTGGCGCCGCCGCAGGTGGAGTTGGCGGGTGACCAGGCGGTGCGGGTCACGGCCGGTGAGGTGCGCCTTGGCGACCGCACGGTGACCGTGGCGGCCGCCGAACTGGCGGTGGCGCCGACCGTCATGGTCGAGGTGCGTGACCAGGCCATTGGGCGCCTGCCGTTGTACAACGAGAAGCAGGCCGGCTGGATCCGCGGCGCCAAGCTGCCGGGCGTGACCACGCAGGAGACCACGGCGCGCTTCCTGCTCGATCCGGACAGCCTGCGCGTCAAGGCCGGTCCGGGCGACGCCAAGGTCTACCAGCGCGGTGTGGACTACCAGGCCGACCTCGACTGGGGCACGTTCGGCCGCTTGCCGGGCGGCGCCATCGCCGAGGGCGCCAAGGTCTATGTCGACTACCGGCACGGCCTCAACCGCATCGACACGGTGCTGATCGAGGCTTCCGGCCGCGCGGTGGTCCGCGCCGGGCAGCCGCACAATGCCGTGCCGCAGCCGCCGGCGGTGGCCGCCGGCGAGGTGCCGCTGGCCAACCTCTGGGTGCCCGGCCGACTGCCCAAGCTGACCCGCGACAACATCCTGCCGATCCTCGAAACGGCGTTCCCCGAGGCGCCGCAGCCGAGCCCGACGCCGGCCGAGAAGCTGCTGCCGAAGACGCTGGCCAAGCTGCGCAGCGGCGAGCGCCTGCGCCTGTTGGCGTGGGGCGACAGCGTCACCGACGGCGGGTTCGTCGGCGACCTGTCGAAGCGCTGGCAGGACCAGTTTGTCGCGCGGCTCAAGGAACGGTTCCCAAAGGCGAACATCGAGTTGATCCACCTCGGCTGGGGCGGCCGCAACACCGACAGCTTCCTCAAGGAGCCGCCGGGCAGCCGCTGGAACTACCAGGAGAAGGTCCTGGGCAGCCGGCCGGACCTGGTGGTCTCCGAGTTCGTCAACGACTCCTGGCGCAATCCGGCGCAGGTGGAGGAGCAGTACAGCCGGTTCCTCAAGGACTTCCAAGCCATCGGCGCCGAGTGGATCATCCTGACGCCACACTACGTGCGCGCCGACTGGATGGGCCTGAAGAGCGAGCGCGACTGCGACACGGATCCGCGGCCGTACACCACCGGCGTGCGGCAGTTCTGCGCCAAGCACAACGTGCCGTGCGGCGATGCCTCGGTGCGCTGGGGGCGCCTCTGGCGGCAAGGCATTCCGTACTCGACGCTGCTGCTCAACGCCATCAACCACCCGGACTGGCGCGGCATGAAGCTGTTCGCCGACGCGCTGATGGTGCTGTTCCCCGCGCAATGAAGGAGAGTTGGCCATGGAACTGATGGAGGCCATTCGCGGCCGGCGTTCGGTTCGTGGGTACGCGCCCACGCCGCTGGACCGAGCCGTGCTCGAGCAGTTGCTCGACGCCGCGGTGCAGGCGCCCACCGGGATGAACTGCCAGCCCTGGGCGTTCGGTGTGGTGCAAGGCGTCGAGGCCGTGGCCGAACTGGGTCAGCGGGCCAAGGCGCACCTGCTGGCCGGGCTGGATGACGCGTCGCCGCTGGCGCGCTACCGCGAGCGGCTGCAGCAGCCGGACTTCCACTTGTTCTACGGGGCGCCGGCGGTGGTGGTCATCTACGGTAAGCCCGACGGTGTGACCACCGCCGCCGATACGGCCATGGCGGCCCAGAACCTGATGCTGGCCGCCTACGGGCTCGGCCTCGGCACCTGCTGGATCGGCTTTGCGCACGGCTATCTCGCCCAGCCCGAAGTGAAGGCCGAACTGGGCGTGCCCGCGGCCTACCAGGTGGCGGCGCCGCTGGCGGTTGGTTACGCGCTCGAGCCGGCCCCGCCGGTGGACAAGCGGCCGCCTGAGATCATCTACTGGCGCTGACGGAGCGAGGCGATGGCACGGTCCGTGTTGGCGATACAAGGCAGCCCACGCGTCAACGGCAACACCAGTTGCCTGCTCTCGCAGGTGCTGCAAGGCGCGGCCGAGGCCGGGTCCGAGACCCAGTTGGTCCATCTGGGCGGCCTGACCATCCGCGAGTGCGACGGCTGCCACGCCTGCTGGCGCGGCCGGCCCTGCAGCAAACGCGACGACCTGCCGCCGCTGCTGGGCATGGTGGTCAACAGCGACGTGATCGTCTTCGGCACGCCCGTCTACTGGTACGGTCCCACCGCGCTGATCAAAGCCTTCCTGGATCGCTTCGTGTTCTTCAACTGCCCGGCCAACCGGCCACTGGTCCGAGGCAAGCGGGCGGCGCTGGTGGTGCCGTTCGAGGACACCGACGAGGCTGCCGCGGCGCCACTGGTCCAGATGTTCGAGGCCTCGTCGCGCTACCTCGAGATGGAGTGGGCCGGCTGCCTGCTGGTGCCGGGCGTGGGCGAGCGCGGCGCGGTGCTGCAACAGCCCGAGCAACTGCAGCGCGCGCGCGAACTGGGTGCGCGCCTGGCCGGTGTTTGAGGCGTCGCCCGCCGGGCCATAACCATGGCGTTTGTGAGCCCACTGCCGGCCGCGCCCGCGGCCGGCCCTGGCGTCTGAGAGGGTAGCTGCCGATGAGCAAGCGGTGTGGTGTGGCCTGGTGCGGCGTGGTCCTGGCCCTGTGCGTGTCGACTGGTTGGGCGGCTCCGAAGAAGCTGCTCGAAGGGCCTTTCGCCGAAGACGGGCCGTTCCAGTACCACAACGGTGCCAAAGTGGCCGACGGCGCCGTGGCGGTCGAGGTGACCGCCGACGACGAGTGGCATGAGTACCTGGTCAGCGTGCCGGAGAAGCTGCTGCTGCTGCCCGAGGGCGTCTACCGCCTCTCGTACGACTACACCGTAACCAAGGACCTGAGCGGCGAGGAGCCGTACTTCTACCATCTGCTGCGCACCGGTGACGGCGGCGAGAACGACCGCGGCTGGGAGACCTGGACCGCCAAGTCGGGCGAGCACGGCCGCCGGCAGTTCACCGCCCGCTTGGCCAAACTGCCGGGCTACCGCCTCATCCTCGGCGTGCGCCGCGCCGGCGGCATCCGCATCAGTAATCTGCTGATCGAGGATCTCACCCCGGGCCCGGGCATCGTCTTCGCGCCCTACTTCGTGGCCGATGACGAGCGTCTGGCGCTGAACAACAACGCCACGGTGGTCAAGGGCGGCGTGGAAGTGGATACCACCGACGACGGCGAGGAGTGGCACGAGTACCTGCACACCGAGCCGGCGCGCGTGGCGCTGGCCGGCGGCGGGCGCTACAAGATCAGCTATGACTACACGGTGACCAAGGCGCTGGCCGGCGACGGCGCGGCGTTCTACCACCTGGTGCGCACGGCCGACGCCATGGACAAGGACCGCGGCATGGAGCTGTGGCCGGCCGCCGTCGGCACCAAGGGCCACAAGGAGTTCACCGTCGAGCTCGACAAGGCCGACGGGTACTACCTGATCCTGGGCGTGCGCTTCAAGGGCGGCATCCGCATCGAGAACCTCGAGATCGAGGACCTGAACGCCAAGAAGTAGCCGGCGCGCCCGGCAGGAGGCTCCCGCGGCGCCCCGAACGGTGCCGCGGGAGCCCACCATGAACCTCCTCTTGCTGGCCCTGCTGGCCGCCGCACCCGAGGTGACCGACGAGGTCTACCGCGCCGACTTCGAAGCCGGCCTGCCGGCTGGGTGGGTGGCTTACGACAACTGGGCCAAGCCGACGTTCGGCGTCGTCGAGACCACCGCGCTCGGCGGCACCAGGGCGCTCCGCGTGGCCTTTGACGACCACTCCACGCTGGGTCACTTCGACAAGGGCGCCATGCTGATGCCGCCGACGCCGGTGTCCTGGCCGCAGGCCGACTTCATCGCCGTGCGCTACCGCATCGACCGCCCGGTGGCCAATCTGCGCATCTTCGCCCACTGCGACCAGGGCGGCTGGTGGGACGTCACCAACCAGCGGCCGGTGATCGGCCAGGCGGCCGAGTGGACCGTGCGCCGCGAGGACTTCCGCCTGGCCTGGACCGACGACCCGCTGAAGCCGGGCCCGCTGAAGACCGGCCGGCTGGTGCAGGTGTTCGTCAGCGTCCACAACCAGAAGCCGCCGAACAGCGGCGAGAAGTTCGAGTTGCTGCTGGACGACTTCCGCATCGGCACGCAGATTCTGCCGCTGCCCGAGCGTCTGCCGCTGGACGGTGCGCGCCTGGCCTGCTGGCCGCTCGCGACCGTCGGCGACGGCGAGCCCGACTGGCAGCGCGCGGTGCCGCTGCCGCTCGGCGAGGCGCTGGTGTTCGGGCTCGTCACGCCGCCGGAACTGCGCCTGCGCGTGGTGGCGGCTCAGCCCGCCGCCCTGGTGGTCGACGGCCGGCCCGTGGCGCTGGTCTGGGCCCGTCAGGGGGCGGGCCAGGTGGGCACCGGCCGCGTACCGTTGGCCGGTCCGGCCGGGCCGATGGCCATCAAGCTGGGTGAAGCCGGCTGGGCTGGTCGCTACCGCGTGGTCGAGCGGCTGTCGCTGCGCGACGCGGTCGGCCTGGCTGGCCGGACCGGCGCGGTGACGGTGCAGCTGCTGCCGGCGGGCGGCGAGCGCGTCGGTCTGCGCCTGCGGTTGCCCGAGCCGTGGCAGCGCGCGCGGCTGCTCGGCCGGCTGAGCGACTCGTACGGCGACGGCCAGGGCTTGACGGTGAGCCAGTCGGAAGCGCAACCAGGCGGCACGGTGACCGACCTGGTGCTGCCCGCCGGCGCGCTGGCGCCGGGCCGCTACCGCGCCGAGGTCACCGTTCAGACCGATGCTCGACCCTTGCTGTTCGATGGCGCGGTCACCGTGCCCGACCTCGACCGGGTGGTGGTGCTGCAGGTCGCCACGGCGGCCGAGCAGGCGGCCCGGGCGCTGTCGGCGCAGGCGACCGGCGGACGGGGCGCGAAGTGGTGGGCGACGCGCCCACTGGCCACCATGCCGCTGGTGCGCGACCGCGAGCGCGTCGATCCGAGCCGCTGGTCACGCGTCAAGAACCCGGTCACCTGGGCGGATCTGGGCGGCGACTTCGTGGGCAGCGTGCAGTGCGGGCTGAGCGAGCGTGACTTGAGGCTCCACTTCGAGCGCCATGACTTCGGTCGCTGGGTCAAACCGCACCTGGGCAACTTCCTCGGGGCCGGCTGGCCGGCGGCGGCCGAGCGCGCGATGGCGCGCAACCTGCTGGTGGGCAGCATCTGGGGCTACGTGCCCGACGAGCCGTGGAACGGCGGCTTCGGTGACGCCGCGCCGGACCAGGCGCAGCACGAGCAGATGCAGAAGTTGATGGGCCGCCGGTTCCTCGGCTACGAGATGGGTGAACAGGACGGCCGCTACGTCGGCTCCTATGCGCCGCGCTACACACCGGCCAACCGCCGCGAGGCCCGCGCGTTGGCCCAAGCCTGGCACCAGAAGATCCATGACCGGCACTTCGACCACATGGTGCTGCTGTCCAGCCTCAACTTCGCGCATCTGTCCGCGCGCATGGGCCAGCGCATGGTCGGCATCGAAGCCGCGCAGGGCCTGCCGTCGGACATCATGCAGTGGGCCTGGCTCCGCGGTGCAGCGAAGCAGTTCGGCGTGCTGACCTGGAACTGCATCTCGGTGTTCAACCGCTGGGACTACAAGAGCTACGATTCAGTCGGGCCCGACCACGGGCCGGACAAGGGCACCTCGGTCGAGTTGATGAAGCGGCTGTGGTACAGCTCCTGGCTCTACGGCTCAGCGTCCAACAGCTTCGAGAGTGCCTACTGGCTGAAGGAGAAGGACGCCGGCGGCGACCCGAAGCTCAGTCCGGTCGGCCAGACGCACGTGGACGCGGTGGCTTTCGCGAAGCGGCATCGCGACCGCGGCGTGCCCTACACGCCGGTGGCGTTGATGCTCGATCAGGACGCTGGCTGGGTACCACCGCGGCACCTCTACACCGGGCAGCGCAATCTGGTCTGGGGCAATCTGCCCTATGAGCGCGGCGACGTGGCCGTGGACGCGTTCTGCCGCTGGATCTGGCCGCAGTACCAGGACTGCAGCTACTACCGCGACGAGCGCGGCTTCCTGACGGCCACGCCACACGGGGACCAGTTCGACGTGATCCTGACCGATGCGGGCGCGGAGTGCCTCAACCGCTACCAGACCGTGGTGCTGCTGGGCGAGGTGTCGCGCGACCCGCAGTTGGGCGCGCGGCTGGCCGCGTTCGTGCGCGGCGGCGGCGAGCTGGTCATCGACGACACCGCGTTCGCGCTGCTGGACCGGCAACTGACCGGTCTGGAGCCGCTGGGCGGTCGCCGCGCGGCCCAGCGCTCGGTGTTACTGCCCGCCGGTGAGGTGCTGGTCGAGGAGCCGTACAGCTACCGCCTCGTCCGCAGTGCCGGGGCCGCGGCGTTGGCGCTCAGCGAGCATGGCGACGGCGTGCTCTGGGAGCACCGCGTCGGCCGCGGGCGCGTGGTCTGCTGCACCGTGCCGCGCTACGTGTCGGCCGAGACCGCCGATCCGCAGCCCGGCGTCGACGTGCCGCTGAAGCACAAGCTGCTGCAGTGCTTCCAGCGCGTGCTGGCCGGCTACGTGCAGAGCCTGTCGCTGGTCGAGGTCACCGGCGCGCCGGTGCAATGGGTGGTCAACGTCGACCAGGACCCGCTGCGCCGCGTGGTCGGCCTGTTCAACCACGAGCGCACGCCGGCCACGGTCCGCGTCCGCTCGCGGTTCGGCTTCCTGGCCACCATCGCCCCGTGGCTCGGCGAGGCCAAGGTCGATAATGAGACGCTGCTGGTCACGGTGCCGCCGCTGGACCAGGTGATCGTCGAGGTCCGGTTGCGGCGTTAGCCGCCGGCCGCGCGGGCCAGGTCGCGGCGCCACTGCTCGACCTCGCGCGGGTCGGCGGCCACCGCCGCCGGGCCGTGGTAGACGCGGCTGAGCAGCGCCAACGCCGCCGGCCGGC
>CAZHGD010000149.1:0-18339 GCA_964531735.1 uncultured Fimbriimonadaceae bacterium | reverse complement strand
CGAGGCGACCTTCGTGCATCACCAGCACGCGGTCGCTCATGCCGAGCACCTCTTCGAGTTCCGACGAAATGAGCAGCACGGCGACGCCTTGCTCGGCGAGGCGATTGGCCAACTCGTAGATCTCGGCTTTGGCGCCCACGTCGATACCGCGTGTCGGCTCGTCGAGGATGAGCACGCGCGCCGAGGTGAACAGCCACTTGGCCAGGACCACCTTCTGCTGATTGCCGCCGCTCAGGTTGCGCACGGCCTGCTCGATGGATGGCGTGCGGATGTCGAGGCTGCCGACATACTCCTGCACCAACACGTTCTCTCGCGCCCGCTGGATCCAGCCGGCGCGGCTCACCGCGCGCAGGTTGGCCAGCGTGGTGTTCTCGCGAACCACCATGTTCAGGACCAGGCCCTGACCCTTGCGGTCTTCGGTGACCAGCCCGATGCCGGCCCGCACCGCGTCGCGCGGGTGGCGCAGTCGCACGCGTCGGCCGTCGACGCGGACCTCGCCGGCGTCCAGCGGATCGGCGCCGAAGATGGCTCGCGCCACCTCGGTGCGGCCGGCGCCGACCAGGCCCGCCAGGCCCACCACCTCGCCCGCGCGCACGCTGAACGAGATGTCCTTGAGCACGCCGCGCCGGTGCAGGTGCTGGACGTCGAGCACGGTGTCGCCGGGCTGGCACTGCCGACGCGGGTACTGGCCGGTGACCTCGCGGCCGACCATACGGCGGATGATCTCGGCGCGGTCCAGACCGGCCTTGGGATCCGAGCTGACCCAGCGGCCGTCGCGCAGGACGGTCACCTGGTCGGCGATGGCGTCGATCTCGTCCAGCCGATGCGAGATGTAGATGATGCCGACCTGCTGCTCGCGTAACGAGCGGATCAGCGCGAACAACCGCTCGATCTCGTGGTCGGTCAACGTCGCCGTGGGCTCGTCCATGGCGATGACGCGCGCCTCGACCGAGACCGCCTTGGCGATCTCGACCATCTGCTGTTGCGCCACACTGAGCGTGCCGACCAAGGCGGCCGGCTCCACCTGTGCGTCGAGCGAGGTGAGCAACTCCGTGGCCCGGCGCCGCATCTCGCGGCGGTCGACCAGGCCGAACCGGCGCACCGGCTCGCGGCCGAGGAAGATGTTCTCCTCGACGCTCATCGTCGGCACCAGGTTGAACTCCTGATAGATGATGCTGATGCCGAGCGCCATGGCCTGGATCGGGCTGGTCACGCGCACCGGTTCGCCGTCGAGCAAGACCTCGCCGGCATCGGGCTGTTCGGCCCCGGCCAGGATCTTCATCAGCGTCGACTTGCCGGCCCCGTTCTCACCGACGAGGGCGTGCACCTGTCCCGCCCGAACGGCCAGATCGACGCCGTCCAGCGCGACCACGCCGGGGTACTGCTTGCGGATCTGGCGCATTTCCAGCAAGGGCGCATCGTTCGTCATCGGCTGCCTCGACCGCTCCAGACAAGGCGCGAGTGTACCATAGGGCGCCGGGCGCTGCCAGGACGGAGCCTCAGGGCTTGAGCAGCCGGTAGCGCCCGCCCGCCGTCGTGGCGAAGGTGTAGATTCCTTCCTCAGGCCCCGACACCGTGACCGGCTGGCCGTCGGCGGTCTCCACTCGCAGACCGGCCCAGGGTGAGTAGAGCCGGCAACCAGCGCCGCGCTCGCTGAGCACCTCTGCCGTCTGCACCTGGCCGCCCGACCAACTCGCCGAGACCAGGAAGGCGCCTTCGGCGCGGAACGTGGTGAAGCTGGCGTCGACGGCCTTGGGCCAGTAGGGGAAGATGCGTAACACGCCGCCGAAGCTCTGGAGCATCATCTCCTGCAGCGGCGCGCAGATGCCCAGCGTCTCGGTCCAGGCGCCGGAGTGGCCGTACATGGCCGCGCTCATGGCCCAGACTAGCCCGTTCGGGTGCCGCCAGCGCTGAACCATGCGGCGCAGACCGGCATAGCCGCGCTCGGCGTCGAAGTCGCCGCTGCGTAGCGAGGGCAGGGCGATCAGCGGGTACTGCCCGGCGTACCACTCGTCGGTCCAGTTGCCCGGTCCGGGCCAGGGCTTGCCCGCGTCACCGCGGTGCGCCGGGCGGTACGGCCGGCCGGGGCCGTACTCGGGCGGGTTGGCCTCGGCGAAGTGCCGGGTCAGCCCGGTGCGCACCACCGGCGGATGTCCATCGTTACCGGCGCAATGCTGCAGTCGCTCGCGCCAGACGGCACACAGGTCGGCGTCCACGCCGAGCACCTCGGCGGCCGCGATGGCACTGCGCAGGCAGTAGCGCAGGTAGTCCATCACCTGGCCGCGGTCGGTGTAGTCCTTCGGGTTGCCGGTGAAGCCGTCTTCGCCCACGTTGGACGGGAACACGTGGTAGCGGCCGTCCGCGCCCTTCTGCATGAAGTCGGTGTAGAACAGCGCGCAGTCGCGGATCACCGGGTAGCCGGTCCGGCGCAGCCAGTCGGTGTCGAGCGTGTAGAGGTAGCGCTGCCAGTGGAGGGTCATGGCCCAGCCGGTCATGTAGGCCATGCGGCCCATGGGCACCGCGCCGAGCATGTCGTCGGTGGCGACGACCGGCCAGCCGCTGAGCTGGATGAACACGCCGCGCGTGCCGTAGTAGCGTTCGGCGATGATGCGGCCCATCTGCACGAAGTAGGCGATGGCATCGAAATAGGCGTCGCCGACCTCGAGCTGGTTGGCCGTGTAGTCGCCCCAGTACGGCTGTTGCAGGTTGTAGTTGGTGTGGTAATCGCCATGCCAGTGCGAGAAGTCGCGTACGGTGCTGGGCAGGAACAGACCCGGCGGTGTCTTGCCGGCGCGGGTGGTGCAGCGGCGCGCGTGGTAGGTCTCGTACCACAGGTTCTCCAGCAACCGGTCGGCCAGGCGCACGGCGCTGCGCGACCAGAACTGCTGCGACGCAGCCACTGTCTGCCGCTCCCAAGCCGCCAGACGGTCAGCCACCGCAGCGCCCGCCTCGGCGAGGAGCGGGGCCGGCGCGCTGTCGGGCGCGCCCGACGGCACCGCCACCACCAGACAGCCGCTCGCCTTGGCCGCGTCGGGCTGGATCCGCAAGCGCGCCTCGCCGAGTCGCGAGGTCTCGTCCACGCCCATGCCGCCGGCGTCGAGCAGCGGCACCATCTGGAAGCGGAAGCCCTTGGGGAACGTGGCGTCCGCGGGGAAGGACTGCTCGATCAGCTTGCGGCCAGCCATCTCGCGCACGATGGGCGCAGGGAGCGGTGGGCACTTCGCGTCGGCGAACCCGCTGAAGGCGCCGTGCTCATAGTCCCGCAGGAAGCGCTGCCCGAACTCCTTGGTGTCGGGATCACGCCAACGGTAGAGGGCAAACCGGATGGGTGGCCGCTGGCCGAGCCGCTGGCTGTTGTCCCAGCCGCTGAGTTCCCAACGGACCGCCAGCGCGTTGCTCTCAGGCGGCACGAAGCAGGTCAGGCGCAGCTCGAAGCCGGTCTCGGCGCGGGCGGTGATGCGCACCAGGCCTTCTTCAATGGACAGTTCGGTGGTCACTGCCAGACCGGGCAGGTCCAAGGGCAGGTGCAGGCTCAGTTCGCCCACCGGCTTCGGACAGGGGTACGGCCGGCGCGTGTAGCTCGGCGGCGCGCCCTGGCAGAGCTCCTCCATGCGCTTGGCGTTCTTGGTGCCGCGCAGCGCGATCGGCTTGCGGTCGCCATACGGGGGACACTGCCAGCCCTCATCGCGGATGCCGACGGCGATCTCGTTGATGTGTGGCGGCTTCGGGTCGTCGCTGGCATCGAAGCGACGGTCCCAGACGTCGCCTTTGCCCAGGCGCCAGACGATGCGGTCACCAAGCTGGGCGACGCTGACCGACAAGTCGCCGTTGCCCAAGAGGAGACCATCCTCGATGTCAGCCACGGGCGCGGTCAGGCGAACGGTGTGGCGGACCGTGTCCGCGGCCAGTGCTGGTGACGACATGAGACCCTCCGCGGCCACGAAGGCAGCCAAGCACAGCAACGCATAGGAGCCCATCGACGCGACCTTCCCGGCCGTCGGCTACGGCCGAATTGAGAAGCTGCGCGATGCTACCACTTTGCCGCCGATCATGACTACCACTTGGTACGGTCCCGGTGGCAACGGATGGCCGTTCTCGTCGCCGAACGGCGCCCAGAAGGTCCCCGCGCGCTCATCGGCCACGATCATGGTGGTGCGGGCATACTCGGCGCCCTGACGCCGCCACACGATCGTGATCTCGGTGCGCGGCGCCTGTTTGCCGAACTCGTAGCCGGCCATGAGTCGCGGCACCATGCGGAAGACGTCGGCCTTGCCTTCCGGCTCCATGGTGGTGCGATTGTAGCGCCGGCAGACGATGATCTTGTCGCGGTCCACGTCGGCCGTGGCCTCCCGCGTCGCCGGCGGCTTCGGCGGCTCGCCAGGCCCTCCGGGCGTGGTGGGCTGCTCGACCGATGGACCGCCCGCGCCCACGGTGGTCTCCTGGCCGGCGCCCAGTTGCTTGGGTTGCTGGCCGGCTGCCGCGCTGGTGACCTTGACCGAGCCTTCCTTGACGGCCACCTTGGTCTGCTTGTCCCTGGCGTCGTAGCGCACGCTGTAGATCGTGCCGTCGTTACTCACCCCGGCGTTCGGCGTGACCACGTCGTAGGGCCGCTTGTCGGTGGCGCGGGAGTTGTCGAAGTCGAAGCCGCCGTTGACCAGGATGATCACGCGGGCCGGCGAGACCTGCGCCTCGGAGCCGGGCATCAGCGACATCTCGGTGCCGTCGGGGAACCGGATGACCAGCACCTTGGTGCCGGGGTTGCGCCAGTAGAGCACGTAGCCGGCGGGGATGTCGGCGCCTTCGGTGAGTTCCTGGGCTGGCTTGCCGCCGATCGAGACCGCGGAACCCGCCGACATCTGCAGGACCTTGTAGCCCGGCCCCGCGGGCGGCCCAGTGCGGTCATGCTGGCCGCGGTAATCGGTCTGCGTCGGGCGGGTCAGCGGCGTGTCGATGGCCGGGCCGCCCTGGAAGTTCGGCTGCGGCTGATCGGTTGGTTGGAGGTCGCCCCCGCTCTGCAACTCGCGGATCTGCGCCGCGGTGAGTTCCTTCGGCTCGTAGTCCCACCAGACGCGTATCGAGCCGTCCATGGTAAAGCCGCGTCCCTGACCCGCGAACGGCGTCGCGAGGTGGCACATGGCGGCCACGGAAAAGAAGGCCTTGTCGCGCGTGCGGCCGTTGGGCAGTGTGCGCCAGTCGCCCTGATAGCCGGCGGTCGAACTGCCGCGGTGCTCGCGGGTGGGCCGGTAGTCGCAGTCGCCCAGGAGGCCGAGCTCGGCGGCGCCGGCATCGTCCCATTTCTGGCCGACGTAGGACGACGGCCCGATGCCAATCGCGAAGCGGGCTCGCGAGTAGGCGACCGGCTCGCCGACCCGTCCCTCGCCGGTCGCGGTCCCGGTCGCCTGTCGAGCCAGCTTGGTCTCACCGGGCACGATGACCCGCGGGACGGCGCCGTCCCAGCGGTAGGTGAACTGGCGGTCATGCTGCTTGCCGGAGTACTTGGCCACGGTGCGCACGGTCACATGGTTGGCTGACCAGCCGGTGCACTCCATCAGTCCGTATAGCGGCCCGTCCGGCGAGTTCGGCAGATTCAGTTCCCAGCGCCCACCGACGAAGTGGTTGTCCGACCGCCCCGGCACGAAGCTGGTGCCTTCCATCTTCGGGTAGCCCGTCTGGAGGACCCAGACGGTGCGCTTGGCGCCGGTGTCGGGCTTGGCGTCCTCGCCGCGCTGCAAGCGCACCACCGCGACCGCTGGCGGTTCATCGGGCAGGTTCTCGATCTTCGCCGAGACCAAGTTCGACGAGCGGTAGCCCTTGAGCGAGGCCCGCACGTTGACCTGGCCCGCGCCGCCGGCGATGGCGGCGAAGTCGGCGAGGCCGTTGGCTGTCTGCGCCGTGTGCTGCACCGTGTTCGAGCCGGCCAGGAACACCTCGACCTTGGCCCCCGTGAGCGGGTCGCCGTTGGCTTCGTCGAGCACCTTGACGCGCAGGACGCCGGTCGGCGGCACGCAGTCGGCCACCTTCCACTGGTCCGACGCAGAGTCGCCGATCTTGTCGAAGGTGTACTTCAGCGGGTCCGGGATGGACAGGCCGCCGATGACCTTCCGCACCTCGTCTCGGGCCAAGCTCTCATCGGGCACGCCGCGGCCGGCCATGTTGAAGCTGAAGTAGCGGTTCTCCCAGGAGTTGTAGGGATTGACTGCGATCAGGCGGTCGAGCAGGCGCGCGGCTTCGTCGGCGTTCGGTGTCCGCGGCTCGCGCGGTAGGCACAAGTGCATCCAGCGCTGCAGCTCGGCGATGGTGCCCTGCAGCATGTCACGCGATGCCTTCGGCAGGTAGCTCAGGAAGTCGGGACCGTGGCCCATCTCGGGATGTCCGGCCCAACTCCAGTACTTGCCGTGGCTGAAGATGTCCTGGTAGAAGTGGATGTAGACGCCGCAGTTGCCGTTGCCGACCACGTGCTTGAAGAACCACTTCTGGTACTGGTCACGCTGGTCCGCGGCTGCGTCGATGGCCAGCCGTTTGGCACGGGTGGGCGCATCGCCGGCGTCGACGCGGGCCTGGTACACCTTCTCGTAGGTGCGGGTGTCCATGAACGCGTGGAACAGTACGCGCGGCGTCTGAGCGTCACCGTTCCAACTGACCACGTTGCCCACCTGCAGCGGCTCGGTCAGCGGATCCCAGTCGATGTCCACGGCGGCGCTGGCCACTTGGTGCGTCTGCTGCGGCGTGTAGCCGATGCGGGTGGCGAGGTAGTAGACCAGCGCGTAGTGAGCGTCATTGTCCCAAGCTGCTGCCGGTTCAGACCAACCGACGCTGCACCCGACTACCCACCCGAGCACGACCCGCAGAGTCGATCGCATCATCATCTCCACAGGAACGCCGTCCGGCCTCAACCGGATCATAGTCCACGGAGCGCGTGGCTGCCACCGGTTCGGCGGGCCGAGCAGGGCGGGCGGCCACGGGCGGCGAACCACGCCCGGCGGGAGGACGGCCTTGGGTCCACGACGCCGAGTGCTGGTCTCGGGTGCCTCGTCCGGCATCGGCCGCGCCACCGCGTTGCGGTTCGCGGCCGGTGGCTGCGATGTCTGCCTGACCGCGCGCCGCGAGGCGCAGTTGCAGCGGGTGCGTGACGAGCTGGCGGCCGGCGACCACCTCGTGGTCGCCGGCGACTATGCCACGCCGGCGCTGGCCGAGGCGCTGCGCCAGCACCTCGCGACCGCGTGGGGCGGTCTCGAGGTGCTGGTCAACTGCGCCGGGGCCTTCGTGCCGGTCGAGGCGGCCACCGGCACGTACGCAGGCTGGCGGGCCGCCTTCGACCCGCTGCTCGACGGCGCCTGGCGACTCAGCCGGTTGGCGGCCGACCTGATGGGCTCGGGTGGCCGGATGGTCCACCTCACCTCGGTTCACAGCGGCCGCGCCGAGGTCGGCGCGTCGGCCTACAGCGCCGGCAAGGCCGCCATCGAGCAGCTCTGCCGCGCCCTGGCGCTGGAACTGGCGCCGCGTGGCATCCTGGTCAATGCCATCGCGCCGGGGTTCATCGAGACGCCGATGAGCGTGGTCAACGGCGTCGACGAGCTGGCGTCCGACTGGTTCCGCGCCAATTACCTCGACGGGCACCACCTGCCCTTGCGGCGGCCGGGCCAGCCCGAGGAAGTGGCCGGCGTCGCCTGGTTCCTGGCTGGCCCCGATGCCAGCTACATCACCGGCCAGGTGCTGACTGTGGACGGCGGCCTGACCATCACCTTCTGAAGCGAGGACAGCCATGGCTCGGATTGACGCGGTCGACGCCTGCTACCTGTCGATGCCCGAAGTGCTGGACATTGGTGACGGCAGCCAGGACGCGTTCCTCGTGCGGGTGCGCGCGGGCGACGCGGTGGGGTGGGGCGAAGGCGAGGCCGCGCCGCTGCCGTCGTTGGCCGGGCTCGTCTGCCCGATGTCGCACAGTGCCTGCCACCCGGTGCTGGACTCGGTGCTGGGCGAACGCCTCGAGACGGCGGAGGACATCGCGGCCATCACCCACCGCGTGCGCTCGCGCAGTTTTGACCTGCTGCAGGCCGACCACATCCTGTCGGGCATCGAGATTGCGCTGTGGGACCTGCTCGGCCGCGTGCGCGGCGAGCCGGCCTGGCGGCTGCTGGGCTACTCGCGCGCGTGCCCGAAGCTACCCTATGCGTCGGTGCTGTTCGGAGCCGACGCGGCCGAGACGCTGGGCAAGGCGCGCGCCATCGCCGCGCGTGGCTACCGGGCCGCGAAGTTCGGTTGGGGACCGTATGGCTGCGGCACAGTTGCCGACGATGCCGATCAGGTGGCCGCCGCGCGCGAGGGCCTGGGACCGGACGGCGTCCTGCTGGTCGATGCGGGCACGGTCTGGGGCGAGGATGTGGCGGCGGCGGCGGCGCGCCTGCCGGCGCTGCGCGAGCAGCGCGTGACCTGGTTGGAGGAACCGTTCCCGGGCGCGGCGGTGAGTGCCTATGGTGCGCTGGCGGCGCAGTCGGCGCCGGTGCGACTGGCCGGCGGCGAAGGTAGCCACCTGGAGCACCAGGCGATGACGCTGATCGACCATGGCGGCGTCGGCTACATCCAGGTCGACGCCGGGCGCATCGGCGGGCTCGGACCGGCCCGGCGCGTGGCCGATCATGCGCAGGCGCGCGGAGTGACCTACGTCAACCACACCTTCACCTCGCATCTGGCGCTGAGCGCGTCGCTGCAACCCTACGCCGGCCTGGCCGACCACCGCCTCTGCGAGTACCCGCTGGAGCTGAAGCCGTTGGCGGCCGACCTGACCACGCAGCGCCTGCTCCCGGACGCCAACGGCGAGGTGACCGCGCCCGACGCGCCGGGTCTCGGCCTGGAGCCGGACCTGGCCACCGTGCGGCGGTACCTGGTCGAGGTGGAGATCAAGGTCGCGGGACGGGTGTTGTACCGGACGCCGGAGGTGTGAGCTACTCGGCGTAGCCCAGCTTGGCCACGACCTCTCGCAGGTGGTCGCGCCCGGCCGCGACGCGCTCCTCGAGCTGTTCCAGGTACGGCACCGCCTCGTAGTCGGCGGGCCGCGGCCAGGTGCCGTCGGCGTAGCGCTGCTCCGACAGGGCCACCAGTTTGATGACCCGCGCCAGTTCCTCCACCGTCAGGTCGGGATGGTGCTGTCGCCACCAGCGCTCGTAGATGGCGAACTCGAACAGCCACTTGTGGTCCTCGATGGTCAGCGGCAGCATCGGGCTGAACTCACCGAGCGCCTGCAGGATCAGCGTCCAATCGAGCACGCCCTGGCCGATGGGCTTGCCCTGGCGAGAGTAACCGTTGGGGCTGAAGTACAGGGCGCCGTCCTTGGCGTGGGTCAGGTGCGTGTACGGCGCGGCGCGGCGCGCGGCCAAGGTCGGGTCCTCGGCGTGGCAGAGCACGTTGGCGGTGTCCAGGCAGATGCCGCAGATGTCGGGGCCGACGTCCTCGACCAGCCGGACCAGCTCGAAGGTGGTGGTGTCGCCGTGCGTCTCCAGGTTGACGCGGCTGCCGTTGGCGCGCAGCACCGGTCCCAGGCGGCGGATGAAGTCCGCGGAGGCGCGGAGCTGATCCGGCCAGCGCACCGGATGCTGGTAGCGATTGGCGTCGCTGCCGAGCGAGCTGTGCAGCTCGTGCCAGCCGATGGACGCGGCCAGCTCGACATGGCGGGTGGCCTCGGCGAGCAGCGCGTCGGCGTCGGCGACGAGGCAAGGGTTGCAGGTGGGCGCGCTGACGTCGCAGAACAGCCCGCGCCCGTCGGCGGTGGCCCGGAAGTCGCGTAGAGCGCCTGCGTCCAGGCCGGCGTCGAGGCCCTCCATGCGGCCGAACAGCGCGCCGTCGAGCTGGTGGTCGACCAACCAGTCGAGAATCGGGTACGGCCCGAGTTGCAGCGGGCTGATGGTGAAGACGTCGAGGCCGATGCGCATGACTGCACTCCCACGCGGTCAGCGGCGCGTTGGCCGTGCCCGCGGCTGATCCTCCCCTGGTCGAGGAGGCCAACGACCGCAGACGGCGAAGTGTTGCGCCTGGGCGGAAGAGGTGGCAGATGGACAAGGTTCGGGTCGGTTTCGTGGGTGCGGGCGGCATCTCGCGGGCGCATCTGGCGGGCTATCAGCGGTGCCCCGAGTTGGTCGAGATCACGGCGGTGGCCGATGTGCGACCCGAGGCCGCGGTGGCACTGGCCGCGGCGGCCGGCGGCGCGATGGTCTTCGACTCGTGGGATGCGATGCTGGCCAGCGACCTGGTCGACGCGGTGGACATCGTGCTGCCGCACGACCTGCACGCGCCGGCCACCATCGCGGCGGCCGAGGCCGGCAAGCACGTGCTGGTCGAGAAGGTCATGGCCTGCACGCTGGCCGAGTGCGACGACATGATCGCCGCCACCGATCGGGCCGGCGTCAAGCTGATGGTCTGCCACGACCGGCGCTACCACACCGTATACGCCAAGATCAAGGAGCTGATCGACGACGGCGCGCTGGGTGAGCTGCTCTGTCTGCGGTTCGACCACAACCAGGACGTCAACCTGGCCGGCGGCTGGGGCGCGAGCAAGGCACGGCTGGGTGGCGGCGCGATTGCGAGCTGCTTGTGCCACCAGCTCGATTTGATGCGCTGGTACGCCGGCGACGTGGCGCAAGTGGCCGGCCTGACCAAGGTCATCCCCGAGCGCATGGAGGGCGAGACCGTCGGCGTGGTGCCGCTGCGGTTCACGTCCGGCGCGCTGGGCGACGCCGTGATCAACTGGTTCATTCGCGGACAGGGCTATGACCCGCACGGCAACACCAAGGCCGGCGCGCTCTGGTACGAGCTGATGTGGATCAGCGGCACCGAAGGCAACCTGCACAACCTGGGTGGCCTGCACCTGCTGCGACATGGCAGCGACAGCGGCTATGAGCGGGTCGAGGTCGAGGCGGTGCCGGGGCACGTTGGCGCGGTACGGCACTTCGCCGAGTGCATCCTGGAAGACAAGCACCCGTTGACCGACGGCCACGAGGGCCGTGCGGCGCTGGAGATCGCGTTGGCGGCGTACCGTTCCGAGGAGACCGGCCGCCTCGTCGACTTGCCGCTGACCGACTGACCGTCAGGCGTCGAGGACGTAGCGGGCCAGGCTGCTGACGCCCCAGAGCAGTTCCACCTGCACGATGGCCGCGTTGGTCTGCAACTGGCCGTCGTAGGTGTGCGCGGCTTCGATGCCGATGGTCGCGTCGCGCAGCAGGACGCAGTTGTAGCCGCGCTGCGACATGGCGATGATGCCGTAGTCACGGTGCAGCACGCACATGTTGGTGGCGAAACCGCAGAACAGCAGGTGCAAGAGCTGGCGGTGGCGGCACAGCCGGTGCAATTGCTCACCCGAGGCGACGACGAACTCGTCGTCGCGCGGTGCCAACTCCGGCAGGATGCGCCGGTCGTGCAGGTAGCGGTCGACGGGGCGCAGGTAAGTCGGACGCTGGAGTTCCGACCAGTCACCGGTCCGGCTGACGAACTCGGCCGGCGGCCAGCGGTCGCTGCCGCCGGTGGTGGCCGGCTGGGAGGCGTAGCCCAGTTCGGCATCGCCGGCGTAGCGCAGCCACTGCGGGTACTGCTGCGCTTGCGGTGCCGAGGGCGCATGGACCACGGTGACACCGAGGCGATGGCAGGCATCGACCAGTGGCCGGATCACCTCGCGCGCGAGGCGGCCCGAGTTCTCCAGGTGCGAGAGCACCGGATGCGTGTCCCAGCAGTCGACCATCACCAAAGCCGTCTGGTCGACCGACAGCGGCCAAACGCGTTCCTGGTACGAGCCGTTGGCTTCGGTACAGACCACCTCTTCGGGGGTGACTGTGGGATGCCAGCGCACGGGCAGGTCGAGGACGGTGGCGCTCATGCGGGTGCCGCTCCTGGCCGGGCGGTTGGCCATCAGAGCGTTGCTTTCCTTCGTGGCCATGCCATACTAAGGGGGGCGCCCACACCACGGCGCAGGAAGGGCATTGCGCGATGTTGTCATGGCCACCGCCACACCGTTGCCTCGTCTTGCTGACTGTCGGCCTGTTGGCTGGTCCGCTCTGCGCCCAGCCGAAGCCGGCGCAGTGGACACTCATGTTCTACATGGCCATGGACAACGACCTGGAGGCCGCCAGCCTCAACAGCATCGCGCAGATGGCCGAAGTGGGCAGCACGCCCGACGTCAACATCCTGGTCCTGGGCGACCGCTCGCCCAAGGGCGAAGAGGCTGAGGAAGGCAACTACTCGAACGAGCCGCTGCTGAACATCGCCAACTGGGCCGGCACGCGGCTGTTCAAGGTGGAGAAAGGCCGCCTGCGGCAGTTGGCGGACTGGGGCGACATCAACACGGCCGAACCAGGCACGGTGACTCGGTTCCTCAAGACGGTCATGCCGCAGTTCCCGGCCGAGCGGTACGGGCTGGTGTTCGGTGACCACGGCATGGCCTGGCCGGGCGCCTGCTCGACGGAGACGCACGACGACAAGCATCTCACGCTGGGCGAGATCACCGCGGCGCTGCAGGCCGGCCTGCCGGCGCCGATCGAGCTGGTCGGGTTCGACTGCTGCCTGATGGGCACCATCGAGGTGGCCGACGCGCTGGCGCCTTACGCCAAAACGCTGGTTGCTTCCGAAGAACTGGAGCCCTCCGACGGCTGGAGCCTGACGCCGACGCTGGCCGCGCTGGCGCAGAACCCGAAGCTGGACGGTGAGGTGCTCGGCCGCATCATCTGCAACGAGTACAAGCGCCAGTTCGACGCTTCCGAAGACGCCCAGACGCGCGACAATGGGTTGGGCGTGACGCTCTCAGTGACTCGTCTGGACCGTGCCGCCGGTGTCTCAGCGGCCGTGGCCGGCCTGGCTGGAGCCGGCCGGCAAGCCTTGAAGACCGGCGGGCGCGAAGCCTGGGTGAAGCTGGCCCGCGCCCGCTCGAAGGCGGAGGAGTACGGCAAGGACGGTGACCCGAAGGACCCGGGCGCCGCGATGCACGACCTGGTCGACCTGTGCACGCAGATGCGCGCGCAGTTCAAGGATGGCCCGGTGGCGCAGGCGGCCCAATCGACCATCGAAGCCACCAAGCGGGCCGTAGCGCACAACGTGCGAGGCAAGGCGCGCCCGCGGGCCACCGGGCTGGCCATCTTCTTCGCTCCGACGGCCGACGACCTGGCGGCCGAGCAGCCGGAGCGTTACCAGGAGGTCAGCTTCGCCAAGAAGACCGGCTGGCACGCGTTCCTGGCCGATTACCTGCGCATCGCCGGCGAAGACCACGGGCGGCCCGACCTGGAGCACACCCAGGCGGTGGACGAGACGGCCGACAAGCCGAAGTGGAAGCTGCGTTCACGCGTCAAGGGCGACGACATCGACGAGGCGATGTTCGTCCTCGGCCACGCCGACGGCGACAACGCGATCATGCTCGGAACGGTTCCGGTCCACCCCGACGAGAACGGCAAGCTGGAGCACGAGTGGGACGGCGGCTGGTTCGTCCTGCGCGACCAGGAGAACGAACTGCTCTGCCCGGTCACCGCGTTCGACGAGGTCGACGGCGAGGAGGACAGCTACTTCGTCCTGGTGCCGGCGCAGATCAAGCGCGCCAAGGGGCAGCAGTGGCAGGATGTGACGCTGTACTTCCTGCTGGACTTCGGCAAGGAAGAAGATGACGTCAAGGGCGAACTGGTCTACGTGTTCCGCCAGTCGAAGGCCGGCCTGACGGAGCTGCCGGTGCGCAAGGGCGACCAGCTCCGTCCGCGCTACCTGAAGGTGGACGCGCAGGGCCACGAATCGCTGACGGCTTCGAACAAGCCGGACGACTGGCTGCAGATCGACCATCCTGATCACCTATCGGTCGGGTACCAGGCACTGCCGAAGGGCGACTATGTGGCCGGCTTCCTGGTCAGCGACCTGGCGGGCAACCTCACCGACGATCTGGTGGCGGTGACGTTGAAGTAGCGACCGGTCGTGTGCGGTTGCGGTGGGCAGACTGGTCGGGTAGGCTGGACAATGTAGCGCTGAGGGCCTGGGGATGCCGCGATGGCCAAGGTCAGTTTCCCGCCACCACCGCCGCCACCTCGCCGTCCGACGCGGCGGCAGGTAGGCTGTGCCGTGGTTGCGGCGCTGTTCGCCGTCCCGGTCATCTGCCAGGGCACGTGCGTCATCACTGGCATACCTGAGGCACCCGCTTCGGTGGAGTTGTGCGAGCTGCAGGGCGCTACGACCGAGGTGACCTTTCGTCTGCCGCGCGGGGCTGGCTACACGTTGTCGCTGACCTGTCCCGACGAGCCCACACAGCGCAGTGGTGAGGAGCGGGTGCTGGTCATGTCGGGTGAGTGCCACATCGAGTGCGGGTCCTTGGTGTCGAACACTCGATTCGAGAAGCTCAACGCGTGGCCGTTTGATCCGACGGCGCGGTACCGTCTGGCCGCCGTGCCAGGCCCGCCCGACAGCCGGTCGCTGTTAGGCCGCCGCGAGTTGGTGCGGGTCAGACTCCGGCTTGACCACGGCGATCTGCCGCGACGGACGATGGTCCACCTCGACTACTTCGAGCCCCCGTCATTCACCACCACTGAGGCTCAGCTGCGCCGGCAGATGGGTATCGTGGCCTTCTCTCGATGAGCCGGAGCACGAACCACCAAAACGCCTTCCCGAGACTGCGCGAAGCGGTATAGTAGCACTGGTGGCCGCGCCGCGGCCTGGAGCCGGAGTCGTCGATGCAGCACGAAGCCCTCGCGGCCTGGACCTATGCACCGTCGGAGCGGATTGCCCGTCTGCGCGAGCAGGCGGTGGGCGAGGACCTGTCCACGCGCAAGTATCAGGGCTACCGGCACCTGCTCTACGTGGACGGGTTCGAGGCGGCGGCGGGCGAGCCGCTGGTCATGCGGCGCGCCGCCGGCCTGGCGCGCGCGGTGGCCGAGTTCCCGGTGGAGGTGTTCGACGATGAGATCCTCGTCGGCCACCACTACCTCGGCGACGAGTCGCTCGACTTCCCCGAGCTGTGGTTGGCCGGCAACTGGCAGGAGCGGATCGGCGTCAGCGAACTGACCGACGCCGAGAAGGAACGGCTCCTGGCGCGCGCGCCGCGCTACGGTGAGCTGTTCGGCAACCAGCGCCAGGTGATCGGGCTGCCGGCCGAGACCAATCTGGCCTCGGCCCGCGGCGTACACCAGATCTGGGGTACCACGCTCAATCACAGTGTGCGCGGGTACGACAGAGTGCTGCAGGTTGGCTTCGCCGGCCTGTTGGCCGAAGTGGACGAGGCCATCGCGGCGGTGCGGCCGGAAGACCCGGACGCGCCGGCGCGGCTGACCTTCCTGACGGCGGCGCGGCGCGTGGCCGCCGCGGGCTGCACCATCGGCCGTCGCTACGCCGAGGCCGCCGAGGCCGCCGCTGAGTGCTGCGCCGATCCGACGCGAGCGCGCGAGTTGCGCGAGATCGCCGGCGTCTGCCGCCAGGTCCCCGAGCACCCCGCCCGCACACTGCGCGAGGCGGTGCAGGCGCTGTGGTTCGCGCACATCGTCACCTGCTTCGAGGACAGCATCAACGCCAACAGCCTCGGGCGCATCGACCAGTTGCTGGCGCCGTACTACCAGCGCGAGGCCGCCCTGGGCCTCACCTCGCTGGACGAGGCGGCCGAACTGCTGGCGGCGCTGTGGCTGAAGCTGTACCGCGCTTACGATGTGCAGCAAGCCACCGTCGGTGGCTTGCTGGCCGACGGCTCCGACGCGACCAACGACCTGTCGTACCTGGCGCTGGAGGTGAGCCGCGCGCTGGACTTCATCCGCTGCCTCTCGGTGCGCGTCCACACGGCGACACCGCGACCGCTCCTGGAGAAGGCTACCCAACTGATCGCCCGCGGCGGCGGTATCCCGTTCTTCTTCAACGACGAGGCGCTGGTGCCGGCCCTGGTCCGCAACGGCATCGCCCTGCCAGACGCTCGCAACTACGCTGTCATCGGCTGCGTCGAGATCACCATTCCGGGCAAGGCCATGCCCCACGCGGTGAGCGGCTGGGTCAACCTGGCCAAGTGCCTGGAGTTGGCCCTGCACGACGGCTGCGACCAGCGCACCGGCGAGCGCCTGGGGCCGGCCACCGGCGGCCTGGCGCAGTGCACCAGCCTGGCTGACGTGCAGGCGGCGTACCGCCGGCAGGTGGAACACTTCGCCGCGCAGATGGCCTTCGGCTGCAACGCCCTGGAGCAGGAGCGCGAGCACTGCACGCCGCTGCCGTACCTGTCGCTGTTGACCGACGACTGCGTCGCTCGCGGGCGCGACATCACCGCCGGTGGCGCGCACTACAACTACCACTCGTGCGCGGCGGTGGGTGTGCCGAACGCGGCCGACGCACTGGCGGCCATGGCCGAACTCGTCTTCGCGCCCGAGCCGGCGGTGAGCCCGGCTCATCTCGAGCAGGCGCTGCGCGGCGGCTTCGAGGGCGAAGAGGCGCTGCGGCAGTTGCTGCTCACGCGGGCGCCGAAGTTCGGCAACGACGATGAGCGGGTGGACCGACTGGCCGGCGAGGTGGCGGGGCACTGGTGCGACGTGCTCGAAGGCTTCCGCTCGCTTCACGACGGGCGGTTCCTGGCACACCTGTTCTCGTTCACGCTGCACCTCGGCTTCGGTCAGCAGACCGGGGCGCTGCCCGACGGCCGGCGTGCGGGTGAACCGCTGGCCTACAGCGTGTCACCGATGCAGGGCCGTGACGAACAGGGTCTGAGCGCGCTGCTGTGGTCGCTCTCGCGGCTGCCCCACGACCGCGTGGCGGCGAGTAGTTCGGCGATTGTCGAGGTCGATCCGGCGTTGCTCGACGGCACCGGCGCCGCGCGGTTCGTCGATCTCCTGCAAGTGGCCGTGGCGCAGAAGGTGGGCCAGTTGCAGTTCAACGTGGTCAGTGCCGAGACGCTCCGCCGCGCCCAGGAGCAGCCCGACGACTACCGCAACCTGTGCGTGCGCGTCTCGGGGTTCAGCCAGCGGTTCAACCTGCTCGGCCGCGACATGCAGGACCACATCATCGCGCGCACCAAGCACCGCCACTGAGGTGGCCGTCAGGTGCCGACGGCGAAGCCCTTGACCTTCATCGGCACGCGGTAGACCGCCGGCCCGGCGGTCAGGTACAGCACGTTGCGGTCGGCGTCGCCCCAGGCCACGTTGGCCGGGTTGTGCGGCAGGACGATCACGCCCAGATGGGTCCCGTCCGCGGCCCAGACGAACAGCCCACCGCCACCGGTGGCATAGACGCGGCCTTCGGTATCGACCTTCATGCCGTCGGGGCTGTGGCGCGAGCGGCTGCGGTACTCGGCGAACACGCGCCCTTTGGTCAGCCCGAGTTCGGCCGTGACGTCGAACGCGCGGACGTGCATCCGGTTGCTGTCGTCCACGTAGAGCGTCTTCTCGTCAGGCGACAGGGCCAGTCCGTTCGGCCGGTCGAAGTCGTCGGCCAGCAAGGTGAGCTGCCCGCTGGTGTCGAGCCGGTAGAGGCCCTGGAAGGCCAGTTCCTGCTGCTCGCGCTTGATGCCGTAAGGCGGGTCGGTGAAGAAGATGGCACCGGAGCTGTGGACGATGATGTCGTTCGGGCTGTTGAGCCGCTTGCCTTGATAGCGCTCGGCCAGGGCCACGATGGTGCCGTCCGGCTCGGTCCGCGACACGCGGCGGTTGCCATGCTCGCAGGCCAACAGCCGGCCCTGGCGGTCGAAGGTCAGGCCGTTGCTCTGGCCGCTGGGATGGCGCCAGACCGACAAGCCGTCCGGCCGCGTCCAGCGGTGGATGTTGTTGCGGGGAATGTCGCTGAACAAGAGGTACCCGCCCGGCGCCCAGACCGGCCCCTCGGTGAAGGCGAGGCCCTTGGCGATCGCCTCGGCCTCGGTGGCGTCGACCAGCTTGCCCAACCCGTTGTCATCCTTGACCAGCGCCATGACGAGCGACTCCTTCGAACGCCTGGCGGACGGGTGGATGGCGGCTCAGCTCTGCCAGGCCTCGTAGCCCATCTGCCGGACCTGCTGCAGCGCCTTGGTGGCTTCGCTGCGCTTGGTGAACGTCTTGGTGTGGACGACCCAGTATTCCAGTCCGGCACTGGTGTCCTTGGCCAGGACACCCCCGAGGCCGGCTGTCTTGAGGCGGGCCACCGCTCGCTCGGCGGCGGCCTGGTTGGGGAACCGCGCCAACTGGATCCGGATGCTGACCACCGGCTCGGGTTTCTTGGCGGCCTTGGTGCCCTTGCCGCCGGCGGTGTCGGCCGAGCCCGGCAGGTCGATGGCGCGGGGGCCTTCGCTGTGCCTGGCCGCCGGCTGGTGGCCGGCCGGCGAGGTCGGGCCGAGTGCCGTCGGCCGCCGGCTGGCGCGCGGTGCCTCGCCCGCCGCGTCGGCGTCGGCAATGGAGC
>CAZHGD010000148.1:0-18446 GCA_964531735.1 uncultured Fimbriimonadaceae bacterium | reverse complement strand
AATAGCGCTGGGCTCGGGCTTGCCGTCGGGCGATCCATCGGCGTGCTACGAGGCTCGGTGGCGGCGCATTGGCGCTCCAGCACCCGGGCCACTGCCCGCGCAACGTGAACTCCGACGAGGACCGCTGTGGGGGCTTGGCGCGAGTCCGCGCCGCCGGTGGCGGCACCCATGGTGTGCCGGGCGTAACGAGATGGGCCGACGCCGGTCCGATGCGTGCGCTGCAACCTATGGGGGCATTGTCCACCATACATAACCCTGCACGCCTGAGGACGAAGGATGCTCTGAGTACCTGGAGGAGGTCAGGAGACTAAGGTCAAGACCACCTTGGCGGTAGACACGAAGGGTGGCCAACATGCGCAGTCTTCGCCTCAATATGCGTGCCTTGCAGGAAACGCAGGACTCCGCTGCCACGACTGGGCCCGGCCAGTCGTCACGTGTGGTGCTGAGTCGGCGCCAATGGCTGCAAGGAACAGTCGCGGCTGCGGGCCTGGCGGCCTTGCCGGCCGGCGTTCGGGCCGATGACACGCTGGACTGCAGCGGTGGCGAGGAGTGGTTGCGCGTCAAGCTGGGCGGCGACCTGCTCCTGTCGCTCAACCGAAACCGCTTCGGCGGCTCGCCGCGCTTGACCGTTGTGAAGCCCAGCGCGGACCAGCCGAAGCTGACGGTGCGGCTGTCCTCGGCGCTGTTCGCCGGAACACTCCTCCCGGCCGACTTGGAGTTCACGGTCGACCCGAGCCAGGGCCGGAGTGATGGTGGCGGCATTGCGCTGACCTTCGGCGGCCTCGGTGTCACGGCGCACCTGTCGATCGCCAAGTGGCTTGCCCAGTCGGCGCCCCGCTCGGCCGTCACAGACGAACCGGCCAACTGGCAGCGGATGGTGCTGGTCGACTGGGGCGATGGCCGGCGCTTGACGTTGGTGGGTCAGGCCACACTGCGGATCAGCAACGTCGACGACGCGCTTGCTCTGGACGCCACCGGCAATGATCGGCGCTTGGCGGTCGTGGTCGACGCCCCGCGCTTGCATACGCAGGGCAGCCTCGTGTCGCTGACGCCCTGGCCGGCCGACACGCCCAGTCTCGTCGTGCAACCCGCGAGGCGGCGCACGATGTTGAGGCTGGGGCCGACCGATTCGCCGCTGCCAGTCGGCCTCACGGTGCCAGTCGGCCTCACGGTGCCCGACGGAGGGCGGCTGCTCGTTGGGCCGAGCGGCTGGGAACGGGTCGACGCCGAGTTGGCCGAGAGTAACCGTGGGCACCGCTACCAAGCCCTCCGCTTCAGCGGTGCGGACCTCAGCTACCAGCCGAGCGACCGGCTAAAGTCGCCTGCGGGCCGTGCCTGCCAGTTACCGCTGGGCGATGCGACCTACCTGGTTGCCTACGGTGACCGCGACGTCAAGGCGGCGCTCGCCGCGCGTCCGGCGCCGGCCTGGTTGCAGGTCGGGAGCGTGGGGCTGCGGGTCGGCGACGGCACGCTTAACGAGCACAACCGGTTCGAGCTGACCGGCAAACTGGGCGAAGAGGGCCGCCTGAAGTGCGACGTCGCCGTGCACGAGTTCTATCTCGCCCTGGCCGATGGCGTGGCCAAGCCGACCCGGACGCTCGGGCAGCCACGGTTGGCCATCGGGCGCCGGGACTCCACGGCGGACGGCAGCCTGGTGCTGGGTGACGATCCGCAGCTCTCACTAGGCTCGGCGCCCTTCCTGGCGGAGGTGCTGCGGCCAGACGATCTGTTCCACGCCCGGTTCCGCTATCTCGGCTTCCGCTACGAGAGCCGCCCCGGCGCAACGGCTCGGCTCACCAAGCTGCCGCGGGTCAGCGGCTCGGTGGTGCTGGAGCTGCCGCCTCAGGCGTTCGCCGAGGGCAGTGTCCACGTGGAGACCAAGTCCGTCCAAACAGAAGTGCCGGCAAACCGGCCGTTCCCGGGTGCACGCTCGGGTCCGAGCTGGCTGGCCTTCGGCGCACGGGTCCGCCAGGCGCTGCAGATCGGCTGCTCGGTGGCTGAGATGCTGGCGAACCTGGCGTCGATGAGCGTCCTGGCCTCCAGCGACGACGCCCCCGCCGCCCCGCCTGAGCGCACGCGGCTGGAGCCTTCCTGGGGGCTGTACTTCACGCCCAACGCCGCCGGACTGGATCCCTACTGGCACTTCGAGTCGACTCCGCAGTGCGGCGACGGCCACCACCCGGAGCTGTGGCATGCACGCTGGACCGGCCCGCCGGAGCACACGATCGTCGACTATCGCGCGCAGGACCCGCCGAACGGCTGGGCGCAGCCGAACCCAAACCTGATCTACCCAACCACCGCCACGGCCCGCCGCGCACAGATGCCCAAGGCACCCGCGACGGCTGAGTTGCTGATCGTGACGGGCTTGGGTGCCACGACGACGCTCGAGGCCGTCTACGGGGGCTCCACTTGGCGCGAGCGGGCCACCATCGGTCGCGTGCAGTTCAACGAGCAGATCGACCAGGGCTACTGCTTGCCGTGGCAGATTGCGGCCCTGCACTACCGCATCACCTACCGGCGCATGATGCACTGCAGCACGGATCCTAAGGCTTGGCTGGCGGGGCTGGTGACCATCGACTTCGTCGAGCTGGACCCGGCTGGCGCCGAGTACCCGGAGAGCCATCGCGGGCTGCCTTGGCGCCACGTCTGGGTACCGGCGCCCGACCCGACGAGACCGAAGGTCTGGTTCCGCACACCGCTGCTTTCGCTGCCCGCCGACGGCAAACGGTTCTGGCTTGAGGTCAACGACCACAAGCATCGTTACCAGGCGCCCCTGAAGGGCCTCGACTGGCAGGGCAGCATGGCCGACTTTGCCAGCCAACTGCTCTTCGTCAAGCGAGATTGGTCTGCTGGCCCGCCCACGGTCAGCGATGCCGATGTCGCCGTCGAGCTCAACGGCCAGAAGGTCACCTACGTCAAGCCGGCGACGACGGCGGACGTCGAGGTGGACCTGGCACTGCAGACCCAGCAGGTGCAAGTCAGCAGCGGAGCGCTCCCGCGGCTGACGCAGGCGGTGGTCAGCGTGCCGGCCGCGAAGCTGCAACTGGGGGTGGACTTCGCACCGATCAAGTACTGCCAGGACTTTGTCACCAACGGCCCCAATCCCGCCGGCGTCTACGCCGTGTTTGCTGAGGTGGTGAAGCAGGCAGCAGCGGTGGTCGACCCGGGCGTGGTGCGGCCCGTACTCGTGCTGGGTGGCTTGTCTAGCGTGCGTGGCGCGGTGGCGGGCACGGACCAACTGGTCGGGCAACTGGCCAACTGGCCGGCAAGTGGTAGTCAGCAGCCGGACTGGGATGGCCTGCTCGGGAAGATCCAGGGCAAGCTGCTGGGCCTCTTCGAACTCAAACCGCTGCTCGTGTCACTGATGAAGATGCCGTCGGTGCCGTGGCCGGACCGTCTGCCCGAGATCCGCACCGTGGGCAACTGCGCCCACTGGAATTGGCGGCTCCGTGGCCAGCCGCCAGACGGACTGGAGGCCAACCTGGTCAAGCTGACCTTCCTGCCGCCGTTCGACTTCAGCATCGCCGCGCGCACTTGTACTGAGGTCACGCCTGAGCGGGCGACGACCCACTCCACGGTGACCGGCCGGTTGTCACCCGTGAGCGTTGAGATCGCGAACTTGGTGCGGCTGCGCTTCTCGTCGCTGACCTTCACGGCCGAAACCGGCAAGCCGCTCGACTTCCAGCCACGCCTGGCCGGCGTTGAGATGTGCGGGGCACTGAAGTTCGTGAGCAAGCTGCAGGACCTGCTGGGCGACCTGCTCGGGCTGCCCAAGGGACTGCGCTTCGAAACGCAGGCCGAAGCGATTGTCGGCCGGTTCGACTTCGCGGTGCCGGGAGTGTGCATCGGCGCCTTCTCGATGCAGAACCTGTCCATCGGCACCCAGTTGGTGCTGCCGCTAGGCGGCGATGGCGAAGGGCTCTCCTTCGCCCTCCACTTCAGCGAGTGGGAGCGCCCGTTCCGGCTGTCGGTCTACGGGTTCGCCGGCGGCGGCTTCCTGAAGGTGACGCTCGGGTCGAAGCAGGAAGTGCGCGGTGCGCTGGAGTTCGGTGGCAGCATCGATCTCGACATCGGCGTGGCCAAGGGCGGCCTCTACGTGATGGCCGGCTTCTACTTCGTGTGGGAAATCAATAGGGCGACAGTCACCGGCTACGTTCGGGCCGGCGGGCGACTGGATATCCTCGGCCTGGTCTGTCTGTCCACTGAGTTCTACATGGGGGTCACCTGGGAGTCGAGCACGAACGACGTTTGGGGCCGCTGCTCCATGACGGTCAACGTGCGGGTGCTGCTCTTCTCAGCCGAGGTGGTGGTGGGCTTCGAGCAGCACTTCGCCGGCTCCGGCGGGCACCACGCCGCGCTCCAGGACAAGGCCGCGGCCGGCCCAGGCGTGACTGTTGGCGGTCAGGTGGCCGCGCCGCTGGTAGCAGACGGCCCGATGACCGGACCGAGCGGAGATCAGCCGCCGGTGTTGCCGTTCGACGAGCGCTGGCAGCCCGACCAGTGGTCCACATACCTGCTGGCCTTTGCGCCGGTCGGGGAGGCGCAGTGATGAGCGAGAATGTCATCCGGCTGACCGTGATCCCGGGCTCGCGCCAGGACCGGCAACTCAGATGCTGGGTTCGGGTCTCATTCAAGCCCGATCCGGCGGCGCGCAACGACGACGCGGTCTTGGCGGTGCTCCGCGACTGGCCCGCATGGGTGGCGGGCCGACTTGCCAAACCCCAGCTTCTGCTTCGGTTGGCCGGCGGTCCGGCGCCACTCGAGTGCGAGGCGGCACTGGTGACGCCGCCACCCTCGGCAGAGGCCTGGCAGGCCGTCTTCGGCGAGTTGCTGAGGGGCTGGCAGCCGTCATCTGTGGAGCCTGGCCTCGCCGCCGCACTCGCGCAGCGGGGACGCGAGCCCAAGTTGGTGACGCTACAGCAGGCGAGTTGCCACCAGAAGCTGCGGGACTACACGACCACGATGGCCAAGCCTTCGGAGACCGAGCAACCGGACGCCCGGAAGACGGCCGCTGACCTGTTCGCAGAGGTACGCCAGACCGTGGCAGCGCTGCGCCCGAAGCAACCGCCGCGCACCAACAGCGACCCCGGTTCGGCCACCCAGCTCGCTCGGCTGCTGACTTGGCTGAGCGGCCATCCGCTGCTCGAGCAACGGCTCGGCCTGGTGCTGGAGTACAAGTTCGACCACCCGGCACTACCGGCTGCCGAGTGCTGCGGGACGGTGGCGCTGGCACTGCCGCAACAGGCCGGATACCAACCCGAGCTGCCCCAGACAGTCTTCTGGGCAGATCGTGGCACATTCCGCCCTTGTCCGTTCGAGATGGCCAAGCAACAGCGCTTGGTGCCAGCTCCCGGGGCCGAAACGCCGCCCGGCCTGCGCGTGGCAGCCAACGGTCTGGTCGAGCTCGGAGACGGCTTCAGCGTGATCCAGGTGGACACCACCAAGGCCAGCCACCGCCATGGCCAGGACGTGGCCCCGAGCACCACGATCGATCCGGCCTTGGCGCTCTCCACCAGCGGTCTGTCGCTGGTCTACGGCTCACCGCCCGTCGCCAGCAAGAGCCGCAACGGTGACCTGCCGGTGGCGGTGGCGCACTTGCGGGCCGACATGGCGCGACAGACGATGCACCTTGCTGCGGCCAAGGCCTACCGAAGCGGCGGCGACAAGGAGCCTCCGCCGCCGGTCACGCTGGTGGCCGAGGACCTGATGGCTGGCTACGCGGTGGACGTCTGGGACGGCGAGCAGTGGCGCTCGCTCTGCCGTCGGCAAGTTGGCTATCTGATCGGCAAGCACGGCCAACCGCCGGTCGAGGAAGTATCGCGACAGGTCGAAGAGCTCGGCGTGGCCCCGGTCGTGCTGGAGATGACGGCCGCCGCCCGCGACGGCCAGGAGGTGCGCCAGTACCTCGTGAACGACAGCCTCTTCACCTGGACCGGCTGGTCGTTGACAGCCCCGCGACCGGGCGTACCCCTGAACGTCGACACGCGGTTGGTGGGCTGCGCCCCCGTGGCGGCCTCGGTAAAGGTCGTCGAGCCCGTAGTGCCACCGGGCAGCCTGCCTCGTTTGCGCTATGGTCAGCAGTACGCGCTCCGGCTTCGCCCAATGTACCTGGGTCAGGTCGAGCCGGCGTACCGGCCAGGTGTGCTGGAGGCCACGCCGCCGGAGCTGTCCGGTACCTGCGTGTCGACGGAGCACCCCTACGCCCGCTTCGAGCCGGTGCAACCGCCTGCGTTTGTGCCTTATGCCGCCGAACCCGACGGGTCGGTGCGACAGGAGCTGGTGTTGCTGGGTGCCGACGGGCGCGCACCGGCGCCGGTCGGCGGCCACTTGGTGGCACCGGTCGGTGATGAGCAGACCGCCGAGCTCTACGGCCTCTTGGACAATCTCGCTCCCGCGGAGTCCTACGCGCTGATGGCGGCGCGCCAGAAGGTAGTGGCGCTGCCCGATGGCGGTGTGCGCCCGCTGGGCTTGGGTGAAGAGGCGCACCCCGAGCAGCGTCTGAACCTGCCGTACCTGCCCGACCCCTTCGCCGGCGGCGTGGTGGTGACTGGGGCGCCTGGGCAGAAGATCCCGCAGTCGTTCGAACTGGCCTTCGGCGACCAGTGGTATGACCCTGAGGGGTGGCACGTGCACCTGCTGCCGACCACCGACCGGGTGGCCTCCAGCCGCCTTCACGGACGTGCCGTCGAGATCTACCTGCCCGCGGGCGAGGAGGTGACACTGAGCCTCTGCTCGCTGCTGACCAAGGAGGCGCTAGAGCGGCTCGGGGTGTGGCACTGGTTGGGGAAGCCAACGGCCACCAGCGCGGTGCGGAGGCTCACGCCCGCACGGGACCTCAGGCTGGTACACGCTGTGCAGCGCCCCTTGGCTGCTCCGACGATCGCCAGCATCAACCAACCACCGGCGCCACGCTCCGGCGACGCAGAGCACCAGTGGCACCTGATGCTGCAGTGGCACGCGGCAAGCAGCGGCTCAGTCGAGGCCCGTGGCGTCTGGGACGACTACACGGACGACGGCCACACGGATATGCGCAGCCGGGGCCGGATCCTGGCATGGTCGCACTTCCGCCAGCAACGGAACTCACGACCGGTGCTGGCACCCAGCAAGACGACGCCCGACCAGTCCAGTGGGGGCTTCGATGCCAAGTTCCACAGCCCGGACTCGCGGTACTGCCTGCTGACCATCGTCCCCGCCGCGCTATCGCGCTTTGCCAGCTACTTCTCCAAGGATGCCGACTGCCGTAGGGAGCAGGCGGTGCCGGAGACACTGCCCAGCGCCCCCCAGACCAGCGGCGCTATCGCCACCGTCCGCGTTCTGGCCACCTGCCCGCCACCACCACCGGCGGTCGCCTACATCATGCCGCTCCTCGGCTCGCCGAGCGACAGCACGCACGTCAGTGGGTTCCGGATCTTCCTTAGGCGCCCGTGGCTGTCCAGCGGCCCGGGTGAGCAACTGGCAGTGCTCATGGCAGACGAGCCGGACGACAAGGACCCGGAGTTCTACTGGAGCCACTGGGGGCTGGATCCCGTGTGGCCGGCCGGCCAGTCCCTGGAACGGCTGCGGGCGGCTGACTTGGTGGCAGCGGAGTCGGCTGTTGGCTCAGTCGCCCAGCCGGGCCTGCCCAAGGCGCTGGCCGTACCGCTGAACGTGAAGTTCGACTCACATCGCGACCTGTGGTTCGCAGACCTGCACTTGTCGCCCAGCGCCTACCGGCCATTCGTTCGGCTGGCGCTGGCTCGCTACCAGCTTCATGCGGTGGCGGGCTGTCAGCTTTCGACGCCAGTCTGGACCGACTTCCACCAACTGGCGCCGGGCCGCTTGTTGACGGTCAACCACGACGGCCTGGTGTCGTTGAGCGGTGGCGACGCCGCGACCCCAGCGGCCAGCGGTGTCCAGCCGCCAACGCGGACGATCCAGGCGCGGTTGGTCTACTTCAGCGAGACAGGCCAGTGGCTTGGTGACGTGGTCCCGCCCCAGCCGGCCGATCGCCAGGACCTACCGGCACAATGGCAACTGGACCCGATCCTGGCAGCAGACATCGAGCGGGCCGGCTACTCGGGGCGCACCGGCCTGTTGGTCCAGGAAAGCGAGGTCTGGGCGTCGCCTTCAGAGAAGGCGGGCGACCAGGAGGCCCTTGAGACGATCGTGTTCGCGTCGGTGGTTCGGCTGCCGAAGCGAACGCAAATGCCAACTGAGGCACCGGACATGGCAACAAGGAGCTGGCCGATGGCTGAGCACGGAGAGGCCGTCAAGAACCTGTGGGGGCACATCAGCGCGGTTGTCGATGAACTCGACCCCGACAAGTCGAACGAGGCGCGGCGGAACATCAAGCTGTTCATGCTGCACGTGGCCTGGCACGAGGGCAAGAAGCTGACGACCCGGCGTCAGGACGGTGGCGGGCCGGGCCGGAGCTTCTACCAGTTCGAGCCCAACAAGGCCTATGACGGCGTCGAGTGGGCAGCGTCGGACGACGATTGGATGGCGTCGCTGGTGACCAGTTCCGGGTCCACCAAGGCGAACCTGCTCGCCGCGCAGGCCCCGCTCAAGCCTGTTGGCGCCAAATGGCCGAACGGCAACCTGATCGAGGCCTTGCTGTTGAGCGAGACCCACGACCGGTTCGCCACCTACCTGGCCCGGTTCGCCCTGAAACGAATCAGCGAGAAGATACCCTTGCCGGATGCGCCCAACCAGCCACACAACTGGCCGCACGCGGACTACTGGGCCAGGAGGTGGAAGGTGGTGTTCACGGGCCAGAACCAGCAAGAGCTGATCAAGATCTTCACTCGCGAGGCCGACGAGGTCGACCAAGTGCTCAAGGAGGCGGGGCTGTAGTACCACACCACCGTGATTCCGGCCCATACCTCGGGCTTGCCCCGAGTAGGCGCGTAGCGCCGTATCGAGGGGCCATCGCCGGACCGGCACCGGGTTGCGGCCCTTCGATACGCGGCTCCGCCGCTTTTGAGGGCAAGCCAAAAACCGGTCCACAACCACGTTGGTGTGGCAGTGGCCGGTCTGACGCGGCGACGAGCGCGGTCCCGTGGGCGCGCCGGTAGACCGGCCGTCGTGCCCTGGGTGCCGAACCGAACCGGGGCCATGGCAGACGATATCAGCGACCGGACACGCCCCTCGCCAACCCGCTTGCCGAGCGGATCGGCGGGAGTGAGTGTCAGAGATGGGCTAGACATCCATCCAGCGGAAGCGGCCGCCGGGCTCCTCCGCCGTGTCCTCGGTGGCGTCCTCGAGCGGGATCGCGGCCATACGGCTGTTGGCCGCGGCCCACTGGCGCAGCGAGGCGATCTCGTTCGCCCGTGAGCGCGACAGCGGGACCGTCTCCTTGGCCGCCTTGACCAGCAGGTCGGTGGTCAGGCGCTTTTCAGGCGAGACGAACGCCTCGTAGAGCGCGCTGTTGACCACTTCGGCCAACTCCGCGCCGCTGAAGCCCTCGGTGGCCTCGGCCAGGCGCCGGAAGTCGAACTCCGTGGGCGCCTGACCGCGGCGGGCCAGGTGGATGCCCAGGATCTCCGCGCGCTCCTGCGGCGTGGGCAGGTCGACAAAGAAGATCTCGTCCACGCGTCCCTTGCGCAACAGCTCCGGCGGCAGCTTCGAGATGTCGTTGGCGGTCATCACCACGAAGACCGGCTTCGTCTTCTCTTCCATCCAGGTCAGCAGGTTGCCGAACACCCGCGCCGCCACGCCGCCGTCGCCGCCGCCACTGGTCCCGGCCAGGCCCTTCTCGACCTCGTCGATCCACAGGATGGCCGGCGCCACGCCCTCGGCCGTGGCCAGCGCGCGGCGCATCCGCTCCTCGGATTCGCCGACCAGCCCGGCGAACACGCGGCCGAGGTCGAAGCGCAAGAGCGGCTTGTTCCACTCCGAGGCCACCGCCTTGGCGCACAAGCTCTTGCCACAACCGGGCACGCCCACCAGCATCACACCGCGGGGGTGCGGCAGACCGAAATCACGCGCGCGCTGTGTGAAGCCCTCGTTGCGCTGCTTCAGCCAGCGCTTCAGGTTGCCCAGACCACCCACCTGGCCGAAGCTCTCGACGCTGGCCGTGTACTCCAGGATGCCCGACTTGCGGATGATCTGCTCTTTCTCGCTGAGAATGGCCTGCACATCGCGGCGCGCCAGGCCCTGCTGGCTGACAATCGCCTTGGCCAGCGCGTTCTCGGCCTCGGCGCGGGTCAGTCCCTGGCAGGCCTTGACGATCTCGTCGCGCGCGTCGTCATCCAGGTCCACGGTCACGCGCGGGTTGCCCTTGACCTGCTCGATCATCGTGTCGAGAATGCCGCGGTACTCGGGCTCGGTCGGCAGCGGCAGATCGACGAGGGTGACGTCCTTCTCCAACTCGGCGGGGATCTCTTGCACCGCCGACAGCCAGACGATGGTCTTGCCGCTGCCGCGCAGCGCCGGCGCCAGGTCGCGCAGCATCCGGACGACCAGCGCGGCGTCCTTGGCGTTGTCCTTCAGCCACGGGTGGAAGTCCTTGAGCACGAACACCGCCGGCTCTTTGTGCGTGGCGATGAGGTGCAGCGCACTGCCCGGCTCGTTGGTGTTGCCGTTGCCCACGGTCCGGCCGTCGGCGTCCACCACACCGCGCGAAATGGACCAGAGACAGAGCTGCCGCGGCTGCTTCCAGGTGTCGGGCAGGCGCAGCGTCTCGTCAATCAGGTCGATGGCGCGGTCCTCTTCGCTGGTCACCACGTAGAGAATCGGGTAACCGGCCCGGATGTAGGTCGCCAGATCGCTGGTGAAACATGCTTCCATCGCCGTCACTCCGCCGGCCGCGCGCCGCTCACAGCCCGTCGCTCTCGGTCACTTGCTGATCGAGCGAGACGTGCAACTCGTCCAGGTCGTGCTCGGGCAGGAACACGCGTTCCTCCACCTGGCCCACCGCCCGCTCCACCGCGCGCGTGAACTCCTCGCAGTTGGCGCCCACGCCGCCTTCAACCTTGACGCTGGTCTGCCCGTCGAGGCCAATCGTGATGACCATCTTCTTCGCCATGGTCGCCGCTCCTCACACCCGTTCGCTGACCACCAACTGGATCTCACCGCTGGGCAGCAGGCGCTCCTCCTCGATGATGTAGCCTTGCTCGCGAATCTCGCGCACCGCGGCGCGGTGAGCATAGGCCTGGTTCACCTGCTGCAGGAAGCTCTGCTCGCGGAGCTGCGTGTCCTTCTGCACGCCCCACCAGTCGGCACAGACCTGGAAGCTCTGGTCGCTCTGCCGCTGGAAACCGATGTCGTAAGCGCTGCCGGTGTTGACCACCACCTGCCCGTACTCGGTGTTGCCCTGGTACCCGCGAATCGGCACCCGTTCGCCTTCCTGGAACTGATGGTGCAGTTGCCGCAGCGTGTCAGCCAGGACCGCCTGGTCCCGGATGACCGTCCGCACTCGCGTGAAATGCGACATGCATGTCTCCTTATCCATTCCTGACCGGCCCTTCACCCACCGCGGCCAGGGGGCCACTGGGACCCCCCAGGCGCGCGTCACTCCTCTCGCTCGCGCGGCTACCGCCGCCGCGGCTCCTTCCGTGCCCCGCCGCCCCCTGGTGGAACCAGGACCGCAGCCCTCACGAGGCGGAAGCCCAGGTAGTCGTAGCCGCACGCGGGACCGAGCCTGCGGCGGGCCGCCCCACGGAAGCTGGCGGCGTCGACGTCCCTCCAGCCCCCGCCGCGGAGGACCCGGTTCGAGCCTCCCTCTGGGCCGGTCGGGTTCGCCCGCGGGCTCTGCGGGTAGTAGCCCTCGCCGTACCAGTCCGCGCACCACTCCCACACGTTCCCGCTCTGCTGGTACGTCCCGTACCCGCTCACTCCTGACGGGTACGCGGACACCGCCGCCGTCGTCTCACTGCCGCAGTTGGTGGCGTTCCGGCACTTGCTCGCATCCCAGTCGTCGCCCCACGGGTACACCGTGTTAGCCGGCCCTCGCGCCGCCTTCTCCCACTGCGCTTCGCTCGGCAGCGCCAGCCTGGCCCACCTGGCGTACACCAACGCGTCGTCCCAGCTCACGTGGGTCACCGGGTGGTCCGCCTTCGCCGCGCTCTGCCAGAAGTTGTTGTCCGGCGGCCGGTGCCGCGTGGCTTTCACGAACCTCGCATACTGCGCATTCGTCACCGGGTACACCCCGATGTAGTACGCGTCCAGGTACACCCGGTGCTTCGGGCAGTCGCTGACCTGCCCGTCGCCCATCTCGAACTCCCCCGCCGGCACGTAGACCAGTACCGAACCGTCCTTGCGGTTCACCACCAGGCGGTTGGGGAGTTGCTCGCACCACTCTTCGTACAGCGTGTCGAGGAAGCTCATGGCGCCGCCCTCCCTCCCTGCTCACGCGACGACGGTAGGGCGCTGTCGCCGCCCGGGGCGCTCGTGACGTCCGGGTGGCCGCCTGACGCGTTGCGCCTCATCCCGCCCTCCTCGCCTGAGCCGGCCGGGCGTTCAGCTTGGCCCAGCCGTACAGCGCCTTCAGCCGCGGCGCGTGGACCTGGCTCAGCGGCACCGTGGCGGCCATGGCCGCCAGCACGTCATCGGTGGTCAACTCGCGCTCGCCGTCGGCAAACGCCTGGTAGAGCCCGCTGACCACCGCCTCGGCCAGCTCGGCGCCGCTGTGGCCGGCGCTGGCCACCGCCAGGGCCGGCAGGTCGAACCGCACCGGATCGCGTTGCCGCCGGCGCAGGTGGATGTCCAGAATGGCCTGCCGCTCCACCTCGTCGGGCAGGTCCACGAAGAAGCGCTCGTCGAACCGCCCGCCGCGCAGGAACTCGGGCGGGAGCTGGCTGATGTCGTTGGCCGTGGCCACTACGAACACCGGGCTTTGGCGCTCCTCCAGCCAGGTCAGGAAGGCGCCGAACATGCGCTGGCTGACGCCGCTGTCGCCTTGCTGGCCAAGGCCGCCGAAGGCCTTCTCCAGTTCGTCCACCCACAGCACGCAGGGGCTGACCACCTCGGCGGTGTGCAGCGCGCGGCGCAGGTTGTCCTCCGACTGGCCCACGTAGCGCCCGCGCAGGCGGCCCAGATCGAGCCGCAGCAGCGGCACGCCCCAACTGTGCGCCAGGGCCTTGGCCGACAGGCTCTTGCCGCAGCCGGGCACGCCCACCAGCACCACGCCGCGCGGCGGGCGCAGGCCGAAGCGCCGCCCTTCGGCGCCGAACGCCTCCTGCCGCCGGGCGAACCAGGCCTTGAGCAGGTCCAGCCCGCCGACCTCGGCCATCGATTCGGCCGGACGGCAGAACTCCAGCAGACCCTCCTTGCGGACGATCTGCTCCTTCTGCGCGAAGGCCTCGTAGAGCGCGTCGCGGCAGAACCGCCCGTGGCGCACCAGCGCCCGCTGGAGCACGCGTTCGGCCTCGCGCTCGGTCAGCCCGAGCACGGCCCGCGCGAGCTGGTCGCGCAGCTCGGGCGGCAGCTCGTCGCCCGGCGCCACGGCCGTGTGCAGGCGGCTGACCAGCACCTGCAGCTCGCCCACCTCCGGTGGGTCGTAGAACAGCAGCGTGGCGTCGGCGCGCAGGTCGTCGGGCACGCTGGCCACCGGGCTGCAGAAGACCAGGCTCTTGCGCCGGCGCTTGACCGTCCAGATGGCATCGCGGATGAGCCGCAGCGTGACCGGGGTGAAGTGCCGGTGGATGTCGAAGAAGACGTAGATGCCCGGCTCGCGCCCCTGGATCACGTGTTGCAGCGCGTTCACCGGATCGCCGGCGGTGTTGCCGGGCACCGGCCGGCCGGCGGCGTCGGTCAGGCCACGGGTCTGGCTCCAGCAGTACAGCTCCAGCGGCGTCTCGAGCGACATCGCCTCGCGCACGCGGCCCAGCGAGGCCAGCGCGCGGTGCTCCTCATGCGTGACCAGGTAGAGCAACGGGAAGTGCGCGCGCAGGTAGGTCTCGATCTGCCCCTCGATGTGGTTGACGGTGGCCGCGTGGCGGAGCACCGCGCGCAGGTCGGCCACGAACTCGGCGCCGCGCTGGTAGCGTTTCTCGGGGTCCTTCTCGAGGATGCGGCGCATCACGCGCACCAGGCGCTGGTCGAACTCGCCCTGCTCCAGCGGGCTCAGGTCGGGCTCGTCGTAGAGGATCTGGTGCAGCAGTCGCCCCGGCTCCTCGGCGGCAAACGGCAGCTTGCCGGTGACGAGCTGGAAGAAGGTCAGACCCAGGCCCCACAGATCGGCGTTGAAGCCGGTGGCGCCGTCGAACTGCTCGGGCGCCATGAAGGCCGGCGTGCCGACCCGCGATTCGGCTCGGCTCTGCGAGTGGCTGAGCAGCCGCGCCAGGCCGAAGTCGAGCACCTTGACGCGCCCGTCCGGGCAGAGCATGACGTTGGCCGGCTTGACGTCGCGGTGGATGGCCAGCGCCTGGTGCGCACTGTCCAGCGCCTCGGCCATTTGCGCGGCGATCTCCACCGCGTCGAGCAGCGCGAACGGCCCTTCGGCGGCCAGCTTGCGGTCGAGCGGCTGGCCGTCGACCAGCTCCATCACGCAGAACAGTACGCCGCCGGCGTGCTCGATGCCGTACTGCTGGGCGATGCCGGCATGGTTCAGCGTCTGCGCCACGCGCAACTCGTTGGCCAGCAGCGTGCCGGCCTCGTCGTCCTGCAGGTGCGGCACGCACAGCGCCACGCGCGCGGGATAGCCGTTGGCCTCCGGCCGCAGGTTGGTCGCCGCGTAGACCGACTTGAACGCGCCGCGGCCGAGCCGGCGGTCGACCGTGAAGTCGCCCAGCTTCAGTCCGGTGGTCAGGGCCTCATCGGCGAACATGGCGCCACCGCCTTTCCTCGTGTCGCGCTGACGTCAAACGTCCATGAAGTGCGTCCGCTCGCCGCGGATGCCGCTGAGCGGCACGGCCTGGGTGGTGGTCGCGCGGGAGGCGTTACGCGCCTGGCCGCTGGTCACCAGTCGGCGCAGCTCTTCGATATGCGTCGCGTGCGATTGCGCCAACGGCACCATGTCACCTGCCGCGCGGAGCAGATCGTCGGTCTGCAGATCGCGCCGGCTGTCCATGAACGCGGGGAACAGCGCCGCCTCGACCACCGCTTCCAGCTCCGCCCCTACGAAGCCGACCGTGGCCGCGGCCACCTCGGGCAGATCGAACCGCTGCCGCACCAGCGAGTACTTCCGCCGGCGCAAGTGCACCTCGAGGATCGCCTCGCGCTCCTCGTCGGTGGGCAGGTCGAGGAAGAACACCTCGTCGAACCGGCCCTTGCGCAGGAACTCGGGCGGCAGGTGCGCCACGTTGTTGGCCGTGGCCAGCACGAACACCGGCGTCGTCTTCTCCTGCATCCAGGTCAGGAAGGTGCCCAACACGCGCGCGGCGGTGCCGCCGTCACCCGTCGAGCCGGCGAACGCCTTCTCGATCTCGTCGACCCACAGCACGCACGGCGCGATGATCTCGGCGATCTGCATCGCCTCGCGAATGTTGCGTTCCGACGCGCCGAGCAGGCTGCCGAACACCGCGCCCATATCCAGGCGTAGCAGCGGCAGCTTCCAACTGCCGGCGGTGACCTTGGCGCAGAGGCTTTTGCCGGTGCCCGGAATGCCGATCAGCGCCAGGCCCTTCGGCAGGCCGATGCCGTACTCGCGGGCCTCGTCGCCAAAGGCCTGCCCGCGCTGCCGCAGCCAGCGCTTCAGCTCGGCGAGGCCACCGACGGCGTCCTCGGTCTCGCTGACCGGGTAGTACTCCAGCGCGCCGCTTTCGCGGATCATCGCCTTCTTGGCTTCGACGATGCCGTCGATGCAGCGGTGGTCGAGTTTGCCGTCGCGGCTCTTCACCAGCGCCACGCGCAGGGCGCGTTCGGCCTGCTGGCTGCTCAGGCCCAGCGCGGCCTCGATGATCTTGGCGCGCAGGCCGCCGGTCACCTCGCGCAGGGCGTTGGTGCCCTGGAAGACCCGCGTCAGCAGCTCCTCCATCTCGTCGGCACTGGGCCGGCTGACCTCGATGGTGACCACGTCGCGCTTCAGCTCCAGCGGCAGCACCGGCTCCGGCGTCAGGAGCACCAGGTTCTTGGCGGTCGCCGGCCAGCGCTGCGCCAGGTTGCGCAACGTGCGGATCAGCGGCCGGCGCCCGGTGTCTGCCGGCACCTCCCAGCTCATATGGAGGTCCTTGAGGACGAACGTCGCGCTGCCCTCATAGGTGTCGAGTTTGCGCAGCACCTTGTCGGTGGTCGTCTCCTGCTCCACATCGAAGGCGACGGCGGCTGGCTTCAGGCACCTGAACTGATCGCCGATATCCCAGGTGTAGAGACCGTGCTCGGCGGGACAGCCCGCGCCGCGGGTCCACTCGGTCAGCTCGCGCAAGACGCGCGCCTCTTCGTAACTCACCACGTTCACCACCGCCACCCGGGCGGCGAACTGCGTGGCCAACTCGCTCCGCAGGCTCATCTGACACCTCTCGACCGGCCGCAAGACCCGGCTACCGCCGCTCACTGGTCAGGAGCACCATCTCGCCGGTGCGCGGCAGGCGCTGGCTGCCCTCCCATACGCGCGGCCGCGCCGCGTTTTCCACTGGGCGCTCAAAGTTTGACCACCGGCAGGTTCCGCACCGGCAAGGCGATCTCTTCGCCCGAGTCCAGCCGGACCTTCGACCGGCCGCCCTCGGCCATGTCGCTCAGTGAAATGGTCAAGCGCTTGGCGGAGTCGACGCCGAAGCGGGCGATGAACCGCTGCTGGTCGCCCAGGCGGCAGGGCGGGTCGGCGATGATGAACTCGCGCCCGCGCGGCGTCACCGGACGCTCGTTCGCCGTCGCCTCCTGGCGGACCACCTCCTCGCGCACCACACCGTCGACCACCTTCAGCCGCCGGCTCGTGCGCGGCATGATGGAGCGCTCCCAGATCTCCAAGGCGATGCCCGTGGCGCCGTCCACCGCGCCGTTCAGGTACTTCGCGCAAACCGCCTTCGGCGTCGGGTAGACCGTGCCGCGCGCCACAATCGGCAGCAGTTCGTAGTCGCCGGCGGTGGGGTTCCAGGTGCGCAGACAGTACTCGTGAACCAGCGCGGCCGAGAGATCCTGCCCGGCGAAGCGGCAGGCGCCGCGCGCCACCGCCTCGAACGGGTTGTCGCAGTAGATCGGCCGGTCGGGCAACAGCTCGTGCAACCGTTGACCCACGCCCAGCAGCAAGCTGCTGCCGCCCACGCAGAACACCCCGGCGATCTCCGAGCGCCGCAGGCCGTACTTGTCCTCGGCCAGCTCGATCGCCTGGTTGACCGTGCGCGAGACCTGGCTGTAGACGTCGTGCCGCTCCAGCAGGTCGCGCAGCTCGGCCGACGTGAACGTGTGGCTGATCAGCCGGCGCGTGCGGTCGTTCCACTGCGACACGTCGGCCGTGTTGGCCCCGCTGGACAGGTCGATCTTGGCCTGTTCGAGCTGCGCCAAGAGCGCCGTGCCCACCTCCTCCACGTCCTGCGCGGTCAGCTCCTCGGTGGCCTTGAGGTGTTCCAGCATCCAGGCGTCGATGTTGCTGCCGCCCAGCTCCAGGCCCGCGCGCCCCAGGGCCGGCTGGCGCTCGCCGGCCACCACGGTGTCCAGATCGGGCTTGACCACGCTGACGTCGAGCGTGCCGCCGCCGAAATCGACCACCAGGTAGACCGCGCCCGGCTGCAACCGGTCACGGTAGCCCAGAATGCAGGCGGTCGCCTCGTCCAGCGTGCGCAGCCGGCAGGGCAGCAGTTCGGCCACCGTGCGCTGCAGCCAGTCGGCATAGGAATCGAACGATTCCACCGGCATGGTCAGCACCAGCTCTTCGCCGCCGCTGAGCAGGTAGTCCTGCGCCACCAGCAGCACGCGGCGCAGCAGCTCGCGCGCGGCCTGGTAGTTGTCGATCACCTCGCCGTTGATGCGGCGACCGCCCTTGCGCTCGTGCAGCAGCTCGAGCTTGACCCAGCGGAAGGTGCCCCGTTCGGACACCAGCCCGCCTTCGGCCACCTGCTCGCCGAGCAGCTTGGAGCCGTCGGTGCCGTAGTGGATGAGCGATGGCACCACGCTGGCCACGCGCTCGCGGTCGCCGCCGGGCAAGCGGTAGGTATAGCGCCGGCTGAGCGAGCCGGCGGCCATCACCTCGACGTCGTCGGCGGCCTCGTTCCAGCGCGCGATGACGCTGTTGGAGGTGCCGAAGTCCAAAGCGATCGCCATCGTCTTACTCCTGCGCGCTGACCATCGCCTTGACCAGCACCTGGTCGCGGAAAGTGTAGCCGCTGAACCGGATGACCACCGCCGTGCCCGGATGCACGTCGCCGCCGCTCATCCGCTGGTGCTGCCGGCTGTCGTACTCGGCCACCTGGCCCGGCGCGCCCACCGGCTCCAGGCCGGCCTCGAGCAGCGGCGCCTCCAGCTTGCCCAGCAGCTTCAGCAGGTCGGCCGTGCGCACTTCGGGGCCACCCTCCTCGGCCGCCGCCGCGCGCAGCGCGCCGAGCTGGGCCAGCACCGGCGCCAGGCGGCGGAACAGCGCGGTCAGCGCCTCGTCA
>CAZHGD010000147.1:0-18502 GCA_964531735.1 uncultured Fimbriimonadaceae bacterium | reverse complement strand
TCGGCCAGGAAAGCTGGGGCTACCGCCGCGACGAGGACTTCTACACCGACCGCCATCTGCTCCGCAGCCTCGACAAGTACCTGGCCCGTGGTGCCAACTACCTGCTCAACGTCGGCCCCATGGCCGACGGCACCATCCCGCTCGAGTCCGCGGCCGTTCTGCGCCGCATCGGCGCCTGGTACCACCAGGTGCGCGAGGCCTTCGACGGCGTCGAGGTAGCCTCACACCTGACGGTCAACCGGGACGTCGTCCTCACCCGGCGCGGGCAGACCTTGTACGTCCACCTGTCGCGCGATCCCATGGGTACCGCAGTGAAGCTCAAGCCGCTGACGGCGCAGCCCGTGCGCGCGACGCTGCTGAACACCGGCGCGCCGGTGGACTGGACCTGCGAGCTGGCACCGAGCGACCATGTCGAGCAGATCGGCTACCTGCGCCTGCGCAACCTGCCGGTGAACGAGCTGGCCAACACGGTGCTGGTGGTCCGGCTGGACTTCGACGGGCCGTTGGAGGCCAGCGCCGGCGGGGACGAGGGCGATGTGAGTCGGCGGTAGGCCAGCCCCTCACGCGTCCGGGCGGCTCAACCCCCGCTCCACGGCCACCTCGACCTCGCTCGCCCGCGAGATGGCGCCTTCGGGCACGCCTTCGCCGGTCATCCGCGGCAGGGCCAGCCCGCGGCGGCGGGCGGCGATGGCTTGCTCGATGGCGCCCAACAGGCGGTCGGCATTCGTCAGCCGCGGTGGTAGCGCGACATCGCCCTCGGGCGTGCTGAGCACCTGGAAACGGCCGAACGGGGTCAGGCGGCGCAGGCTGCCCCAGGCGAACCGTCGCCAGCGGCCGCGGGCGTCCTGCACCTCCAGGGCGTCGGCCGTGGCCCGGACGGCCTCGACCTGTTGCTCAGATGCCTTTGACCGGCGCAACGGGCGGGGCATCAGGCAGGCCAGACCGCACACCATAGCGAGCGTCACCAGCGTCGACCGGGCCAGGCTGGGAAACACCGACCAGTGGTACAGCGTCAGCGCGGCCATGACCCCGGCCTCAGCCAACAGGAAGCCTCGCAGCAGTCCCATCTGCCGCTCCAGGTGGTCACTGCGGCATTCGAGCGCCTCGTCGGGCTCGATGCCCAGCCAGCCGGCCACCTCCTCCGGTGGGATGCGCATCGTGTCATCGGGCAGTTCGCCGGCCGCCGGCAGGCCCGCCGCGGCCCGCGCGCTCTCGGCCAGTTCGAGCCAGTTGTTGAGACCCGGACCGAACTCGACTGTGCCCCGCGCGGTGACGATCCGGGCACTGTCGTCGCTCACCTCGACGCCGCTGACCTCGTCCCACCGTGTCCGCCGCCAGCCAAGCCAGAGCCACTCGGTGCAGCCCTTGGCGTCGGCCGTGATGGCCACTCGCCGCGACCGCACCAGCGCCGGCAGATAGCAGTACGTCACCCCCAAGAACCAGGCGAGGTGACCCAGGCCCGGCCGGCCCCAGTGCATGAGGCGGGGCAGTTGGAAGAGCCCCATCATCACCGCCACCACGCCCACCATCCACCGCATCGACGGCGGCTTCGCCAAGTAGCAGCGACGCGTGTTCCGCCTCACCCGGCACCCCCCTCGCTCCGGCTCAACCCCCGCTCCACGGCCACCTCGACTTCGCTGGCTCGCGAGATGGCCCCTTCGGGCACACCTTCGCCGGTCATCCGCGGCAGGGACAGCCCGCGGCGGCGGGCGGCGATGGCCTGCTCGATGGCGCCCAAGAGGCGGTCGGCATTCGTCAGGCGCGGTGGCAGCATGATGTCGCCCTCGGGCGTGCTGACCACCTGGTGGCGGCCGAACGGCGTCAGGCGGCGCAGGCTGCCCCAGGCGAAGCGCCGCCAGCCGCCGCGCGCGTCCTGCACCTCCAGGGCGTCAGCGGTGGCGCGGACGGCTTCGATCCGCTGGTCACTGGCGCCCAGGTGTCTGAGGAGGGGGATGAGCCACACCAGAGCCAGCATGACCAAGGACGGGAGCAGCAGGAGCGGCTTGAACTCTTTGACGAGGCTCATAGCGTACAGGCCCATGCTGGCCAACAGGCTGGCATTGCCAACCATGAGCCATCGCGCGAGTCGCCTCTGCCGCCTGAGATGGTCACTCCGGCAGTCGAGCGCCTCGTCGACCTCGATGCCCAGCCAGGCCGCCACCTCCTCGCGGGGAACGCACCAGGCCGCGTCGGCGGCCTCGGTCTCGACCGACAGGCCGGCCGCCACCCGAGCGCGCTCGGCCAGTTCCAGCCAGTTGCCCACCCGCGGATCGAGTTCGAGCGTGCCCCGCACGGAGACGATTCTCGCGCTCTCGTCGCTGACCTCGATGCCGGTCACCTCAGCCCAACGGATCCACCGCCGTCGCCAAGGCCAGATCCACTCGGTGCAGCCCTGGGCGTCCGCTGTGATGGCCACTCGCCGCGACCCCGCCAGGACGGGCAGGCAAAGGTACACCACGCTGAGGGCCCAGGCCACGTGACCCACCCCCGGCCACCACCAGTCCATGGCGACAGGCAACTGGACGAGCACCATCATCACCGTCAAGGCCACAGCCAGCCACCGCATCGACGGCGGATTGGACCGATAGAGGCGAAGTGACTCGCTCTTCACCCCTCGCCCCCCTCGCTCCGGCTCAACCCACGCTCCACCGCCGCCTCGACTGCGCCAGCCCGCGAGATGGCCCCTTCGGGCACACCTTCGCCGGTCATCCGCGGCAGGGCCAGCCCGCGGCGGCGGGCGGCGATGGCTTGCTCGATGGCGCCCAACAGGCGGTCGGCATTCGTCAGCCGCGGTGGTAGCGCGACATCGCCCTCGGGCGTGCTGAGCACCTGGAAGCGGCCGAACGGGATCAGGTAGCGCAGGCTGCCCCAGGCGAAGCGCCGCCAGCGACCGCGCGCGTCCTGCACCTCCAGGGCGTCAGCGGTGGCGCGGACGGCCTCGATCTGCTGCTCAGCCTGCGAGCGGCGTACTAGACGGGGCATGAACCAGCCCATACCGGCCATGAGCAGGGCCGGCAGCAGCACGGCAAAGGCGATGGCGGGGTGCTTCGCCCAAGCGTACAGGCCCAGCGCGGCCATGGCCCCGGCCTCAACCAAGAACACCGCTCGCAGCAGACCCATCTGCCGCCTGAAGTGGTCACTGCGGCATTCGAGCACGTCGTCGGGCGTGATGCCCAGCCAGTCGGCCACCTCCTCGGGTGGGATGCACATCGTGTCATCGGGCACGTCGCTTGGCAAAGGCTGGCCCGTTGCGGCCCGCGCGCGCTCGGCCAGTTCCAGCCAGTTGTTGACACGTGGTCCGAACTCGATCGTGCCCCGCGCGGTGACGATCCGGGCGCTGTCCTCACTCACCTCGACGCCGGTGACCTCATCCCAGCGAATCCGCCGCCGCCGCCAGGGCCAGAGCCACTCCGTGCAGCCCTTGGCGTCCGCCGTGATGGCCACTCGCCGCGACCGCACCAGCGCCGGCAGGTAGCAGTACAGCACGCCCAGGAACCAGGCGAGGTGACCCAGGCCCGGCCGGCCCCAGCGCATGAAGGCGGGGACCTGGAGGAGCACCATCACCACCGCCATCACGCCCACCAGCCACCGCATCGACGGCGGCTTGGTCAGGTAGCAGCGACGCGTTTTGCGCCTCATCCCGCACCCCTCTCGCGCTCGGGCGCCGGGTGCCGTCAGGGCGTCACCGGACGCCGGCTCGGCTCACGGCCCCACCGCCATGGCCGCGAACACCGCCGGCCCGCCCGCGCTGCGCAGGCCCAGGTGCCCCGGCCGCTGGTTGTTGCTGTCCGAGACATAACACATCGGCGACTCGGCCAGCAACTCGCCGGTCGGTGTCAGCACCCGCGCGCGGACGCGGTCGGTCTCCGCCACGCCTTCCAACACCAGCGTCTCGCCCGCCGGCCGCGGCGCGTGCCACAGCTCGCGGCCGTCCAGCGCGGTCAGCGTCAGACCATCGGCCAGTGTCAGCGCGAAGCCTTCGCGCAGGTCGGCGTCCACCTGGAACAGCAGCGCCGCCGCCGGGCCGCCGGCGCCCGGCGTCACCGTGGCGCGCCAAGTGCCCAACGCCGCGGTGAGGCCCACGTCGATAGCGGTGGCGGCGGCGTGGTCCGAGGTCTGGGCGAGCGCGCCGTCGGGCCGCCAGGACCAGTCGCCGCTGGCGAACACCCAGGCCGACCGCGGCGCCGACTCGGCCGCGCCGGGCAGCGTCACGGCGCACTCGCGCTCCCAGCCGGCGAGCACCACCGGCGTGTAGCCCGCCGGATCGAGGTTCGGCACCGGCAGTTGCGCGCCGCCCTGACGCGCCGAATCGAACGAGACGATGCCCGGCACCGTCATCGCCAGCGCTTCCCACAGGTTGCAGGCCGGCTCGCGCTCTTCCAGCAGCGCGCTGAGGAACTCGTTGGTCAGGAACGGGTGCGAGCGCCCGTGGCCGCTGTCGTAGCGCATCGCCTCGGGCAGCGCCGGCCAGTAGTCGGGCAGTTCCTCGTAGGTGCGCCCATCGTTGAGCACCAGACGGCCCGGCTGGCCGCTCCAGCCGGGCATGAACAGCGAGCCCTCGGTGCCGAACCACTGCGCCCGCTCGCCATGGGCGAACACGCGCCAGCAGGTGTTGCCGCGGAAGGCGTGGCCGCCGCTGGTGCGGAACATGGCGCAGCCGTTGAGGAACGGGTTGTCGTAGGCGTTGTCGGCCAGCGCCGGCTCGTCGGCGCCCCAGCCGACGCACGAGACGTGCGTCAGCCGCTCGCCGGTGACACCCACCAGGAAGCCGGTGGTGTGTGTCGGATAGAGCATCGGCGGCAACGCGTAGCGCCAGGTGCGCTCGCCGCCGGCGAACCACAGCCCGTCGCGCTCGCCGCGCGTCATCGGGTGGTAGTACTCGCCCTCGGTGTAGACCAGCTCGCCGAGCGCCCCGGCGCGATAGAGCCGGCGCATCAGGATGGTCTCCCAGCGGAAGAAGCTGGTCTCGGCCATCATGTTAGGTGCGGCCGGTGCGCAGCCTGCAGTCGGCCAGTTGGCGCGCTTCGTCCAACGTCAGGCAGGCCGGCACCGCCGAGAAGACGTGCTTGCCCGCGGTCATCGCGGCGATGGCCATCGGGGCGTGGTCGGGCGCGCCGCTGAAGATGGCCACCGCCTCGACGCGCTCATCGGTCAGGAGCTGCTCGAACTCGGCGTAGCTCTGCTCGCAGCCGTAGCGCTGCCGCAGGTGCGCCGCGCGTTCGGGATCGCGCTCGCAGACCGCGATCACCTGGCAGTTCGGGTGCTCGTGCCAGTGGAAGCTGGCGCCGAACCGCCCACCCACCACACCGACGCCGATCCGGCGGTCGCTCAGCGGCCGCCAGCAGGGCACCGTGGCCTCAGGACAGCTCATCGGGCTCCTCCTCAGGCAGGCCGACGCAGTCCCAGAAGCGCGTCGGCTGATGCGCGGCGGTGCGCAGGTCGGGTATGGCCAACGGCTGCCCGCCCAGGTCGGCCGACTGCGCGGCGATGATGCCGGGCACCGAGTACTCGAAGGCGCGATAGACGTCGATGGGCGACGGGCGACCGGCCTGCAGGGCATCGGCAAAGCTCTTGGCGCAGAGCAGGTCCACACCGCCGTGGCCGGTGCTGACATCGGTGTGCTTGCCGGCGACGCGAATGTCGAGCTTCTGCCAGCCCTGGCTCTCCTCGCGGTCCTTGTCCAAGAGGCGGCCGTAGTCCTCATAGAAGAACCACTCGGCCGCGCCCTCGGTGCCGAACAGGCGGTAGCGGTGCTCGCAGGGGCGCCGGGTGCCCAAGGTGACGAGTATCTGAAGCAGCCGTCCCTGCGCCGTGTGGAACAAGGCAATCTGGCCGTCCGGGCGGTGTGGTGTGTCGCGGCACCGCCAGGCCGAGCTGCGGCAGGTGACCGACACGCAGTGGTCGTCGAGCACCTCCAGCAGCGGGCCGAGGTCGTGCGTCAGATAGCAGATCGGCGGCTGCGCCGCGCGCCAGGAGGGCTTGAGGTCATGGCGGCCCTCGGCCGCGGCTTGCGTGGGCGTGAAGAACTGCCCGTCGGCCGAGACCAGCGTGTGCGGCAGATGGTGCAGGTACTCGGCCTCGGCAATGGTGACGTCGCCAAGCCGGCCGTCGAGGTGCCAGCGGCGCCAGTAGCGGAGGAAGTCGTAGAAGCAGGTGTTCTCCGCGAGCATGTAGAACTGGCCGGTGCGCTCGACGGTCTCGCGCAGCTTGACGAAGTCGTCCAGCGTGAAACCGCCGGGCACCTCGCTGAGCACAGCGCAGCCGGCTTCGAGCGCCTGGCAGGCGTGCTGGCACTGCAAGCGGGCGTTGGTCGAGACGACCACCGCGTCGGGCCGGAGCGCCAGGAGGTCGTCGAGTTCGCAGAGGACCTGCCCGCCGCCCTCGGTGACCGGGCCGCGGACGGCCTCGCGGCAGGACTCGAGCCGGTCGGCGACGCCGACCAGGTGAACGTTCGGGAGCTTGAGGAAGTTGTGTACATGAGTCCGCCCGCGTCGCAGGCCGACCACACCGATCCGCAGCTTGTCCATCACACCCTCTCGCGCCCCTCGGGCGCCGAGGGTAAGGTCGGCCACCGGTGCTCAAGTTCCTTCCCTCGCGCGGCGGCGCTGGCTTTGGCCACCAAGATCGCGTAGAATCGGGCCTGATGGCAGAGAGTCTTGGCCGGGCCTAAGGAGTGCAGTGACCGATGAGCGAAACGAGCGCCCCCGCGGCAGCGACGTATTTTGCGCCGGCTGAGCGCGCCGGAGAGGCCGAGTTGCGCGCGGCCTGGCAGGCTTTCCACTCCGATGCCACTGCTTCCACGATGCTGGACGCCGTGCCTGACATGGCCCTGGTGCTGAACCAGCAGCGCCAGATTGTGGATGCCAACCGGCGCGTCTTCGAGCAGCTCGGGGTCGCCGGCATCGAAGCCATGCTAGGCCGTCGTCCCGGTGAGGCCGTCGGCTGTCTCCGGGCCGACGTCGGGCCGAACGGCTGCGGCACCAGCCCGTTCTGCGCCACCTGCGGCGCGGTCAACGCCATTCTGGAGAGTCTGGCCAACGGTGGCACAGCGAGTCGCGAATGCCGCCTGGCCACCTGCGGCACAGCCGACGGCGGCAGCTTCGACCTGCTGGTGCAGGCGACGCTGATCCATGTGCGCGACCTGCCGCTGGTGCTGGTGGTGCTCCGCGACATCAGCTCGGAGAAGCGCCGCCAGGTGCTCGAGCGCGTCTTCCTGCACGACGTCATGAACACGGCCGGCGGCATCCACGGGCTGGCCGAGATCCTCTTGGCCGAAGAGGACCCGAGTGCCGAGGTCGAGTACAAACAGGACGTCTACCGCCTGTCCGAGAAGATGATCGACGAGATCTCGGCCCACCGCGAGCTGCTGATGGCCGAGAACGGCGACCTGCGCGTCCAGATGCGGGTCCTGCTGGTGCCCGATGTCATCACCGAGGTGGCCACGCTCTACCGCTACCACCCGGCCGCCGAAGGCCGGACGCTGCGCGTCGGCAACACGCCGGCCACGGTCATCGAGTCCGACCCGACGCTGTTGCGCCGCGTGCTGGGCAACCTGATCAAGAACGCGGTCGAGGCGACGCCGCCCGGCGGCACCGTGACCATCTCGGCGGAGCCGGAGGGGACCGGCGACGGTGCACCGCAGTCGCTCGTGTTCCTGGTCCACAATCCCACCGTCATGCCCGACGACGTGCAACGGCAGATCTTCCTGCGCTCGTTCAGCACCAAGCCCGGCACCGGCCGCGGCATCGGCACCTATAGCGTCAAGCTGATCGCCGAGCGCTACCTCGGCGCGCGGGTGTCGTTCACCAGCCAGGAGCCCGCCGGCACGACCTTCGCGGTGTGCTTCAGCCCGCGCCGCTGAGCGCCGGCCACGGCGCCTCAGGCCGCCCACGACCGACCGGCGCGGCGCCGGTCGGTCGCTGCTTTGGGGCCCTGCAACGCAACGGCGTCGCAACAACCACATGGGACCAAACTCCCAGGTTGCTGCATTGTGACAGAACGAGTGTTTGATGATTCGGGCGGCAGGGAACCGCAGATTCGAGAACACCGTCAAGAAGTCAGGACCGTAGACCAAGGAAGTACCCCAGGCGGACCTGGGCGCGGCGCCGGGCACGGACTCGGTGGACAGGTCGGAGCGAAAGCGGGGTGATGTGACGTGATTGAGGTGAAGGTTCGAGCGAACGAGACACTGGAAGAGGCGCTGCGCCGCTTCCGGCGGAAGGTGCGGAAGTCGGGTCTGATGCAGCAGATCCGGCGGCGCGGCACCTACGAGAAGCCGAGTGACCGGCGGCGGCGGAAGATGCGGCTGGCGGTCAAGCGCAGCCACGAATTCAGCGTCGACGAAGAGCACTACCAGACCTCGACGCCACGCTGCGCGCGTTGAGCGTCGCGGGTCCGGTGCCGGCGGTGCGATCGGCCACCTTCCAGTCTGCCCGGTAGCCCCGGACGGGCTCTCCAGTACCCGGTCGACCGTCTGGTCGCGCCCGGCCGCGACCACAGCCCCAACCACCCTGCTCCGCTACGCCTGCCGCGGAGCGGGGTGGTGCTGTGATAGAATGACCCGCTGGGAGAGCCTCATGCGTCGCGCCCACCGTCTGCTGCTGATCCTGCTCCTGGCCGCCTCCGCCGCCCCGGCCATCACCGTGCAGGAGATCGTCTCGCGCAGCAAGCACGTCCTCGACGGGGTCAACGACTTCGTGTGCATCATGACCTTCAACGTGCGCTCGGCCGACATGCGCGTGCCGGACACACGGGTGCGGCTCTACTTCAAGAAACCCGACCGCGTGAAGCCCGAGGCCATCGACAAGGACTTCGCGGTCCTGCCGAACACCTACCACATGGCCGTCGGCAGCGTGCTCGACCGGCTGCTGGACCACAACAACGCCCGCTATATCCGCGATGAGTCGCTCGCCGGCCGCCCGCAATGGGTGCTCAAGCTGAGCCCGAAGGAGAGCGACACGCCGATCCTCTATCACTGGGTCTATGTGGACCAGGAGCAGGCCACGGTCAGCCGCATCGCGACCTATCCGCGTCAGGAGAAGCCGGCCACGCTGAACCTGACCTACCAGCGCTGGGGCAAGGCCTGGCTGCCGGCGAGCGCCACCATCGACGCCTACCAGAAGCGCAAGGCCGACGAGGGCGTGCGCTGGGTGCCGGTGACCATCAGGCTGGGCTTCAGCAAGTACAAGGTCAACGTCGGGCTGAAGGACAGCCAGTTCGACTGACCGGCCGCAACTCAGCTTCGCTGGCCGCGGTGCCGCTCGAACTCGAGCGCGACCACCATGCCGTCGATGTTCACCAGGTCGGCCAGGCGGTCGATGGCCCGCGCGATTTGGCGCTCCTGCATGACCTCGGAGGTCTCCAGCTCGTAGACCCGCTCGACCGTCCGCTCGAGCTCCGCGAGCGCGTCCAGCATGAACCGCGCCCGCACCGTGGGCGAAGTGCGGTTGCGCGTGGCCCGATAGCGCACGTGCAGGTGCCGGTTGAGCATCAGCAGCAGGCGCGTGGACGAGGTCTCGCGGCCCGGATCGAACCGGTCCTCGTCATCGTCCTCGTCGGAGACCAGCTGCGGCTCGGACGGCAGCCCGGTCAGGTCCTGCACTTCGGCGCTCTCGACCACCTTGCGCCGCGCCTCCTCGGCCGCCGCCTCGCGTTGCTGATGGTGGTCATAGTCGTCGAGGGTGGTGCCCTCGATGACCAACAGTTCCAGCGGCTTGTTGGCCACCGAGCTGAGCACCTTGCGGATCACCGGCGCGTTCTCGCCGCTGGTGAACGTGCTGAGGTCGAAGGCGTGCTGGCCGTCGAGGCCGACCACGACCACGCGGCCGTCCATCACGATCGGCACCGCCGCGTCGAGCGCGCGGTAGAGCGGCTGGTTGTTCTCGACGCTCTTGATGCGGCGCTTGATCTCTTCCCACAACGCGCGCAACTGCTCTTCGGTGATCATCGCCGAGCTCCCGGTGGTCAGAGGTTCATCCGCCGCCGCACGTCCTCGACCGTCTTCGTCATGCCCTCTTCGAACGGCACTCGCGGCTCCCAGCCGAGGAGCTCGCGGGCCCGCGTGATGTCGGGCCGCCGCTGCTTCGGGTCGTTGTCCGTCTTCAGCTCTTCGTAGACGATCGTGGAGCTGCTGTGGACCAGGGCGATGATCTCCTCGGCGAACTGCAGGATGGTCCGCTCCTGCGGGTTGCCGATGTTGACCGGCATCACCTCGTCGCTGAGCGACAGCCGGTAGATGCCCTCAATCAGGTCGTCGACGTAGCAGAACGACCGCGTCTGCTGTCCGTCGCCGTAGACCGTGATGTTCTGGCCGGTCAGCGCCTGGTAGATGAAGTTCGGCACCACGCGCCCGTCGTTGACGCGCATCCGCGGCCCGTAGGTGTTGAAGATGCGGACGATGTGCGTGCGCACCCGGTGCTGCCGGTGGTAGGCCATCACCATCGCCTCGGCGAACCGCTTGGCCTCGTCGTAGCAACTGCGCAGGCCGGTGGTGCTGACGTTGCCGTGGTAGCTTTCGGGCTGCGGGTTGATGTCGGGATCGCCGTAGACCTCGGAGGTGGACGTCAGCAGGAATCCGGCCTGCTTCTCCTTGGCCAGCCCGAGCGCATTGTGGGTGCCGAGCGAGCCGACCTTCAGCGTCTGGATCGGGAACTCGAGGTAGTCCACCGGGCTCGCCGGCGAGGCGAGGTGGAAGACGTAGTCCACCGGCCCGGCGAGGTAGATGTACTTGGTGACGTCGTGCTTGATGAAGTCGAAGCGCGGCTCCCGGATGTGCGCCAGGTTGTCGGTGTTGCCGGTGATCAGGCTGTCGATGGCGACCACCTCGTGGCCTTCGGCCAGCAAGCGGTCGCAGAGATGTGAGCCGAGGAAACCGGCGCCGCCGGTGACGACACAACGCATCGCGCTATCCTACTTTCAGCCGCGGCGGATTGGCGTAGTCGTGGTACTTGGTCGCCACCTGGCCGGCTGCGGCGTCACCGGCGTGCAGGTACACGCGATAGCGGAACTGCAGCGTCTCATCGACCGGCAGCACATGCGTGCCGTCGGCGGCACCATTGGTGAAGTGGCTCAGGCCGAAGCAGTTGGCGGTCATCAGCCCGTAGTTCCGCACGTGCCACCAGGTCGGGTGCCGGAAGCTGGTCGGGTGGTCGAACACGGCCACGCCGACGCGGTTGCCTTGCACCGGACCGGAGTAGTCGCACCAGTGCGCGCGCTGACCCCAGGTCTCGTCCTCGTCGAGGCCGCCGGCGGCGTTCTCGATGCGGCCCTTGGGCACATCCATCGAGGTGGCCACGCGGACCGAGAGCAGGCCGCCCTCCTTGGTGTCGCCGAAGGTCACCGCGCCGACGCCAGGAGCGGGGCACAGGTCGATTTCGGCCTCCCAGAGGCGCGCCGAGCACGGCAGGTTGTAGACCCGCCAGACCCGCCGCTCCTGCAACACCGGCTCGCCGGCGTTCGAGCGCCAGCAGACGTTGTGGTCGAACAGCGCATAGACCGGACCGCCCACGAGCGTGTTCCAGCCTTCGTGCGTCTGCGTGCCGTGGCCTTCCATCTCCGACCAGTTGTCGGTGCCGTTGACCTCGCCATAGGCCACCCACAGGCTGCGGTGGTGCGGGTGATCCTGCTTCTCGCCGGCAATGTCCACCAGCGGGTAGCCGCGGGTCAGCGCATGGCCGTATGGGTCGGGCAGTGGATACCAGAACGGCCGCGCGGCGCCGACGCCGGACAGGTAGTAGGTGGACAAGTGGCAACCGTTCTGCCGCAGTTCCACTTTGGCGCCGAGGTCGGTGACCACCAGGCCGTCCTCGCTGGCGGCGGCCTGTCCGGGGACCACCCGGTACTCGCGGCTCTGGCCCGCGTCGAGACGCTCGACGATGAACCGCAGCTCGCACCGCCCACCATCGAGCGGCCGGCTCTGGCACGGCACCGGCTCCTCGCCAGCGGACAGCGCCGCCACCCCGGCGACGTCGAGCTCCACCGCCACCGGGCACTGACGCCGGTCGCGCGCCCCGGCACTGACCGTCAGCTTGAGGTCTTCCACCGCGCACTCCTTGGCGGCGCGGGTCCGGCCCGCCGGACCGCCGGTGAGGCAGAATAGCACAAAGCCGAGGGGGCGGCAAATCGGCCGCCGAACCGCACTGCACGCCGGATCAGGCCGGTTCGGTGGGCGCCGGCGCTACTCCGGCGGCCGGTTGGCCAACGGGCCGAGCACCGACCGGTCGATCACCGGTGGCTCCGGCTCAGCCGGCGGCGGTGGCGGCTCATCCGGCGGCCTATCCGGCGGCTCGTCGGTGGGGCCAGCGTCGGGTGGCTCATCCGGCGGGGCCGCCGCGGCGTCTCGCGCCGCCTGCCGCGCCCGGCCACGCTCCACGTACCAGACCAGTCCGATGCTCAGGAAGTACAGCCCGACCATGGGCACCGCGATGACGCTCATGTTCACCGGGTCGATGGTCGGCGTGATGATGGCCGCGATGGCGAAGCAGACCAGCACCGCGTGCCGCCAGTAGGTCAGCAGGCCGCGCGCGGTCACCAGCTCGAGCTGGCCCATGAGCAGCAGCACGATCGGCGACTGGAAGACCAGCGCCGTACCGAGCATCATCCGCAGCAGGAAGTAGGCGTACTTCTCCAGGTGCTGGAACACCTGGGCGTCGCCCGCCGGCGGCGCGAACTTGAGCAGGAACTCGAACGCCATCGGCAGGGCAAAGTAGACCAGCGTGAAGCCGAGCAGACAGAGCAGCAGGCTGAACGGCAGCAGCGGCGCCACATGCCGCCGCTCGTGCTGGTGCAGCCCGGGCGCCACAAACCGCCACACTTCCCAGATGATCAGCGGCAGCGCGAAGATGAGTGCCGACCAGAACGAGATGTTGAGCCGGAAGAACAGCGGCTCCAGCACGTCCATGTAGACCAGGTTGCCGACGTTCAGGCCGGCGTGCCGAAAGGCCTCGCGCACCGGCGTGGTGATCAGGTTGTAGATCGGGTTGAACTGGTACCAGGCAAAGCTGAAGGCGAGGCCGATGTAGGCGATGGAGCGCACCAGGTGCCAGCGCAACTCCTCCAGGTGGTGCGTGAACGGCATCTCGCGTTCAGGATTCGCTTCCACCCGTTGCCGCAGGAGACGCAGCAGTCGCATACCCAGACCTCCGGCGGCCTAGAAGAGCGCCGTGTTGTTGGCCGGGTCGAACACGTGCGCCTTGGTCAGATCGAGCACGGCGGTGAACTGCGGGTCGCGCCAGGCCGGGCTGTCGGCATCGAGCATCGCGGTCAGCTCGATGCCCAGCGGCGCTTCCAGCCGCAGGTGCACCTGCGCGCCCAGCGGCTCGCGCAACCGTACTTCCACCGGCACCTGGTTGCCGTCGGTCGGCGGCACTCGCGTCGTCGCCGAGTCGGCGATGTCCTCGGGCCGGATGCCGAACAGCACCTCGCGGCCGGCCAGCGCGGTCAGCGCCGACCCGCGCTCCGCCGGCAGGCGCAGGTGCCAGCCTTCGGTGGCCAGGCTACCGTCGGCTTCGACGCGGAACGGGCCGACCACGTTCATCTGCGGGCTGCCGATGAACTCCGCCACGAACCGGTTGGCCGGCCGCCGGTAGAGCTCCAACGGCGCATCGCACTGCTGCAGGTGACCGTGGTCCATGACCGCGATGCGGTCGCCCATGGTCATGGCCTCGGTCTGGTCGTGCGTCACGTAGATGACCGTGTGGTCCTTGCCCTCTTGGCGCAGCCGCTGGTGCAGGTCGAGCAGCAGCCCGCGAGTCTCCACGCGCAGCTTGGCGTCGAGGTTGCTCAGTGGCTCGTCCATGAGGAACACGCGCGGCTCGCGGACAATAGCGCGGCCGAGGGCCACGCGCTGCCGCTGACCACCGGAGAGCTGCCGCGGCTTGCGGCGCAGCAGATTGCTCAAGCCGAGCATGTCGGCCGTGGCCTCCACGCGACGGCGAATCTCGCTCTCGCCATAGGTGCGCCTGGTCCGCGGCCAGATGGTGCCGCTGGGCTGCCGGCGCAGCCGCAGGCCGAAGGCGAGGTTGTCGTAGACCGACATGTGCGGATAGAGCGCATAGTTCTGGAACACCATGGCGATGTCCCGGTCTTGGGGCGGCACGTCGTTGACCTCGCGGTCACCGATCAGGATCCGCCCGCCGCTGAGCTCTTCGAGCCCGGCGACCATGCGCAGACAGGTCGACTTGCCGCAGCCGCTGGGACCGACCAGGACCAGGAACTCGCCGTCCTGGATGGTCAGATCCATGCCGTGAACCGCCACGGTCTCGTTGTAGACCTTGCGAACCTGCTCGAGGGTGACTCCAGCCATCTACCTGCTTCCCCGCGCATTATAGCACCATCGGTACATGGCGCGAGTGATCGGCGGGCACGTGACAACTCGCGCCCGAAGCGCTATCGTCAGCAGCGGAGTTTGCCGGATGCCGAATCCCTCGCCCCTTCGCACCAGCCCGCCCGAAGCGCAAGGGCTGCCCTCGCAGGCCGTGCTCGATTTCCTCGCCGCCGTCGAGGCCCAGTGCGACTGTGTCCACGGGTTCCTGCTGCTGCGGCACCAGCAGGTCGTCGCCGCCGGCTGGTGGGCGCCGTACCAGCCGGCTCAGCCGCACATGCTGTTCTCGCTCAGCAAGAGCTTCACCTCAGCGGCGGCCGGCTTCGCCATCGCCGAAGGTCGGCTATCGCTCGACGATCCCGTGCTCTCGTTCTTCGCCGACGAGCGGCCCGCCGAGGTCGCGGATCTCCTGGCGGCGATGCGCGTGCGGCACCTGCTCAGCATGAGCACCGGCCACGCCGAGGACACGCTCGGACCGGTGACCCGCAGCCCGGACGGCGACTGGGTGCGCGCGTTCCTGGCCTGCCCGGTGGTCCATGAGCCCGGCACGCACTTCCTCTACAACAGCGGCGCCACCTACCTGGTCTCGGCCATCGTGCAGCGGCTCACCGGCCAGCGCCTGGTCGACTACCTCCGTCCGCGGCTGTTCGACCCGCTCGGCATCGGCCCCGCCGAGTGGGACACCTGCCCGCGTGGCATCGACACCGGCGGCTGGGGGCTCAATCTGCGCACCGAGGACATCGCCCGCTTCGGCCAGTGCTTGCGGCAGGACGGGGTCTGGGACGGCCGCCAGGTGTTGCCGGCCGGCTGGGTCGCTGAGGCGACGCGCGCGCACGTCTCCAACGGTGACGATCCCAACAGCGACTGGTCCCAGGGCTATGGCTTCCAGTTCTGGCGCTGCCGCCATGGTGCGTTCCGCGGTGACGGCGCGTTCGGGCAGTACTGCCTGGTCATGCCCGAGCAGGATGCCGTGCTGGCCATCAACTCGGGCCTGGGCGACATGCAGGTCCCGCTCAACCTGGTCTGGGAGCACCTTTTGCCGGCCTTCGCGCCGGGCCCGTTGCCGGCCGACGACGCCCGCGCGCGGGAGTTGTCCGAGCGCTTGGCGAACCTGTGCCTGCCGGCACCGGCCGGCGCGGCCGACTCGCCGCTGGTGGCCGACCATGCCGGCCGCCGCTACGCGCTCGAGGCCAATCCCTTCGGGCTCAACTGGCTGCAGGTCGAACCGTCGGGCCAGGCGGTGGTCTTCGGCGGCGCCCAGGGCGAGCAACGGCTGGCTCACGGCCGACCGGGCCAGTGGGTGACCGGCACGACCACCGCTCTGGGACCGCGCCCGCGGCCGATGGCGGCCGCCGGCGCCTGGGTCCGGCCGGACCAGTTGCAGACCCGGGCCTGGATCCTCGACGGCCCGTTCCGGCACGATCTGACGCTGACCTTGGAGCCTGACCAGATCCGCGTGGCGCTGCGTCAGAACGTCGCCTTCGGCGAGGCGCTCAACTTCGATCTCGTCGGTCGCGCCGGCGACTGAGCGCTTCGGTGCACCGGCTGTCGACCGCGCAGACCGTCCGCCGGAACCGGTTGCTAGGACGAACTGTGCGGGCCCAGGAAGCGCGTGCCGTTGAAGTGGATCAGGTGGGATGGTGCATCAGCCACCCACACTTCGGTCTCCCAGGCGATATCGCCCAGGTAGCGGCCCATGGTGGACCGGTTCGGGAAGGCGGTCACGAAAACCAGCCCGGCGGTCGAACAAGCAAATAGCTTCGCCAGCTCTGCGTGTCGCTTGCTATCGACCGGTCCGTGACTGGTGACGGACTCGACGAGGAGCAGCCAGTTGGCGGCGGTGTAGTGCAACACCACATCCGGCATCTTGCCATGCGAGTCAACAGCGACGCCCAACCTGGCCAGCAGCGGGGCATCGAAGTAGCCCCATTTGTCGCCTGTATCACCGACATAGACCAGCACGCTGCCCGGCGCAAAGCGCGGCGCGAAGTCCTCGATGATGGCCAGGATCAGCTCACTGTGCTCGCCGGGGCTGAGGGCGATCTGCTTGCCCGGTGCTATCTCGACCGCAACTCGGTTCTGTTCGCGCTCCTGGGCATAGAGCGCAACCAGGGTGCCCCGCTCGGCCAGGTAGGCTTTCAGGCTGACATGCCATGCCCGAGTGCCGTAGGTCCGCAGCAAGGCCAGAGCGGCGGGCTCGATCTGGTAGACCGCCTTCGGGCTGTTCACCGGACGGTCGGGCCTGTCCGGGTTGTAGACGGCGACGCCAGCGTTGCAGAACTGGTGCATGGTCTGACGCCGAAACGTCTCGCGGGTGTTCGGCTTGTACTCTTTCCCGTAGTGCGCGCGTGCCCAATCCATGATTGGGGTTATGCCCATCAGCGGATTCTCGGCGTCGGCCCAGGCCTTGCCTGGCGTGAGATTCAGCAGGGCCAGCAGTGACAGGGCGGAACGCTCGTTCTGCTGCGCGCGTGGCAGGCCCAGCAAAGTGAGGATCTGGCGCGCGGCCTTGAGGTGGTTCTCCTTAGCGCTCATCCAGACAGCGTTCCCATCTTGGCGTCGATCTGGCCTTGCGTGAGCGTTCGTTGCTGCTTTGCCCACTCGCCAAGGTCCATCAAGGCATCACGGCTCGGGTACTTCATCAGCCTTAGGTCAGTCGCGTTGACCTGGGTGTGGCCGTTGAAGCGCCTGAAGCACTCATCAACTGCGCTCGTGTTCAGGAACACGGCCAGCCCGCGCGCCAGCGCCTCGGGCAGTCCGCGCTTGTTCTGGTGGAACAGGTTCAGGTGGTTCTCAAAGCCAAGTACTGGCGCGTCACCAACGTCGCCCGGCGCGACGACGCTCGCCACGATCCGGCGCTTTTCCTCCTTGGACGAGAAGCGCCGCACCACGCAGTAGAACCCGCTCGGGTACAGCCACTTCTCTGTGGTGCCGTTGCGCTCGATGGCGTTCGGCTTCTTCATGCCCTCGATGGGCCACGTGGTGCCGATGACGCTGAAATGGCTGGGATACAGCAGGGGCACGGTCCGCGCCCCTGGCATGTCACGGAGGTGCTCTCTGAGCCGAAAGTCGACTACCGGGCCGGTCGACACAGAGATGCCCAGATCGCTTAGCGTGGAGCGGATCGCAGGCGATCGCTCAATGGCGCTCTGCGCCGGCGACGTGGGGACGTGGATGAACCGCTCCGGGTCGTCTGGGTACACGATCCGGTCAAACGGATGTGCATGAGTGGCAAGGTCGGTGAAGGTATCGTCGGTCGACGTCGACACCGTAACCGGCCCCTGCTGACCGCCCCGCTCCAGGCGGATGATGATGTTCTCTTGCAGGACATCGTCATCGCTGAAGGCCTTGCTGCGCGACTCGAACAGGTGCATGTGGCAGACAGCCGCACGCTCCAGAATGAAGTCACGGAACGGCCTGTAGTAAGGCCCGTTGCAGAAGCTCCGCGGCACGATGGCCACGATCTGCCCGCCCGGTGCAGCTAGCGCCACGGCCAGGGCCACGAAGCCGCTGTATAGGTTCACCGTCTCCAGGCCGACACGGCGCAGGGCCAACCTGTGCGCCGAGTTGCCCGCTATCTTCTTGTAGGGCGGGTTCATGATGGCGTGGCTGTATCGTGGGAGGGGCTCCGCGAACAGATCACCGTTCAGAAAATCGACCGCGGCGTGGATGAAGTCCTCCCCATGCACCGCCACGGAGAACTCCATGTTGCTGTACATGGACAGCGTCTGCGCTAGCTCGGCGTGCAGACCACCGTCCATCTCGAAGGCATCAAGCTCCACACGCTGGAAGCGAAGACCGCCAGAACGCCACCTCTCCAGGAATGCCGCGGCCAGCGAGCCGATTCCGGCGCCAGCATCAAGCAGGCAGCAGATTCCCTCGGCAGGAGGGAAAAGCCCCGCCATGAACGCAGCAGTCCTGGCCGGCGTGAAGAACTGGCCGAACTGCGACTTCTTCTTCGCGTCCGTTACCTTGGACAGCCGGAACCGGGCCTCTTCTACCGCTGATAGCAATCTATGGCCTCGCCTTCTGCGCCCTTGCCGCCGCGTCAGCCGTTCAGCGCGTCGAGCACCCGCGCGTACCCCGACGGGATCACCCCGTCGGGGTGCCGCTCGCGCCAGAGGGCAATCAACTGCCCCGCGTGGTGCGCGTCGTGCCGCGCCAGGTGGTGCAGCACCCAGA
>CAZHGD010000146.1:0-18592 GCA_964531735.1 uncultured Fimbriimonadaceae bacterium | reverse complement strand
TCTCGCGCGCCTTGGCAAACACCGGGAAGAGAATGGCCGCCAGAATGGCGATGATGGCGATGACGACCAGCAACTCGATGAGGGTGAACGCTCGCTTGCTCACTTGGGACTCCAACGTCGGCAGGACGGACCCATGCCCGCCCGCAGATAGGCCGACCGGTATCGGTGTACCCGACCGCCGCCGACCTCGTCAAGCCCCAGCGAGCTGCGAGCAGGCCCGGCCGCACCGGTGGCGAACCAGCGACCAGCAAGGAGCGGACGGACATGCGGGAGCCCGAGACGTTACCCTACGGCCCCGCCGAGGCGCAACGGGTGGACCTGCACGGCACCGGCGGGACGCAGGCGCCGGTGCTCGTCTTCATCCACGGTGGCGGCTGGGTCAGTGGGTCGCCGGCCGACTTCCGCTCGCTCGGCCAGGCGTTGGCCCGCCAGGGCATCCTGACCGCCTGCGTCGGCTACCGGCTCGCGCCGGCGCACCGGCACCCGGCGCAGATCGGCGATGTGGCCGCTGCCGTGGCGCTCCTCCAGCAGGCACTGCCCGAGCGGGGCGGCGACGTCCGCCGGCTGGTGATCGGTGGCCATAGCGCCGGTGGGCACCTGGCGGCGCTGCTGGCGCTGGAGCCGCGCCACCTGATCGCCTGCGGCGGCGACCCGAGCGGCCTGGTCGGCGTCGCTGGGTTGTCTGGTGTCTATGACCTGGCCCGCGCCGGCGGCGTCACCTGGATGCGCCAGCGCTGGGTCGTGCCCACCTTTGGCGCCGACATCGACGAGTGGGCGGCGGCGTCACCGGTCAACCGCGTACGCCGCGGGGCGCCGCCGTTCTGGCTGGCCAACGCCGAGAAGGACTGGGGCCTGCACCGCCATGCCGTGACGCTACGGGAGCGCCTCGCCGCCTGCGGCGTGTCGGTCGAACAGGTGGTGGCCCGGGAGGCCAACCACCTGAGCATCGCCGCCCGCCTCGGCCGCGACGACGACCCGACCACGGCGTCGCTGCTCGCCTTCTGCCGGCGCTGCTGGACCGACCGGCCGGCTCAGGAATCGTTCGCAGCGCTCACCGGTACGCCGAAGTGCCCCGACGAGACGCCTTCGTGAAGCAACGCCTGCAGCCGCCGCGTCACTTCGGAAGCGCCCATCTGCCGGCTGAAATCCGATCCGGCCAGCGACAGCCGGTAGGCCTCGTGGTAGAGCGTGCCCCAACGCTCGTCCATCTGCGCCGAGGGCTGCCGCCGCGGCACGTGGACGGCGTTCGACCGCGCCACCAGCAGCCACTGGCCATCAGGTGAGCGGTAGCCGAACTCGACCACGTAGGCGCGCTCCGGATCCGGTGTCCGGAAGTACCATTCACGGGCCACGTCACCGACCTCGAGGTCGGTCACCCAGGTTCCGCCCTCACCATCGATGACGCCGGTGACGTCGTGGATGCGCAGGATGCGCTGCCAGCCCTTACCCGGGTGGGTGACGCCGCGCTGGATCAGGGCCGCCCAGGTGTCGCCGCTGATGTCCCAGTAGGCGTAGAGCCAGTCCGGGTCGCGCACCAACAGCACGACTCGGTCGAGGCCATAGCTGTCGGGCAGCTTGTGGATCGGCTCGGCCGGCCGCGGCGCCTCGGCGACCGGCACCGGAGCGCTGCTGGCCGTATCGTGTCCAGCCAGGAGCGGGTTCAACTGGGCCAGCAGGTCGTCCTTGTTCATCCGTGCCGCTCCTCTCACACCGTGGTCAATCGCCAAGCGCCGGAGTTGGTGGACCGTACTCCCTGCCAGGCCGGCCGGGGCCGCCGACTCGCCGTCCGACGGCAGGTTCATCGCCGCGGCCAGCTTCGCCACCAGCGCGTCCTTCCGCAGCCGCGAGGCACCCACCACCCCGTGCTCGCCAGCCAGACGCCGTAGCTCCACCACCGCCGTCCGTTCCAGTTCGGTCCTTGTCATGCCGACCTCACTTGTCCGAGGCGTCTGTCCCTCCGCCACGTTCGCGATCCATGGCAATCATACGCGCGCGATGTTAAGCTGAGGTGTTGTGCCGGTCACATTTGCGCCACATTGGCGACGGCGCCACCTCAACCCGCCTGCGTCGAGAGCTCGTCGTCCAGTGGTGTCTCGGCACCCAGCCGCCGCACCGCACGCCGCTCCCAGCGCTGCCGTAGCGCCTCGTAGAGCGTCTTGGTCACATCGTTCCCGCGCGTCAGCCGATCGCCCTCACGGGCGCACAGCAGCAGTTCGTCAAACGGCTCACCGTACCGGAACTTCAGGCGGATCCGTTGGAACTGCCGCGGGAGACCGGCACCCACCGGTTCCAGCGCGAGGTCAGCGATCTCGTCGACCGGCACGGTCCAACTGAACCGATCGCCACGGTACTCGAGGGCCTCGAAGCCGACCTTGAGGAAGCCGATCTCGTCATCGGTCTCCAACCGCAGCAGCCCCGCGCGCGCCGGGTGCGCAACGCCGACGAAATACACATTGGGATCGTCGAGCGGGAATGTCAACTCACCCAGCCGCCGCAGCTTCTCCGACAGGCGCCGCCGCCAGCGCCGGTTCGGCCAGCCCAGGAACAGCCAGTCGAGCGCGAGGGCCAGCAGGGCCAGGCCCACCACGCCGCCGGCCACGGCCGCCAGCAGCGGACCAACCTGCGCGGCCAGCAGCCAGAACACCAGATCGCCGGCCACCAGAGCCAGCAGCGGCACGGCCACGCCGCCCAGCCCACTGAGCCAAGCCGCCTGCCGGATGGCCGTCGGACTGAACACCAGATCGTCGTGTTCGGACCTCATGCCTGGGTCTCGGCGACCGGGGTCCAGCGGATCACCCAGTCGCGCAGGAACCGTTCCATCGCCCCCGGGTCGCGAGTCCGCCACGCGCGGTAGTCGGTTGCCAGCGCCGGGTGGAGATAGGCGTAGAACAGATAGGCGTCCAGCAGTCCGGCCGCGGCCACCCCCGCCAGCCAGTCGAGCACCACCTCCGTCGGCTGGAGCGGTTGCCACCAGCGTCGCAGGCAGCGCCTGACGCGCCAGACATGCAGCAACTCGGCATGCACATCCTGCAGCAGCGACAGGTCGCGCGGCAGACCCGCCAGCGGCGCCGCTTCCAGCGGCAGTTGCTGACAGCGCCGGAGGACCTCGCGCGCCCAGCCCTTCCAGGCCGCCCGGACACCACTGGGCAGGCCCGACGCCGCCGCCAGCCAGTGCTGCCCGTCGGCGGCGATGACCGGCCACACGCCGGGATGCAGCGGCAGTCGCAGCCAGCGGTAGCCAAACTGCTCGCCCAGCGCCACCAGGCCGTGCTCCGCTCGCACGTACAGCGGGTTGAGGGCGAGCGCGTGGAGCAGGTCGTTCAGGGCCGCCCGGTGTCGGCCCAGCGCCATGGCCACCTCGCCGCAGTGGGTCAGCACCACCGGTGACTCCGGTTGGCTCCGGCGCAGGAACTCCGCGTGACCGAGCGCGGCGGTCGGCGCACCCACCGCCAGCCAGTAGCGGACCAACGCGGCATGCACGGCCGGCGAGTCCGGCTCGGCCAGCAAGGCCCGCTGCAGTGGCTCCTGGGCCGCCGGCAAATCGGGCGTGTCGAGGAAGCCAACGCCGGCCGCCAGGGCCTGGGCCGCCTCCGCGTCGCTCGGTGCCGCCACCTCCGCGACCAGGCCGAGGCGCGCGGCCAGGACATCACTCACCAGCGGGTCACGGGGGCTGAGCGCGTACAGCACTTCGATGTTGGCGTCGAACGCCGCGACGACCTCCGGATCGGGCCCCTGCTCCGCGAGTAGCCGACGCTGGCAGCGCAGCAGCCGCTGCCGGACCTGGACGTTGTCCGGGTCGGCCGAGAGCAGGTTCTCCAGATGTTGGATCTGCTCACGCAGATCGGATACGGGCATTGCCCTTCCTCGTCAGGTGCGGGAGCTCCGCGCCACCGACGACTCGCCGCGGCTATTGGGATCGTGTCTCGATCCGTGGCCCGCTAGACCTGCGCGTGGCCGCCGCTCACGGTCGCTGACGACGATCCAGGATCCACGCCCGGCGGCTGTCGAAGACCTGGTCCTCGCGCCGCTGCCGCAGCGACGCGGTGACCCGCGCCCCAGCGCGACGCTCGCGGGGTCCGCCCACCGGCACGCCGAGAATGTCGCGCGGTGACCGCGGCCAAGGCTCCACCGCACCATGGAAGCAGTGCACGTCATCCCAGCGCACGAGTCGCGCGGTCACCAACTCGCGGCAGCGCAGCTTCTGCCCGGCCGACTTCAGCACGCGGTAGTAGTCGCCGGTCTCACCCAGGACGTCGAGGACCACGGCGTAGTCGGCATGATCCTCGGCCACCTGGAACGTGCTGTAGACGCTGTGCTCGCAACCCAGCAGGTTGTCGCGGATCCGGGCCGGCAGCTCCGGATGATGCTCCACATACCGGCGGATCGGCGTCCGCTCGCGGTCGGTCAGTTGACGGTCGAAGACGAACCAATCGAGGTAGGCGGTACTGCGTGACGTTGGGTCCGTCTCTACGGGTACGGCCGCTGCCTCACTCCCGTAGAACTCCACCCGGGCCAGGAGTTGCTCCCCTTCGAACTCCGCTTGGCTCACGTACTCGAGAACTTGCCGCAGGTAGGCGTTCATCTCATCGATATGGCGCCGAGCTTGCATGGTGCGATTACTCCTACAGCAGGGCGCCGAGCGCGGTGCCGACACCCGTTCCCGACGGCTGATGCCGCCGCAGCCCTGGGCAGCCCACCGACTGGGCCGGCCCATCCCACCGCATCCGGTCGCTTCACCTCCTTCGGGCTCGATCCCAGGATGACGCCACGCGTGACCAACGGCGGTGCAGTGTACTGGTCCCAGCAGGCGGCACCGAAGTTACCGACATGGAAACGACGGAGGAGGAGAACCTCGCCGGCCGCGTGCCAGCGGGTTTCTGATCTGGTTCCCTGGCGGGTAGAGAGTCAGGCAAAGTACGACTCCCGGCGGGACCACCAACACTGTCAGTATATCACCGCCCGCCGGCCGGTCAACCGTGCCGGGTGTGCTTCCAGGCGGGTGGGCCGTGCGGTTCGCCGCTCGCCACCTCCTGCCCGACGCTCTCTTCGCCCGCGGGCTCCAACGGGACTCGGTTCGCTGCGGCTCCGGTCGATGGGTGCACCAGAGCGGTCCGGTAGCGCAGGAGACCGGGAGGGCGAAGCTCTTGCTGAGCCGGCCCTGGGGCGGTTGGCCACCAGAACATGACCTGGCCTCGTGCGGTCGGTGCCGCTCGCCGGCGGGCGTACGGCCGGCTCGGCTGGAGCTTCGCCTTCCCGCTCGTCGTCGGCGCTGATCGGCAGATATGCGCCGCAGCGAGGAGGTCGCGGGCCGAGGTGGTGCGCCCAGCAGCGCTCGACTATGCGGAAGCACGCCCACCGGGCCCCCGCCTCGCGGCCCGGCCGCGGGGCGACCACAGGGGTCGCCCCGGCCGGTTGCCGCCCCGTCGCGCCGGAGCGTCGACGGCTTGCCGACCTGCCCGGCACGTGCTATACTGCGCCTCACCCACGGGGCGTGGCGCAGTTTGGTAGCGCGCTTGACTGGGGGTCAAGAGGTCGCTGGTTCAAGTCCAGTCGCCCCGACTGCCGCTTCAACGCGGTGGTTCCTTCGAGAGGCGGATCGCCGAAATCCAGATTTGGCGGTCCGCCTTCGTCGTTGGGTCGAGCCGGAACTGCCGGATGAGGCCGCGCCAGCCCTTGTTCTTCGTCAGGTCGAACACGTAGGTGTGCCACTGTTCGTCGGTGGCCAGCGGGGCCCGGAAGCTGTTCGCTTCCGAGACCGGCGCGGTGGCCGTGGCGAAGAACACCTGCAGGCCGTCGCCCGCCGGCGGCGCCGGAGAGACCTTCATGCGGATCGTCAGGTAGCCGTAGTCCTTGGCGCGCAGGTTGAGTCCGGGACTGCTGAACGCCGGATCGCCCGACGTGCTGCGGCCGTACAGGGCGCCGTCGTTCAGCCCGGTGTCCGCCAGGCCCATCATGCCACCCCAGCCCTGCGTGCTGCCCGCCTTGGCGAAGTCCCAGTCGTCCTGGCGCGTCGGCGTGGGCATCGGCAGGTCGTACGGCCCCAGGCCGACGTCGACCGGCGCCAGGTTCGGCGGATACGGTCCGCCGTCACCGAACACGCGCTGCACGGCGTCGAGCATGCCGAACCCGTACTCGAGGTTCGGCTCGATGTAGCTGCCTTCGCCCCACTCGTTCCACGGACCGAGCACCACCGTGTCGAGGTGGTGCCGCTCGCAGAACGCCTTGCCGGCGCGCAGCAACTGCTCGAACAGCTCCGGCGTGCGGCCGGTGATGGCGTTGGCCGCGTCACCGTGCCAGGGCCGCGAGTCCCAACCGGTGTCCACCACCGGTTGGTGGAACAGCCCGGCCTCGTTCAGCACCTGCTGCCACCGCTCCCAGGCCAGCGGCGCTCGCTCCGCGACCAGCGAGAACGGGAACTGCCGCCAGTCCGCCGCCTTCTGTGGCGCGTCGCCCCACCAGTGGTAGAGCGTGGCGCCGATGTAGCCTTCGGCCTTCAGCGTCTTGGCGGCGTTCAGGTCGCCGCCGTTGGCGCCGCCACCGGTGGCCACGAAGGCGATGCCCGGCAGGCCGGCCTGACGCGCCATCTCCTGCGAAATCGCGTACAGCTTCTGGGCCTGCTCGGGGCCACCCAGATCGTGGCGCACGCCGTGCGGACTCCACATGTAGACCGCGGGCATGCCCTTGATCTTCAGGTAGTTCGGCTGCTTGAAGTAGTGGTCGATCCAGTACTGGGTGACCTTGCGCCAGTCGGCCTCGGAGTGCGTGTTCGGTGGGTTGTGGTTGGCCCACATCACCGCCCATTCCAGCATCTTGCCGTAGCGCGTCTTCGGCAGCGAGTCGACCCAGTGGCGCAGGCTCATGCCGCCCTGCATCCAGTACCAGTCGACGAGGAAGAAGCTGACGCCGTGCTCGACGGCCCACTTGACCTGCCAGTCGATGATCTCGGGCTTCGCTTCGTCATAGTAGCCGAGCACCGGCTTGCGCCACGGCGCCACGCGCTCGATCGGCTCCCAGCGGCTGGCATCCCACCAGCCGGGGAAGTAGTAGGTGCCCACCTTGATCTTCGTCTTGATGGGCTGTGGCACCGGCACGTAGTCCGCACGCGCTACCTGCGGGCCGGCCTCGATGCGCAAAGGCGCCCGCTGCGTCCGCTCCGGCTCGCCGGGCACCTGCCAGCGGAGTACCATCTCGCCATTGACCGGCTGCGTCGCCCGGACCGTGAACCGGTAGCTGGCCGGCAGGTCGGGCTCGAGCTGCGCCGGCGCGCCGGCCGCCTCGACGGTCACCCCGGCCGGCACCACGAGCGCCACCTTGATGCCGCCGGCGGCGGCGCCACCGGTGTTGAGCAGGCGGGCGGCCACGCGCAGCGGCTTGCCGACGCGCGCCACGGCGTCCTCCGGCCCCAGGTAGGTCAGCACCACATCGGCCGGTCCGGTCGGGGCGTCGGTCAGCTCCACCGACTCCACCTCGACCGTCTCGCCCACCGCGCGGAACGGCCGCACGCCGATGGCCAGGATGTGGCCCTGCCAGCCGCGTCCGCCGCCCACCGCGACGTTGTAGGTGTGGAAGCGGCCGTCACCACGCACGTTGAAGACGGCCTCCTGCAAGCCCTGGGCTTTGTCGGACACCCAGACCACGGCGCCGCGTCCATCGCGGCCGGCCTTCAGTCGCACGGCGACGAAGCCGTAGTCGTCCGCGGGCACCTGGAGGTTCGGCGACACCATCATCGCCTCGCCGTCGCCGATGGTCACCCGGGTACCGCGCTCGCCGCGGCCGGCCGCTTGCGCGCCGGTCAACTGCCACGGCTTCAGGCCGCTGGCGAACGACCACTGGCGGCTGGCACTCGGCGCCGCTGTGGTCACCGGTTCCTTGATGCGGATGGCGCGGATCGCGAACGTCTGCTGGTGGAACAGGTCGAGGCGGATGTGGATGATCTTCTGCTCGGCCTGCCAGTACGGCCGCACCCGAATGGTCTGCCAGGCGTCGCCGGCCTCAATGCTGAACCCGCGGCTCTTGCTCTGGGCGAACCCGCCGTACTCGCCCTTGGTCGTGTTCGACCAGAACAGCTCGCCGCCGCCGGCGCGGTCGGCCTTCATCTCGATCTCGACGTACTGCCACGGCCGCGCCGGCAACTCGAACAGCGGGCTCCAGAAGAACGGGTCGCGCGCGCGGCAGTAGCCGGTCAGGGCCCCGTTCTCGACCCGCACCTTGTCCAGGTCGGCGTTCGGTTGCCAGCCTTGCAGGTCGCCCGGCTTGGCAAACGTCCACTCCATCACCGTGCGGGCCTCGTCCTGGGCCATCAGACCGGTGGTCAGCAAGGCGGTCGCACATACCCACAGCAAGCGGCACATCGTGGCTCTCCGCCGCGACTGGTTCGCGCCGACCGGCCCGGTTCCTCCCGCCGCCGGTCAGTCGGCGACGCGCCGCCACAGGTACAGGCCGACCACGAAGCCGATGGCGTTGGTGGACCAGGCCCAAACGAGCGGATAACGCGAGCCCTCGCCCAGCAGGTTGGTGCTCTGCCACAGGATGTAGTAGACCGCAATCATGCCCAGCGCCAAGGCAAAGGCGGCCTGCTTCGACGCCCCACGCTGCGGGCTCACTGCCAACGGCGCGCCGACCAGCACGAACAGGAAGCAGCTCATGGCCAAGGTCCAGCGCCGGTGCAGGTAGATCACCACGCGGTTGATCTCCTTGCGGTCGTAGTGGTGCGCGCGCATCCAGGCAATGCGTTGCCGGATCAGCGGCCCGATCAGGTAGTCGGACTTCTCGGTCCCGTAGACGCTGATCTCCTCGGGGCTCATATCGAACAGCATCGTGCCGCTGAAACCCGCCTCGCGCGCCAGGTCCTCGGCCGTCGAGCGGTCGAAGGTGCCGTCCAGGCGCACGTCACCGTGGCGGATGGCGTAGTCGCCGTTGGTGAGGATCCACTGGCGCTGCGCCTCGACCCATTCGCCTTCCTTGGCGCTGACGCGGTAGACCTCCTCGCCATCGCGCGTCACGGCCAGCGACGGCGCACGCAGCTTGCGGTGGCGCGTGTCGAGCCGTTCGGCGGTCAACACCACGCGGTCGCGCTGCTGGAAGTTGCTGAGCCGCACCATGAAGTCGGCCACGTCGGTGCGCGAGGTCGACTGCAGCGACTGCTTCTGCACGTGGTACGCCATCATCGTGGCCGGCGCGAAGTACTCCTGCGTCCACAGCGCGCCAGCGGTCACCAACGCGGCGAACAGCAGCATCGGCGCCATGAGCCGCCGGAAGCTGGCCCCGCCGGCCACCATCGCCGTGTACTCATGGTCCTTGCAGAGGCGACCGATGGCGAGCATGACGGCCATGCCGGTGGCCATCGGCAACGTCCAGGCCAGCGCCCACGGCATCCGCAGCAGCAGGAGCTTCATCACCGAGAACCAGGGCAAGCCCCAGCGGCTGATCAGCTTGCCGGCCTCGGTCATCGCCTCCGTGCCCAGGTAGAGCACCACGAAGATCAGCTCGGCGCCCAGGGCCGGTAAGGCGACTTCGGTGAACAGGTACCGATCGATCTTCTTCACAGCTTGAAATCTTTGCCCAGGTACTTCTCAAGCGCCAGCGGGTGGCTGGCGATCTCATCCGAGGTACCCTCCAGGAAGATCTTGCCCTCGGCCATGATGTAGGCGCGGTCGCACAGGCTCAAGGTGGCCTGTGGGTTGTGGTCGGTCAGGAGGACGCCCAGCCCCAGCCGGTGGCGCAACGAGTCGACAATGTCACGGATCTCGCTGACGTGCAGCGGGTCGACGCCCGTGAACGGCTCGTCGAGCAGCAGGAACGTCGGCTGGGTGGCCAGTGCCCGCGCGATCTCGGTCCGCCGGCGCTCGCCGCCGCTCAACGTGGTGGCCAACTGGTGCCGCCGGTCCTGAATGTGCATCTCGGTCAGCAGTCGTTCGACGCGCTCGGCGCGCTCGGCCGCCGAGATCGGCTGGAGTTCCAGAATGGCGGCCAAGTTCTCCTCCACGGTCATGCGCCGGAAGATGCTCGGGTCCTGCGACAGGTAACCCAGTCCCCGGCTGGCCCGCAGGTGCATCGGCAGGCGCGTGATGTCCTCGTGGTCGAGCAGGATCCGCCCTTTGTCCGGTCGCACCAGGCCGACCGCCATATAGAACGAGGTGGTCTTGCCGGCCCCGTTCTGGCCCAGCAACCCGACAATCTCGCCGCTCTTGACCTGCAACGAGACGTTGTTCACCACGGTGCGGCCGCGGTAGGCCTTGATCAGCGACTCGAGACGGAGTTCGCGCGCGCCGTTGGCCAACGGCGCCGGGTCCCCACTGGCAGCAACCGACGGCTCTTCGCTCATGGCTTGGCGGCGGCCTCCGCGACGTCGACCGGCTCACCGGTCAGGCGGTACTCCAGCGTACGCCGCGCCGTCACCTGGAACTTGTAGGTCTGCGGAGCCGGCAGCTTGTTCTTCGCGTTCGGCACCACTTCCACGTTGACGTGGGCCACCACCGGCTTGTCGCCCTCGTTGAACAGGTGCATCACGCCTTCGGAGGCCAAGTAGGTCAGCCGGTCGCAATCGCTCAACACCTGGCGGGTTTCGCCCTTGTCCTCGTCGGTGGTCGAAGCCACGATGTGCACCGAGCCGGCGGCGAACAGCTTGGCCATGCTGGCCTTCTTCTGCTTGTCCTGGCCCACCACGATGGTGACCTTGTCAGCCGTCAGATCAGCCGTGGCGGGCTCGCCACCCAGTCTCTCGGCGTGGACCACCACATGGCCCGAGAGCTGGGCGCTGCCGTTCGGCCAGACTCTGACCTCGTCGGCCTCGGCCGAGCCATTGACCAGGCTGACTTTGGGCCGTTCCGCCGCCACCAGCGGCGCCAACACAACCAGCAGCCACGCGAGCGTTGCGGCATGTCGCACGACCAGCACTCCTCTGCGGCTATCCGGCCGCTCGTTCACCCGGGGTAGACCTGTTGGCCATGGACCTCGACGCAGTCGATCACCGCGATGATCGCCGTGTCGACCGGCTTGTCGCCGGTCTGCTCGGTCAGCCGAGCGCTGCTGCCGGCCACCGTCAGCACGACCTCGCCGGCGGCAGCACCGACACCCACGGTGTCGTAGGCCACAGTGTAGCTGTCCTTCGGCTTCATGGTGACCGGATCGAGATCCTGCACGACCAGCAGTTTGCCGCCCACCAGGGAGGCCGTCTTCTGAGTCGCAACCACGGTGCCGACCACCTTGCCCAGCCGCATCACATGCTCCCACCGCCGGCATTGTACCCAGCCGGAAGCGTTGCCGTCAATGCGAGCGGCCGGCCGCCACCGCCACCGCCGGCCGCTCGCCACCGCGCCGCCAACCGCCCTAAGCGGCCTCGCCGGCCGGCGCCGGCAGCGGCCTGGCCCGGTCGGCCAGCACTTCGAGGCCGTACTCGAGGCTGTCGACCATCGCCTCCCAACTGGCCTCGATAATGTCCTCCGAAACACCGACCGTGCCGTATTCGTGCCCGTTGGCGCGACTCCAGATGAGCACCCGCACTCGCGCCGCCGTGCCACTGCCCGAATCGAGCACCCGCACCTTGTAGTCGAGCAGGTGGATGCGTTCGACTTCGGGGAACGACCGGCGCAGCGCCTTCTTCAGCGCCAGGTTCAGCGCGTTCACCGGACCGTTGCCCTCGGCCACCGTGTGCCGCTCCTCGTCGCCGATGCGGATCTTCACGCTGGCCTCGTGCACCGTGCCGTGCTTGGCGATGCGGTCGAGCCGCACCCGGTAGTTGATCAGCTCGAACCGCGGGCGGAAGTCACCCAGCGCTTGCCGGGCCCGCAGCTCGAAGCTGGCCTCGGCCGCCTCGAACCGGTAGCCGGCGCCCTCCAGGTCCTTCAGGTCCTTGAGCAGGCGCCGCACCGCCGGATTCTGCTTGTCCAGCTCCGGATACAGATGTTGCAGCTTCCAGGTCAGCGTACCGGCACCCGACTGGTCCGACAGCAGGATGCGCCGCCGGTTGCCCACCAGTTCGGGGCTGATGTGCTCGTAGGCCTGCGGTGTCTTCCGCATGGCATCGATGTGCGTGCCGCCTTTGTGACTGAAGGCGCTCTCGCCCACGTAGCCCTGCCGCTCATCGTGGGTCTGGTTGGCCAACTCGGAGATCAGCCGCGACACCTTGGTCAGATCGCTCAGGTGGCCGTCGGGCAGCACCTCGTAGCCGAGCTTGAGCATCAGGTTCGGGATGATCTGGCACAGGTTGGCGTTGCCGCAACGCTCGCCGAAGCCGTTGATGGTGCCCTGGACATGCGTGGCCCCGGCCTTGATGGCCATCATCGAGTTGGCCACGCCGCAGCCGGCGTCGTTGTGGGCGTGCACGCCGACCGGCACCGCCACCGCCTCGATGACGCGCTGCACGCACTCGAACAACGTCAGCGGCATGGTGCCACCGTTGGTGTCGCAGAGCACGACGCGATCGGCCCCGCCCTGCTCGGCGGCCCGCAGCGTGGCCAACGCATAGACCGGGTCGGCGGCGAAGCCGTCGAAGAAGTGCTCCGCGTCGTAGACCACGAAGCGGCCGGCGTCCTTCAGGAAGCGGATGCTGCTCTCGATCATCGCCAGATTGGCCGCGGGGCTGACCTTGAGCACCTGCTTGACGTGCAGCGGCCAGGTCTTGCCGAACAAGGTCACCACCGGCGTCTCGGCGGACAGCAGCGTCTGGAGCTGCGGGTCGTCCGCCGCGGCCAGGTCGGCCCGCCGCGTGGAACCGAACGCGGCCACTTGCGCGTGTTTGAGCGGCAGCTCGCGCACCCGGCGGAAGAACTCCACATCCGCCTCGTGCGTCGGGTTCGGCCAGCCGCCTTCCACGTAGTGGACGCCCAGCTCGTCGAGTGCCGCGGTCACTTGCAGCTTGTCCTCGAGGGTGAATGTGATGCCGGCCGCCTGCGCGCCATCGCGCAGCGTCGTGTCATAGACCTCCACCAACGCCATCACTGTCTCCTACCGGCCGGCGTCCGCCTCGGGCGCGGGCCGGTGCGGCGCGTAGGTCCGCGCCAGGTTGAACCAGGTCTTGAGCCGCCAGGGCCGCTGCCGCAGCGAGGCCAGGAAGGCCTCGCGGGCTTCGCGGCGGCGCCCGCGCTGCAAGCACCCATAGCCGCGGTCGAACTCCGCGCGGGCGAACGCCGCCCGCACGAACGGCTCACCGCGGAACTGCGGGTGCTCGGCGAGGAAGTTGCGGTAGACCTCGAGCTCGGCATCGTGCCAGCGCCCGGCGCGTTGGCCCTGCTCGGTCAGGCTGGCCTCGTGCTCGACGTGCTCCACCAGCACCTCGTCGAGGAAGCCCACCGAGCCGATAGCGGCCAGTCGCAGCCACAGCGCATAGTCCTCCGCCGCCAGCCGCTGCGGGTCGAAGCCCGCGGTGCGGTCGAAGGCCGACTTCGGAATCATGGCGCCGCTGGTGGCAAAGCAGTTCTCACAGAACAGCTTGTCCAGCGACACCACTCCTTCGCGCAGGCCATACCGGCGGCTCTGCCGGGTCACCTCGACGCCGTCGAGCGTGACCAGCACGATATCCGGGCAGGACAGGACCAACTCGGGATTGGCGTCGTGGAACGCCACCTGGCGCGCCAGCTTCTCCGGTCGCCAGCGGTCGTCGCTGTCGAGAAACGCCAGGAACTCACCGCGAGCCAGATGCGCGCCGCGGTTCCGCGCGCCACCCGGACCGGTGTTCGGCTGCCGCACGAGAACCACATCGCTCTGGTCGGCCGGCACCTGTGGCTCGGGCGAGCCGTCATCGACCACGATGATCTCGAAGGCGCCGAACGTCTGCGCCCGCACGCTGTCGATCGCCTGATCGAGCGTGTGTGAGCGATAGCTCGGGATGATCACCGAGACCCGCGGATGCTCGGCCACCCGCTCGCCGCGCGCTACGGTCACCTGGTCGCCGCCGTTGTCAGCCATCGTCCGCTCCAAGGTCCATTCCCGGCCGCAGCACCGGCCTTTACGCGCCAACTGAGACCAGCTTGCCCTGAGTAGCCCGCAGGGCGTATCGAAGGGCCGCCCAGCGGGTCACCTCACGATCGGCCCTTCCGTCGCTGCTGCCAGCCCTCCCAGTCCGTCTTCTTGGCCAACAGCGGCAGGGCTTCCACGTCGCCGTCAATCAGCGCCTGCTTCTTCGCCCGGCTCCATCCCTTCAGCCGTGTCTCCATCATGGCGGCGTCCTCGCGATCGGCCAAGGACTCCAGCCACACCCACCGAACCGGTCGGCGCTCTGCCGTGGACCGGTATCCTTCACCAGCCTGGTGCTCGGCCAACCGCTGCGCCGGGGCGTCGGTCAGACCAGTGTAGTAGGACCCGTCCGCACACTCCAGGATGTACACGTAGCACCGGTCCACAGCGAGCTCCCACCGGCAACGGTATTTGATACGCCCTGCGGGCTACTCAGGACAAGCATCTTGCCGGACTTCACCGCATGGTCATTCGCCAAGCCGCCCGGCGGCCCGCAGCCACTCGACCACTTCACCGTCCCGGTTCGACACCTCCGGGTGGCCGGCCACCTGGCCGAACTCCGCTTCGCTGAACACCCGCCAGCTCCGCGCGCACCGTCGGCCGGCAGCGCGCGAGACGGTGACGGCCAACTCGCCGTCACCCGGGCGCACCACCACCGCGCTGACCACGAACAGCGCACGCAGCTCCGATTGATAGCGCTCCAGCAGCGCCAGCTCGTCGCCCGACGCCGCCAGCTCGACCTGCATCTCCAGCGGGTTCACCTTGTCGGCCTTGACCTTGTCGGCGTTGGCCGCCTCTTGCGCCCGCTTCACCTGGTCACGCACCGCCAGCAGCCGCTGGAAGTCGGCCGCCAGCGCCGCATCCAGCCGCTCGGGGCAGACCGCCGGCCAGTCGCCCAGGTGCACACTGGCGTCGCCGGAGCCCGGCAGGTACTCCCAGACCTCGTCGCAGGTGAAGCACAACACCGGCGCGAGCACACGCGCCAGTTCGCTGCAGACCGTGTGCATCACCGTCTGGATCGCCCGTCGGGCCGTGCCGCGGGGCAGACCGCAGTACAGCTCGTCCTTGGCCACGTCGAGATAGACGGCGCTGACCTCCAGCACGAACAGGTGCGCGGCGGTCACCAGCCGGTGGAACTGATAGCCCTCGTACGCGTCGCGCGCCGCGGCCTTCAGCTCTTCCAGCCGGTGCAGCACGTAGCGGTCGAGCGGGCTGAACCGCGCGGCGTCCACCGCGTCTTGGGCCGGGTCGAAGTCGTGCAGGTTGCCCAGCAGGAACCGGAACGAGTTGCGCAGGTTCCGGTAGGTGTCGGTGACGCGGCGCAGGATCTCGTCGCTCAGGCGGACGTCCTGGTAGAAGTCGGTCGAGGCCACCCACAACCGCAGCACGTCGGCACCGTACTGGTCGATGACCTTGCTCGGCGCGATCACGTTGCCCAGGCTCTTGCTCATCGCCTTGCCGTCGGCGTCCAGCACGAAGCCGTGCGTCACCACCGCGCGGTACGGCGCCGCGCCGCCCAGACCGACACTGACCATCAACGAGGAGTTGAACCAGCCGCGGTGCTGGTCACTGCCCTCCAGGTAGAGGTCGACCGGCAGTTCCTCACCGCCGTAGCAGAACTGGTGCGTCGAGCCACTGTCGAACCAGACGTCCAGGACGTCGGTCTCCTTGCGGAACGCCGCGGGCGCACCGCCGCACTTCGGGCAGGCATAGCCGGCCGGCAGGATCTGCTCGGGCGGCACCTCGAACCAGGCGTCCGAGCCCTCGCGCCGCACCAACGCGACGACACTGTCGAGCGCCGCGGCGTCCAGGATGGTCTCGCCGCACGGACAGTAGAACGCCGGGATGCCGACGCCCCAGGCGCGCTGGCGCGACAGGCACCAGTCAGGCCGGTTGGCCACCATCGGCCCGATGCGGTCGCGGCCCTCGGCCGGATGCCACGTCACCTGGTCGATGGCGGCCATGGCCCGCCGGCGGTGCGTCGTGCCGTCGACCTCATGGTCGATGTCCATGAACCACTGCGTGGTGGCGCGGAAGATGATCGGCTCGTGCGCCCGCCAGTCGTGCGGATACTGATGCCGATAGTCCTCGCGGCGCAGCAGCGCCCCGGCTTCGGAGAGCATCGCGCAGACCTCGTCGTTGGCCTTGAGGACCTTGCGGCCCGCCAAGCGCTCGCCCACCGCGGCGGTGAACACACCATCCTCGTCCACCGGGCAGTAGGCCGGCAAGCCGTGCTTGCGGCCGGTCTCGAAGTCCTCCTTACCATGACCGGGCGCGGTGTGGACACAGCCGGTGCCTTCTTCCAGCGTCACATAGTCGGCGAACACCAACGGCGACGGCCGGTCGTAGAGCGGGTGGCGCGTGACCACGCCGGTCAGCGCGGCGCCCTTGACCACCCGGACGGTGCTGGCGTCGGTCCAGCCGAAAGCCTCGCTCAGCCGGTCGGCCAAGTGGTCGGCCAGCAGGTAGTGCCGCCCGCCGGCGCGCACGACGCGGTAGTCGTAATCGGTGTGGACGGCGATGGCCAAGTTGGCCGGGATGGTCCACGGCGTGGTGGTCCAGATCACCACCGCGGCGTCGGCCAGACCGGCCAACGCCTCGCCCGGCTCGGTGACCGGAAAGGCCACGTAGATGCTCGGCGAGACCTTGTCGGCGTACTCGATCTCGGCATCGGCCAGCGCCGTCTGCAACGACGGCGCCCACTGGACGATGCGCTCGCCGCGGTAGACGTAGCCCTGCTTGGCCAGCTCGGCGAAGGCATGGACGATGCCGGCCTCGAACTCGTGCGACATGGTCAGGTACGGGTTGGCCCAGTCGCCGCGCACGCCCAGCCGCTGGAAGTCCTCGCTCTGCACGCCGATCCACTCGTCGGCGTAGGTGCGGCAAGCACGCCGCATCTCGAGGACGTCGGGCGTGTGCCCGGCCTTGCGGAAGTTCTGGCTGACCGCGTACTCGATGGGCAGGCCGTGGTTGTCCCAGCCCGGCCGGTAGCTGGCCCGGTAGCCCGTCAGGTCACGATAGCGCGTGACGATGTCCTTGAGCACCTTGTTGAGCACATGGCCGATATGGATGTGGCCGTTGGAGTAGGGCGGTCCGTCGTGCAACTCGAAGCGCGGCGCGGCGGCGCGGCGGGCGAGCTGACGCCGGTAGAGATCGAGCGCTTGCCACTGCGCCAGGCGGGCCGGCTCGCGCTGCGCCAGGTTCGCGCGCTGCGCGAACTCGGTCTGCGGCAGGTTGACCGTCTCACGATAGTCCATCGTCCACTCCTCTGCGGGCACCCAAACAAAAAAGCCTCCGTACTCCATCGAGACGGAAGCTCCGCGGTGCCACTCGATTTGGCGCCCGCCACCATGGCCTCTCGCCACGGCGCCCGGCAGGTGCCCACTCACCCGGCACGGCGCCAACAGCGCGATGCCGGTACCCCATGGTAACGGAGGGTGGCCGGGTGGCCCTACATTGTCGAACCACCGACTCCGGGGTGATCTTCGTTCCGCTGGGCACTCCGGCTCGCACCTGCCGCCGGCTCTCTGGGCTGCCTCGCGCGGGACTACTGTCCCCGTCAGCGTCGTTATGCTTCAGTATTCTATCGGCCCCGCAGGCCCTGTCAATAGGCCCAACCCACGCCCGGTGACCCGGAGGTCAACCGGCCGCAGGCGGGCGAGGCGTTCGTGGGGTCTGGCTACAGCCCCCGACCGTCTGTGGAGTAGAACTGGTCACCCCACAGCTTGCCGGTGATGGTCGCATCGACTTTCAGCCACTTGGCATGGCCGTCCGCGAAGGTGTAGTTGGCACCCCCGTTGTGCCGGCGGGCGCCGGTGTAGCTGATGAACGGGATGCTACCGGTGGCCGGCGCCGTCAACGCCTCGGCGGCATCCAGCGCCGCCAGCGCGGCGTCGACGGTCAGGTACCCGGTCGAGCTCACGGCGGCATCGTTGTCCCATGGGCTGAACGCGTTGGCCGGGCGGTGGCTCTTGAACGCCGTGCCGCTGGCACCCGACGTGCCACCCAACGCCATCGGGCAATCGGTCAGGTCGGTCACGGCGATCAGGTTGGCCGGCGCCGTCAGCGCCGCCATCGGCACACCGCGGAAGAACGCGCGCGGCCGGCCCATCAGCGCTTCATTGCTGATGTAGCTGAGCTTCGGCGCCTGGTAGTCCAGCGCCGGGTTGGTCGGCGCGACGCCCTTGTTGACGTCACTCGGGCAGACGAACACCTGGTAGTTCTTGATGTAGCTGTTGCAGGTGTGGCTCCAGTGGAAGTAGCCGCCCGCACCACCGGTGCCGTTGACGTAGTAGTAGCTCCAGGGATACGTCTCGTCGTAGTCCTGGACGTACTGCATCAGGGCCACGCCGAGCTGTTTTTGGTTCGACAGGCAGCTCGACTGACGTGCCTTCTCGCGCGCCTTGGCAAACACGGGGAACAGGATCGCCGCCAGGATGGCGATGATGGCGATCACCACCAGCAGTTCGATCAGCGTGAACGCCGCCGGGCGGCGTGGCAGGTTGCGCGTCATGGTTGTGGGCTCCTTGGCTTCGGCCGCCCGCAGGCGGCGCGCGGTATCAACCGCCGACGAGGCTAAGGGCCGTCTGCTAGCCCTGCGCAAGCGAGCCGTGAACTTGCCGCCAGGGTCGCGTTAGGG
>CAZHGD010000145.1:0-18694 GCA_964531735.1 uncultured Fimbriimonadaceae bacterium | reverse complement strand
CTCGGCGGACCGTTGGGCCTCAGTTGCGGACCCGTTGAGCGCCAACAACTCGACGCGGTAGCGACCCGCCAGCGCCGGCCGGAACCAGGCGTGCGTCGCCAGCTCCACTTGCCCGCGGCGCTCCACCACGCGACCATGGGCCAGCGGCTGCAGATCACCGTCGGCGCTGTGCTGGTCCGGCCCCGTCAGGCGGAACGTCGGCGACACGCTGGGGCGGCCGGCTCCGGCGGGCAAGCGCACCGCGATGGTGCTCTCCAGCAGGTACTCCACGCCGTGCTGGGGCACCTCGAGGCTGGCCGTCCAGGGCGGCGCCCCGGGCACCGTCTGGGCCACACTCGCCACGATGCGGCCCTGTCCGGCCCAGTCGGCGCGCCGTCGCCAACTGAGGCCGATCACCAACAGGCCGGCCAGCAGCGCCACCGCCGCCACCGGCGTCGCCACCCGCCGCCAGGCCGCACTCACTGCCAGCGCTCCGCTGCGGCGCGTAGCGCGGTCAGCACCGCCTCGTCGGGCGGCGGCTCGCCGGGCACGCCACCCAGTTGGACGTCGGGCTTCAGCGCGCCGTGGAAATCGGAGCCGACGGTCACACACAGACCGTGGTGCCGGGCCAGCGACCAGTACTCCGCGTTCATCGCCGGCGTGTGCGCGTGGTACCAGACCTCCAGCCCGTCCAGGCCGAGGCCGGCCCAGGCCGCCACCGCCGGGTGCAGCGCCTCCGGGCTGAGCCGGAGTTGGTAGGGATGCGCCAGCACGGCCGCGCCACCGGCCGCATGGATGACACCAATGGCCTCCCCGGGGGTCATCCGCGATTTGGCGACATAGCACGGCCGGCCGTCGGCCAGGTAGAGCTCAAAGGCCTGCTGGATGCTGTCCACCGCGCCGTTGCGCTGCAGCACGACGGCCATGTGCGGGCGGCCGACCGGGCCACCGGCGGCCACGTCGCGGACCTCGTCCATGCTGACCGGCAAGCCGTAGTTGGCGAGCAACTCGACCATCGTCCGATTGCGCTTGGCCCGCCAGGCGCGCACCTTCTCCAGGGCGGCCAGCAGCTCGTGGTTGGTGGGGTCGAGGTGGTAGCCCAGGAGGTGGAAGGTGCCGCCGGAGAACTCGACGCTCAACTCGATGCCGGTCAGCACTTCCAGGCCCAGTTCGCGCTCGGGCAGGAAGTGGAACGCCGAGACCGTGTCGTGATCGGTGATGGCCACCGCCTGCAGGCCCCGCTGCTGCGCCGCGGTCACCAGTTCGCCCGGGCTCAACTCACCATCCGAACAGATGGTATGAGTGTGCAGGTCGATCACCGGCGCTGCTCCCGCACCCACGCCGCCAGCTCATGTGCCAGGTTCGTCACGTTGCCCGCTCCCATCAGCAGCCAGGTCTGCGGCTCGCCCACGCCCGCCAGGAGACGGTCCCTGGCCGCCGCGTGCGAACCCGCGTAGTGCACATTGTGGCTCGCGCCGCCGGCAGTCGCGGCCAGCGATTCGCCGCTGACACCGCTGAAGTCGGTCTCGCGCGCGGCATGGATGTCGCAGATCAGCGTCTCGTCGGCCTCATCGAACGCGCCGGCGTACTCGTCGAGCAGGGCCCGGGTCCGCGCGTACTGGTGCGGCTCAAAGACCACGCGCAGCCGGCCGGGCAACCGCCGGGCCGCCGCGATGGTCGCGCGCACCTCGGTCGGATGGTGCGCGTAGTCGTCGATCACCCGCACGCCGCCCGCCTGGGCCAACTCCTCGAAGCGCCGCGACGTGCCCGTGAACGCGCCGACCAGCACCGCGGCCTGCGCCGCCGGCACCCCGGCGGCCACCGCCGCCGCCACCGCCGCCGCCGCGTTCTGGGCGTTGTGCCGGCCGGCCAGGCCCGACTTCAGGTCGAGCCGGCGCCCGTCGGGCGTCCGCAGCGCCAGGACGGCGCCGCCCTGCTGGTCGGGCTGCCAGTCGCTGATCTGCCAGTCAGCGGTCGGCGCGAACCCATACGTCGCCACCGCGGCGTGCGCGCGGCCGCCCAGCGCCGCCGCGGCGGGGCAATCGGCGCAGAGCAGCACCTGGCCGCTCGGACGCACCTGACCGACGAACTGTTCGAAGGTGGCCACCAGATCGGCCCAGTCGGCGTAAATGTCGGGATGGTCGAACTCGAGGTTGGTCACCACCGCGACTTCCGGCTCGAGGGTGAGAAAGGCGCGGTCGTACTCGTCGGCTTCGACCACCACCCACTCGCCGCTGCCGACCCGCCCGTTGGTGCCGTAGTTGCGCACCACACTGCCGACCAGGAAGGTCGGGTCGAGCCCTGCTTCGGCGAGCAGCACGGCAGCCAGCCCCGAAGTGGTGGTCTTGCCGTGCGTGCCGGCCACCGCCAGCCCGCGCCGCGCGTTCACCACCGCGCCCAGCACCTCGGCGCGCTTGAGCACCGGCAGGCCCCGCCGCCGCGCTTCCTGCACCTCCGGGTTGTCCTCCGGCACGGCCGACGAGATGGCCACCCAGTCGGTGTCGGCCGGCACCTGCTCGGCCCGGTGCGGACCCACCATCACGTCCAGACCCTCGGCTTCGAGGGCCGCCGTGTAGTCGGAGGCATGCAGATCGGAGCCGGTCACCCGGCAGCCTTGCTGGGTGAGCAGCCGCGCGATGGCGCTCATCATCACGCCGCCCACGGCCACGACATGCACGCGGCGGCCCGCGGGCGCGGTTGCTGACTGTCGATCACTGCTCATGGGACCACCGGTACCGTGCCGATGGTAGCACCGCGGCGGCCGGTGAGCAAGGCGCCCTGGCGCCGGGGCCAGGGCGACCTGCGGTTCGGCGAAGGCCCCGATGGCCACCCTTGGCGGCGACCCGTCAGCGTGCCATAATAACCGCCGGCACCCGGGAGTAGACACGCAGGCATGGCTGAGACTACCACCGCAACCGTGACCATCACTGTCGACGGCGTCGAGTACCAGGTCCCCGCCGGGATGTGGCTGATCGATGCCATCACCGAGTATGTCCATTTCGACATGCCGCGCTTCTGCCACCACTCCCGTCTGGAGCCGGTGGGCATGTGCCGCATGTGCATGGCCGAGGTCGAGGCGCGCGGGCGCTGGGCCAACGTGGCCACCTGCACCGTGCGCGTGGCCGACGGCCTGCAGGTGCGCGTCAACTCCGCCGCCGCGGTGCAAGCGCGGCAGATGACTCTGGAGTTGCTCCTGGTCAACCACCCGCTCGACTGCCCGGTCTGCGACAAGGGCGGCGAGTGCCTGTTGCAGGACCAGACCGTCGACGCTGGTCCCGAGGTGGCGCGGACCGTCGAGCCGCGGCGCAAGTACCCCAAGCCGCTGCCCATCTCGCGCTACGTGCTGCTCGACCGCGAACGCTGCGTCCAGTGCGCGCGCTGCACCCGGTTCGTCGCCGAGGTGGCCGGCGAGAAGACCATCGAACTGATCAACCGGGGCTATCACACGGCCATCTCACCCGCGTTCGACGGCGAGTACGACTCGCACTTCTCGGGCAACACCTGCGATATCTGCCCGGTCGGCGCGCTGACCTCGGCGACCTTCCGCTTCCGCTCGCGGCCCTGGGAGATGAAGGGCCAGCCGACCATCTCGCCGTTCGACGCCTGCGGCAGCAACCTGCGGCTCGACGTCCGCGAGAACGTGGTGCGACGCATCATGCCGCGCGAGAACCGCGCGGTCAACGACCTCTGGATCAGTGACCGCGAGCGCTTCCACCACGAGGTGATCCTGCATCCCGACCGGCTCGATGTGCCGCTGGTGCGCAACCTGACCTCTGGCAAGCTGGAGCCGGCCACCTATGAGGACGCGGTCACCACCGCCGTCGAGGGGTTGGCCCAGGCGCTCCGCGAAGGCCGGCGCGTGGCCGGTGTCGGCTCCACCGTGCTGGGCCTGGAGGAGCAGTACGCGTTCGGCAAGTTCGTGCGCGCGGTGCTGGGCACCAACAGCGTGACCTGCAGCAAGCCGGTCGACTACGACGCCCGTGCCGGGCTGGTACCCACCTACGAGCGGCTGGCCCAGGCTCGCACGATCTTCCTGGGCGCAGCCAACCCGCTGGCCGAGCTGCCGATCGCCTGGTTGCGCCTGCACCAGGCGATCCGCGGCGGCGCACGGCTGATCACGCTCAACAACACCGACTACCATGTCGGCCTGCTCAGCAGCCTCAACGTCGAGTGCGTGCGCGGGCAGGAAGCGCTGGTGGTCAAGGCGCTGCTGGCCATCGTCCAGCGCGAGAAGCGGCACGACGCCACCGCCATTCGCAAGCACAGCCACGGCCTGAGCGAGGCCGCGCCGAGCTGGGTGGACACCGACCTCGACGCGGTGGCCGCGACCGCCGGGGTGCCCGTCGAGCGGCTGCAGGAGCTGGCCCGCGAACTGGCGTCCGCCGAGGACCTGGTCATCGTGTCGCCGCAGTGCGACGGCCGGCCCGACGGCACGGCGCTGCGCGAGGGCCTGTGGAACCTGGCGCTGCTGCTCGACGTGCCGGGCCAGGCCAACGGTGGCTGGCTGGAGTACGTCCACAACTGCAACGGCCGCGGGGCCGCGGCCATGGGTCTGCGGCCCGACCTGCTGCCGGGCCTGGCGCCGGTCACCGACGCCGCGGCGCGCGCGGCGTTCGAAGCGGCCTGGGGTGTGCCCCTGCCCAGCGATGGCGGGCTGGACACGGCCGGGCTGCTGGCCGCGGCCGCAGCCGGCGAACTGGGCGCGCTGGTGGTCATCGGCAGCGACCTGGTCAGCGACGAGGGCAATCCGTTCCAGACGGTGCGCAACCAATGGCTCAACCAGAGCCACGACGGCGACCTCCGCGCCACGTTCGAGGCCGACTGGGCACGCCGTCGCGCGGCGGTCGACCAGGTGCCGTTCGTGGTGGTCAGCGACCTGTTCCTCACCGAGACGGCCAAGCTGGCGGATGTGGTCTTCCCGGCCACCTGCTTCGCCGAGCGCACGGCCACCTACCAGAACTTCGAGGGCCGCGTCCAGCACGCCCCGTCGGCCGTCCGACCGATCCTGGGCGTCCGCAGCGACCTCGACGTCATCAACGCCCTGGCCACCGGCGTCGCCGCGCGCCTGGAACAGCCGCCGACCTGGCAACCGCTCGACCCGGCCGCGGCGATGGCCGAGATCCGCGCGCTGGTACCGCGCTACGCGGTCGAAGACGGCGCAGTGGTCAAGCCCGCGGCGGGTAAGTTCGAGTTCGCGAAGTTGGCGTAGGCCGGGCAGGCGGGCCGGCATCGGTGGTGAACACCAGGGCCACGAGCGCCCGGAGTCACCCCCATGCTCCTGCCCACCGCCCTGGCCCTGACCACCTGTCTGCTGGCCCCCGCTGCCTGGGAGGCACCGCCGGCGCCGTTCCAGACGCGCGCGCGGCCAGCCGAGGGCGAAACCGTCGCCGCCAATCCACCGTGCTTCGTCTACCCGGCCAAGCTCCCCGCAGCGGCCTCGTACGTCGTCGAGTACAGCCGCGACGCCGGCTTCCCGGCGGCTGAGACGCGCCAACTGACCAGTCGTTACCTGCTCGCCGTGCCGCGCGAGTCGTTGGCGGCGGGCCGCTGGTGGTGGCGCGCGCGACCGGGCGGGCCGAGCGACGGTGGCGGCGCCTGGTCGGCGGTGCGGGGGTTCACCGTGCCGGCCGAGGCGCCGGTGGTGCCGTTCCCCGACGTCGCCGCGCTGGTGCGCCAGATGGGCCGGGCGCATCCGCGCGTGGCGGTGACCGCCGCCGACCTGGCCGCCACGCGTCGGCGCGCGGCCGAGCGGTTCGGCGAGTCGTGGCGCCAGCAGCTTGAGGCCAGGGCACTGGCGGCCGAAGCCCGTTCGCTGCTGCCCGAGCCCGAGTTCCTGCCGGCCACCCAGGACACCAACCGCATCGCGATCTACCAGCGCATCTTCCAGACCACGCGGCCGTTCTTCGGTGAGATGCGGCAACTGGCCGAAGACTACCTGCTGACCGGACAGGAACGGTCCGGTCAACAGGCCAAGCGGCGCCTGCTGCACATCCTGTCGTGGAATCCGCGCGGCAGCACCGCGCTGAACCACAACGACGAGCCGGCCACCGAGATCGTGCGCTACAGCGCCACCGTGCTGGACTGGATCCAGCCGCTCCTGACGGCCGAGGAGAAGCAGCGTTGCCAGGACTGCCTGCTGGTGCGGCTGGACGAGATGCGCGCGCGCTGGCGGCAGCGACCGTTCGAGATGTACCCATACGAGAGCCACAACATGGGCTACTACCTGCCCGATGGCCTCGAAGCCTGTCTGGCGCTGGCCGGCGAGGCGCCGGTCGACGAGATGCTGGAGTACACGCTGCTACAGCTCTGGTCGCCGTTCTACCCGCCATACGGCGACGCCGACGGCGGCTGGTGCGAAGGCCCGAGCTACTGGGCCTGGAGCACCGCGGTCTTCGCGCACGCCTACCGGTTGGTCGAGCTGGCCACCGGCGTGCCGGTCCACCAGCGCACCAACGTGCGCCATATGCCCTACTACAAGCTGTACGGCAATCCGCCCTACGCGAAGGTCTCGCCGTTTGGCGACGGCCACGAAGGCGCGGCCGTCGGCGGCCACACCATGCGGCAACTGGCCGCGCTGTTCGGCAATCCGTACGCCAACTGGTACGCCGACCAGCAACAGGTCCAGCTCGGCGGACTGGCCGCGCTGCTCTACGACACCAGCGCCCTGGCCTCGCGCGCACCGGATGATCTGCCGCAGGGCCGCGCGTTCCGTGACGTGGGACTGGCCGCGATGCACAGCGTGCTGTCCGATCCCACCAGCAATGTCCAGGTGCTGCTGCGCAGCTCGCCGTTCGGGTCCATCAGTCATGCCTATGCCGACCAGAACGCCTTCACGCTGGACGCCTACGGTGAGCCGCTGCTGATCGCGTCGGGTTACTACCAGCTCTACGGTCACCCGCACCATCGCGACTGGACCTGGCAGACCAAGGCGGCCAACGCGGTGCTGGTGAACGGCCAGGGCCAGACGATTCGCGACTGGACCGCGTCCGGCCGCATCGGCACCTTCCAGACCACGGCCGCCGGCGACTACGCCGTGGGCGACGCCACGCCGGCGTATGGTGGCCGGCTGACCAAGGCAGTGCGCGAAATCGTCTTCCTGCGCCCGCTGCACACCGGTGGCGAACCGATCACGATCGTGCGCGACACGCTGGCGGCGCCGCAGCCGGCGACCTACCAGTTCCTGCTCCACGCGCTGGAGCGCATGGCCATCGACGAGCCACACCGGCAGGTCGACGTGCAGCGCGGGGCCGCGCGCTGCCGGGTCGACTTCTTGGCCTCGTCGGGCCTGCGGTTCGAGCAGACCGACCAGTTCCCGGTGGCGCCGTTCCGCGCGGCGCCGAACCAGTGGCACCTGACCGCGGCCACCACCACCCCGGCGGCCGCCACCGAGTCGCTGCTGGTCATCCAGCCGTACCGCGCCGGCGCCGAGGGCGGTCTGCTGACCGCCACGGTGACGGCCCCGCTCGGCGGCCCGACGGTGCGGCTGACCGACGGCCGCCGCACCATCGAGGTCTCGTTCGGTGAGCGCGAGGACCAAGTGGCGGCAGTGGCCAGCCGCTCGTGGCGCACCGGCCATCTGCACTCAGCGGTCATGTTCGCCGGTCGGCGACTGAGCAGCCGCGGCTGCACCTTGACGGCCGACCACCCAGCGGCGGTGGCGGCCACGCTGCAAGGCGGGCGGCCGTGCCTCTCGTCCGACGCGCCGCGCGGCACGCGGCTGACCGCCGAGCAGGTAGCGTGGGAGCAGCCGGCCGGTCCGCTGGTGCAGACGCCGCCGGTCAGTGACGAGCCGGCCCCGGTCGCGCTCCAGGTCGAGGGCCAGGCGGCGGCACCATTCAGCCTGGCGCGCCGCCCGTGGGTGCAGCGGCGCACACTGACGGCCGCACCGGCCGGTGGGCCACAGCTCTACGGCATCGAAGCGCGCGTCGACAACACCGGCGACGGACCGCTGGCGTTGTCGCTGGCCGGCTCGAGTTGGCGACAGGTGGTGCCCGGAGGCCAACGCGGCGTCGCGCTGACGGTGCCGGTGGCCGCTTACGGCGCCGGCCGACCGGTCACGCTGGTGGCCGACGAATCGCTCAGCGGCCGACTGGTGCTGAGTGCGGCCACGGCGAGGCGCGCCTACGGCGTCAATCTGCTGCCGAACGCGTCGTTCGAGGAGGGAGCCGCGGGCTGGCGGGCGGGGACCATCGATCGCGGCGCGGAGTGTACGATCACGGCCGTGCGCGGTGGCCGCACAGGCGCCTCCTGCCTGGAGGTGACCTGCACCAAGGCCACCGGCGGCGACTTCGGCGCCTATCTGACCTGGCCGGGCGTGCCGGCCACGGACGTCGACCGGCGGTTCCGGTTGGCCTGCTGGGTGCGCGCCGACGCGGCGTCCGAGGCCGCGGTGCAGGTGTGCAGCGCCAACTGGCAGTTCTGGCAGAACACGCCGCGGCGCGGCAACCGCGCCGACTGGACCGAGTCGGCGGTCGAGTTCGTCCTGCCCAAGGGCGTCGACCTGACGCACTTGCGCCTGCACATGACGGCCAAGCAGGTTGATGCCAAGCTCACCGTCGACGAGGTGAGCCTGGTGGAACTGCCGCTGAGCGCCCAGCGCTAGGGCGGTCGGCCGGCACCGTCAGCGGCGGCCGGCTCGGCGAGCCGGCCCCACCGGAGGCACCGACCGACTGCGCCGTGCGTTCAGTGATCCAGCACCTTGATGCCCCGTGCGGCGGGTTGGAAGCCGCTGGGGAAGACCGTTGCCGCCGGTGAGCCGCCGTTGGTGGCGCTGGCCTGTTCGAGCTTGGTCTGCAGCAGGTTGGCCTGCGGCAGGCGCGCGCCGGACAGGTTGGCGTCGCGCAGATCCGCGCCGGCCAGATCGGCCAGGCTGAGATCGGCGTCGGTGAGATCCGCGCCGCGCAGGTTGGCGCCACGGAGGCGGGCGCCGCTCAGGCGAGCGCCGTTGAGCCGCGCCCCGGCCAGGTTGGCGCCACACAGATCCGACCAGCCCAGTTGCGCCTCGCGCAGATCCGCCTCGCGCAGATCGGCCAGGGCCAGCACGCAGCACTGCAGATCGGCCTGCGACAGGTCGCACCGCCGTAGGTTGGCGCGCCGCAGGTTGGCCGTGCGCAGGCCGACGCCCGCGAGCACCGCGCCGCCCAGGTCGGCCCCGGGCAGGTTCACCGCGGCCAGATCGCGACCGTGCAGATCACGACCGTGTCCGCCGCCGTGGACCAACTCGATGACCAGGCGCCATTTGGTGTCCAACTGCGTGTCGGCATCGATCAGCGCGCGGCGCAGGTCCACGCCGTCGAGCATGGCACCGCGCAGATCGGCGCCGCGCAGATCGCAGTCGCGCACCAGACAGTCGCGCAGGCTGGCACCGCGCAGGTCGGCACCGGCCAGTGAGGCCGCACGCAGGTCGGCCTCGGCCAGATTGGCGCCCGGCAACATGGCGCCGGCCATGTCGACACCGGCCAGGGCCGGTGCGCGCGCGAGGATCTCTTCACGCTGTAGTGGCAGCGGCGTCGCTGCCCAGAGTACGGGGGCTTCACTCGCAGCGGTCAACCCAACCGCCTGTGCGGCCCTTTGCGCACCGTTGATGTCCATGTGATGACCATGATGATAGCCAGAATGCCGTATAGATCACCCGGCGCGGAAGATGAATGGCCGCTCCGGTTACACCTTAGTGCATACCCCGGTGGCAGCGGCGCCGGCTATCCAAAGTATTAGCACATCTTGCGATCCGATTGCAAGGGGCAGTATGGTCCTGGCGTACAGATCGGCCACTCCGTTCGGCGCGCGCCCCACCGGCGCACTTGACGCTGTGACCGGCCGCCGGCTACTGTTCGCGAGGTGAGCCGCGGGGTCCAGGCAGTTCGGCCGCGCAGCCATCCGGGTAGACTGCCATGCCACCGCGCCGCGCCACCGTACTGGTCTGCATCACCGCCATTCTGGGCTGGGCCGGCACGGCCCGCGCCGACGAGTCGCCGGTCTGGCGCGAGGGCTTCGAGCAGGGCCTCGGCACGGCGCGGCCATACCACGCCGACGCGCCGACGACCGCGCTGACCCTCATCACCAACGCGCCGGCCGAGGGGCGTCAGGCCGTGCGGGCCACGCTGCCGGGTCAGCGGCGCCTGGAAGGCTTCGCGCTGGTCGCCACGCTGCCTGCGGGTCCGCGTCTGGCGACGGTTCGCGCGCGCGTCCGCGGCCACGGCGACGTGTGGCTCTGCCTCTACTCGCGCAACGGCTGGCTCTATGCGCCGGAGGTGACCCGGCTGTCGGCGCAATGGCAGTTCATCACCATGCGCAAGGTGCTGGTCCAGGGCGACCGCTCGCTGGGCATCAACTTCCTGACCCGCGACGTGCAGCCCGGCGCCGTGTTTGAGGTGGACGACGTGAGCGTGGCGGTCGAGCCACCGCTGCTCACCTGGGACACCGCCGCCGGGCCGTGGCAGTTCGAGGCCGAGGACTTCACGACGCGCGCGGGCGAGCGGTCGGCCGAGGCTGGCGCGTCCGGCGGCCAGGTGGTGCGCGGCGACAGCTATCTCCGGCTGCAGGACCTGCCGTTCCCGCGCACGTCGCGGCCGGTCAGCGTGGCGGTGCGCGTGCGCAGCGCCTCGGCGACCGACGAATGGAAGCTGCTGACCACTCAAGGTGGTCAGCCGCAGGCGCTGGTCACCGCCCGCCCCGGCCAGGTCGGCGCCTGGCACTGGCTGCGGTTCGCGCCGGTGTACGCCGGCGAAGTCGGCGATGGGCTGCACCTGGAGTGCTGGCGCGGCAAGGGCGCCGTGGAGCCGGTGGCCGTCGACGCCGTCGCGCTGGGCACCACGCTGCCCGACGACCCGGGCGCCGCACCGGCGCTGTTCGGGGCGCGGCCGCTGGTGGCGGTCGGCCGCTGCGCGGCGCCACCGGCTATCGACGGCCGCCCGGATGACGCCTGCTGGGCGAACGCCATCGCCTGCGACGGCTTCCTGACCGTGGGCGCGCTGGCGCCGGCGGCGGCCGACACCCAGGTCAAGCTGTGCTATGACGACGACCGGCTCTACCTGCTCTACGCGTGCCCCGAGCCGATCCTCGACGTGGCGCAGCAGCGCCGGCACGAGTTCGCCGCCGCGGTGACGGCGCGCGATGGCGCCGTCTACAACGACGACAGCGCGGTGATCCTGCTCGATCCGAGCCACACCGGCCGGCAGGCGTTCGACTTCGTGGTCAACGCGCGCGGCACCGTGGCCGATGCGCGCTGCCGGCAGCCCGACCTGTGGGAGACGCGCGACCTGGCCTGGAACGCCGGCGTCACCGCGGCCGGACAGGTCGGCGACGGGCAGTGGTCACTCGAACTGGCCGTGCCGTTCAAGGACCTCGGCGTCAGCGCGCCGCGTCCGGGTGACCGTTGGCAGGTGGTCCTCGGCCGCATCGCCAAGGCGCGCGGCGAGACCTCGTCGTGGAACCCCTCCAACCGTGGCTTCCACGACCCAGCGGCGATGGGCACGCTGCTGTTCGGCCCGCCGCCCGGCGGCCTGCAGTTGACGGCGCCGCGCGCGCTGCAGCCAGGCCGCAATCGACTCACCGCGCAATGCGGCGGCCCAGCCGCGTCGCCACTGACCGTCTGGGCCGCTCTGGGCGGCCCGCGCGAGACGCGCCGGCACAGCCAGGTGCTGACCGCCTCGGGTGAGGCCACGTTCATCATCGACCAGGAGGCCGACTACCGCTTCGCCTATGGCGCGCTGGACGCCGCGACGCTGGCGCCGCGCTATCTCTCGCCGCCGGTGACCCGCGGTGTGAAGAGCGCTTTGGCCACCGTTCACCTGACCTGCGACGGCCCCTACGAACTGCGGCTCAACGACGAGCCGCTGAGCAGCGGCCCGAGTGCCGCCGACCTGGCGGTGCGCGCGCCACTCCAGAAGGGCGCCAACGTCTTCGCCGTGAAGCTGGCCAACGGCACGGCCGACGTGCGGTTGGACGCCCCGGGCCTGGCCGGCCGCGCCCAGCGCTGGAAGCTGGCGCCGGCCGGCGCGCGCGAACCCCTGGCCGCGGCCACCAACGACTCGGCCTGGCCTCTCGCGCCGCAGCAGGGCCGTCTCACGGGTCAGCCGGGCCAGCCGGCGGTCCTGCGGCACACACTGCTGTGGGAGAAGACCCGCCTCTGGCCGACGCCGCTGCCGGCGCTCCATGTGGCGCGCGGCACCAACCAGCATCTGACGGTCGTCGCCGACGGCCTGCGCGGACGGCCGTTCGGGGGTTGGACGGTATACCTGGCAGTGCCCACGGCGTGGCGCGTGCTCGGCGCCTCGGGCTACTACGCGCAGACGCCGGGCATTCCGGCCTACACCTGCACGCCGGTCGGCCCGCAGACCATTGGCCAGCAGGCGCGGCAGGTGGTCAAGGTGGTGGCCGACAAACCGGTGGTGCCGGGCCGGCACCCGATCCAGTCGTTGTTCAACGCCTGGGTGCGCTGCGACGACGACGGACCGGACGACGAGACGCTGAGCTACTGGACCGAGGCCAACGACGGCACCATCTCCGAGCCGCTGCAGACGGTGAAGGTGAAGCTGCTGCCGCGGCCGGCGGGCAAGCAGCCGCAGCGCTTCGTCTGCCAGTTGTGGGGCAGCTTCTTCGATGCGCTGGCGAGCGAGCCAGGTCGGCGCGCGGTGCTCGAGACCGCCCGCGACACCGGCGTCAACGACCTGGTGGCCGGCAACGCCTGGGCCAGCGAAAACGCGCCGCGGTACGGCCTGCACAACACGATGGGCGTGACTTTCCAGTCGTGGAGCCTCGACCTCAAGCCGTACCTGGACCAGCACCCGGCCGAACGGCTCCTCCGCCACGACGGCAAGCCCGACGCCAGCCTGCTCTGCACCACGCTGCTGCTGGGCGACGGCTGGCCGGCGGTGGAGCAGCAGCTCGGCGAGAAGATGGCCAAGGCCCGGCCGCACGTGGTCGACTACGACTACGAGTACTCGCCGTACAGCGGGCCACACTCGTGCTACTGCCCGCGCTGCCTGGCCGCGTTCCGGCAGTTCGCCAGCCTGCCGGCCGATGCGCCGCTCGATGCCACGGTCATCCGCCAGCGGCACGCCGCGCGCTGGGTCGACTTCATGGCGCGCCGTGTGGCGGCGGTGTTCGCGCGGTTCAAGCAGGCGGTCCATCGCCTGCAGCCGGGCTGCCTGTTCAGCGTCTACAGCGGCTACCAAACGCCGGAGAACCCCGAGCAGTACGGCGTCGACTGGCGCTATGTGGGCGAGCTCCAGGCGTGCGACCGCATCGGCTGCGGCTATGGGCGGCCGGTGGAGGCGGTGCGGGCCACCGTGGCCGCCGCACGCGGGATCCCGGTGCTCTGCGGCGAGCTGCTGGTGCCCTATGAGACCGCCAAGCTGGAGCCGGTGACCCCGCTGAGCCTGGCGACGCTGCTGCGCCGGGTGCTCGACGCCACGGGCGGCATTCTGCTCTACGAGCGGCTGTCGTTCGACGGCCGCAGTTGGCTGGCGCTGGCCGACCTGACCCGCCTGGTGGCCACGCACGAACCACTCTTCCTGACCGGACGGCGCACGGCCCTGCCCGGCCAGGACGAGTCGCTGGTGCAGGGCCTGACCGACGGCCGCACGACGCTCGTCTGCGTCCTCAACCCGAGCAGTGGCGCGGTGACCCGAACGGTGCCGCTGCCGGCGGCGGCCGGCGGCGGGCGTGAGTTCTACACCGGCCGGGCGGTGTCCGCGGGCGAGACGGTGCGCGTCGAACTGGCCGCCGGCGGCGCGGCGGTCTTCGTGCTGCAGCCGTAGCCCGGCGCCTACGGCGTCCGTTCAGCCTGCGGCACGCTGACCGCCAGAATCAGCCCGCCGGCGAACAGCGCGGCCGAGACCAAGTAGAGCGGTTCGGTGTGCAGTTGCTTGGCCCAGACCGGGATGTTGGGGCCGACGAACCCGCCCAGGTTGCCGAACGAGTTGATCAGGCCGATGCCGGCGGCCGCCGCGGCGCTGGTCAGAAAGCCCGTGGGCAAGGTCCAGAACAGCGGCATGGCGGTCAGGATGCCGGCGGCGGCCAGCGACAGGCCGCCCATGGCCAGCAGGCGCTGCTCGGCGGGCAGCAGAGCGCACAGCAGCAGGCCGCAGCCGGCGGCGAAGAACGAACCGACCGCGTGCCAGCGACGCTCACCGGTGCGGTCGGAGTGCCGGCCGACGGCGAACATGCTGGCGACCGCCACGCTGTACGGCACCGCGCTGAGCAGGCCGACCCGCAGGTAGCCCTGGCCCACCATGGCGGTGACGATGGTCGGCAGCCAGAAGGCCACCGCGTAGAGGCCGACCATCAGGCAGAAGTAGACCAGGCAGAGCACCCACACGCGTCCGCTGCGGAACGCGTCGGCGACGCTGGCGTGCGCCTTGCCGGCATCCTCCTGGCTGATGTTCGCCGTCAGCAGTGCCTTTTCCTCGTCGGTCAGCCAGCGCGCTTCGGCAATGGTGCTGTCGAGGTAGGACAGCACCCAGAACCCCACCATGACCGACGGCAGGCCCTCAATGACGAACAGCCACTGCCAGCCGGCCAAGCCCATGGCGCCGGAGAGGTGGTCCATCAGCGCGCCGGAGACCGGGTTGCCGATCACCCCGGCCACGGCGATGGCGGCCATGAACGAGGCGGTGCGCCGCGCGCGCATCCGGGCCGGATACCAGGTGCTCAGGTAGTAGACGATGCCGGGGAAGAAGCCGGCCTCGGCCAGACCGAGCAGGAAGCGCAGGCTGTAGAAGCTGGTCACCGACCGCGTGAACATCATTGCGGCCGACAGCACGCCCCAAGTGACCATGATCCGCGCGATCCACCGCCGCGCGCCGAACCGCTGGAGCAGCAGGTTGCTGGGCACCTCGAAGAAGAAGTAGCCGATGAAGAACAGCCCGGCACCCATGCCGAACACGGCCTCGCTGAGCTTCAGATCGGCCAGCATCTGGAGCTTGGCGAACCCGAGGTTGACGCGGTCCAGGTAGGCCAGGATGTAGCAGAGGAAGAGGAACGGCAGCAGGCGCCGCGAGACCTTGGCGTAGGTCCGGGCTTCGAGGTCGGCGTCTCTGGCGGCCATGCGGTAATCCTTCGCGGCGCCCCACCGGGCAGCGCCGGCCGGCGAAGTTCGCCCTACGTCGGGCCATGCCTCCCGGCGGCGCTCAGCGCCCGCTGCGCGGCGTGCTGAGCGCCAGCACCAGCCCGCCGGCGCACAGCACGGCGGCCACGAGTTGCAGGGGCCCGGTGTGGAACGCAGCAGGCACAGGCGAAATGGGAATGGGGTCAGGTGCGATTTTCCAGGCAACACGCGGCCATGGTACCGGCTCCAGGGCGGCCAGTTGTTGGCCGGGGCCGATGGAGCCAACGGGCGCCGGCGCCACAGACGCAAGCGCGACCAACACTCGTATCATGTCCCCTGATTGTTAGCGCGACCACAACTCGTATCATGTCCCCTGATTGTTGTCCCCGACCAAAACTCGTATCATGTCCCCTGGTTGTTGTCCCAGGATGTAGCAGAGGAACAGAAACGGCAGCAGGCGCCGCGAGACCTTGGCGTAAGTCCGGGCTTCGAAGTCGGCGTCCACGGCGGTCATGCGGTGCGGGCTCCTGTCGCGCAGCCTGGCTCAGCCGCCCACCCGCACCGTCGCCGTCGTCGCCGCGGCCAGTTGGCTCCGCACCGCCTCCACCCGCTCATCGCTCGGCGTGGTCAGGTCGCCGCCGGGGTAGTCGCGACCCAGCCGGCGGTACTTGTCGGCCTGGAACTGGTGGTAGGGCAGCAGACACACCTCGCGCACGCAGCTCAGCTCGCCGAGCAGCGCCGCCAGCGCGGCCACGTTGCGCTCGGTGTCGTTGACGCCGGCCACCAGCGGCACGCGGATCCACACCGCCGCGCCGGCCGCGTCGAGGCGGCGCAGGTTGTCCAGAATCAGCTCGTTGCCCACGCCGACAAACGCCGCGTGCTGGTCGGTGTCCAGGTGCTTCAGGTCGAACAGCCACAGATCGGTCAGCGGCAGCAGCCGCGCGATGGCCTCCGGATCGCCCTCGCCCGACGTGTCGACCACCGTGTGCAGCCCTTCGGCGCGGCTACGCTCCAGCAGCGCCGCGGCAAACTCGGGCTGCAACAGCGGCTCGCCACCCGACAGCGTGACGCCGCCGCCGGACGTCTCGTAGAAGACGCGGTCGCGCACCACGACGCCAATCACATCGTCGACGGTCGCCTCGCGCCCGGCCTGTTCCAACGCGCCGGGCAGGCAGGCCGCGGCACAGGCGCCGCAGTAGACACAGCGCTCGCGGTGCAGCTCGTGACGGCTGTCGACAAACTCGTGGCCGCCGTGCTGGCACGCTTCGGCACAAGCACGACAGTACAGGCACTTGTCCGGGTTGAAGAAGACCACCGCGTGGCCGGCCACCGACTCCGGGTTGTGACACCAGCGACAACGCAGCGGGCAGCCTTGGAAGAACACCGTGGTGCGGATGCCCGGCCCGTCGTGGATGGAGAAACGTTGGATATCGAAGATACGACCGGTCATGTGTGCTCAACCCGCTCCAGCACGCTCTCGCGCAGTTCGCGCGAGAGATGCGTCCAGTATTCGCTGTACCCACCCATGCGGATGATCAGATCGCCGTGGCGCTCGGGATGCTCCAGCGCGTCGCGCAGGATCGCCTGGTCGACCACGTTGATCTGCACCTGCATACCGCCCATGGCGAAGTAACCGCGCACCAGCGCCTTGACCTTGTCGCGCTGGTCGAACAGTTTCCGCGACAGGCGGATGTTGACCACCAGCGTGCCCGGCGCATGGACCGTGTCCAGCGCGGCCGCCGATTGCAGCGCCGCCGTGGGCCCGCTGCGGTCGCGGCCTTGCACCGCGCCGGCCGAATCGGCAATCGGGCTGCCCGCGCTGCGCCCATCGGGCGTCGCGCCCACCGGCCGGCCCTCGTTGGCGTAGGTCACGAACATCAGGCACGACGGCAGGAACTTGCCACCGCGCCAGGGCGCATAGCTGAGGAACTCGCGGAAGATGAACGCCGACAGGCGCTGCGCCAGCGCGTCCACCTCCGGGTGCCCGTTGCCGTAGCGCGGCAACCGCTCACACCGGCGGCGGAGCAGCTCCTGCTCGGCCCAGTCGTGCTGCAACGCGTGCAGCAACTCGTCGGCGCTGACCTCGCGCTCTTCGTAGACCAGGTGGCGGACGGCCGTCAGCGAGTCGATCAGGTTGCCCAGGCCCTCGACGTTGATCACCGACCAGTTGTAGCGCGCGCCGCCAGCGGCGTACTCGCGGCCGTTGTCGATGCAGTCGTCGATCAGCAGCGTGCGGATAAGCTGCGGCAGGTGCTCGGCGCGCCGCTGCTGGTTCGCGCCGACGGAGTCGGCAATCCGGCGGACCTCGGCGGCCAGGTACCTGCGCACTTGCTGCTCGAACGCGTCGTAGTCGGCGCAGCCGGGCAGCTCCGCGTGCAGAGCCGCTTCGAGCACCTTCGGCAGATTGATGACATCGTCCAGCGAGCCGACGTTGGACCGGCCGTGGATCATCGTCTCGGTGCAGCCGCCGAAGGCGAAGTCGTGCAGATCCTCGCGCGAGACGTTGAGGTGCGCCTCACGCAAGGCGGCGAGGTAGTTCTCCTCGCAGTACAGCGCCGGGATGCCCGAGCCGCCGCTGATGCAGTCCAGCGCGGCGTCCCACACCTCGTCGGGCATGTCGGCGCGGATCCGCAGCGCCATGTTCGGCCGGCGGCGGCCCTGGCCCGCACGCAGGCACAGCTCGGTCAGGTGGCTGTACGCCGGCCGCCCGTCACGCGTGGTGCCGCCCAGCGCCGCGTTCCAGGCGAAGCAGTGGTCGACGTTCTCCCACAGCTCGCCAATCTGGGCCAGCGCCTCGTCATCGGTGGGCTGCGAGGCCTCGTAGTACGGGCGCACGTCCTGGTCGAAGCGGCCGAGGTCGTCGCTGCCGTCGAAGTAGAACAGCCAGTTGACCGCCACCATCGCTTCGTCGAAGCTACGCGCCGGCTCCCACGGCACGCGCGACAGCGCCGCGACGAGTCGCGTCCGATTGGCCTCCGCCTCGGCGCCGGTCAGCTCGGCCTCGTGAAGGCGCGCCAGGCACCGCTGGCGGAAACACTCGGCGCCGGCGAGCACCTCGCGCAGCGCTTCGTACAACTCGACGCGCGCGGCGTCGTGCTGCTCGGTCGCGATGGCCAGGTGGCGCTCGATGCGCCGGCCGTAGTGCGCCAGGCCCTCGCGCAGCACGCGGCCGTAGTGAACGATGCTGTGCGTGTAGCCGCCGGCATACGCGATGGCCCCGCAGACGGCGTCGAGCTGATCGAGCGCCGCCCGCTGCGCATCGGTCTCGGCGGCCACGCGCTTGCGCTCCCACAGACCGCGGTCGTAGCTGGCCTGCACATAGTGGTGCCAGAACGCCTGGCCCGCGCCGTAGAGGCTGCCGCCGTGCGGGTACAGCCGGCGACCGGTGTACTCCGGTAGCGGCACGTGCTCGAAGAAGTGCCGCAGCGCCGCGCCCATCCGCGTGATCGGCCCGGCGTCAGGCCGCGACAGGTAGCCGGCGCCGAACCACTCGCCCACCTCGTCGAGGGCCAGCATCAGGTCAGCGGTGTCGAGTCCGCACGTGTCTTCGGTGACCATGATGGTGGAAGGTTGGCAGCAAGGGCGGATCGTGTCAATCAGGAAGGTGGTTGGGGTGTGCTTCCGGGCGAGTGGGCCGTGCGGTTCGCCGCTCACCACCTCCTGGCC
>CAZHGD010000144.1:0-18765 GCA_964531735.1 uncultured Fimbriimonadaceae bacterium | reverse complement strand
CGGCGGCTGCACTCGGGGGCGCCTTGGTCGGTCGAAACGCCGCCGGCCGCCGCCGGCCTGGGCCAGCTTCTGCGCTTCGTCGAGCCGGCCGGCGCGCGCTTCGGCGGCGATGAGCAGAGCGCCGGTCAGCGGCGACTTCGGGCAGCGCTCGCGCAGCGCCCGCGCCGCGGCCTCAGCACCGGCCGTGCCCGGCGGCTGCGTAGCCAGCGCATAGAGCGCCAACGGCGCCAAGGGGCTGTCGGGCCAGCGGCGGAGCAGTTCGTCGAGCAGCGGCGCTGTCGGCTGGTGGCGGTCGGAGCGCGTCGCGCTCACATACAGCCGCAGGGCCTCGGCTTGCGGGCGGCCCAGTTCGCGGTACAGCCCCAGCAACTCGGCCCGGGGCCCCGGGTCATGGTCCTCGTCGTCGGGCAGCGCCGCCAGTTGGTCCAGTTCGTCAAGCGCGCCGGCCTCCAGCAGGACGACGGCCAGGTCCTCGGCGATGGCGCGCAGGGCCTGCCAGGCCGGCTGCTCGGCCTCCTCGCGCAGGGGCCGATCGGGAGCGTCCTTGCCCACCAGGAAGGCCGCCGCGGCCGGCCAGGGCTCGTTCGGGCGCGGGCGCGGCGGCACGTAAGGCAGCAGCTTGTTGACCGCGCGCTTGGGATCCTTGGGCAGCAGCGCCTGGGCCGCCCAGGTCGCGGCGGTCTCGGCCACCAGACTGCCGGCGTAGTCGCGCTCCACCTGCTCCAGGGCCGGTACGGCACTGGGCCGCGGTGGCGGCTCGTACTCCCGGCCGTGATGCCCGGCGGCCAACCACAGTCGCGCCACCGGCACCAGTTGCGACTGCGGGCACTCGGTGAGCACGCGCGCCGGTTCGGGCTCGATCAGGTAGTTCCGCTGATTGGGCCGCAGCAGCAGGCGCGCGCGGCGGTCCTGCCGCGCCTGCTCCGCGGCGGCCGACAGCCCCGGCTGCGGCGCAGTGGCCGCCAACTCGGCCAGGTGCTGTTGGCGCACCTGCTCCAGTTCGCGGCGGTAACTGCCGTCATCGGGCGTGGCATGTTGGGCGGCTTCGTCGCGCTCGGCGCAGCCGTACATCCTGGCGCAGGCCTGGTAGGCGGCGGCGGCCTCGGCGGCCTGGTCGCGGCGCTCGTAGGTGCGGGCGAGGAGGAGCTGCAGCTGCACTTCCAGCCGCGTGCCGTGGTGCTTCTGCTGCAGTCGGCGCAACGCCGGCAACGCCGCCGCGTCGCGGCCAGCCAGCAGATCGGTCTCGATCTGCCGCAGCGCCGCAGCGTCCTCGGGCGACGGACCGCCTGGCTCGATCCAGAACGTGCGCGCCCAAGCCGGCGGCTGGGGCCGGGCGTAGCTGGAGGTGAGCCGCTCAATCCACTGCTGGTCGGTCAGGCGCGTCGGCTCGATCAGCTCGTAGTAGCTGCTGACGAAGCCGAGTGCGGTGATGGTCTCGCCGGCCGGCGTGCGGAAGGACGCCAGCAGTGGCCGCAGGTAGCCGCTGCCGGCGTGCAGCACGCCCTGGTCGAGGGTGGCCACGTCGGCCACCACGGCCGGGTTGACCAGCACCAGCGCGGTCACCCAGTGCGGGAACTGCCGGATCATCGCGCCGTCCTGCGGCAGCGGCTGCCCGGCCAGCTCCAACTCGGCGTAGCCGGCGAACTCGCGCGACTTGGCCGCCAGCCGCGCCAGCAGCACAGCGTTGGCCGGCGCCACCTGCCACTCGCGCAACGACCGCAGCAGGCCGTCGGCCAGCTCGGCCAGTTGCCGGAAGAAGCGCGGATTCGGCTCGACCAGTCCCTGCGGCCGCCGCAGGGAGTCGGCGCCCATCGCGTAGATCGGCGCGGCGGCGTAGAGCACGGCCTGGTGGCGCAACTGGGCCCAACTGGCCAGGACCGTGGTGACGGTCTTGTCCTGCCATTCGGCGGTGCGCATGAATTCCGGCGCGCGGGCGTCGGTCTGCCCGAGCGTGGCCAGCAGCGACAGCCACTGCGCGAACAGACCGCCCGCGCCGGCCTGCCACGACTGCCGGGCCGCCTCGGCCAGTGCTTTAGCCGGCTCGCCACCGGTAGTGGTGACCTGCGTCAGCGCGCGCGGCAGGCCGAGCGCCGCGGCGACATCGAGCCCGCTCGGCGTGCGGCCGGCGTCGATCACCTGCTGCATCAGGCGGGCATCGGGCAGCTCGTGTTCCGGCAGCAGCGCGAAGGCCCGCGTCGGGAAGCGAACGCCGCTCAGGTCGACCAGGCGCGTGCGCACGTTGACCGTGGTGTAGCCCGACCCGGCCACTTCGGCCAGCACCTTGGCGCAGGCGGCATCGTCCAGCAGCGCCGGCGTCCAGCCGGCGCCGAGCACCTTGGTGAACGCGGCGTCGAGCTCGTCGACGCTGCTCAGCGCGAACGGTCCGGCGAGCAACCGCCGCACGGCCGCCAGGCGCTGCCAGGCCGCGCGCGCCGTGGCGTCGCGCTGCACCGCCGCCACCAGCCAGGCGGTCTGTCGCACGGTGTCGGCCCCGGCCCCGTCGCCGGCCAACGGCAGCAGGCGGCGGCCGAGCCACTTGGCCAGCCGAAAGTACTCGGCCATCGGGCCGTGGTCGTCGTACGGGCCGCGTGGCCGGTACTGCGTGTAGTCCTCGCCGGGGTAGACTTCGGTCGCCTCGGCGGCGCGGATCTGCTGCACGATGGCGGCCACCGGCGGGACCAGCGCCGCGGGCAGCGGCGCCCGCTCATCGGCCAGCCGGAGCGCCACGGCGAGCGTCAGCCCGGCTGCCGATCCGGCGGCGCGCACCTCGGGCCGGGCGTCGGCCAGGGCCTGGCTCAGCGCCGTGTGCGACGACCACAGCGCGGTGACCAACTGCCGGGTCACCGGCAGTAGCTGCTGCGCCTCGGCGGCTTCCGTCACCTCGCGCTGCACCTGGTACCAGAGCTGCAGCAGGGCGTCGCTGGTGATCAGCATGGGCAGGCCCGGCAACTGGGTCCTGTAGGCCGAGGCCAAATCGGGCGCGGCCCGGTCGCCGAGCACGGCGAAGCCATGGTGCTGCAAGTGCTGCAAGACCACAGCCGCTTCGCTCCCGGCCAACGCCTTGACGGCGTCGGCATTGGCCGGCAGGCCGAAGGGCTCGGCGGCGGTCACCGGGGTCAGACAGAGCCACGCCGCCACGGCGGCACCCAGCAGTCTCATGCCCATCTCCCTGCTCAAGGCAGCTCACGCGCCGGGACCAGGTGCTCCAGGTGCTCCGGTCCGTGGTACTTGTCCAGTGGCTTGGCGTGCTCCACATCGGTCGCCGCGGCCAAGAGGACGCGGCCGTGGTCCAAGGCGGCCAGCCAGCGTCCGTCCGGGGACCGCCAGGCGGCCACCGGCTGCCGGTCCACCGCGTTCCGGCCGTAGTAGACGGCGTTCAGCCCCTGCGCAGCGGCGGTGCGGCCGGTCACCAGGAGCACTTGGGGGGCGGTCGGGTAGGGCCGGACACCGCTGCCGTCGGGCAGCCACTGCGGCGCCACCGCCTCGGCCTGGGGCTCGTCGAAGCGCGCCAGACCACGGGCGGCCGGCAGCAGGTAGCACTTCCGATCCGTGGTGCCGGCGGCGAGCACGCGGCCATCGGGCGACAGGGCCACGGCCTCCAACGGGCCGGGCAGCCCGGTGACCACCGTGACGTGCGGTGGCCGGTGCCCATAGCGCACCAGTTTGGCGTCGTCCAGCGGGCCGGTGAGCATGGCCAGCGCCGTGCCGTCGGCCGCAGCGGTCAGTGACCGCGGCGCGTCGAGGCCGTCGAGCAGCCGCTCGCACTGGTCACCGGACAGGCGCCAGAGCGCCGCCGGCCCCAGGTTCGGCCAACCACCGGGCGGCCCGACCAGGCAGTAGAGGCCGGTGGTCGTGTCCACCGCCTCCCAGACCTCGCCGGGCAGCGCCGCCGAGAGCGTGGTGGTCCAGCCGTCGAGGTCGAGACGCAGCGCCACCCGGCGGCGCTCGCCGAGCAGCGCCACGGTGACCAACGAGCGGCTGTCGGGCGCCCACGATAGGCGCTCGAAGACCGGCACCGGGTCGCCGAGCGCCGCCAGCAGCCGGCCGTCCAGACCGACGGCGAGCTGCCTGAGGCCACGAGCGAAGCCCACCGGCCAGGGCGCGATCGCCGCGACGTAGAGACCGCCGCTATCGGGCAGCCAGGAGACGCTGCCGATGGTCTGGCACACCACCCGCGGCGTCCCGCCGCCAGCGGGGATCAGCGTCAGATCCTCGCCCGGGCGGTCCGGCCCGCGTCGCCGGCGACCCTCCGCGGCAAGCAGTCGGCAGGCCAGCCAACGGCCGTCAGGTGACCACCGGATGGCCTCGGGCTCATCTTCGAGACTGGCGCCGGGCGCGATGGTGCGCACCTGGCCGTCGGCCAGGTCGAGCAGCGCCAGGCCCTCGCGGCGCTCCAGCGCGAGTTGGCGCCCATCGGGGCTGAACGCGAAGCGCGGGCCGACGCCGCGGAGCACCAGGCGATCACCGCCGCCGGCCCACGGGTGCAGGTACAGCGCCGCGTCGTAGCGGTCGCGCGGCGACGGGCCGTCGTCCTCGTCATCCTCGTCGTCGTGCCGGCGGGCCGGCTTGGCGCGGCGTGGCTCGCTGCGGTAGGCGAGGTGCTGCCCATCGGGCGACCACACCGGGTAGTCGATGTCGCCACCGCCGGCCGCCTTGAACGAGCGCTCCAACGGCAGCGAACGGTGGCGCACGCGGATCACCTCGGCGCGCCGTTGGCTGCCCGACCAGGCCAGCCACTGTCCGTCCGGCGAGGCAGTCAGGTCGGGAACGCGGAAATGCATGGCCTTGGGCCGGGCGCCGCGGTCGCTGACCAGGCGGCGCGCCTCACCGCCGAATGGCAGCCACCACAGCTCGAAGCCCTCCTGGCCCTCGGTCTCGAAGGTGTGCATCTGGTAGATGCCCGCTCCGTCGCCGGCGGGCACACTGCGGTCGTAGCGACCTTCGTCGCGCTCGTCGTCGTCCGCGTCGTCGGCCTTGGACGCCCGCGCCGTGGGTGGCCGTTTGGCCAGCCGACTGGCCTCGGCCAGCGCCGGCAGCAGACTGAGCGCGTACCGCCGCAGTGGCACGGCCAGCGTCACCGGGCCGGCCCGTAGCGCGGCGACGGTCACGGACCGCGCGGCGGGCAGGTACCCCGGCGCGTCGCACAGGACGGTGCAGGCGCCCTCACCGGCGCGGTCGGGCACGGTGAGCCGGCAGGGGGCCGGACCGGCGGTGTGGACCACCGGTGAGTCCGGCGCGGTCCACCGCACGGCGGCGCCGGGCGGCGTCGTGGTGACCTCAAGCGACGCAGCCTCGAGCCGCGGTCCGACCGCCAACACAACCAGCAACCACTTGCGCGTCATGGTGGGCTCCAACGGTGTCTGGCGTGGAGTTTCACCAGGTGTGACGCCGTTCCTGCGAGTGGCGGCAAGCGCTGACTGGCCGACCACTGGTGACTTGGCGCCGGTCGCCGTCCGCGCGTCTGCCGTCACCGTCGGCGCCCGGCCAGGTTGGGCCGCCGAGCGGACGACGCGAGGATATGTCGCGATTGTTGCGGCCGCCCGAACTCCGGCGCCTGGCTGGTGAGTTCGCGTAGTAATCGGGCCGGTTGGCACCCCCGATGGCACGGACTGCCAGGAAGGACAGCCCCATGGAAGCGACGCCACCCACTGCCGACGCGGGCCGGGCCCTCGAGGACCTGATCCACCGAGTCAAGGTCGCCCAGGCCGCTTACGCCACGTTCACTCAGGAACAAGTCGACCACATCTTCCGCGCCGCGGCGCTCGCCGCCAATGCCGACCGCATTCGACTGGCCAAACTGGCCGTCGAGGAGACCGGCATGGGCATTGTGGAAGACAAGGTGATCAAGAACCACTTTGCCGCAGAGTTCATCTACCACAAGTACAAGGACGAGCGGACGTGCGGTGAGCTGAGCTACGACGCGTCGGGCGGCCTGCGCCGCATTGCCGAGCCGATCGGCCTGATCGCGGGCATCGTGCCCACCACCAATCCCACCTCGACGGCGATCTTCAAGAGCCTGATCACGCTGAAGACGCGCAACGGCATCATCTTCTCGCCGCACCCGCGTGCCAAGCGGAGCACGGCCGAGGCGGCCCGCGTGATTGCCGAGGCGGCGGTCGCCGCGGGCGCGCCCGAGGGCCTGATCGGCTGGCTCACCGAGCCGACCGTGGCCATGTCCAACGCGCTGATGCGCCACCCGGACATCAGCCTGATCCTGGCCACCGGCGGACCGGGCATGGTCAAGGCGGCGTACAGCTCAGGCAAACCGGCCCTCGGCGTGGGCGCCGGCAACACGCCGGCGGTGATCGACGAGACCGTCGAGATCCCCATGGCGGTCAGCTCGATCCTCATGTCCAAGACCTTCGACAACGGCGTCATCTGCGCGTCGGAGCAGTCGGTGGTGGTGGTCGACGCGGTGTACGAGGCGGTGAAGGCCGAGTTCGCGGCGCGCGGTGCGCACCTGTTGACGCCGGAGCAGAAGGACCAGGTCGGCGCGGTCATCCTGCGCGATGGCAAGCTCAACGCCGACATGGTCGGCCAGCCGGCGGCCAAGATCGCCGCCATGGCCGGGCTGGAGCTGCCGGGCGACGTCAAGGTGCTGATCGGCGAGACCGAGCAGATCGGCGTCGGTGAGCCGTTCGCCTACGAGAAGCTCTCGCCCGTGCTGGCGCTCTACCGCGCCGGCGACTTCACCGAGGCGGTGGCCAAGGCGAAGGCGCTCGTGGAGTTCGGCGGCATCGGCCACACCTCGGCGCTCTACACCGACCCGCGCAACACCGACCGCGTCATGGCCTATGGCGCGGCCATGAAGACGGGCCGCGTGCTGGTCAACATGCCGAGCTCGCAGGGCGCCATCGGCGACATCTACAACTTCAAGCTCGAGCCCTCGCTGACCCTCGGCTGCGGGAGTTGGGGCGGCAACTCGATCAGCGAGAACGTCGGAGTGCGGCACCTCATGAACATCAAGAACATCGCCGAGCGCCGCGAGAACATGCTGTGGTACAAGGTGCCGCCGAAGGTCTACCTCAAGTATGGCTGCCTGGCCCTGGCCCTCAAGGAACTGAGCGATCGGCACCGCGCGGTGATCGTCACCGACAAGCCGCTCTATGACCTGGGCCTGACCGAGAAGGTCACGCGCGTGCTCGACGAGCTGCGGATCGAGTACGAAGTCTTCTTCGAGGTCAAGCCCGATCCCGACCTGACCACCATCCGTAAGGGCCTCGACCTGTGCAACGTGTTCAAGCCGGACGTGCTGATCGCCTTTGGCGGCGGCTCGCCCATGGACGCGGCCAAGATGATGTGGTTGATGTACGAGAACCCGGACGCCAAGTTCGAGGAGATGGCGATGCGCTTCATGGATATCGAGAAGCGCATCTACGCCTTCCCGGTGCTGGGCAAGAAGGCTCAGTTCGTGGCCATTCCGACCACCTCGGGCACCGGCTCCGAGGTGACGCCGTTCGCCGTGGTCACCGACGACCGCACCGGCAAGAAGTACCCGGTGGCCGACTACGCGCTGACGCCGGACATGGCCATCGTCGACCCGGAGCTGGTGCTCAACCTGCCGCCGCGCCTGACGGCCTATGGCGGCATCGACGCCTTGACCCACGCGCTGGAGGCGATGGTGTCGGTGCTCTCCACCGACTTCACCAACAGCATGGCGCTGGAGGCCATCCGCATCCTGTTCAAGTACCTGCCGCTCAGCTACGCCAACGGCGCCGCCGATCTGCGGGCGAAGGAGAAGGTACACTTCGCCGCCACCATGGCGGGCATGGCTTTCGCCAACGCCTTCCTGGGCATCTGCCACTCCATGGCGCACAAACTCGGCGCGCGGTTCAACCTGCCGCACGGCCTGGCCAACGCGCTGCTCATCGTCGATGTCATTCGCTACAACGCGACCGACACGCCGCTCAAGCAGACGGCCTTCCCGCAGTACACCCACCCCACCGCGAAGAGCCGCTACGCCCGCATCGCCGACTACCTGCAACTGGGTGGAGCGACCGAGGACGAGAAGGTGGCGCGCCTGGTGGCGGCCATCGAGGAGCTCAAAGCCAAGCTCGACATCCCACTGTCGATCCGCGACGCCGGGGTGCCCGAAGCGGCGTTCCAGGCGGCGCTCGACACGCTGGCCGAAGACGCCTTCGACGACCAGTGCACCGGTGCGAATCCGCGCTTCCCGCTGATTCGCGAGATCCGCGAGCTGCTGTTGCGGGCCTATGACGGCCCCGCTCGGCCATAGGGCCGGGTCGCCGCGGCCGGTCAGTCGGGGCGGCGAGAGCGGGCACCGCAGCGGTGCCTGCTCTCGCCGCCCCGCGCTGTGGGTGCCGGCTGAGCCACGCGCACACGCCGTGATCCGCCGCGTCCGAGCGTCGCGCCGGGAGTGCAGACAGCGTTGCGGCGGGGCCTGACCTCGCGTATAATGCGGCGTCCACCTGGAGAGGTCGAGGTGTTCCGATCATTGCCCGAGTTGGTGCGCCATGCTGTACGCGTGCACGCGTCGCTGCCGGCGGTCTACCAGAAGCAGGGCGACACGACCGTGACGACCAGCTACGCCCAGTTCGGCGAGGAGGTCGCGGCGGCGGCACGCGGACTGCTCGGCCTGGGCATCGCGCCCGGCGACCGCGTGGTGATCCTCTCCGAGAACTGCGCCGAGTGGGTCATCGCCGACGTGGCCATCCTGGCCCTGGGTGCCGCGACGGTGCCCATCTACCCGACGCTGCCCGACAATCAGGTGGCCCCGCTGATTCAGCGCGTGCGCGCCAAAGTGGTGCTCTGCGACGACCTGACGCAGTTGGCCAAGCTCGACAAGATCCGCGCGGAGCTGCCGACCGTGGAGCGCATCCTGCTGTTCCACGGTGACCGCCTGCCCGAGGGTCACCCGTTGGCGCGGCCGTGGCAGGAGGTGGTGGCGCAAGGCCGCGCGGCCACCGACCGGCAGGCCGAGGTCGAGGCTCGCGAAGCCGCGATCGGTCCCGACACGCTGGCGACGATCATCTTCACCAGCGGCACGACGGGCGTGCCCAAAGGCGCCATGCTGACGCACGGCAACCTGATCAGCAACGTCTTGGCCACGATGCGGCGCGTGGATGTCCGCGCCGGCGACCGGTTCGTCACCTTCCTGCCCCTGTCGCATGTCTTCATGCGGATGGTCTGTTACCTGGGCATGCTCGCCGGTGCGGGGTCGCTTTACAACGAGAGCCTGCGGTCGCTGCTGCCGGATCTGAAGGTGGTGCGGCCGACGGTGCTGATCGTCGTGCCGCGCTTCCTCGAGCTGGTGCGCGAGCGCGTGCAGCAGAACCTGCGCTCGCGCCAGGGGCTGGTGCGCGTGATCGCCGACTGGGGCGTGGGCGTCGCCGAGCGGTACAGCCGAGCGTACACCTCGGAGCGTGGCCCGGGCGGGTGGCTCTGCTTGCTGCACCGCCTGGCCGATGCGCGCGTCTGTCGGCGGATCCGCGGGCAGATCGGTCTCGGTGAGTTGCGCTACATGGTGTCCGGTGGTGCGGCGCTGCCGCCGGAAGTCGGCCGCTGGTTCTTCGCGCTGGGCCTGCGCGTCCACCAGGGCTACGGCCTGACCGAGACCTCGCCGGTCATCGCGGTGCAGGATCCCTCGCTGCCGGTGCGGTTCGAGACCATCGGGCCGCCGATCGAGGACGTCGAGGTGCGCCTGGCCGATGATGGTGAACTGCTCGCCCGCGGGCCGAACATCATGCAGGGCTACTTCGAGATGCCCGAAGAAACGGCTGCGGTGCTGGATGGCGAAGGCTGGTTCAGCACCGGCGATTTGGCCGTCTGGGCGCACGACGGCCACCTGCAGATCACCGGGCGCAAGAAGGACATCATGGTGCTGGCCAACGGCAAGAACGTCGCGCCGGCGCCCATCGAGCAGTGCTTGCAGAGCAGCCCGCTGATCTCGCAGGTGCTGCTCATCGGCGACGAGCAGAACGTCGTCACCGCCCTGATCGTGCCGAACTTCGACGCGCTGAAGGTGGAGTTGGCGAAGGCCGGCGAAGAAGCGGCAACGCCGGAGGCGATGGCGGCTTCGCGGGCGGCCGAGAAGCTGATCCGGGCCGAAATCTCGCGCGTCAGCGGGCACTTGGCGTCGTTCGAGATGGTCCGCAAGTTCCGTCTGTTGCCGCACGAGTTCAGCCTGGAGCGCGGCGAGATCACGCCGACTCTGAAACTGCGGCGCGCCCAGATCATCGAGAACTACCAGGCGCTGGTGCGCGATATGGCGGAGTAGGCGAGTGACGATCCGGCGGGCCGGCCAGTCGGATGTGCCGGCGATGCTGCGGCTGATGTCGCAACTGGCCGAGGAGCACGCGCAGCGCGACGAGTTCTTTCTGCCGGGCGAGGACTGGCTGCGCTCGCTCGAGAGCAACTTCCGCGAGCGGCTGAGCCGCACCGACAGCCTGTTCCTGGTGGCCCGCGACGGCGACGAGCTGATCGGCATGGCCTCGTGCACCTTGCAGGCCACCGTGGTATTCTTGCACCAGCCCCGGGCCGTGATTGAGAACTTCATCGTGCTGCCGCGTTGCCGCCGTCGCGGCATCGGCCGACGGTTGTTCGCCGAGATCGCGACCTGGACCGAGCAGCAAGGCGCGGCCTACCTGGAGTTGTCGGTGGCCTGCGCCAACGCGCCCGGCCGGCGGTTCTGGGCGGCCTGTGGCTTTGAGCCGGTCATGTTGCGACTGAAGCGCGCGGTCGGAGGAGACCTGAATGCCGAGTGATGACCATCGGCCGGAAGAAGAGGAGACGCAGCTCCTGCGGCGGGCCCTGGGCGACGACACCGCCCGACTGGTCGGCAGCAGCCTGCCCAAACAGGCCATGGTCGAGGTCTACGGCCTGACCGGTGACCTGCTGGCACTCGTTAAGGTGCCGGCCGCGGGTCTCAGCATCGGCCGGGCGCCGGACCAGGACATCCGCCTCGACGACCGCACCGTCTCGCGCCGCCACGCTCGGATCGAGGTCGCCGGCGACCGCTACTACATCGACGATGCCGGCAGCCTGAACGACACGCTGCTCAACGGCGAGCTGGTCCGCGGCAAGGCCGAGCTGCGCGATGGCGCGCAACTGACCATCGGCCTGCACATGTTGCGCGTGACCATCCGCTAGGAGGCTGCCGTGCGTGCCGACCTGTGGGAGACCATGGCCACCGTATTCGCCGCCGGCGGCGGCGCGGTGCTGGTTACCCTGGCCATCGGCGTGGCCCTGGTGCCCTTCTTCCGGCGCATTCAGTTCGTCAGCAAGGAGAGCAAGGAGGGCGTCGCCCAGGGGCGGCGCGACTCCGTGCCGATGGGCGGCGGCTTCATCCTGCTGCTCGGCGTGACCGCGATGGTCATCGTGTTCACGGCCCTGGAGCAGATCCGCCGCGGTTACGCCGTCTGCTTCCTGATCGGCTTCTGGGGCTTCGGACTGCTGGGCTTTCTCGACGATCGCTCCAAGTCGCTGGCCACCGGCTACAGCAACAAGCTCAAGGTGGTCCTGCAAGTCAGCGTGACGCTGGCGTTCGCAGTTTTCTTCAACCTCTACTACGGCAAGTTCGTCAGCTACGACCTGGAGTACCTGTCGGTACCGTTCATCGGCCTGGTGCCGTTCAGCTACGCGGTCGTGCCGTTCGTGATGCTGTTTCTGTTCTGGGTCTCCAACGCGGTCAACATCACCGACGGGTTCAACGGCCTGGCCGGCGGCACCGGCGCCATGGCGGCGCTGGCCTATGCCGTGGTGACCTTCCTGATCGGCGCCGCCGAGCAGAACCGGGGCACCGATCCCTACCTGGTCTACCGCATGTACGCGCTCAGCCGCATGAGCGCCATCATCGGCGGCTCGCTGGTGGCCTACCTGTACTTCAACTTCCGCCGTGGCAGCATCTACTTCGGCGACACCGGCTCCATGGCGCTCGGCGCGGCGATGGCCTTCCTGGCCGTGTTCAGTCGCACCGAGGTGTTGTTCTGCGTCATCGGCGGCGTGTTCTTCATCGAGGCGGCCTCGGTAGCGCTGCAGAAGGCGGCCAAGGCGGTCTCGCAGCGCTGGCTCGATCCGGGCGCACTGGCCGCCCATGAGCCCTTCCGGCCGTTCGTGATGGCGCCGCTGCACCATCACTTCGAGCACCTGCTGCTGCGTGAGACCGAAAGCGCCAACGGTGCCGCCAGCGTGGCGACGGCCGATATCCGGCGTTGCATCACGCTCCGGGCCTGGCTCCTGAGCGGCGTCTTTGCCGCCCTCGGCGTGACCGCCGAGTACGGGCACTACCTCAAGTTCCAGTCGCTCTACGACTGGTCCTGCGTGGCCGGGGTGACGGCCGGCGTGCTGGTCTTGGCCTACGGCGTGCTGACCGGCGGGCTCTACGACTGTTACTACATCGCGCCGAACGAGGCCGACGACGGCACGCTGGCCATGTACCGCGGCATCCCCTGGCGGTTTGGCGCGCGGCGGCTGCATCACCTCTACGAGAGCACCGACATCCCGCTGGACCAACTCGGCTATCTCGAACGGCGGACGGCGCTCTACCACCTGTTCAACTCGCGGCCCGACGCGCGCGTGGCCCTGGGTCTGCTGCACTACCAGGCCGCCCAGCGCGGCGGCGGCGAGCAGCGCCGGCGCTGGCTGCAGCGGGCGTTGGAGTTGTGGGACAAGGTCCCGCGCGTGCAGTTCCTGCAAGCCAACCGCCGCGACGTGCTGGACAGCATGGCCCGCTGCTTCGCGGAACTGGACCGCTTCGCCGACGCCGTGGAGGCGCTCGAGGGGCTCTACAGCCAGACCGACGATCCGGCGGTGCTCGACCGCATCGAACTGGTGCAGCGCGACGCCTTGCAGGAGGCCGAGGGCGCCTATGCCGCCTGGGCGCGCGACCACACCTGCCAGGTGGCGCGCGCCGCGGCGCTGGCGGCACACGAGGAGCTGCACCGCCTGCTCGCGCTCCGCCAGGAGCGGGCCCGCGGCGTGCGCGAGCGCGTAGCTGCGGCGCAGTTGGAGGCGCCCGACGCGCTGGCCGAGCGCGACCAGCAGTTGACGGCGCTGGACAGCCAGTTGGCCCTGCTCGACGAGGCGCTGGTGGTGGCGGCGGACCGTTGCCGGCGCCTGGCGCCTGACGCGGAGGCGGCCTGATGAGCGAGCCACTGCGCGTCCTGCTGGTCGGCGGCGGCACCGGCGGGCACATCTACCCGCTGGTGGCGCTGGCCCACGAGTTGGTGCGCCGCCACGGGCCGGACAGCGTCGGCTTCGTCGGCGAGCAGGGCCGCATGGAGGCCGATCTGCTGCCGGCCGAAGGCTTCACCCCGATCCTGCTCCGACTGCCGCCGGCCAATGCGCCGCGCTGGCGCAAGCTGCTCGGGTGTCTCGGCTGGCTCAGCGCCTGGCACCAGGCGCAGCGCGTGCTCGCCCAGACGCGGCCGCAGGTGGTGGTGGGCGCCGGCGGGCAGGTCTGCGCGCCGCTCCTGCTCGCGGCGGCGCGGCGCGGCCTGCCGCGCGTGGTGCTCGAGCCGAACGCGATTCCCGGCCGTGCCAACCGGCTGCTGGCCCGCTACGCGCGGCCGAACCTGGTGGCCGTGCTGATGCCCGCCGCACGCCGCTGGTTCGCCGGCCTGGCCATTGCCGAACTGGGCTATCCCATCCGCGAGGCCATCCTGACCTGCGACCGCGCGTCGGCCGTGGCCGCGCTGGGCCTCGACGCCGGCCGGCACACGCTGCTCGTGTTCGGTGGCAGCTTGGGCTCGGGCCGCATCAACGAGGCGCTGCTCGGCTGGCTGCCGACGCTGACGCCGGCTGAGGCTGCCGGCTGGCAGGTGCTGCACCTGGGTGGCCGGGTCAACGCCAGGACGTTGAGCGCCGCCGAGCAGCAGGGCCTGGCGCTGCCGTACCAGTACCGCGAGTACCTGCACGAGATGCACTGGGCGTTGGCTGCCGCCGACCTGGTGATCAGCCGGGCCGGCGCGATGTCGCTGGCCGAGTTCACTGCGCGCGGGCTGCCCGCCGTGCTGTCACCGTTCCCGGCGGCGGCCGACGATCACCAGACGCACAACGCCGCCTGGATGGCGTCGTCGGGTGGGGCGCTGGTCATACCGGACGCCGAGTTGACGCCGGCGCGGCTCTCGGCGGCGGTGACGCCGTTGCTGGCCGATGCGGCCGCGCTGCACACCATGGCCGCGGCCAGTCGGCAACTCGGCCGACCCGACTCGGCCGCGCGGATTGTCGACCGCATCGAGGAACTGGCCCAGCACGGGCCGAGGACGTGATGGCTGAAGCGTTACTGGACCAGGCTCTGGACCGATGGGGGCTCGCGGCGGCCAAGCGGACGCGACTGGCCGGCGACGTGTCGCACCGGCGCTACTACCGCCTGCGCGGCGCCGGCCTGGCCGGGACCGCGGTCGCGATGGTCACGCCGCTCGAGGAAGCCCACAAGATGGCCGACTGGATCGCCATCGGGCGTTACCTCCACGGCCATGGCCTGGCCGTGCCGCAGGTGCTGGAGCGCTGGGATGAGGGCTGCGTGCTGCTGATCACCGATGTCGGCGACACGCTGCTGACCGGTGCCGACGACTCGGAGCGGTGGTACCAGTCGGTGATCGGCGACCTGGCCCGGCTGGAGGCCGAGGCCGCGGGCGAGCCGGCCACCGCCTCACCGGCGCACGCGCGCAGCCTGGAGGAGATCCGCATCCGCTGGGAACTGCGGCGGTTCCGCAAAGTGGTGGCGGCGCCGCTGCGCGATCTGGACGACGATGAACTGGCGGCCTGGAAGGACGGTGAGGACGCCATGGTCGCCGCGCTCACGCGTGGCCGCCAGTCGTGGATGCACCGCGACCTGCACGCGCGCAACATCCTGGTCCACGAACAGCGCGCCTGGTGGATCGACTTCCAGGACGCGATGATCGGCCCGTGGCTCTACGACCTGGCCTCGTTCCTCTCCGATCCCTACGCCGCACTGCCCGCCGAGCGCCGCGACGCCGGCCTGGCCGCGTACTTGGCTCAGCCCGGACGGGTCCACGGCGACGCCGGCGCCGGCGAGATCGCCGAGCAGTGGCGCCTGGTCACTGTCCAGCGGCTGGTCCACTGCGCCGCCTGCTACATCTGGGTCAAGGAGCACGAGGCCAATGGCACCTACGTGCGCTACTTGCCCCACACGCTGGCCTGCCTGCACGACGCCATGACAGCCTGCCCGACGGCCGCGCCGCTGGCGCGCGTCATGGCTTCGCGGTGGGCGCCGCTGTTCGAGCGGCAGAAAGGCTGACCACCGTGGCGGCTCCGAGTTTCCGCATCCTCGCCGCGGCCGACCAGCCGGCCTACGACGCTTTCGTGTCGCAGCATGCGCTGAACGACTTCTGCCAGGCTTGGGCCTGGGGCGACGTGAAGGGCAGCGGCGAGTGGCAGCCGGTGCGGGTGGGCGTCGAGCAGGACGGTCGGCTGGTGGCCGCGGCGCAAGTGCTGTTCCGCCCGTTGGCGCTCGGGCGCACACTCGCCTATGCCTCGCGCGGGCCGATAGTCGACCTGGTCTCACCGGACGCCCGACCCATCCGCGACGCCCTGGTCGGCGGTCTGGCGCAGCTCTGCGGCAGCCGCGGCGCTATCGCGCTCAAGCTCGACCCGTGTCTGCCCGTCGGCGACACGGCCTGGGCGGCCGAGTGGCAGGCGCGGCCGGCGCCCGAGGAGCCGGGCCATTTCGGCGGCACGCAGCCCAAGTGGGTGATGCGGCTCGACCTCACGCCGGGCCTCGAGCGTGTCTTCGCCGAGTTCAAGCCGGACTACCGCAACCGCATCCGTAAGTCGGAGAAGCGTGGCGTCACGGTGCGGCTCGGCGAGACGCCGGCCGACTGGGCCGAGTTCTACGGCCTGCTGACGGAGACGGCGGCCCGGCAGGAGTTCGGCATCCGCTCGCAGAGCTACTTCGACCAGATTGCCGCCACGCTGACCGGCGACTGCCAGGCGGCGCTGTTCTGTGCCGAGCGCGAGGGCCGCATGGTCGGCGGCATCCTGTGCGTCGGCTACGGCACCACCGGCTGGTACCTCTACGGCGGCATGAACGAGGAGGGCCGCGAGCACTACAGCGGCTACCTGCTGCAGTGGCGGGCGATGGAATGGTCGGTGGCGCGCGGCTGCCGGGTGTACGACTTCCGCGGGGTGGCGCCACCTTGGGCCGAGGACACGCACCTGTTCGGCCTCAACCGCTTCAAGTCGGGCTTCGGCCCCGAGTTGGTCGAGTGGGTCGGCGAGTATGACCTGGTCTACTCGCCGTTGGCCTACCGCGCCTTCACCGTCCTGTTGCCCAAGGTGCGGGCCTGGCTCAAGCGGCGCCGGCGGTGAAGGGCCTGGTGCTGTGTGCTGGTCTGGGCGAGCGTCTGCGGCCGCTGACCGAGCGGCTGCCGAAGCCGCTGGTCCCGGTGGCCGGGCGGCCGTGTGTCGAGCGCATTCTGGAGTGGTTCGCCGCGCACGGCATCACCGAGGTGGCCATCAACACGCACTGGCTGCCCGAGGCGCTCCATGACCACCTCGGCGACGGCGGCGCCTGGGGCGTGCGGCTGTCCTGGCAGCACGAGCCCGCTCTGCTCGACGGCATGGGCACGCTGAAGTCGTTCGACTGGTTCCTCGGCGACGAGACCGCCGTGGTGGTCAACGGCGACATCGTCTTCGACTTCGGGCTGTCACCGATCCTGGCGACGCACCAGCGACTCGGCGCCGCGCTCACGCTGGCCACCACCGCGCAGGTCGGCCCGATGGTGCATCCGGTGGCCTGGGACGACAGCGGCCGGCTGCGGGCGATTCGCCGGACCGGCCTGGACGACCCACGCGGCCGCTGGCTGGGCGTGTTCACGGGCGTCCATGTGGTCGAGTCGGTGATCTGGCAACGCTGGATCCCGCCGGGTTGCCGCTACCACCTGACCTGTGAGCTGGTGCCCGACCTGCTCCACCACGACGTCTGCGTTGCCGCGCACCTGGTCGACGGTCTGTGGCTCGACATCGGCAGCCTGGCGAGCCTGGCGCGGGCCGAAGCGCTGCTGGCGGCCCGGCGAGGGTAGCGCGCCACGCCAGACGTCGGGCGGCCGATGACCGGGCGGCCCAGCGGAGCCGCGCCACGATGTGCCGAGCGCCACGGCCCTTGCGGCTCCGCGTACCGGGGCACCTGGACGGCCAAGTCACCGTACTCCGGCAGATTCTCGTAGAAGAACGTGCCTGCCTCGGCAGCCGACCACTCGTCGCCGGCATCGGCGACGCACCACCAGGCGTAGTCGAAGATGGACTGTACCGCCGCACTCCGCGGCCCGCTGGTGCCGGCATCACCCACGATGTCCATCAGCGACCATCGCATACCGAGGTGGCTGCTCGACGCCGCAACGAGCGCCGTGTGCTCCGGCAGACGGTCGAACGCCAACTCGCGCCACGCGCGGCAACCCCCGGTTGGTGACCTTCGCCACCAGCTCCGTTCCTGCCATGGTGCGCGGTTGGCGCACTCCTCAGCGAAGCGCCGGAACAGCGGCTCCGGCAGGCAGTGGCCGGATGGCCACGCCGACAGCTACGACCACCGTGCCGATCCGGCCGGCTACGTACGGCAACTGACCGGGCGCCGGTGTAGGCGTCCTCACCAGTACCGGCGGCATACGGCCTCTCACAGCGGGTGGACGGGCCATGCGGGGGCCAGGTCACCAGCCGGCCTGCCGGGGTTGTAGCCCATGCCGTGGCGTGGCGCAAGTCAAGGCGCGGGCGGCCGGTCTTGAGCCCGATGGTCACTGTCGGCCGATACTGGGGTGACGGCGCTGGTCGGTCCCGCGTCGCCGCTGTCAGCGGCTCCGGCGGGGGCGGCCCTCCGCCATCGCCGAAATCTGCGGGGCGCGACCTCGCCGCACTCGATGCCGTGAGCGGTGAGCTGCAGCTCATCCGAACCGTCAGACACTGCAACACCAGCGTCTTCCTGTGCCGACAGCACAAGCACCGATCGCTGGGTCTCTGGGCACAGGAACATAGCCGCATGGTTGCCACGTGCTTCCAGCAGCACGTGGCCTTCGCCGCCGTCTGGCGCGCAGAGCTGCAGATAGCACCGGCCGTCGCTGGTGGCGCCAAACGAACCGACCACGCGGCCGCGGCTCACCAGCTCCAGCCGCTCGCACTGCACCGTGCGCACGCGCTTGTCGCCGGAGCCGAACGTCCACATCCGGAACGCGAGGTGCCCCACGCACAGCACCGGAACGGCGCTGCAGATGGCCAGCGCCAGGGCCACATTGCAGTAGCGCCGCACACGCCGCTCGACGCGGGCCAGCTCGTCGGTCCGGACGAGCACAGCGTCGTCACCTGGCAGCGCGGGGTCTGCCGGTCGGTCTGCCGGACCGTTAGCCATGACGCTCCTCCAGTCGTGTCCTGCGAGCGACCCTCGTGGTAGTCAGGGTCGTAATGGCTGTCGACGAGCCCCCTCGTCTGGGTGCCTCGACGCCGCGGAAGTGGCATGGGTCCAGGACTGTTGCTGCTCGCCTCGCCAGCTCCACCGAGCGTGCGTTCCGCATCGCCCGCCAGGGGGTCAAGCACCGGCGGGCTCGGATCTGGCGCCCCCGGTAGAAAAGCCGGCGGCATCGGCACCGTGGCGTCCATGCCCCACGCATCAAGCAGCCGGTTCGCCGTCACCGCGCCCGACGCGTCCAACTGGTGCACCGCATCGCCCAGCGGGTCGAACTGGTATTGCACGGTGCCACGACTGAGCAGTCCCGCCGCGCCGAAGACGCTTGCGGCGGTCAGCGCGCCGGTGCGGTCCAGTTCGCACACGAGGTTGATGCCGTCGTAGAGGAAGTAGGT
>CAZHGD010000143.1:0-18972 GCA_964531735.1 uncultured Fimbriimonadaceae bacterium | reverse complement strand
AGTCGGGGGCCGAGGTGGCGTGCCCAGCATGGCCCAACAATCTGGAAGCACACCCAGAGCGGCTCCCCAACAGCCGAGCCGGAGCCCGGGGAGAGTGGACTCCGGCTCGGTTGGGCACACGCCGACGGAACGGGCCGCGGCCCGCTCGGTCGTGGGTTCAGAAGTCGTCGAGACCGCCGGCCAGCGGTATCACCACCTCTGCCTCGCGTGCTGCCGTCGCGTGCCCGTTGGTCGCCGCCCGCACCGGCTGGCGGACCGGAGCGGGCCGGTGCGCCCGGGCCGCTGGCGGCGGTGTGGCCGCCACCTGCCGCGAGCCGGCCGCCGAGCCGACCAGGTCGATCAGCACCTGCACCATGTCGCCCATCTCGCGGGCCTGCGCCGACAGCTCCTCGCTGGCCGCGGCGGCCTCCTCGGCGCTGGCGGCGTTCGACTGGGTGACGCGGTCCATCTCGTTGACGGCCTGGTTGATCTGCTGGATCCCTTGTGCCTGCTCACCGCTGCCGGCGGCCACCTCGGCCAGAAGACCGGCCACGTTCTTCACCGCCGTGACGATACGGCCCAGGATCTCGCCGACCTGCACCGATGCGGTGACGCCCTGGTTGGCTTCCTGTTGCGACTGCTCGATCAGCGTCGCCGTCGACTTCGCCGCTTCGGCGCTGCGCTGCGCGAGGTTGCGCACTTCCTCGGCCACGACGGCGAAGCCCTTGCCGGCCTCGCCGGCGCGAGCGGCCTCCACCGCCGCATTCAGCGCGAGCAGGTTGGTCTGGAAGGCGATCTCGTCGATCGTCTTGAGGATCTTCGCGGTCTCGTCGGAGCTGTTCTTGATGCGGCCGATGGCCTCGCTCATCTGACCCATCGCCAGGTTGCCTTGCTCGGCCGCGTCGTGGGCCTCCGACGCCATGGCGTTCGCCTGTTTGGCGTGGTCGGCGTTCTGCTGCGTCATCGACGCCATTTCCTCCAGCGCCGCGGAGGTCTCTTCGAGGCTGCTCGCCTGGTGGCTGGCGCCTTCGGCCAGTTGCTGACTCGACGCACTGACTTGGCCACTGGCCGACGAGACCTGCTCGCTGCCCCGGCCAAGCCCGTCGATGACGCGGAACAGCGGGCCAGTGATGCCACGCGTCAGGCTGACCGCCAAGGCGGCGCCGACCAGTAGGGCCACGGCCAGCCCGATGGCAGTCAGGCCGGTGGCGCGGCTCAGCGACGTGCTGGCCCCAACCGCGATGCGGTCGGCGTCAGCCTGGCTGACCTTGGCCGTCTCCTCGGCGGCGGCGACGACCTCGTCGGCAACCTGGCGCCGCTCGCTGTTCAGGCCATCAATCGCCTTGGCCGCCGTGAGTACGGTGGCCAGGGCCTTCTGGTAGCCGTCGATGGCCTGCTGGCACTCGTCCAGTTCGGCCAGGTTGGCCTTCTGCGCGGTGCGCCCACGCAACTCGGTGATCCGGGCCGCCATGGCCTCGAAGTTCGGCATGGCCTTCTCTACCAGAGACAGGTCACGCTTCGCCGTGCCGGTCCAGTACGCGTTCTGCACCGCGCCACCCAGGTCTGCCACCTCGTTGATGGTGGCGAGCTTCCAGGCCCGCTCCAGGCCGGCCTCGCCGGCCTGACCGGCCGCCAGCTCGGTGCGCTGCTTGGCGGCCTGGTTCCGGCGGTAGGTGGTGACCGCTTTGTCCCAGGCCTTGCCATCGGCGTCCATGCGCTTCTCGGCCTCGGCGACTTGCTCCGCCAGCTTCCGGGTCTGCGCCACCAGCTCGCCATAGCGCTGGAGTTTGGCGGTGGCCAGGGCCGCGTTCTCCTTGAGCTTGGCCAGGTTCGGTCCCGACTGGCCCAGCTTGTTGGCGTCAGCCAGACTGGCCTCGACCTGCGCCAGCCATTTCTGCGTCTCGTCCCAGAACGCCGCCGAATGCGTGTAGCTGTAGCCGCGCATGGCGTAGACCGTGCGCAGCGAGGCGCGCTCCACGTCGTTGGCCACACTCCAGGCCTTGACGTGCTCACTGGCCAAGGTGTGGGCCTGGCCCTGCACGCGCCTCATGTTGAGCATCGCCATGCCACCAAGCGCGGCCATGATCGCCAGCATCAACCCGAACCCAGCCGCAATCCGCTGACCCAGAGTCGCCGTCCGAAGCATTCCGATCCCTCCGATCCAACCCACCACTGGATGCCCGGATCGCTGACCCGCGGGCCACCGGTCCCGGCGCTTCCGGTGCATCCAATCGACGCTGGCCCGCCGGCCCTGAAGCCGCGCCCAAGTCACCCGAACGTACCCGTTACGCACCCGCCGCAGCCGGCGTTACCTGAGCATGGCGAATAATGACTACTTGACAGACATATCCGTTTCACGAGCCGAGAGCGGCGCCGGCGAGTGTCGTGCAGCGGGGGCTGTTGAGCGAGGCGGGTGCTCGGGCTTACAAAACGTGCCGGCCGGTCGTGTCTGGCCGTCGCGGGGCCGCCAGGCAGCGGGCGCTGGGTAGCCGGGGCGACGAGTCCGTCAGGCAAGCCAGCGCCGACGGCGCGGTGGCGCCGCCGGCGTGACCTGTCGAACCAAGCTGGCATCACTCCTCGACGGCATCGTCCGTGTCGGTGAGGTCGACGCCTTGGGCGTCCCTGGCACGGTACAGACCGCCGGGCGGACCCCAGAGCTTGTACGTCGCTCCGTTGACCATGTGCTGCAGCTTGTGGACGGCTTTCTCGATCAGCTCGTAGTTGGCGCCGTCATCGATGCCACCGTTCTCCGCACCGACGTAGAGCGGCTTGTGGTGGTGGATCTGCCAGTTCTCCGGGACATGCCGATCAAGCGCCCGTTGGTACTGGCCAGCACCGAACGCCTTCTCGAAGGCCACCTGGCCGCCCGAGTACTGCTTGGCCTTGGCCACCAGCCAGTCGCGCATCGCGGTGTTGTTGCGCTGCCGCTTGGTGATCAGGATGCGGTACATCGAGCCGGGCTTGCCGTCACTGATGCGGACGCGCTGGCCACGGATGTCCGCGTTCAGCAGGTAGTCCTTGTTCTTCTCGTCCTTGATGCCGGGGTAGAGCGAGGCGCACGCGAGTGCCTTGGCACGCAGCGCGGTCTCCTGTTGGGCCAACTTGGTGGCCTCACCAGCCGCCGCGAACTGCTTGCCCTTCTCAGCCACGTAAGTCCGCGCGCGACCAATGGGCCCGTCGGTGCCGATCGCGCGGTTGGCCACCTTCTGCAGGGCGCGCGTCACCTTGTTCCACGGGTCACGGGTCAGCGTCACGGCCGGTGCGGCATCGAGCGCGGCGGCGGCCGCCGCCAGCTCCCTGGTGCCCCGGCAGTGCTCGAACTCCTTGAACTGCGCTTCGGCCGTGTGGAAACGATCGAGGGCGGCAAGCTGCTTCTGGATGCGCTCCTCGGCGTCCGCCGGGTTTTTCGCCAGTTCGGCCAGGGCGGTGGTCAGGTTGGTCAGCAAGGTCTGCCGAGCCTGGACCATGCGGTTGTAGTCGGCCTCGTAATCGCTGCGGACGTCTTGGTACGCCTTGGCCACCGCCGGCACGTGGCGCTCGACCAGGTTCTTCAGGCGGTTGACCTGGTCCAAGCGAGTGGTGATGTCGGCCAGGTAGTCGCGGTACTCGCTCTCGGTGTACTTCCGCTTGCCCTTCTTCGCGTCCTTGGGCTCGCGGGCGTTGTCGTCGCTGACCTTGTCGCGCAACTGCAGGTAGATGCTCTGCACCACGCCGGCGCCACGGCTCGCCTCGGAGCCGCGGAAGCCACCATCGGGATTGCCTGCGAAGGCCTCCAGCGGTTGCGCCGCCTCTTCCAGCCGACGGTTCGCGTTGTCCTCGTACAGCCGGTACTCATCGGCGATCTTGGCGCCCAGCGGCAGTACCAACAGCAAGGCCGCCAGCCCCCACGCCCACCGCCAGCTCCACTTCCGTTGCATAGCCACTCTCCTTGAAGCAAGTGGCCGGTGGGACGGTTCTGATCGCCTCACCGGCCGGGCTGGCCTTACGATGCACCAGGGCCGACAGCAGTTCCCCACCTGCTCTTGCCGACCTGTTTCGAACGGGTCACGCCTGCGCAACACCGCGGCGAACCGGAGGCCGGGTGAGATGGTCGGCCTCCGGTCCGGTCCGGTGTCGAGCCTACGCCGCCAGTTCGAGCCCGGCCACGTCCTGCGCACTCAGCACCCGGTCGATGTCCAGCAGCATGATCACCGTCTGCCCCACCTTGCCCATGGCCAGGATGAAGTCGGTCTCGGCCCCACCACCGAACTGGGGCCGCGCGTCGATCTGGTCGGCCGTCACGTCGCGGACCTCGTTGACCTGGTCGACCACGATGCCGACCGGCAAGGCGTCGTCACCGTGGCTCACCTCGACCACGATGATGCACGTCTCGGGCGTGTCCTCGACCGACTGCATCTCGAACTTGCGCCGCAGGTCGATGACCGGGATGATCTTGCCGCGCAGGTTGATCACGCCGCGCACGTAGTCCGGCGTCCGCGGCATCGCCGTGATGTCCATCAGGCCGATGATTTCGCGCACCGTCAGGATGCCCAGACCGTACACCTCGTCGGCCAGGCGGAAGGTCAGGTACTTGCCGGCCAGATGCTCGAACACGCCCTGCTCGGCACTGCGGGTGACTGTCTCGCCCATCTCTCTCTGCTCCTCGAACTGCACGTTGTCCCACCGGGGCCGCGGCGCCGGCCGCCTGGCCGGCGACGCGGTCGCGTTGGGCCACGCTAGAAGTCGCCCAGGTCGTCGCCCATCGGGATGACCGCCTCGGGGCTGGGTTGGCGGTCGGCCTGCCCGTTGCTCGACACCCGCGCCACGCGCCGGTGCGGCGGCTGCGCCACCGACACCGCCGTGCTGGTCCGCGCCGGCGCCGGCATCGGGCGCGCGCCCCGGTTGTCGCCGCCGACCATGTCCACCAGCACCTGGACCATCTCGCTCATCTCGCGCGCCTGCGCCGACAGCTCCTCGCTCGCCGAGGCCGCTTCTTCGGCGCTGGCCGCGTTCGACTGCGTCACGTGGTCCATCTGGTTGACCGCCTGGTTGACCTGCTGGATCCCCTGCGCCTGCTCGTTGGTCGCCGCAGCCACCTCGGCCAGCAGATCGGCCACGTTCTTCGCGGCACCGACGATCCGGCCCAGGATATCGCCGACCTGCGTCGATGCCGTCACGCCCTGGTCCGCCTCGTGCTGCGACTGCTCGATCAGCGACGCCGTCGACTTGGCCGCCTCGGCGCTGCGCTGCGCCAGGTTCCGCACCTCCTCGGCCACCACGGCGAAGCCCTTGCCCGCCTCGCCGGCGCGCGCCGCTTCCACCGCCGCGTTCAGGGCCAGCAGGTTGGTCTGGAAGGCGATCTCATCGATCGTCTTGAGGATCTTCGCGGTCTCATCGGAGCTGTTCTTGATGCGCCCGATGGCGTCGCTCATTTTCTCCATGGCCTGGCTGCCGGCTTCCGCGGCATCGCGCGCCTGCGCCGCCATGGCATTGGCCTGCTTCGCGTTGTCCGCGTTCTGCGAGGTCATCGAGGCCATCTCTTCCAGCGCCGCCGAGGTCTCTTCCAGGCTGCTGGCCTGCTCGCTGGCGCCTTCGGCCAACTGCTGGCTCGACGAGCTGACCTGGCCCGAAGCCGACGAGACCTGCGCGCTGCCACGCCCCAGACCGTCGATGACGCGGAACAGCGGCCCGGTGATGCCTCTTGTCAGGCTCACCGCGAGGAAGACACCGATCACTACCGCCGCCAGCAGCCCGACCACCATGACCGACGTGGAGGCGCCCAGCGCGGTGCTCGCGCCGTTGGCAATCTTGGTCGCGTCTTCCTGGCTGCCCTTGGCCGTCTCGAGAGCCGCCGCCACCACCTGGTCCGCCACCGCTTGGCGCTGCGCGCCCAACTCGGTGACGGCCCTGAAGCTGGTGATCAGCGTGGTCATCGCCTTCTTGTAGGCTTCGGCCGCCTTCTCGTTGGCCGCGATGCGGTCGAGGTTGGCCTGCTCCACCGTGGCCGCCCGCAGCGCTTCGTACTTCTTGGCCATCTCCTCGAAGTTCGGCAGCGTCTTCTCGGCGATCTCCGGCGAGCGTTCGGCCAGCCCCTTCCACGCGCCAAGGCGGATCGCGTTGCCCAAACCCAGGACGTCGTTGGCGAGCTTGAGCTTCTGGGCGCGCTCGAGCCCCTTGTCGCCCGACATGCCGCTGGCGAGTTCGGCCTTCTGCTTGTCCTCCATGGCCTTGACGTAGGTATTGGCACTGTCCAGCCAGACCTTGCCTTGCTTGTCCATCTCGGCCAGCGCCGCCTCAATCTGGTCGTTGTACGCCTTGGTCTGCTGCGCCATCTGCTCGTACTGCTGCACCAACGCCGTCGCCTTGGCCGCGTTCTCCTTCAGTTTGGCCAGATTACGCGACTGCTGGCTCAGCTTGGCCGCCTGGTCGAGGCCCGCCTGCACCGACTTGAGGTGCTCAGCCACCTTGTCGAAGTCCTTGGCCTCGCGCGTGGTGTTGTACAGCCGCATGGCATACATGGTGCCCAGCGACTCGCGCTCGACGTCATTGGCCACCGACCACGCCTTGACGTGCTCGCTGGCCAGCGTCTGCGCTTGGCCCTTGACGCGCGTCATGTTCACCACCGCCAGTCCACCCAGCGCCACGGCAATGAGGATCAGGACGCCAAATCCCATCCCAATCCGCTGGCCCAGCTTGGCGTTCTTCATCATCGTTCTGTTCTCCAGCCCGTCGTCACGGCCATACCCGCCGCCGCCGCGCCCGCCCGCTCCATGCGTTAGGCATCGCCTTCACCCGCACGACCTTTACGCACCTGTAACCACCCCGGTACACAGAGACGTTATCTTCGGGCCGAGAGCGCCGTTATGGCAACGCGACTATGTCGCTGGCAGCCCTGCATGGCATATCGCGTAGTGGCGCGTTACATTCAGGCGCGGTGACAGCGGCCTCCTCGCTCTTGGTGTGACGAGTTGGCCACTCGGGCGGGGGACAGGAAGAGGAAGAGAGTGGGCCGATAAGCCGGTTTCTGTCGCGGGCGATCATCTATCTGGGACGGTTGTTGCCAACCGCCTCATGCACCCTACCCGTGGGATCGGCGGGCCGCCTCAACTCCCACTGCTTGGGCTTGCTCCGAGCGGGGTTTGCCGAGCACGACCGGTCACCCGGCCGTCTGGTGGGCTCTTACCCCACCGTTTCACCCTTACCGCGGGCCATGGCCCGCGGCGGTCTGTTCTCTGTGGCACTGTCCGTCAGGTCGCCCTGCCTGGGCGTTACCCAGCGCCCTGCCCTGTGGAGACCGGACTTTCCTCACCCGACACGCGGCCGGGCGTGACCGCCTGGCCCACTCTCGCCGCTCATCATACCACGTGGCGCCGAATCGTCTCGTAAGCGGCCAGTGCGCGCGTCCGCGCGGCGGCGTGGTCGACCAGCGGCAGCGGATAGGTCTGGCCCAGTTGCACACCCGCCCGGGCCAGTTCGGCCGGCGTAGCTGTCCACGGTGCCGCGCGCCGCGCGAGAGGCAGACCGGCCAGTTCCGGCAGCCAACTCGCGAGGAACGCACCGTCCGGGTCGTAGTCGGCGGCCTGCTTGACCGGGTTGAAGATGCGGTAGTACGGCGCGGCATCAGCCCCGCAGCCGGCGGTCCATTGCCAGCCGAGCGTGTTGTTGGCCAGATCGGCATCGACCAGCGTGTCCTGGAACCAGGCCGCACCGGCCTGCCACGGCACCAGCAGGTGCTTGGTCAGGAAGGACGCCACCACCATTCGCAACCGGTTGTGCATCCAGCCGGTCTCCCACAACTGCCGCATCGCCGCGTCGACCAACGGGTGGCCGGTGGCGCCGCGCTGCCAGGCCCGCAGCGCCGCCTGGTTGTCTTCCCAGGGAAAGTCGGCGAACCGCTCGCGTAACGGATGCGCCGCCGTGTGAGGGAAGTGCCACAGCACGTGGTGCGCGAACTCGCGCCAGCCGAGTTGCCGCAGGAACGGGTCGACATGCGCCGCGAAGTGCAACTCGCTCGCCTCGCACACGTCATGCCACACCTGACGCGGTGAGACCTCGCCGAAGTGCAGGTGGGGCGACAGTCTCGACGTGCCATCGTAGTCCGGCCGGTCGCGGTCCTCGGCATAGTCACGCAGGCATCGCCGCGCGAAGTGTTTCCAGTCGCCGCGCCAGCCGGCCAGGCCCGGCCTCCAGGCCGCCCGCAGCCCGGCGTCCCAGGCCACCGTCGGCAGCAGGCCCAGGTGTGCCAACGCCACCATCGCCGGCCACCGCTCGACCGGCGCCAGGCGCGGCACCGGTAGCGGTGGGGCCGGCTCGCCCAGCTCGGCACAGGCACGCCAGTATGGCGCGAACACCACGTACGGCCGCTGCTCCGCCTGCGTCGCCACCTCGTCGGGTTCGTAGAGCAGTGACCCGCCGAACTCGCGGCACTCGCTGCCGTCGCCCGCCAGCGCCGCCGCCACCGCGGCATCACGGGCCCGCGCCGCCGGTTCGTAACGTCGCGTCCAGTAGACCGCATCGGCGCCGCACTCGGCACACACCGCGCGCAGTTCCGCCAGGCTGTCACCGCAGCGGAGCACCAGACGCGAGCCCGCCTCGCGCAGCGCGGTGTCGAGGGCCACCAAGGAATGGTGCAGCCACCAGCGCGAGGCCGCGCCGGGCGGGTGGTCGCCCTCTTCGTGGGGCGCCCAGACATAGACCGGCACCACCGGCCCGCGCTTCGCCGCCGCCGTCAGGGCCGGGTGGTCGGCCAGTCGCAGATCCTGACGCAGCCAGAGCACCGTGCCCGGCATGGCTTCGTCCTTCCTGCCCAGCCCCCGCACCCGCAACCGACCGCAGCTGGTGGCTCAGGCGTCGCGTTGCCCGTCGGTCACCAACGAGAGGATCTCCGCCACGCCGCCGCCGAGCTCGTCCTGCGCCACATACCCGCCTTGCGACCGCACCAGCGCCTGGATCTCGGGCACGGCGTTGCCGACGCAGGCCGCCGCCAGCCCAGCCGAGCCGTCCAGCATCGGCGTGTCGTTGTTGCGGTCGCCCACGGCCAGCATCTCGTCCGGCCGCAGACCCAATGCGCGGGCCATCTCGGCGGTGGCGCGGCCCTTGCCGCCGACCCGCGCCAACAGCATGGCCAACCCCCAGTTCTGCGTCACCATCAGCTCGTCGGTGCGCGCGGCCGCCAACGCACTCATCAGGCCCGCGGCACGGACAGCGTCGGCTTCGCTGTCGAACGCCAGGTCGGCCAGCCCACGGGCCTGCATCAGTTCCTCGGTGAGGTGCTCGTGTACGCTGAGCCCCTGCGCCACCAGGGCCGTCGCCGTGGCCTCACGAAGCTCTCGCGCCAGCGGCCAGAGCCGGGCCCAGGTCGCTTCCATCCGGCCGTTCCAGGGCTCGTGCGCGACGTACTGGCCGTCGCGCCACAGCCAGACCGAGCGTTCGTCGCAGCAGAGGGCGGCCAGCAGCCCGGTCTCGGCACCCAGTTCGTTCAGCGCCAGGATCGCCACCTGGTTGTCCAGCTCACGCCCCGACGCCGAGCAGACCCGCACCCCCGCCGCCGCCGCCCGGCGGATGGCCTCACGCGCCACGGGCCGGATGTGGTGGCCCGGATCGAGCAACGTGCCGTCGAAGTCGAGCGCCACCGCCCGGATGCGACTCCAGTCCACCCTCACCGCTCCTGTCCGGCCAGCCGCGCCAGGATGGCCTCCACGTCGTACACGCAGCCACCCCAGGTGCCGCCCGCCGCGGCCTGCAAGTGCGCCCACAGCCGCGTGTCGGCCGGCAGGCCCGGATCGGCCTGCAGATCGGGCCGCGACGACCGGCTCGCCAGCGTCGCCTGCCCCCACGCCGCGTCGGCCACCACGGCGCCGTGACCGACCAGGTCGATCTCGCCCACCAAGTTGACCCGGTCGACGACGATGCGGATCACGTCACCGTCGAGCACCTTGCCGATCGGCCCGCCGGCCAGCGCTTCGGGACCGATGTGGCCGATGCAGGCCCCGGTGCTCACGCCGCTGAAGCGCCCATCGGTCAGCAGCGCCACGTGCTTGCCGAACGGCAGGTGCTTCAGCGCCAACGTGACCTGGGCCGTTTCCTCCATGCCTGAGCCGAGCGGACCACGCGAACACAAGACCATCACCTCGCCGGCGTTGACAGCACCCCGCTTGATCGCCTCGATGGCCGCCCGCTCGGTGGTGAACACCTTGGCCGGGCCCTGGTGGCGATAGACGCCGTCCTCAGCGACCACCGACGGATCGATGCCGGTGGCCTTGACCACCGAGCCCTCGGGCGCCAGGTTGCCCACCGGGAACACCACGGTGCTGGTCAGTCCGGCCTCACGGGCTCGGGCAGGCGAGTAGATGACACGGTCGGGGTCGACACCGTCCACTTCGTACAGCCGGTCGCGCAGGCGCCGACGGCGCTCACTGCCCGCCCACTCGTCCAGGGCCTGGCCCAGCGTAGTGCCGGCCGCGGTCAGCGCCGTGAGGTCGAGCAGGCCCAGCGACCGCAGGTGCAGCATCACCTCGGGTACGCCGCCGGCCAGGAACACCCGCACCGTCGGGTGCGCGACGGGACCGTTCGGCAGCACGTCGACGAGGCGAGGCACGGCGCGGTTGACCGCCAGCCAGTCCTGCACCGTGGGGCGGCGGCAGCCAGCGGCGTGGGCCACCGCCGGCAGGTGCAGCAGCAGATTGGTGCTGCCGCCGAACGCCGCGTGGACGGCCATGGCGTTGGCCACGGCCCCATCGGTCACCAGGTCCGCGGCGCTCAGGCCGTGCGCCACCTGCCGCAGCAGCGCCTGCGCGCTCCGCCGCGCCAGCTCCAGCCAGATGGCGCTGCCCGAGGGCGCCAGCGCCGCGTGGGTCACCGTCAGGCCGAGCGCCTCCGCCACCACTTGCGCCGTGCCCGCGGTACCGAGAAACTGGCAACCGCCGCCCGCCGAGCCACAGGCCATGCAGGCCAGTCGAGCGGCCTGCTCGAGCGTCACCTGGCCCTGGCTGAACCGCGCGCTCAGGCTCTGCACCGTCGCCGCGTCCTCGCCGCCGCGCGCCGGCAGCGTCACCCCACCGGGCACCAGCACCACCGGCAGGTCGCGCGCCGCGGCCAGGGCCATCATCAGCGCCGGCAGCCCTTTGTCACAGGTGGCGACACCGAGCACGCCCCGGCGCGTCGGTAACGAGCGGATCAGCCGGCGAAAGAGAATCGCGGCGTCATTGCGATAGGGCAGGGAGTCCATCATGCCGGGCGTGCCCTGCGTGCGCCCGTCACAGGGGTCGGTGCAGGCCGCCGCGAAGGGCAGCGCGCCGAGGTCCGCCAGCTCGCGAGCCGCCTCGGCCACCTGCAGGTGGTTCTCCCAGTGCCCGGTGTGGTACCCGAGCGCCACCGGCGCGCCGTCGGCGGCGCTCAGCCCGCCCGACGTGCTGAGCAGCAGCACCTCGGGGCGGTCGAGCCGCGCCGGATCCCAGCCCATGCCGGCGTTCTGCGTCCAGCCGAACAGGTCACCGCTGCTGGTCTGGCGCAGGCGCTCCGCGGTCAGCGGCAGACTGCCGGCCGGGCCCTCACCAGCGGTCGGCACGGCCAGCACGGCCGCGTCGGTCACCGCCAGCAAAGCGTCCATGCTCGCCACCCATCAACACCCGGCCCAGCGCCACCACATGGAGTGCGGGTTGATGAGCAGACCGTGTTCGCGATTGGAGGTCACGGTCATCGCCTCAGCCAGCGCGCGCGCGCGGTCCAGGTCGGGCTCGCGCAGCAGGAACGTCCACAGCGTGCCGCGCTCTACCTGGCCGACCGTGTCGCCATAGCCCAGCCGGCCCCGCAGGGCCTGCGCCGTCAGGTCGGCCGAGGCGTCACCGTCGAAGCCAGTCAGCACGCCGACTGCCGTCAGGCCATCAGGCGCCTCGATGGCCCCGGCGTGGCTGGCGACGCGGTACAGGTGCTTGTTCGGGTTCACGAAGCAGGTCGTCTGCTCGGCCAGCTCGTGGCCCAGCGCCAGCGCCGCCGGCTCGTCGGCCGCCTCGACCTCGAGCCGCCACCAGTCGGCCCGCTTGAGGTCGGCCAACACCTCGCCGTAACCCATGCGCCGCTGTAGCGCTCGGCGCGCCGTCAGCGCCGTCACATCGGGGATCTTCAGCCAGACCAGCAGTTCAATCGGGGTCTTCATCGTCCCGGCCTTTCGCCACCTGGGGTCACGCCGCCACCATCGCCCGCAGCGACTGCGCCAGCGACTCGAACACGCCGCGGCCCGGCCCGGCGCCCGCCAGTTCGGCCGGCCGACCCCAGGCCGCCCGCCGCCGGTCGCCATCGTCGCCCGGCAGGTCCTGGGGCACCTGCCGCAGCCAGGAGGCCCGCTCGGGATGCGGCATGATGGCCATCGCGTTGCCCGCTGGGTTGCACAGCGCCGCAGCGGCCATGGTCGACCCGTTCGGGTTGACCGGGAAGTCGCGCCCGACCTCACCGGCCGGGTCGCAGTACTGCCAGACGATCTGGCCGGCCGCCGCCAACTGCTCGAACAGGCCCGCCTCGCGCGAGACGAAGCGGCCCTCGCCATGCGCGATCGGCAAGGCCATCACGGCGCCCGGCTGGTACGCCCGCGTGAACGCGCAGCGCTCCGGCGCCACGGCCAGCCGCACCTGTGTCCAAATGCAGTAGTAGTCGCGGCGGACCACGCGCCCCTCGCGCATCATGCGGTTGGGCGCCAGTGCCACCTCGATGGCGCCGGGCTCCAGGCCGGGCACCAGGCCCGTCTCCACCAGCACCTGCGCCCCGTTGCAGATGCCCAGCACCGGTTTGCCATCGGCCGCCAGCCCACCAAGGCGCGCGCAGATCGGCTCGCGGGCCGCAATCACGCCGGAGCGGACCCGGTCCTGGTAGCTGAACCCGCCGCCGATCACCACCGCGTCGAAGCGGTCGAGCTCGCGGGCATCGCGGTTCCAGCGGAACACTTCGGGCCGGCAGCCCACCGCGGCTATCGCGCGCGCCGTCTCGGCCTCGCAGTTGCCGCCCGGGAACTGCACCACCGCGACCTGTGGTCCAACCGCCGCTTCATTGCCCATCGCCGCCATCCTCATCCGTTCGCCAAGGCGCTCTGCCGCCAACCGGAGACTCTCGAACCCGATCTGAAACACCTGTTCGCACCGACTGTCCATGACAACAGGCGTTCGCAAACAGATGAACGCCGGGGAGAAGCAGTCATGGCCAGAGCACGCCGCAACCGCACTCGCCGAGTGGGCCTGGTGGCCTTGGTGGCCTTGTCGCTGACGGCGGCCACCGCCGCCTCGCGCCGGGGTGCGCCGACGACCACGCCGGCTCGCCGCGTCGTGGTCCAGGCAGGCGATACGCTCTGGGCCTTGTCGGCGCGCTGTGGCGTGCCGGACGCCGACCGGCGCGAGCTGGTCTGGGTCGTCCAGCGGCTCAACGGCCTGACCCGCGCGCGGCTGCAGCCAGGACAAGCGCTACTGCTGCCGCTCGGCCCTGTCGCATACAAGAGCGCGCTCTCCGATCCCGCCGGCTTTGCCCGTCGCGCCACGGTCCACACCGACCCACCGGCCAGCCTGACCTACACGGTCAGCCGCTGACCTCTGGTCTTGAGTCGGTAGTCTACCGCTTGGGCCGGGGTTTGCCAAGCCGCGGCCCAACCGCGCAGCGCCCGGCGCTGCTCTGGCGCCGGGCAGTCACGCCGGCTGCCCGCGACCGGGCGCGCCGGCCAGCCGGCGCTCGGATGGCCGCCACCAGACTCGGGTCGACCGCCGGCCACCGCGTTGACCGCCCTCCAACCCGGTGCTATGCTGACCTCAGTCGGGTGGGCCGGAGGAAGCGCGATGCTGATCATCAAGCTGACCGAGCGCGAGGATGGAACCATCATCGCCGAGACGCCGCGGCAGGTCCTCGGACGGTTCCCCAATCAGACGCGCGACGACGTCATCGCCTACCTGCGCCGCAAGGCGTTGGAGTGCGACGAGCAACTCCGCATCGTGGAGAGCTTCGAGGATCTCGACGTCAATGCCAACGTCAACTTCGCCAAGCTGATGAAGCGCCACTTCTAGGCGCACCACCGTCTGCCGCCGGCGAACGTCACGCCGCCACCACGCGTCTCAGGCCCGAGGCACCACCGCCGTGGCTCGCGGACCACGACCCTCATCGGACAACTCGTACTCGACTTCCTGGCCTTCAACCAGCGTCTTGTAACCCGGCACCGTGATGACCGAGTAGTGGACGAACACGTCTTGACCGCCGTCCTCTTGTTCGATGAACCCGTACCCCTTTTGGTCGTTGAACCACTTCACCTTGCCAGTCAACATCCTGGTTTCCTTCTGCCGCGCCCTGCCGCACGCCCCGTACGGCCCCGTGTTCTCGACTGCAACACGGCGCAGGCCCGACTACTGCGCGATAATTCTATGCGCCCACGCAAGCGGGGCGCAACCGGTCCGCCGGTCCGGTGGTTTCCCCATATGAAACTTGAGGCCCAAATGGTCGCCATGAGGTACTGGTTCCCGCCGGTCGGACACCCCCTGACGCGCCCCTGTCCGCCCGCGCTACAACCGCGCAACTGCGCTCGCAGAGCCTGGTTGCGCGCCAGATCAGGGGGCCGGTCGAGCCCGCCCGGCAACATATCGGCACGTCACCATCTGTTCACAGAATCTCAACATTGCCCACGTAAGCCTGCCTCGTTTGGCTCCTGGACTTCGTCCGACTCGGGCGCCGCCAGTCGCGGCAGAGCCAACCGCAGGCCCGGAGGTGTCATCTGATGAACCACCCCCTCGCCGCCTACGAACTGGCCTACTCCTACCGCAACCTGGCGGCGGAGTGCGACTTCCTGGTGGCGGCGGCCGAGCGCTCCCTGGGCTACCCGCCGCGTAGCGCCCTCGAACTCGGCGCCGGACCGGCCGGGCATGGCCGGCTGTTGGCACGGCGCGGGCTCGAGGTCTGGGCGCTCGACCATGATGTCGCGGCGCTGGCCTATCTCGCCGACGTGGCACCCGCGCTCCACCGCCTCGAGGCCGACCTGCGCGGCTACACGCTCCCCGCGCCCGTCGACCTGGTGTACTGTCCCCTCAGTACCTTCGCGTACCTGCTCAACGAGGGCGACTGGGCCGCGGGACTGGCCTGTGCCGCTACGGCGCTGAACCCACGGGGCGCCATCGTGCTGGAGTTCGCCCTGGCCGACCAGGACGATGCCCAGGACCGCTCCTGGCACGTCGAGGAGGGCTCTCTCAGGGTCAGCGCCACGGCGACGGCGGCCGCACCGGACGGCGCGGATGTCTTCGCCTGGACCCTCCAGCTCGACTGGCGCGATGGCGAGCAGGGCGGACGGTGCTCGAGTTGGCAGCGCCAGCGGCGGCTGACACCCGGCTGGGTCGAACGGCAGTTGCGGGCCGGCGGTGTGTTCGGCGAGGTGGGCCTGTACGGCGGCTGGAGCATGAGGCGGCGCTGGCGTGGCCACAGCACGCTGGTCGTGGTGGCCACGCGCCGTTAGGGGCTCGCGACGCACAGAGGGCCGAGCCTGTGGCGGCTCGGCCCTCTGAGTGCAAACGACGCCGGGGTCAGTTGGCCGGCTTGATCTCGCAGGTCGCGCCGGCAGCCACCAGCTTCTCCTTGGCGGCTTCGGCAACGGCCTTCTCGACGGCTTCGAGCACGTTGCAGGGCGCGCCCTCAACGGCTTCCTTGGCCTCTTTCAGACCGAGGTCGGTGAACTCGCGGACGGCCTTGATGACCTGGACCTTCTGGTCACCGATACCGGTCAGCACCAGGTTGAACTCGGTCGGCTCTTCGTCCACCGGAGCGGCGCCGCCGCCGTCACCGGCCGGGCCCATCATCATGACGCCACCCGCGGGCATCTCAGCCAGCTTCGGGAAGGCTTCGGTGAGCTTCTCGACCAGTTCCTCGGCCTGCGCCAGAGTGAGCTCCTTCAGAGCGGCAACGATTTCGTCAACGGACATGATTCTCTCCTAATGATCGGGGTCACAAGGCGCCGCGTCAGGCGGCTTCCTCGGCCAACAGGCGCTTCAGCGCCACGAGCTTCTGCGGCGTCGTGGCCGCGACCTGGCGGATCCGGCTCGGCGCGCCCTTGAGGATGCGGACGAGGTCGGACAGCGCGTCCTCCTTCGACCGCATGCTGGCGATGCGCTTGACACCGAGGTCACCGCTCACCGGCACGCGGCCATAGAACCCGCCCTTGAACTGCAACTGCGGGAAGTCGGTGGCCAGCTTGACCAGCACCGAGGCGGCGGCGGCCGGCTTCTCGAAGCCGAACGCGATGGCGCTCAGGCCTTCGCACAGGGCCTCATGGCTGACGCCCTGCTCGTCGGTCAGCGACAACTCGTTGCGCTCGAGGGCGATGCGGGTCAAGGTGTTCTTGGCCACCATGAACCGGCATCCCTCGGCTTTGAGCTCACGGCGGATCTTCTGGAGGTCCTTGACCGTCAGCCCGCGGTAGTCAACGAACACCGCGGACTGGCAGGCCCCGAACGCCTCCGTTAGGATCTCGACGAGCTCCTCTTTCCTGGCCCTTGAAGTGGGCATCGGGGACTCCTTTCGGGCAACAAACAAAAACCACCGACGAGACCGCCGGTGGTCAACGCTGACACGCCCCGGAAGGAGGCGGTCCGCCTGAACCTAGGCAGGCGCCCTGAACGGGCCTTGGGCATGATGCACCTGCGGTCTCGGGTCCGGCACACACCTGGTTGTCAGGCCAGCACGCTAGGCTACTCCTAGGCGACGCGCGCCTGGGCGGTCACGTCGGCCAGGTCCAGCTTGAACGCCGGCCCCATGGTCGAGCAGACCACGACCTTCTTGACATACTGGCCCTTGGCGGCCGCGGGCTTCGCCCGGATGACCGCGCCGAGCAGCGCGTTGAAGTTCTCGACCAGTTGCTCGGCCGTGAACGACGCCTTGCCGAAGCCGCAACGCACCACACCGCCGCGGTTGTCGCTGCGGTACTGGACCATACCGGCCTTCAGCTCACGCACGATCTTGCCGATGTCGGGGCCGACGGTGCCGGCCTTGGCGTTCGGCATACGGGGGCCGAGCTTGCGCCCCAGGCGCCCCACCACACGCATCATCGCCGGCGTCGCGCACAGGACGTCGAAGTCGCCCCAGCCGCCGTCGATCTGCGCCACCAGGTCCTCGCCACCAACCGTGTCGGCGCCGGCTTCGCGCGCCGCATCGGCGTCCGCGCCGTCGGCGATGACCGCCACGTTGATCTTGCGCCCGGTGCCGTGCGGCAGCACGATCGTGCCGCGGACGTTCTGGTCGCTCTGCCGAGGATCGATGCCCAGGCAGATGGCGACGTCGAGCGTCTCGTCGAACTTGGCGTTGACCAGGGCCTTGGCCTGCTCGATGGCCTCCTGGACCGTGTACAACTTGTTGCGGTCGACGCCTTGCGCGAGCGCGTCGAACCGGCGCGAATGCTTAGCCACTTTCGCCCTCCGCGGGAGCTTCCACGACGACGCCCATCTGCTTGCAGGTGCCGGCGATGATGCGCATCGCCGCCTCGACGTCGGTGGTGTTCAGGTCGGGCATCTTCACTTCGGCGATCTTCCGCAGTTGCGCCTGGGTGATGGTCCCGATGACCTGTTCTTTGGCTTTGTCGCTGCCCTTGGGCAGTCCGAGTTCCTGCTTGACCAACACCGCCGCCGGCGGGGTCTTGAGTTCAAAGGAGAAGCTGCGATCGCCGAAGATGGTGACCTTGGCCGGCACAATCGTGCCTTCAGCGTACTGCTGCACGCTGCGCTCGTTATACTCCTTGATGAACATCGGCAGGTTGATGCCGTAAGCACCGAGCGAAGGACCCACCGGCGGACCGGGCATCGCTTTCCCGGCCGGGATCTGGATGGTCACCTCGGCGACAATCTTCTTGGCCACGTCACCTACTCCTCGCGCTCGACCTCAGTGAACTTCAGCTCCACCGGGGTGTCGCGCCCAAAAATGTTGATCATCACCCGCACCGTCTCGCGGTTGAGGTTGACGTCTTCGATCCGGCCCATGAACTCGGCAAACGGGCCGCTGATGATGCGGACCACCTCGCCCACGCCGTAGCCCGAGGTCTGCACCTCCTCCGGCTTCTCGCGGATGTTGAGGAGGTTGCGCACCTCCTCGCGGCTCAACGGGGCCGGATCGCCTCCAGCGCCCATGAAGCCCGTCACGCCGGCCGCGCTCTGCACCAGCCGCTGCGTGTCGTCGTTCAGGTCCATGCAGATGAACACGTAGCCGGGGAACAGCTTGCGCTTGATCACCCGCTTCTTGCCACCAACCGAGGAGACCTCCTCCTCCACCGGCACGAAGATGTCGGTGAACCGCTCGGACATGCCATGCGAGCCGGCCAGGCGCTGGATGATGGTTTTGACTTTGTCTTCCTGCCCAGTGAAGGTGTGTACGGCATACCACTGCTGCGACATGACGAGCCCTCCCGCTCAGTGGCCGAAACCGTACATCCCGATGCTCTGGAACACTTTCCCAACCCCGAAGTCGAGCACCGCCACGTAGATGCCGACCACGACGATGGTGGTCAGCACCACGCCGGTCAGTTGGACGACATCCTGTCGGGTCGGCCACTTGACCTTGCGCAGCTCCAGCACGACCTCGTGCAGGAAGCGAGCCCGCGGCTTCTTGCCGCTTGTAGTGCCAGGTGGGACGGCCTTGCTCATGGCGTCAGGTCTCGTGTCTACTATGAAGTTGGTGAACAGGCCCAGCCGGACTCGAACCGACAACCCCTGGTTTTGGAGACCAGTGCTCTACCAATTGAGCTATAGGCCTGGATCTGCTCCGCTGCCCTAGCGGGTTTCGCGGAACAGCGCGTGTTGCCGACAGTACTTACAGTACTTCTTCAACTCCAATCGACCGCTGGTGTTCCGGCGGTTCTTCGTGGTGCTGTATCGACTGACGCCCGGGCGCTCTGCCTTCCGGCATTCGGTGCACTCGAGAGTGACGACAATCCGGACGTCCTTGGTCTTCGACCCCACGATGCCGCTCCTACTCCAGGACCTTGGTCACGACGCCGGAAGCCACCGTGTGACCACCTTCGCG
>CAZHGD010000142.1:0-19013 GCA_964531735.1 uncultured Fimbriimonadaceae bacterium | reverse complement strand
TGGTGGGCCACCACCGGCAGGCCCGCCGCCCGGCATGCCCGGCCCACCGCCGGGTGGCGTACCGCCCGGTGGCGGCGGTGAGGCCGGCGACCCGGATGGCGGCGGCTATGCGCTGGTGCTGGTGCAGAGCGAGACCGGCGCCAAGAAGCTGATCGCCGACATCCAGCAAGGCGGGCGCAGCGTGCGCCGGGCATCGTTCAGCATCGAGGGCACCGAGGCCGTGCGCTTCCAGCGGCGAGGCCGCTTCCTCCTGGGCTACGCCGACGACCGCTGCGTCATCGGCCACCAGGACGCCTCCCCGTACCCGCCCAACGGCCTGCACGTGGCGATCAGCGGCAAGGGCGAGCCGGTCGACCTCGATCTGGTCGAGGCGCGCTGTGACCACCTCTACGACACCACGTTCCACCGTGCGCCGGTGGAGTGGTTCCAGGCCAAAGGCGTCTGGGAGACCATCAACCGCTGGAAGTGCGACCCGCGGTGGTCGTTCTTCGGCGGCTACAACGACCAGCACCCGCTGATCTGGAGCAAGGACGACTACCAGGGCAGCATCCAGGCCGAAGCCTACATGGGCATCAAGATGGACCTGCCCGGGCCACCATACTACAGCCACCCCAGCGACCTCTGTCTGACGGTCGGCGGCGACGGGAAGGACGTCCTGAGCGGCTACGCGTTCTGCTTTGCCGCGCACAACAACCACTGCTCGGTGCTCTACCGGCGCGGCAAGGAGATCGCGCGGAACGCGGGCCCGGAGGCGCGGTTCAAGTTCACCGGGCCGCTGGGCGAGGGCCTCGACAAGTTCCACCGGCACTGGTTCCACCTGGTTCTGCGCAAGGCCGCCGGGCGCGTGGTGTGCAGCGTCGATGACAGCGAAGTGTTCAACGTGCCGGACGACGGCTCGGTACCAGCGGGCAAAGTGGCCTTGTGGACCGTGCAGAACGGTGTCATGGTGGCCCGCGTGCGCGTCTGGTACGAGCAGCAGGCGCCGCGGCAGCCGTTCGAGGACCTGGGCCGCCGGCTGGCCGACGGTGAGCAGCCGCGGGCCGGCGCCGATCCGTTTGCCAACGACTTCGAGCAGTCCATCGGCGGTTTCGCGCCGGACAACCCGCGGGTGCCGGTGGTGCTGCAGCGCGTCGCGGCCAGCGAGGCGCCCGGAAGCTGCCTGGCGCTGTGCAGCTTGCAGACGGGCGGCACCTTCGCGGTGCGGGCGGTGGACCGGCCGTTCCGGCCCGCCGAGCGCGGGCGGCTGAGCTGCCGCGGCAAGTGGCCGGCGGGGACGCGGATCAACGCCTACGCGCTGACCCGCGGCATCTGGCACCAGATCAAGCTGACCGGCTCTGAAGAGACCGACACCGGGCAGCGGCTACTGGGCGCGGTGCCTGGTCTGAAGGCGGACGGCACCTGGCAGCCGGTCGAGTTCAACCTGCGCGAGGCCTTTGCGAAGCTCTATCCGGGCGACAGCGTGGAGGTGCAGCGCCTCATCTTCGGCATGTTGGAGCCGCAACCGTACCTGCACGCGGGCTTCGAGTTCAACCACTTCGGGGCCACCTGGTACCTGGACGATTTCAAGGTGGCGCCGTAATCAGACCGGGCGGCGGCGCGACCAGGAATCGTAGAGCCGGTCGGCCACGTCGGCCAGGCCGGCGGCGTTTTCGATCTGCTGGCGCCAGGCCGGCGGGACGGCTTCGAGACCGTTGTAGGCGCCGCTGATGGCCCCGGCGATGGAGGCGATGCTATCGCTGTCACCCTCGGTGTTGGCGCCACAGAGCACCGTGGCGCGGTAGTCATCCGGCGTGCGCAGGAAGCAGTAGAGCGCCGCGGCGAGCACATCCTCGGCGACGAAGCGGTCGCCGAGGTGCGCCGCACTGAGCGCCACTGCGGGCGGCAGTTCGAGGGCGTCAGGTACTTGCGCGAGACGAGTCGCGAACTCAACGCTGAAACGAGCGCCGACTTCGACGACATCGGCTAGAATCTTCGCCGGTGCGGTATTGTCTAAGGCCAGAGAGACGGCCACGGCGGTAGCGACGCTGCCGGCGCGGGCGGTAGGGTGGCGATGAGTGATGAGACCGGTCGCGTCGGCGATCTCGATCAAGCGCTCCGGTTCGCCGTGGTAGAGCAGTCCGACCGGCGCGGAGCGCATGGCGGACCCGCAGCCTTTGGACCCGTCGACGCCGCTCTCGCGCCAGTTGACGTGACGCCGCAGACGGTCGCAGGCTTGCAGGCAGGTGACGCCCGGCGCGCGGTTGTTCTCGGGCGACGAGGCCCAGGCCACGAAGCGCCGGGCCACCGCGGTCATCTGCTGGTCGAGGTCGCCGCCGTTGGCCTGGAGCAAACCTTCGGCCAGGGCGAGCGTCATTTGGGTATCGTCGGTGTAGGTGCCGACCGGAAAGCCATGCAGCGGCACGAGATCAGCCAGGCCGTCGCGGCCGTACTGGGCGTGGATCTGGCTCAGCGACAGGAACTCGGTCGGCCAGCCGAGGGCGTCGCCAATCGCCAGGCCGAACACTGCGCCGTGATACCGATCCCGCATGGTTCGTTCCTCCCGCGCTGCCCACTGGAAGTGGAGTCGTCATGAGTTTGAAGGCAGACTATGCTGCCGCGCTCCTCACCGGGCTCATCGTGAGCCTGGTGGCCGTGCCGCTGGCCTTGCGCCTGGCCATGCGCCGGGGCCTGCTCGATACGCCCGAGGGCCGCCACACCCATACCACCGCCGTGCCGCGCATCGGCGGCGTCGGCATCCTGATCGGCTTCCTGGCCGGGCTGCTGGCCGCGGCGCTGATGCAGGCCGACTATGCCTGGTGGAACCGCGAAAGCACCGGCATCCTGCTCGGCGCGCTGACGATCTTCGCCGCCGGTCTGGCCGACGATGTGTTGCGCGCCCGCGGCGGCGTTTCGCCGTGGCTGCGCCTGCTCCTCCAGGTGCTCGCGGCCGGCATCGCCATGGGGGCCGGGGTGCGCATCCGCGGCTTCCAGATCCCCGGTGACGGCTACCTGCACTTCCCCCATGCGGTGTCGCTGTTGGTCACGCTGCTCTGGATCGTCGGCATCACCAACGCGCTCAACTTCATCGACGGCCTCGACGGCTACGTCGGCGGCGTGTCGCTGATCATGGCCGGCACCATCGCGCTGATCGCCATGTACGGGCCGAAGAGCTCGCCCGCGACCGCCATCTTTGCCCTGGCCATGCTGGGCGGCATCTGCGGCTTCCTGCGCCTCAACTTCCCGCCGGCCAAGATCTTCATGGGCGACGGCGGCGCTTACCTGCTCGGGTTCCTGCTGGCCACACTGGCCATCAGCGGGGTCATGAAAGGCGCCACCATCATCGCGGTCTGCGCACCGATGGTGATTCTGGCTCTGCCCATTCTGAACCTGGCCGGCGTGGTGGTGGTGCGCGTGCTGCGGGGCGACAACCCGATGGCCGCCGACCGCACGCACCTGCACCACCGGTTGCAGGATTCGGGCTGGAACGATCTCAGCGCGCTGCTGTTCGTCTACGCGATCTGCGGCCTGTGCGGCAGCGCCGCCTTGTCGCTGATCGAGCTGTCACAGGCCTCGGCCGCGCTGGCCGGCGGCGTGGCCCTGCTGCTGGTGGTGGTCGCCGCCCGACGCGCCCGGCCGGAGCCGGCCGATGGCGGGTAGCCCGAGCGGCGAACCGGCGCGGCCGCCGCGCCCGTGGGCCGTAGCCGGGCTGCTGACCGCCATCGGCATCTACATCTGGTGCGTCGGTGGTCTGGCGACCACTGCCTATCGGGTCTACCTGGCCAGTTTCGACTTGGCTCTCTACGACCAGGCGGTGTGGCTGGTGGCGCATGGCCGGTGGCCGTTGTCGTCCATCTTCGGCAACACCCTCATGGCGACCCACCTGCAACCGTTCGTCCTGCCGCTGGCCGCGCTCTACCGCCTGGCGCCGGGGCCACAGACGCTGATCTGGGTCGAGGTGGTGGCGGTGGCCCTCGGCGCAGTGCCGGTCTATCTGCTGGCCCGCTCGCTCACCCGGAGCGACCTGGCAGCCTTCGCCTGGGCGTTGGTCTACGTGAACTACCCGGCGGCCCAGTACCTCGTCCTGCACGACTTCCACTTCCAGCCGTTGGCGGTGCCGCTGTTCCTCTGCGCCGTCTGGCTCGCCAACGAGCGCCGCTGGCGCCCGATGGCGGCCATGCTGGTGTTGGCCGCCGGCACGCAGGAAGATGCCGGCCTGGCCATCGCCGGGTTCGGGTTGGGCCTCGTCGCGCTCGGTCAGCGCCGCATCGGAGCGTGGACGGCGGTGGCTGGTCTGGCCTACACCCTCGTGGCGGTGAAGCTGGTCATGCCGCGGTTCAGCCCGCAAGGGCATGAGACCTACTACGTCGGTATGTACTTCGGTCACCTGGGCCAGAGCCTGACCGACGTGATGCTGTCGCCGCTGCTGCGGCCGGCGGCGTGGTGGGGCAGCCTGGCGCAGCCGGTCAATGCGCGACTGCTGGTGGCCCTGTTGGGTCCGGTGGCCTTCCTGACGTTGGCCAAGCCGAGCTGGGCGCTCGGCGCGCTGGGCACGCTCTACTTCAACCTGCTCGGCACCTTCTGGGCCACGCATACCATCGAGAACCACTACCAGGGCTTCGTGATCCCGTTTGTGTTCGCTGCCGCCGTCGGTGGCGGCGCGTGGCTGAGCGCGCGGCTGGCGCAGGCTGGCGCGCGCCCGGCGGTGGCCTGGGCCACACCACCGCTGCTGGCCCTGTTCTGCACCTTGGCCATGCCGCAGCTCGAGACCGCCTGGGCGGCGCCGGCGACCGGTGGCGGCTACACGCCGTGGTTCCCGGCGGTGCCGACTTCGCCGTTACGCCGACCGCGGCAGGAAGCCGCCTGGCGCCGCAACCACCCCTGGGCGGCCGAGTGCGACCGATTGGTCGCGCGGATCGGCCCCGAGGACAGCGTCTCGGCCCCGCCGCGCCTCCTGCACCACGTCAGCGGGCGCCTGCGGGCCTACCGGTTCCCCTGCCCGTTCTACATGCTGCTCGAGGGCTTCGAGACCTTCGGCGACTTCACGGTGGACCGCTTCCGCGCCGGGCTGGAGCGGGCCGACGTGGACTGGGTGCTGCTGCTGACCCAACCGAACAGCCCGGCGCCACTCGACGGGCCGGGCTATGCCGGCGCCTTGGCCGCGGTGGCCGCTGGTGACCGCTACGAGCTGGTCGAGGACACCGGTGCGCTACGGCTCTACCGGCGCCGGTAGGCCAAGCGGGCCGGCCCCACGGCGCGCGGGGCCGGCCCGAAGCCGCGTCGACTCAGCCCAGTTCAGGCAGACTGGCCGCCGCGATGGACTGACCCACCCGGCGGGCCTGCTCGTCGGGCAACTGCACCGTGATGCCGCTCAGCTCGGGGAACTCGCGCGCCAGCACTTCCTGGGCCTTGGCCAGGATGATGTTGCCGCCCTCGCCGCTGGTCACGCGGCCGAGGATCAGGAGGTGCTCGAGTTCGTAGAAGTCGGCGTAGTGCGCCACGGTGTAGCCGAGGTAGATGCCGATGGTCTCGAAGATCCGGCGCGCGCGCTCGTCGCCTTCGGCCATCAGGGCCTGGACCACCTTGAGCTGCTCGGCCTGGTGCGCCGACGGATCGACCGCGATGCCGGCCGGCAGGGCCAGGCGCGAGACGCACTGCTGCGAGAAGTAGAGCGCGCCGACGCCCTTGTCGCCCGACCATTCGTCGACCGGCGCCAAGGGGTCGTAGTCGACCGGCGCGAAGGCCAGCTCATTGAGCCAGTCGGTGATGTTGCCTTCGGGCGTAACGTAGCCGCCGGCCTCGCTCGAGCCCATGGCGACGCCGAGAATGGCGTTGGCGCCGAGCGACATCGAGCCGGCCAGCGCGGTCACCTCGCCGTCGTTGACGACTTCGAACGGAATGCCGCCCCATTCGTCCTTGAGCCGGGCGAAGATGTTGCGGACCGAGCGGTCGAAGTCCTCGGGCGTGACGCCGCGGAACAGCGAGGCGATGCGCACCTCGTTGTCCACGTAGATACCGGCGCTGCTGCCACCGATGGCGTCGACGCGCGGCAGGTGTTCGGCGGCCCGCTTCAGGCTGTCGTTGATACCGTCGTAGTGCTGCTGCGGGTTGTCGAAGAAGCGCGGATCCCACGGCGTCTCTTCGCTGAACACCGGCTCGCCCTCGACCACCGCACTGACCTTGCGGTCGCTGGCGCCCAGGTCGAAGCCGATGCGGCAGCCGTCGAGGTGGCGGCCGAGCGCCTTGCTCGTCTCGCTGGCCGCGGGCGCCTGCTCGAAGTCACACTCCTTGACCGTGAAGGCATGGCCATAGACCTTGTTGCCCATCAGGTCGGCGTCGAACGCGCGCGGGCCGTCGGCCGCGTACTGGGCGGCGATATGGCGGGCCACTTCGCGGCAGCCGGCAATGGTGATCTTCCAGCCGCCGCGCTGCCACAGCAGGAACTTGACCAGGCGCTCGACATACTCGAAGTTCTCTTCGAACCGCAGGTGCTCGCGCGGGTAGATCTGTGTGTCGTAGCGCGAGATGGAGTTGGGGCTCCGCTCGAGACAGATGGCCAGCGGCAGGCCGTCGCCCGACACGGCCACACCTTCGCGGAATGCGCGGTTGGCCAGGACAGCCGGCTTGAAGTCCGGATCGAGCGGCGGGACCAGCGCGGGTTTGACCAGTTTCATCAGGGCTCAGGCCTCCGGGTTGTTGGCAGCGGCGACGGCGCGGACCTGATCGGCCGGAATGCGGCCGAACGCTTCGGCAAAGGCCATGGCCGGATCGGTGACCTCGTGCGACGAGGCGAATCCGGCCCGGTACATGCTCAGGCCCATGGCGCCCATCAGGTACGGGGTGTCGAAGACCTGCGAGGCGTGCTGGGCGATCGCGGCCATCTTGATGGTCATGTAGGCGGTGACGTCGATCAGCACATCGGCGACCTTGACCGGCGCCCAGCCGTCGGCTTCCAGCACCTCGGGCAGCGCGTAGGTGTCGTCCTCGTCGGCGTACTGCACCAGCGCCTGCAACGTCAGCTTGGCCACCTGCACATGGGTGCCGTGGCTGTCACCCAGGTTGTGGGTGATGACCTTCTCCGGCCGCGTCTCACGGATCAGCGCCACCAGCTTGCGGATGCACAGGGCGCGATTCTCCGGCGTCTTGACGCCGGCCAGGGCGAGGTGCTCCAGACGGACACCCAGCCGCAGGCTCTCCCACGCCAGCTCACGGGCGCGAGTCGCGACCAGCTCATCGCCGCTCATCTCGAACGTGTGCGGCGCCCCGCGGCCCTCGTCGACCGTGACCGAGACGACCTGCCAGCCTTCGGCGACATGGCGGGCCACGGAGCCGCCCCAGAACAGCGAAGTGTCGTCGGGATGGGCGCCGACGGTCAATAGTGTCCTCATGTCCTACCTATCCTCTGCGTCGTGTAATCGCCGCGTCACATTCCAGTACGCCAGCCGGTTCGGGCCTCCTCCCTGCGCCGTGACGTAGCCAAGACAGGTCATTTTTGGAACCCGGCGACATGGTAGGACTCCAGTGAGGTAACCTAGACCAGTCGCGCAGGACTCTCCTAGCGACAAGCCAACAACAGGAGAGGAGTCCGGGCGTCCGGGACCCCCGTTCGCTGGTCGTTGGTCCGAGAAGCACATGCGTCGCGTGATCCTACTGAGACTGGCTGCGGTGTTGGGCCTGCTGGTGCTGGGCGGCCTGCTGTGGCTGAACCGTTGGGAAGCTCGCCGCCGTGAAGCGGTGGCGGCCGAACTGCGGCGCAGCATCACGCTGGCGAACCGGCTGCTCGTGCAGCAGCAGGAGCGCCTGTTGGGCGAGGCTCGCGTCCAGGCGCAGAACGCCAAGCTGGCCGAGGCCGTGGCGGCGGGCAAGCTCGGCGATCTGCCGGGCCGGATGCTGCAGACGCTCGGCGGCGTCGGGGCCGAGATGGTCTGGATCTGCGATGCCTCCGGCCGCCGCCTGGCCAGTTGCGGCGTCGAGCCGCCGTTCGGCGACGGCGTGCAGAAGCTCGTCGGCGCCGGGCTCCGCGGGCACAACGCCTCGGGCATCGTCACCAGCGGCTCCTGGTTCACCGTCGAGGCAGTGGTGCCGCTGGTGTTCAACGACGGCACGCCGCCGGTGGGCGTCTTGCGCGTGGCGCGGCGGCTGGACGAGCGGCTGATTGCCGAAGTCGAGTCGCTGACCGGCGCCAAGATCACCGCGGCGCCGAAGGCGGCCTTGCTGGGACCGTCCGAAATGGCCGCCGAGAAGCCGGAGCCGGGCGCGCTGATCGATGCGCCCGAGCGCGCCAACGAGGTCCTGCGCTCGCGCTTCGAGGAGGGCGACAAGGGCCCGACCATCGTGCAGCAGTTCCGCGACCTGCGCGGGCAGCCGGCCGGTCTGCTGACCCTGTCGCTGCGCGATCCGGGCCCGACCTGGTACATCGAGCGCGGCATCACCTTCGGTTGGGTGCTGATTTGCGCTCTGCTCGGCGCGGTGGTGGTGCGCGGACTGCTGAGCGCCGGCTGGCGCGGCTCCAGCCACGCCATGCCGTTGCGCGTGGTGGAACCGCAGACCACCGAGCGCGGCGGCAAGTGGTCGCCGACGCCGGTGACGCTGCCGGTCAACAGCGAAGAGGGCCGGGCGCTACGCTGTGTGGCCGAGAACCTCAACCACCACCTGAACAACGCTCTGGCGGTGGTGATCGGCAACACCGAACTGTTGAAGGACGGGTCGCTGAGCCAGTTCCAGTTGGCGGCCCTGGCCGACATGAGCAGCCGGAGCTGGTACGCCTCGGACACCGTGCGCCGCCTGCTCAAGGCCTGTTCGCGCGAGGCCATCACCAAGCGCCATCCGGTGGCGCTCGACGCCGCCTGCCGCGAGGCCTGGGCGCGCGTCGGCGAGCGGCGGCCGGGCGCGGCCCAACGCACGCTGAACGTCCGCAACCTGATGGGCCTGGAAGCGTCGGGGCTGTTCGGCGACCTGGTCGAAGTGCTCTACTCACTGCTCGAGAACGCGGTCGAAGCCACCGAACCGGGCGGCACCATCGAGGTCATCGGCGAGCGCGTCGGCCGGCACGTGCAGGTGGTGGTCAGCGACGACGGCCACGGCATGAACGACGAGGTCCGGGCCCACGCGGCCGACCTGTTCTACAGCACCCGTGGACCGCAGCGCGTCGGCCTCGGCCTGGCCGTCGTGGACGGCATCATCTCGCGTCACGGTGGGCAGTGGAAGCTGTCCAGCGAGCCGGACGGCGGCTGCCGGCTGACCTTCGAACTGCCGGCCTGGTCCGGCCGCGGCTGAACCGTCTCAGCGCGCGGCCAGGTGCCGCGCCACGTCGTCTTCGGTGACAATGCCACCCGGCTCCGCCGGGGCCACCGCCGACAGCTCCAGCCCGTGCTCCTTGGCCAGTCGCCGGGCGGCCGGCGTGGCGCGCACCCGCTCACCCGCCGCCACCCGCGGGCGAGCCGCGGGCTGCTCGGCCTTGATGGCCACTTCCTGCTTGCGTTTGTGCTCGGCCAACAGGCGCGCGTTGTGCTCGTCAATCGCGGGCAGCTCGGCGGCGGTGTCGCCGACCTGGCAGAGCACATAACCCACCGGCACCACGCTGCCCGGCGCGGCCACCAGCCGCCGCACGCAGCCGCTGACCGGTGACTCGTAGTCGAAGGTGATCTTGTCGGTGATCAGCTCGACCAGCGCCTGCCCCGCCGCGATGGTCGCCCCCTCGTCCACCCGCCAGGCACCAATCGTCGCCTCTTCCATGTTGGCGTCGAGCTTCTCCAGGACGACATTGTCGATCATACGCTCGGATCTCCGGCCATCGCCCGCGCGTAGTGCTCTTCGTAGAGGGGCACCACCTTGTCCGGGCTGAACTGCTCCACGGCCCGCTGTCGCGCCGCCTGCGCCATGGCCTCACGGCGAGCCGGCTCGGCCAGCAGGTCAATCACGGCCTGCGCCAGCGCGTGAGTGTCCAGCGGCGGCACCAGCAGCCCGGTCTCGCCGTCGGCCACCAGTTCCGGCAGGCCGCCCACGCGCGTGGCCACCACGGGCGTGGCGCAGGCCATCGCCTCCAGTGCCGCCATGCCGAAGCTCTCCTCGCGTGAGGCGAGGACGAACACGTCGGCACAGGCCAGGTACGGCGCCACATCGTCCATCATGCCGACGAAGGTCACCTTGCCCGCAATGCCGAGACACTGCGCCAACTGCTCGGCCTCGGCGCGCTGCGGGCCGTCGCCGACGATCACCAGACGGGCACCGGTGGCCTCGACCACCAGGCGATGAGCCTGGACGATGTCGAGAATGCCCTTGATGGGCCGCAGGTTCGACACGTGCATCACAATCGCTTCGTCGTCGGCGGCGATGGCGCCGCGAAGCTGCGGGCACAGGCCCGGCCGGAACCGCTGCGTGTCGACGAAGTTGTAGATGACCTCCACCGGCCGGTCGAGGTCGAGGTCGGCCATGCTGGTGTCGCGGAGGTGCTTCGAGACCGCCGTGACGCCGTGCGACTCCATGATGCTGAACCGCACGATGTGTCGGTACGACGGGTCGATGCCGACCAGCCGCGTGTCGGTGCCGTGCAGCGTGGTCACCACCCGCAGATCGCAATGGCAGCTCACGCGGGCCAGGTAGGCCGCGGTCGAGTGCGGGATCGCGTAGTGGCAGTGGATCAGGTCGAGGTGGCAGCGCTCGGTGACCTCGGCCATCTTGGTGGCCAGGGCCAGCGTGCGGGGCGGCGAGGCAAACACCGGGTACGGCATCGGGTTGACCTGGTGGAAGAACAGCCGCTCGTTGAGCTCCTCCACGCGGAAGGGCAGGTCACTGGTGATGAAATGCACCTCGTGCCCACGCTGCGCGAGGGCCTTGCCCAGCTCGGCGGCGACCACGCCGCTGCCACCGTGACCAGCGAAACACGAGACCCCGATGCGCAGCAGTGTTGGTCTCCTACTCGCCCGCCGCGCAGCCGTCGCAGCGCGTGGCGGAGTGCCCGTCGGCCGCTCGGCGACCGCTGCCGCGGCACGCGGTCGAGTGCCGCATGGTAGCATTCGGCCACGGCGCCTGTCAACGCGGCCGGCGCCGCCGCCGTACGGCTGACACCCCGCTATCGCCCTGCTCCGTCGGGCGTTTGATCTTCTACGGTCCGGGCAAACGTGGCATACTTGCACAGGCGACGGGGCAGAGGACGGCGAGATGGAGCAGCGCTTGGACGAGCAGTTCGAGACCATACTGAAGCTGGCTTTCGTGGCGGAGTTCCGCGACTCCGACACCAGCCACCACCTGCGGCGCGTCGGCCTGGTGGCGGCCGCCATCGCGCGGCAGCTCGGGTGTGACGACGAGTTCGTGGCCCAGCTCCAACTGGCCGCGCCGATGCACGACATCGGCAAGGTGGGCATACCCGACCAGATTCTGCTCAAGCCGTCGCGGCTGACCGACGAAGAGCGTCAGGTGATGCAGGAGCACACCATCCTGGGTTCGGCGCTGCTCGCCAACAGCCTGAGCGGGATGCTGCAGATCGGCGACAGCATCTGCTCGACGCACCACGAGCGGTGGGACGGCCAGGGCTACCCGCACGGACTGGCCGGCGAGGCGATCCCGTTGGCCGGGCGGATCGTGGCCGTGGCCGACGTCTACGACGCCTTGACCACCCGGCGGGTGTACAAGTCGGCCTGCTCACCCGAAGAGGCCGCCGAGACCCTGCGCGCCGACGCCGGCACGCACTTCGACCCGGCCGTGGTGGACGCCTTCTTCGCCGCCGGCGACGGGATCCGCGCCATCTACGAGGAGTATGGCGACGAGGAAGAGGCCGACGGGTGGGTGGTGTAAGTCCAGTCGGGTCGCGCCGCTACCAGTTCACCGAGACCGCCCGCGCCGCCGCTCTCCTCGGCGGCGCGGTGGTGTTGGCCGGTTGCCTGCCCACCTCCGGGTTCTACTCGGCCGAGGGCCTGCTGCTCGTCGCCGTCGGCACCGCGCTGGCCGCCTGGGCCGTGGCGCGTCCGGGCGACCTGATCGGCCTCGACACCGGCCTCTGGCCACGCCGCGGGCTACGCGCGGTCGGGCCGGCGCTGCTGCTCTGGACCACGAGCGGGCCGACCACCACCTGCCAGCCGTTGAGCGCCGCCTGGCCGCTGTGGCTGGCCGCCGTGGTCGGCCTGCTGCCGGCGGTCCTGGCCGCTCGCGAGGACGAACCGCTCACCCGGGCCCTGGCGGTGGGCCTGCTGCTCTGGGCGCCCGGCGCCGCACTGTGGCAGACGCACCTCATGTACGTCGACCGGCCGGCCGCCGAAACGGTGGTCGGGCTGGCCTGGTGGCTGGCGGTCGGCCTCGGCCTGGTCGGGCTGCTGCCGCTGCCGGCGACGCCGCTAGTCCGGCGCGCCTGGCTCGGCGCGGCGCTGTCGCTCGGCCTGCTGGTGCGGGCCGGCGCGCTGGTCGCGTCGCCCGACCCGGTCATCGACGTCTACGCCTGGCTGGTGCAGGCGCCACGCGCGTTGGCCAGCGGCCGCAACCCCTACGCGATGCGCCTGGCCAGCCCGTACGACACACCACGCGCACGGCACTACGGCAGCAACACCCCGGCCGATGACGACCCGCCGACCTACCCGCCGGGGATCATCCTGCACGCGCTGCCGGCCGCCGCGGGCGTCGATCCGCGCTGGGTGCTGGTCGCCGCCTGGTTCGCGCTCACCGGACTGACGCTGGCCGCGGGCCGCGGCGCCGCCCATCCGGCCGTCGGCCTGCTGCTGCTGCTGCCGACGGTGACCTTCACGGCCGAGCAGGCCTGGTTCGACATCCTGCTGGCCGTCTGGTTCACCGCCGGCCTGTGGTGGCCGCCGGGCCGCGGCGGCCTGGCCTGGGGCCTGGCGCTGACCGTCAAGCAGACCGGCGTCTTCCTGCTGCCCGCGATGATCGCCGCGCGCTACGCGGAACGCCGGCGCTGGACCGCGCTGGCCGCCACCGTGGCGGCGGTCGTCGGGCCATTCGTGCTCTGGAGCCCGAGCGACTTCTGGCACGACGTGGTGGCGGGCCACCTGGGCACCAGCGTGCGGCTCGACGCGCTCTGCCTGCCGGTGTGGTGGCACCTGAACCTGGGCTGGGACCTGCCCGCCGAGCCGCTGCTGCTGCTGGTGGTGGCGGTGGCGTCGCTGGTGGCCTGGCGCGCGCGCACGTCGCGGCCGGGCACGGCGGTGGCCGCGGCGGTGGGCCTGCTGGTGTTCAACCTGTTGAACCGCCGGGCGATGCTGAACTACTATGAGGTCGCGGTGGCGCTGCTGGTGGTCGGCGCGGTGCTGCCGGAGCACGAGACCGATGCCTCAGCGAGTTGACCGGCGCCGTCGTCTGACCGACGAGCTCATCGCGCTCGGGCTGGCGCTGATCGTGTCGGCGCCACTGCTGCTGGGCCGCACCTACTACCGTGACGATGCCGCCGGACTGGGCCTGCCGCTGTTCGCCGCGCTCCAGCGCGCGTTGGCCGCGGGCGGTCCGCTGACCTGGAATCCGGCCCTGTTCGCCGGCTACAACGGCCTCGGCGCCGGCCAGAGCGGCAGCTACTACCCGCTCAACTGGCTGTTGCTCCGCTACTGCCCCCTGCTGCTGGCCTTCCGCCTCAGCTACGTGCTGCACTTCTGGCTGCTCGCGCGCGGCATGGTCGGCTGCGCGAGAGCACTCGGCGCCACCACGCTCGGCGCCCTGGTCACCGCGGCGGTGGCCACGCTGGGTGGCGCCACCGCCGCGCACACCATGCACCACAACGTGATCGTCGGCATGGCCTGGTCCGGCCCGATCCTGTGGTTGACGGTGCTGACCGTGCAGCAGGCCGACGCGCGCCTGCCGCTCCTGCTGCTGGGCGCGGCCATCGGCCTGTCCCTGCTGCAAAGCCACCCGCAGTACGTCTGGCTGTCGCTGGCGGCCGCCGCCGCGGTGGCCATCGGCGCGCGCCACCGCGAGCTGTCGGCGCGCCGCGTGACCGCGCGCCTGTTGGGCGCGGTGCTGCTCGGCGGTCTGCTGGCGTTGCCGCAGACGCTGCCGCTGCTGGAGTACTCGGGCGTCTACAGCCGGCCGCAACCGGGCGGTCCGTGGTCGTTCCTGACCGTCGCCAGCTTCGGCTGGCACGAGTGGCTGCGGCTGGCGCAACCCGAGCTCTACGGCTCGCCGTGGCGTGGCAACTGGACCGCGCCGGGCTACGAGTACTGGGAGACGCGCGGCTTCTGCGCGCTGACGTTCACGGCGCTGGCCCTGGCGCGGGTCTTCGCCGGCCGGTCCAACGGCGCAACGCGCGCCGGCCTGTGGTTGCTGGCCGTGGCCGTGCTGCTGCTGCCGGGCCGGCACAACCCGCTCTACCTGGTGCTGATCCACGTGCCGCCATTCAGCCTGTTCCGGGCGCCGGGCCGCCACGTCTGGCTGTTGCAGCTCGGGCTGGCGCTGCTGGCCGGCCGCGGCCTGATGGGCCTGCAAGAGCCCTGGCTGACGCGGCGGTCCACCACGCTCGCGGCCGGCGTGGTCGGCGTCTGGTGCCTGGCCGCGGCCTGGTCCGTCGGGCCCGACCATCTGCTGGCCCAGGTCGGCCTGCCCAACCTGGTGGCCTGGGCGCTGGGCCTGGGCCTGGTGCTGGCCTTGCCGGCGGCCACGCGGCTCAGCCCGGCGCGCCGGCACCGCGCGGTCAAGCTGGTGACCGCCGTGGGCCTGATCGAGCTGGCGGTCTCGTGGTACGCGTTTGCCGACACGGTGCCGCAGCACCGGTTGGCCACACCACCCGACTTGGCCCGACCGATCCGGGCGTCGGCGCAGCGTCGTCTGCTCGATCTGCGCGTGCCCGCGCCCGGCGGTGGCCCCACCGCCGAGATCGACCAACTCGTCAGCAACGTCGGCCTGGTCTGGGGCCTGGACTACCTCAGCGGCGGACGCGAGGCCCTGCCGCCGGTGGGTCACCTCGGCGTCTTGGCCGAACTGGGCGAGACTCAGCTCCACCAGCCGAGCCGGTTCCAGTACCTGCTGGACCGCAACAGCGTGCGCTGGCTGGTGACCTCGCAGCGCACCGACCGGCCCGACCTGCGTGTGGTCGACCGCGTCGGCGGCGCCTGGCTCTACGAGAACCTGACCGCGCGCCCGCTGGCCTATGCCCTGCCGCTGGCCACCAGCAGCGAGCGCGGTGTCACCACGGACATGACCAACTGGCGCAACTGGTCGCCGGTCCAGGTGGTCCACCAGGAGGCCGAGCGCTGGGTGCTCCAGACCGACCTCGCCCAGCCGATGATGGTGGTGCTGTCGCAGTCGCTCTATCCGGGCTGGCTGGCGATCGTGGACGGCCGGTTCACCCCGATCACCGGCGCCGAACTGCTCTACCTGGCCGCACCGGTGCCGGCCGGGCGACACGAGGTGGAGTTCCGGTTCGACAACGCAAGCATCTGGCTCGGGCGGCAACTGGGCCTGGTGGCCTGGCTCGCCTGGCTGGTGGCCACCGGCGCGTTGGGTTGGCAGGTGGTGCGGCCGACGCCGGCCACTCGTCGGCACGGCTGACCACGGCCCGGCAGGATCCGCCGCTCGGTCCGCGAAACGGTGCGGTGGAGCCCGTTCATGATCGCTCGCTGGTCGTTGCTGTTGACGGTCCTGGGTGCTGCCGCCCTGGCAGCGCCGCCGCCGGTGGTGCCCCTGTCGCCGGGCGAGACGCTGCTGAGCGACATCGGTATCTACCGCGTCGCCTACCAACTGGACGGGCAGCCCGAGCGCGAGATGCCGGTCTCCTGGACCGGTCTGTTCGAGCCGGGCATCGGCATTGCCTACGTGCCCGGCGATCAGTGCCTGGGCCGGCCGGCCATGCTGCTGCACTGCCCGTGGATGAACGGCACCGGCACCGCGACCGTCGACTACCGCCTGGCGCTGCCGGCGGTCAAGCCCATCGCGCTCAGCTTCAGCATCGCCATGCGGCCGGACATCGCCGTGCCCGACAAGAGCGACGGCGTGACCTTCGCGTGCTATCTGGTGGTCGACGGCCAGCCGCGCCAACTGATGCGCCAGCACTGGGCCAAGGGCGAGTGGCAGGACTGCCGGTTCGACCTGTCCGAGTACGCCGGTCGCGAAGTCACCGTGCGGCTCCAGACCGATCCGGGCCCGGCGCGCAATCCGTCGTTCGACTTCTCGTACTTCGGCGGCGCCAAGGTCACCGTCGGCGAAGCCTCCTCGCGCAGCAAGGCTCAGATCGCCGACGAACTGATGGCGACCAAGGCCCTGAGGGCCACCGACGGTGTCGGCCTGGAGCGCGTGCAGAAGACCGGCCGGATGAGCGTGGTGCCGGCGAACCTGCTCAACTACCGCAATCGCTACCGGCAGGTCGGCGACGCGCACGAGCTGTCGTACGAGGCCGACGACTGCGGCCTCGTCTACACCTACCGGCCGCAGACCGGGCGGCTGGACGACTGGACCGTGAGCATCGACGGTGGCCCACCGCTCCGGCCGGCGCAGGGGGGCGGGCTGACGCTGGCGGTGGAGCGCCAGGGCAAGACGGTCACTGAACCGGCGGTCGGCAGCAAGCAACCGCAGGTGGCCTTCGACTACGAGGCCGGCGTGCTGGTGGCCCGCTGGGAGTACCAGGACGGCCAGCAGGCCACCTGGAAGTTCGGCCTCGAGGGCAAGGCGCTCACGGTTCAGGTGTCATCGCCGCAGGCCCAGTGGACCGGCCTGTCGCTGGGCCACGTGGGCGGCGCGCCACTGCGGCGGCTGATTGGCGTGCCCTACCTGCTGGGCTCGATGGAGTACCTGCCGGCGAACCGCGCCTACGCCTGCCGGTTCCTCGACTGGACGCGCTCGCGCGCCAGCTATGCACCGCAGGGCGACGCGCACTACCAGGCCAAGACCGACGGCCGGCGCAACTCGCTGTCCGAGACCGGCTACGTCGCGGTCTCTCCGCACGTGGCCGAGGTGCTACCCGACATCCCGCACCAGCCCTCGCCGTTCATGAAGGTGCTCGGGCCGCGGGTCATGTTCGACATCTGGGGCCACCGTCTGGGCACCTACGCCAGCGACGCCGAGTGGCTGCGCGAGCTGAAGGACAACGGCATCGACCACGTGGTGATCATCCAGCACGACTGGCAGCGGTTCGGCTACGACGTGAAGCTGCCCGACCACATCCCGGCCAATCCGCACTACGGTGGCGACCCGGGCCTGATCGAGTTCGGCCGCGCGGCCAACGAGGCCGGCTACGTGTGGTCGGTCCACGAGAACTACATCGACCTCTACCCGGACGCGCCGTCATATGATCCTGGCGCGCGGGTGCTCCGCGGCGACGGCACCCCGTCACCGGCCTGGTACAACCCGGGCACCAAGGTGCAGAGCTTCGGGCTGAAGTGCAACCGCGCGCTCGGCTATGCCAAGCAGAACAGCCCGCAGATCCATCAGCGCTATGGCACCACGGCCGGCTACCTCGACGTGCACACCTGCGTGCCGCCGTGGCACCAGCTCGACCTGGACGCCACGCAGCCGCTGGCCGGCATGTTCGCCGCCAAGGTGAAGCACGACACCGAGCTGTTCCAGTACATGCGCGACACGCACGGCGGGCCGCTGTTCGGCGAGGGCGCCAACCACTTCTACTGGGCCGGCAAGGCCGACGGCGTGGAGGCGCAGGTGGCCGGTGGTGAGCACCACGCGCCGCTGCTCGAGTTCGACCTGCTGCGCATCCACCCGCGCATGACCAACCACGGCATGGGCTACTACGCGCGCTGGTATGCGCGTGGCTATGACCTGTCCTGGGGCAGCGACGCGGGCGCGCCCGAGCAGATCGACAAGTACCGCGCCATGGAACTGGCTTACGGCCACGCCGGCTGGATCGAGACGCCGCACATCTGGAACACGCAGTGGGTGGCCAAAGAGCACCACCTGATGCACCCGGTGCAGCGGCTGTATGGCGGCGGCGCCAAGGTCACCGACATCCGCTACGAGATCGACGGCCGCTTCGTGCCGGCCGCGGTGGCGTTGGCCGTCGGCGACACCTGGCGGCAGCGCGTCCGTTACGACAGCGGTCTGACCCTGTACGTGAACTGGGCCAAACAGCCCTGGACGGTGGCGGGCCGCACGCTGCCACAATGGGGCTTCGTGGCCCAAGGGCCGGACACCATCGCTACCACCTACCAACAGGACGGGCGGTTCGGCGACTTCGTGGACTGTCCCGAGTACGTCTTCGCCGACGCGCGGACCTCGTTCGACATGCCCTACGCCAAGGGCGCGACCGACGTGGAGCCGCGGCTGAAGTCGTTCCGGCACCTCGGCGGCAACGAGATCGAGGTGACCTACGAGTGGCTCGTCGGCGAGACGCTGCCCGAGGACTACCACTGCTTCGTGCACTTCGTCAACGAGCAGGGCGAAGGCAGCGACCACATCGTCGGCCAGCAGGACCACGCGCTGCCGAAGCCGACGACGCAATGGCGGCCGGGCGAGCGCATCGTCGACGGCCCCTACCGCATCAAGCTGACCGATGACCCGAAGTACGCCACGCAGGACCTGGTGATCGGCCTCTACAAGGGCGCGCGGGCGGCGCTGAAGGGCCTCGACGTCGGCGGCAGCCGGATCCTCCTGGCGCGCTTGGTGCTCGAGCGGCGCGACGGCCAGATCACCGGCATCACGCTGGGCGACCTGACCCGTGACCGCGAGCAGCGCCAGGTCAAGCCGGCCGACTTCGGCGCCCACCTCAATCCGGCCGGCACGCTGCTGGACTTCGGCCCGGTAGCCACCGACGGCTCGGTGAAGATCAACCGCGAACCGCGCCGGCTGGTCATCTTCCCCTACCCGCGCGGCAAAGCGTTCACGGTCAAGCTCGACGTGGCCAAGCTGGCCAAGGGCGCGCCAGCCACCGGGCTGAAGGTGCGGGCCCTGGCGGCCCGGACACAGGCCGACCTCGGCGAGGTGCCGGCGACGGTCGAGGGCGGCCGGCTCGTGTTCCGGACGACGGTGAAGGCCGCCGGGCGGTACGTCATCGGCTGGTGAGGCGCGGCCGCTCGGTGGTGCGCCAGGCCCGTGGGACCGGCGTCCCGCCGGTCGGTCGTGGGGCCGCTCGGCGGCGCGCCTGACCCGTGGGACCGGCGTCC
>CAZHGD010000141.1:0-19087 GCA_964531735.1 uncultured Fimbriimonadaceae bacterium | reverse complement strand
CGCGGGCGGTTGGCCGCCACCACCACCGGCCGGGGGCTGCCCGCCACCGCCGCCACCCGCCGGCGGCTGGCCGCCACCGGTGGGACTGCCGATGCGGAAGCTGCCGAAGACGAGGTTCAGGCCTTGAACCTCCTCCTGCGTGACACCGGCGAAGGCAATGAGCGTGACGCCGAAGCGCAGTGGCGCGCCTGTCGGCTCGAGCAGCGCGCACTTGAACTGCGCCTGCTGGCCGACTGTGGCCGACCCGAAGAGGATTTTGCCGCCCTGGACGTCCTTGACCTGTGGCTGCTCGAAGCGGGCGTTGCCGCCAGACTGCTGTTTGAGGACGCCCTCAAACACCTGCTGGTAGAACTGCTCGAGCGTCATGCCTTGCTGCGGTGCGCAGTAGACCAAGGCGCCGGCCTTCTGCGACGCGGCCTGGACGTTGACGACCTGCAGCGGCCCGTTGCTGAGGTTCTCCGTCTTCTGCCACCCGTTCGGGTAGCGGAAAGAGAAGAAGCCCTGCGGGTGCGCCCAGGGCGTGCCGGCATTGGCGTCGAACTGTGCGTTGCCGAGCTGCCCGTTGCCGAACTGCTGTACCGCCGCGAGGCGCGGCAGGCGCGACGTGAGCGGCTTGACGACAGGACTGTGGGCCAAGGCCGCGGTGGCGGTCAGCACCGCCAGTGTGCCGACCCGCAGGAACGGCGCGCAAACGTTTGTCATGTCTCCACCCTTGGACCGCCGAACTCCCCGAGCGCACTGGGGACGTCGTGCGTCCGGTCTGGACTCGGGCAGTTCGCCGCGGTCAGGTCCATACGCTCCGGCCAACGCTCCCGACTGCGCCCAGGCTGCGCCATGGCAGCGCCTTCGCCCGGGCCGGACCGCATCCTTCCATCGTGGTCCAGCCCGTATAACGCCAGCGTGACCTGACGGTTCCGACAGTGGGTGACCGCGATGTGACAAAGGGCCTAAAGCGTCGGCCGGCTGGACCGATAGCTAGACTGACGGGCCAGGACAAAGTAGAGTTCAGGCCCCTGGCGAACAAATCGCCGTGCCGATGACCCGGGCCTTCGTGAGTAACCGGGCTGGTGCGGGATCTTCAAGTAGAGGAGACGACCATGGCTTTCAGCATTCGCAACAACGTCGACGCGATGTTCACCCAGCGCTCGCTGGCCGGTACCCAGGGCGAATTGTCCGGTGTCATGCAGCGCTTGTCCAGCGGCTTCCGCATCAACAGTGCCGCCGACGACGCCGCCGGTCTGGCCATCAGCGAGAAGCTGCGGGCGCAGACGCGCGGTCTGAACCAGGCTGCCCGCAACGCGCAGGACGGTGTCAGTGTCCTGCAAACCGCGGAATCGGCCATGGGTGAGACCCAGACCATCCTGCAGCGCCTCCGCGAACTGGCCGTCCAGGGCGCGAACGATACGCTGACCTCCGGCGACCGGGCCAACATCCAGTCGGAAGTCGACCAGATGCTCCAGGAGGTCGACCGCTTCGCCACTACGACTGAGTTCAACACCAACAAGCTGTTGAGCGGGTCGTACGCGACCTCGTCGATGACCCTCCAGGTCGGCGCCAACCAGAGCCAGGTGATCTCCTTCACGATCACCACCACCACGGCGGCCAGCCTCGGTGTCAGCGGCATTGCCGTCAGCTCGCAGGCCAGCGCCAACGCGGCCATCGCCAGCCTGGACTCGGCCATCAACACCATCAGCACCGAGCGGGCGAAGATGGGCTCGTTGCAGAACCGCCTGCAGCGCACCATCTCGAACCTGAACTCGCAGTCGGAAGCACTGACCTCCAGCGAGAGCCGCATCCGCGACGCGGACGTGGCGAAGGAGGCCATCAACCTGACCCGCCTGCAGATTCTGCAGCAGGCTGGTGTGGCGGCTCAGTCGCAGGCCAATGCGATGCCGCAGGCGGTCATGAGCCTGTTGCGCTAAGCCTGAACTGAGACGGCCGACCTCGGTCGGCTAAGCTGATGAACCCGGCGGCGGGCTGCGTGAGCGGCCCGCCGCCGGTTGTCGCGTGGGGCCGGTCGGCGCCGGCTGCGGGGCCGCTCGGCGCATGGCGCCAATGTGAACGAGCCGGCCTGGCACCGCCTAAAGGCAGTCACCGGCCGGCCGATACCATTGACAAGTCAGCTCCACAGTTGCGGAACTGACCCAGCCGTACCAGACAGCCGCGGCGGTCGCCCGACCCACCTCAGGCCGTCACGACCGACGTGAGCGCTTTCAGTAGAGGAGACGATCATGGCTTTCAGCATTCGCAACAACGTCGATGCGATGTTCACGCAACGCTCGTTGTCCGGCACCCAGAGCGAACTATCCGGTGTCATGCAGCGCTTGTCCAGCGGCTTCCGCATCAACAGCGCCGCTGACGACGCCGCCGGCCTGGCCATCAGCGAGAAGCTGCGGGCGCAGACGCGCGGTCTGAACCAGGCTGCCCGCAACGCGCAGGACGGTGTCAGTGTCCTGCAAACCGCGGAATCGGCCATGGGTGAAACCCAGACCATCCTGCAGCGCCTCCGCGAACTGGCGGTCCAGGGCGCCAACGACACGCTGACCTCCAGCGACCGGTCCAACATCCAGTCGGAAGTGGACCAGATGCTCCAGGAAGTCGACCGCTTCGCCACCACGACCGAGTTCAACACCAACAAGCTGTTGAGCGGGTCGTACGCGACCTCGTCGATGACGCTCCAGGTGGGTGCCAACCAAAGCCAGGTGATCTCCTTTACGATCACCACCACCACGGCGGCCAGCCTTGGTGTCAGCGGCATCGCCGTCAGCTCGCAGGCCAGCGCCAACGCGGCCATCGCCAGCCTGGACTCGGCCATCAACACCATCAGCACCGAGCGGGCGAAGATGGGCTCGTTGCAGAACCGCCTGCAGCGCACCATCTCGAACCTGAACTCGCAGTCGGAAGCACTGACCTCCAGCGAGAGCCGCATCCGCGACGCGGACGTGGCCAAGGAGGCCATCAACCTGACCCGCCTGCAGATCCTGCAGCAGGCTGGTGTGGCGGCTCAGTCGCAGGCCAACGCGATGCCGCAGGCGGTCATGAGCCTGTTGCGGTAAGTCTGAACTGAGATGGCCGACCCCGGTCGGCCAAGCTAGGTAACCCGGTGGCGGGCCGCGCAAGCGGCCCGCCACCGTCGTCGCGGGGGTCGCCGCCCGGCGGCGACCCGCTCGGCGGTCGACCGCGGGGCCGGCTAAAGGTCAGCCAGGCACGGCCGATACAACAGCGGGTCGGACTCACAGTTGCGGGTCTGACCGAAACGCCAGCCGTGTGCCGCGACAGTCTGCCGGCCAGGTGCTTGGCTGCTTTGACTGACGTGGCCGCTTTCAGTAGAGGAGACGATCGTGGCTTTCAGCATTCGGAACAACGTCGATGCGATGTTCACGCAACGCTCGTTGTCCGGTACCCAGAGCGAACTATCCGGTGTCATGCAGCGCCTGTCCAGCGGCTTCCGCATCAACAGTGCCGCCGACGACGCCGCCGGCCTGGCCATCAGCGAGAAGCTGCGGGCGCAGACGCGCGGTCTGAACCAGGCTGCCCGCAACGCGCAGGACGGTGTCAGTGTCCTGCAGACCGCGGAATCGGCCATGGGCGAGACCCAGACCATCCTGCAGCGCCTGCGCGAACTGGCGGTCCAGGGCGCCAACGACACGCTGACCTCCAGCGATCGGGCGAACATCCAGTCCGAAGTCAACCAGATGCTCCAGGAGGTCGACCGCTTCGCCACCACGACCGAGTTCAACACCAACAAGCTGTTGAGCGGGTCGTACGCGACCTCGTCGATGACGCTCCAGGTGGGTGCCAACCAAAGCCAGGTGATCTCCTTTACGATCACCACCACCACGGCGGCCAGCCTTGGTGTCAGCGGCATCGCCGTCAGCTCGCAGGCCAGCGCCAACGCGGCCATCGCCAGCCTGGACTCGGCCATCAACACCATCAGCACCGAGCGGGCGAAGATGGGCTCGTTGCAGAACCGCCTGCAGCGCACCATCTCGAACCTGAACTCGCAGTCGGAAGCACTGACCTCCAGCGAGAGCCGCATCCGCGACGCGGACGTGGCCAAGGAGGCCATCAACCTGACCCGCCTGCAGATCCTGCAGCAGGCTGGTGTGGCGGCTCAGTCGCAGGCCAACGCGATGCCGCAGGCGGTCATGAGCCTGTTGCGGTAAGTCTGAACTGAGATGGCCGGCCCAGGTCGGCCACACTGTCGTCAGCGGCGGGCCGCGCAAGCGGCCCGCCTCGCTGTCGTCGCGGTCGTTCAGCAGTCTGGCACGCGCCCGGCTTTGGCGGCGTGCTATGCTGTTGGCGTTGGCATCAGCCGGGTGACACCGGTGGTGGAGATCGCGGATGACCGATCATGACCCGTCACGGTACATCAACCGTGAGTTGAGCTGGATGGAGTTCAACCAGCGGGTCCTTGACGAGGCCTCGGATGAGCGGAACCCGCTCCTGGAGCGGCTGAAGTTCCTGGCCATCGTCTCCAGCAACCTCGACGAGTTCTTCATGGTCCGCGTCGCCAGCGTCATGCAGCAAGTGGCCGCCGGGGTCATCGACCGCAAGCCCGACGGCTTGGTCCCGGCAGACCTGCTGGAGCGCTTGCGGGCCCGCTGCCACCGCATGGTGGATGAGCAGTACCGCTGCTACCGTGAAGTGCTGGCCCCGCGCCTGCGGCGAGCCGGCATCCGCGTTCTGCGGCCGCCTGAGCTCGACGCCAGACAGCGCGCGGCCGTGGAGCACCACTTCCTGCGTGAGGTGTTCCCGGTGCTGTCACCGCTGGCCATCGACCCCGGGCGACCGTTGCCGCACCTGCACAACCTCAGCCTCAACCTGGCCGTCACCGTCAAGCAACCGTGGGTGGGCGGCTCGCTGCCGCTGATGGCCGTGGTCGAGGTGCCCGACCTGCTCGACCGCTTCGTGTCGTTGCCGAGTCGGCCCGGCCATCGCGATGTGGTCCTGCTCGAGGACGTGATCGCGATGCGCGTGGGCGAGCTGTTCCCCGGCTACGAGGTGCAGGACTGCTCGGCCTTTCGCGTGTCACGGAACAGCGACCTGAACCTCGACGAGGAAGAGGCTGAGGATCTGCTGCGCGCCATCCAGCAGGAACTGCGCGAGCGCGAGCGAGGCCATCCGGTGCGCCTGGAGGTGCAGGCCGGCTGCAGCGCCGCGGCGGTCAGCTACCTCTGCCGCGAGCTCGGGCTGTCGTCGACCGACGTCTACACCATCGACGGCCCGCTCAACCTGAAGCAGTTCTTCGCCCTCACCGGCTCGCCGGGCTTCGACCATCTGCGGTACCGGCCGTACGTGCCATCGGTGGCACCGGTCCTCCGCAAGCCTGGCGAGGACATCTTCTCGGCGATGCGCCGGCAGGACATCCTGCTGCACCATCCCTACGACAGCTTCAGCAGCGTTGTGGACTTCGTCGAACAGGCCGCCGTCGATCCCTGGGTCCTGGCCGTCAAGATGACGCTCTACCGAACCAGTGGCGACTCGCCGATTGTGAAGGCCCTGCAGCGGGCGGCCGAGAACGGGAAGCAGGTCAGTGCCCTGGTGGAGTTGAAGGCCCGGTTCGATGAGGGCGCCAACATCAACTGGGCGATGCAGCTCGAAGAGGCCGGCGTTCATGTCGTCTACGGACTGCTCGGCTTGAAGACGCACTGCAAGGTGTTGTTCGTCGTCCGCCGCGAGCGGGATGGGCTGCGGCGCTACGTTCACCTGGGCACCGGCAACTACCATCCGTCAACCGCGCGGCTGTACACCGACCTGGGACTGCTGACCTGCGACGCCGAGATCGGCGAGGACGTCTCGAACCTGTTCAACATCCTGACCGGCTACAGCGAGTTTGCGCGCTGGAACAAGCTGGCGGTGGCGCCGCGTGACCTGAAGAAGCGCGTCATCGCGCTCATTCGGCGCGAGGCCGAACTGTCGAAGCCCGGTGCGCCGGGCCGGATCATCGCGAAGATGAACGCGCTCATCGAGCCGAACGTCATCCGGGCGCTGTACGAGGCCTCGCGCGCCGGTGTGCAGATCGATCTCATCTGCCGCGGGATCTGCGGGCTGGTGCCGCAGCAGGCTCCGTTCAGCGAGAACATCCGCGTGCGCAGCATCGTCGGCCGCTACTTGGAGCACTCACGCATCTTCTACTTCGGCAACGGTGGCCAACCGGAGGTGTACCTCGCCAGCGCCGACTGGATGGACCGCAACCTCGACCGGCGCATCGAGACCATGTTCCCGGTGCGCGAGCCGGCCCTGCGCGACCGCATCGTGAACGAGGTCCTCGCGCTCAGCCTGGCCGACACGGCCAAGGCGCGCGAACTGCGCCCGGACGGCTCCTGGGTCCGAGTCGGGCACGACGATGGGCAGCCGCTACTCGACAGCCAGGACGAGTTCATGCGTCTCGCCCTGGCGCAGGCGCCACTGGGCGAGACGCGACTCGGGGCCGGCGCGCGGTTCATCCTCCAGCGACTGGCCGGCCAGAAACGCGCCGCGCAAGAGTCGGGCTAGGCATCGATCCGGAGGCCCTGTCCGGGTGCCACTGGTGGCTGGTCCACCAGTGCTGCGGCGGCTCGGCAGCGCACTGGTGGGCCAGCCACCAGTGGCACCCAGGACTGGTCAGCACGACAAGGGCTGGTCAGCACGACAAGGACCTGTGGCACGCTGCCTAGAGACCCACGCGAGAGCGGAACTCGGGCACGCCCGCCACGCCCATGTGCAGGCGGAACAGGGCCCCGGCCCCGGCGCCCTCGGCCGCCTTGTCGTCGCCACCGGCGGTGGTGACCCACAGGTCGGTGCAGTCCGGGCCACCGAACACCACGCTGGACACCTTGCGGGCGGGGAACGCGACGCGGAGCATCTCGGCCCCGTCGGGTGCGTAGCGGACCAGGCAGCCGCCGTCCCACTTGGCGCACCACACGCAGCCCTCGGCGTCGACGGTCATGCCGTCAGGCACACCCTCGTCGGCCGGTGTCTCCAGCCATGGCCGGCGGTTGGTGAGCGCTCCGGTCGCCTGGTCGTAGTCGAACAGGTCGATCCGCCGCCGCATGGAATCGGTGTAGTAGAGCTGGCGACGGTCGGGCGTGAAGCCGAGGCCGTTGGAGCACAGCACATCCTCCACCATCAGGTGGAGGGAGCCATCCGTGTCCAGCCGCCACAATCGGCCAGGATGGTGGTCGGTCCGCATGGTACCGCAGTACACGCGGCCCAGCGGGTCGGCGATGACGTCGTTGAAGCGGTTGCCCGCCTCGCACTCGATGCGGTCGACCACAGGTGTCAGTTGGCCATCGCGCCAGACGGCCACCGCGCCTTCGGCCATGAACAGCAGCAGCGCCCCATCGGCCTGCACGGTGAAGCCACCGACCACCGCGCCTTCGTAGCACATTTCGTGCCGCCCGTCGTTCGGCCAGTATCGGAACAGGCGTCCCGCCGGGATATCGGTCCAGTAGACACAGCCCTCGTCGGGATGCCAGAGCGGGTTCTCGCCACAGCGACAGGCGTAGTCGGCCACCAGCACAGGTCTCATGATTCGCTCCGACCCCAGCTTCCGCGGCGGGCGTCGTGAACCTGCCGCGGGGCCTTGACAATCGCCTCCCGGCTGTGTCATTGATGGGCGACGGCCAGTGGCGTCGTGCGAGGTGTGTCATGGAGTGGCAGAGGGCGCGAGGGTTCACGCTGATCGAGTTGTTGGTGGTCATCGCGATCATTGCCATTCTGGCGGCGATCCTGTTCCCAGTGTTCGCCAAGGCACGCGAGAAAGCCCGGCAGACCAACTGCCTGTCCAACTACAAGCAGATCGCCACCGGCGTCCTGGCCTACGCGCAGGACTACGACGAGAAGCTGGTCGGGTACAGTACCCAAGGCCCTCCAGGGGTCTGGCACAACGTCTGGGAGATGCTCAACCCATACGTCAAGAGCTACCAGGTCTGGTACTGCCCGAGCACCAAGGCGACGGTCATGGGCACCGGCGCCAATGTCCAGCACACCATCATCGACCTCAACTGGGGTGCCGCCGCGGTCAGTCTGGCGCAGTTGACTGCACCCGCGGACCGGCTGCTGTTCATGGACGCTCAGAACGGCCCTGTCGCCGGTGGCGTGGAGGGCACCGACGGCAACCAGCTCGTGTGGTGTGTCGGCAGCCATCCGGGCTACCCGCCGAGCTGGAACGCGGTCTTCCAGAACGGCATTTCGAGTCGGCACAATGGCGGCGCGAACGGTGTGTTTGCGGACGGCCACGCCAAATGGCGCCAGTTGCAGCCGATCCTGGCCAACGACTCGGACATGTTCGGCCACAACTCGCTCTAGTACGGGTCAGCCGCGCAGCCGCCAAGGCACTTCGAGGCCATGGCGCTGCATCAGGTCGCCGTCGGCCAGGAGGACGTCTGTGGGTCCGTCGGCGGCCACCTCACCGTCGGCGAGGACCACCGTTCGGGGGCACACGTCCAGCACGGCGTCGAGATCGTGGGTGGCGAGCAGCAGTGTGCCCTCGAGCGATGCCAGGAGCGTCAGCAGCTCACGGCGCCCCCGCGGGTCGAGGTTGGCGGTGGGCTCATCCAGCACCAGCGTCCGGCAACCCATGGCCAGCACCGTCGCCAGGGCCGCGCGGCGTCGTTGCCCCAGGCTCAGATGCTGCGGCAGCTTGCCCGCCAGGCTCGACAGGCCGACCTGCGCCAGTGCGGCCGCGACCCGCGTGGCAACCTCGTCGGCGGTCAGCCCCAGGTTCTGTGGCCCGAAGGCGACGTCCTCGCCGACGGTCGGCATGAAGAGCTGGTCGTCCGGGTTCTGGAACAGCAACCCGACGCGCTGGCGCACGCGGCGTGGCTCCTGGTCGGCCACCAGACCGTCGACCCGGACCGTGCCCGCGCTGGGATACAGGCCAGTGGCGCAGAGCAGCAGCGTCGACTTGCCGGCGCCGTTCGGGCCGACCAGCGCCACTCGTTCACCTGGAGCGACCGAGAACGTGACGCCGGCCAAGCCGGTGGTACCGTCAGGATAGGCGAACGCCGTGCGCTCGAAGCTCAGGGCGGGTGCGCTCATCGCCAGCAGGCTCCAGCCAGCAGCGGGGCCGCGCAGAGCAGCCAGAAGCAGACCGCGCGGCTGTGCCAGCGCTCCGGCCGCGGCCGGTAGTGGAGCAGCCCCTCGAAGCCGCGCGCCGCCATGGCCAGATGCACGCGCTCCGCCCGCTCGATGGTGCGGACGGCCAGCGAGCCGACGACGCGTCCCAGTGGCCGCGCCAACCGCAGATCGCGCCGGCCGACGGCGCGAGCGGTGAACGCGAGGCCCATGCGATGGCCTTCGCTGACCAACAGGTCGAGGTAGCGCAGTGACATGCCGAGGAGCGACACCAGCACCGACGGCAGGCGGAGCGCCTGCGCGCCGGCCAGGAGGTCCGGCCACGCCGTGGTGGCGGCCAGCACGGCCAACGCCGCCGAGCACAACGCCGCGCGCGAGGCCACGGTGAGGAAGCGCGGCCAGTCGCCGGCCAGCAGCAGCCCGGCCGCGGCCAGACCGACGAACGGCAGCAAGCCGGCCAACGCTGCGCACAGCGGGCGCCAGGGCACCTGGGCGAAGCCGACCAGTAGCGCCAAGGTCAGCGCCGGCAGCCACAGGTGATGCCACGGCGTGGCGTTGATGCAGGCGACGGCGAACAGCAGGCCGACCAGCCGCAGCCGCACTGGGTAGTCGCCCGAACCTGTTGCCGCCGGTGCGACGGAGCCGCTGAACACGGTGCTGCTGCCGAAGACACTGCGGGCCACGCCGATGGCGGACACGCCGACGAGGGCTGAGGCGGCCACCAGCGACCAGGGCGAGGGGCTCACGATTCCGGGCGCCTTCTCAGACCGGCCCCGACGGCGAACATGAGGCCGCTGCAGAGCGCGGTGCCGACGGCGACCGAGACATAGGCAGCGAGGTAGTCGAAGCCTGGCGCCGCAACCCGGCCGGGCAACGTATAGTCCGGCAGCAAGGCCGTCGGCGAGCCGCCGGCGCCGCGCGAGGCAAAGCCCAGTTGCGTCGCGACCCAGTCCAGCCCGTCCGGCTGAGCACAGGTGCAGCGCACCAGCAGCAGGCCCAGCGCGAGCAGCACGGCCAGCCGCCACGGCTCGGCGCCGGCCTCGGCGGTGGGCCGCGCCGGCCGAGCCAGGTCGGGCCGGGCCTCGGCCACCACGTTGAGCGCCGCCACCGTCAGCAGCGCCTCACCCAGCCCGATCACCGCGTGGACCGCCAGTAGCGGCGGCAGTACGCGGCTCAGCGACACCGTACCGGACGCGGCCAACTCCACTGACGTGACCGCGGCGGCCAGCACGACCGTCACCCAGGCAGCCAGCGCCACGCTCACCTGCCAGGCCGCTCGGCTGTGACCGAGCAGCCGGCTGCCCACCTGGAGCACCAGGCCGGCGGCCAGACAGCCGCACACGGCCATGTTGAAGACGTTGGCGCCGAGCGCCAGGGCGCCGCCGTCACTGAAGACGAACGCCTGCACGAGGAGCACGGCGGTCATTACCAGCATGGCTGACCACGGGCCGACCAGTGCGGTGGCCAGCGCCGCACCGAGCAGGTGGCCCGAGGTGCCCGCCGAGATCGGGAAGTTGAACATCTGGGCGCAGAAGACAAAGGCCGCCAGGACGCCCATGACCGACACGCCGCTGGCGCCTGCCGACGCCTTCTCGGGCCGTGACATGCGGCGGCACGCCGCAGCGACCGAGCCGGCCGAGGCCATGGCCATGGCGCCGGCTACCGGGTTGGTCAGAAAGCCATCGGGTATGTGCATGGAGCTGCCGTAGCACGTTTGATGATCTCAATGCTACTGCCGTGCTACGCCTGTGTCAATGCTGGCGACGGGAAGCGGCACCGCCACACGTCACGACTTGCGGACGATGTAGAGCACGCGGCGGGTGGTGGCGCCGGGCCGCTGGCCGGTCGCCATGTCCTCGGCGTAAGCCTGCCGCAGTTGCCCCGCGGCCAGAGCGGCCGCCAGTTCGGCGGAGCCGAACCCGCGCTCGTCATGCGTCTCGTCGAACCGCTCGTAGCGGCCGTCCTCGCCGCGCACCAGGAACGTGGCACGCAGCGAGCTGACCTGCGTGTCGTCGTGCCAGGTGCCGACCCAGACACTCGCCAGGTCGTCGTCGACGACCGCGTGGGCGGTGCCGGTCCAGTGCTCGCGGAGCGTGTACAGCGTGTTGAGGTCGAACGCGAAGGCACCGCCCGGCCGCAGCACTCGGCCGACTTCCTGCATCAGGGCGGACACCGAGCCGGGGCTGGTGAGGTAGTTGACGCTGTCGTAGAACGAGGTCACCAGGTCGAACGACCGGTCGGCGAAGGGCAGGGCCTGCATGTCGGCGCAGACGAGGGGGAGGGTGCGGGCCTCAGGCCGCGTCAGCGCCGCCAGCAGCATGGTGCGCGACAAATCGACGGCCACCGCACGGTAGCCGTCGCGCTGCATCGCCAGGGCCGCGGCGCCGGTTCCACAGGCCAGGTCGAGAACATCACGCCCCTGCCAGCGCAGGTCGCGCAGCAGGTCGGCAACCATCCGCCACGCCCGGAGCGAGAACGCGTCCTGACCGGTGCGGGCGTAGACCGCGGCGTAGCGCTCGTAGGGCGCGACCTGGCTCGCCATCAGGGCAGGCAGTCGGTCGACAACAGGCCGTTGACGCGGAGCTTGTCCAGGGCACGCATCTCGATCTGCCGAATGCGCTCACGCGTCAGCGCGAACCGCTGACCGACCTCTTCCAGCGTGTGCTCGCGCCCATCTTCCAGACCATAGCGCATCCGCAGGACCTGCTTCTCACGGTCGTCCAGATCGGCCAGCGCAGTCTCCACCTGGCGGCGGAGGAGGACCGACGCGGCCGCCGATTCCGGAGTGGTCGCTTGCGGATCCTCGATGAAGTCGCCGAGGTAGCTGCCTTCTTCGTCGTTCAGCGGTGCGTCGAGACTGCACGTCTCGGCGCTGTGCTGGATCATGTCGGCGACCTGCTCCACCGTGATGTTCAGTCGCTTGGCCAGCTCATCGGGCCGCGCCTGCCGGCCGAGTTCCTGGCCGAGTTGCGACGCCGTGCGGTACATGCGGGCAATGGCATCCGACATGTACACCGGCAGGCGGATCGACCGCGACTGGTCGGACAGGGCGCGCGTGATGGCCTGCCGAATCCAGTAGGTCGCATAGGTGCTGAAGCGGTAGCCTTTGCGGTGGTCGAACTTGCGGACGGCCTTCATCAGGCCGATGTTGCCCTCCTGGATCAGGTCGCTCAGCGCCATGGCCGACTCGTTGTAGCGGCGATAGCGCTTGGCGACGCTGACCACCAGCCGCAGATTGGCTTCGACCATCTGCTGCACCGCCTGCGTGTCGCCGACCTCGATGCGGCGGGCCAGTTCCACCTCCTCGTGCTCGGTCAGCAGCGGCGCCCCACGCAGCCGATGCATCCAGAGCCGCACAGCATCGTCTACTGCGGGATGGTCATCGTCATGGAGTTCCTCGGCCTGGGGTTCATCAAGAGATAATGTCGTAGTATGCATGACGTCACGTGTCCCCGGCGAGCTGGCTGCTGGACCGTGTCCGTCGGTCACGCCAAGCCGCCGTGCCCATCACCGAACCACTGGACAGCGATGATCAGAATGAATGCACCCACACGCCAGGAGCGTGCACGCGTGGCGCCGTCCAGCACGTTAACGGCTCGTAACGTGCAATGCAAGAGAGGAGTTCCCGCCCTTCGCAGCATTCTCACAAGAATCAGGGCGGACCGCCGCGCGCCGAACTGGAGGCCGTGAGCCCTACGGGGCAGCGACGCTCACCGCGCCGGCGGCAGCGCTGACCGAGGTGTTGCTGCCCGGGGAGTCAGCCGCGGTCACATAGACCGTGACCCCATATGCGGCCGCGGTGGGGTTGGTCAGGGTCAGGCTGCCCGTCCAGCCCGTCGCCCCGTTGGTCAGCGCGCCGACGCCCACCAGGCTGCCGTCAGCCGCGAGCGCGTAGGCGTGGGCCTGCAGGTCGGCTGCGGCCGAATCGGCATCGGTGATGGCCGCGGTGACGGTGACGGCGCCACCGGAAGCCACGTTCGGCGGCGCGACGGCCGGCGCACCAATGACCGGTGCGGCGTTGCCGGCGGTAACGGCGCCGACGCGGGTGGTGACCACGATGGTGCCGACGTCGACACTGCCGTTCGCCGTCACGGTGGCGGTCCGTGTGGCCAGCGTGGTCGCCACGCTGCCGATGGTCACGGTCGCCGAGCCGGCCGGCGCACGCAGTTCGAAACGGCCGTCTGGTCCGGTCACCACGGTGGCCGACGCCGAAACACTCGGCGGCGCAACGGTGACCGGCAGCCCGACGGCCACGGCCCCGGCCGTCGTGTAGACGCGGCCGGTGATCGTGCCTTCGGAAGCCTTGGTGACCACGTCGTAGTACGTCCGCCCGCCGCCGCAGGCCGCGATGACGGCGACCAGCGCGACCGAAACGGCCAGTTGTGCCACGCGTAGCGGCAGGCGGCAACCAGACATAGTCAGGGGCTCCATGTTGGTGTCGAACTGTAGCGGCGCCTCGCGCGCGTGTCAAGGCTCGCGGCCGCCGGCGGAGCACTCGTCCGGTTGACGCACGGCCGGCCGACAGCCATAATGAGCCCGCTTGAGTGGCAGGATCCAGCGTCATGGAATCACAACTCGCCGCGCTCCGGGAGGCCTTCGGCGCCGCCGGTCTGGCGGTACCCGAGGATCCGGTCAGCATGGCTCTGGCCGACCTGAACGAACTGGTCGCTGACAAGCAACTGCGGGCCGCCTGTAAGTCGGCGCTGTCGAAGCTCAAGCGCGCGGCGGCCGATCCGGCGCCGGCGAGCGACCCGGTGCCGGCCGCCGCGGTCCCACCGCAGATGGCGGAACGTCTGGCGGCGCTGACTGCTGCCTGTGAGGCGGCCGGACTGCCGGTGCCCGATGACCCGTTGGCGGTGGACCTCGAGGCGCTGGATGAGGCCGTGGCCGACAAGCGGCAGCGCGCGCAGATCAAGTCGGCAGTCATCAAGCTCCAGCGCCTGGCCCGCGAAAGCGGCTGGCAGCCGGGCGAGGCGGCGGCGGCGGCCGTCAGCACCGGACCGGGCAGCGCGTCCGACGAACTGTGGCTGCTCACCGCCGACCGCTGGGAGCAACTGGGCCATGCGACGCGGGTGCCACAGGCGACCGACGAGCTGGTGGGCCAGCAGACGGCTGCGGGGCTAGCCCGGATTACCGCGGCCCTCGTGCTCGACGGTGCCTTCAGCGTGCCCGCCAACCTGATCAACACCACCTGCTACCTGGCCCACCAGGCGATAGTGTACAAAGCCTACTTCTTGTCGCACGTCGGCGACACCCGCAAGGGCACGCGGGTCGCCCACCTCAAGGTTGAGGCCGTCTGGGACGCCGAAACGTTCCTGGCGCGCGGCCTGCGACCGAGCCAGAGCGACCGGCCCACCGGTGACGAGGACCGCAGGCGGCGCTTCGGCCCGCGCTATGAGCCCGACCGCGACATGTTCGCCGAACCGACGGGGCGGCTCACTTAGCAGCAGGAGTACGACAGCGGGTGCGGAACGGCCCCGGCACACGGGAGCCCGCTATGTACCAGCAGTACCTGCTGCGCGAGGAAGATGTCGAGCCGCTGGGCGACGCCGTCGTCCGCACGCTGGCCGAGGTCGGCATCATCTGCCAGAACGACGAGTTGCTGCGATGCCTGGCCGACGCCGGCGCCCGGGTGGACCCGGCGAGGCAGACCGCCACCTTCCCCGCTGAGGTGACCCGCCGCCTGGTCGAGCAGGTTCGCGCCGAGTACGCGCCCGGCGCGCGGCCCGCCCGTCCATTCGGTCGCCTCGGGCTGCCGACCATCAGCTTGCAGATCGCGCAGCACGTGTACGACTGGGGTCGTCAGGAGCGGCGCGCCGGCAACCGCCAGGACTTCGTCGACCTGGTCAAGTTCGGCGACAGCCTGCACGGCGAGGACGGCGTGGGCCATTGTCTGCTGCTGGGCGACGTGCCGCCGCTCCTCGAGCCGCTGGAGGCGGCGTTGCTGCTGGCCGAGCACGCCCGGCGCCCGCAGCCGGCGTTCGTCTGGAACGTGGCGCAGATCGACTACCTCAAGGAGATGGGCGAGATCATCGGTCGGGCCGACTGGTACTGCTGGGGCGCCATCTGCATAGCGCATCCGCTGCGTTTCGACAAGGACGTCGCCGACAAGTACCTGCGGCGCGTGCGCGAGGGCCACGCCACGGGTCTGACCGCCATGCCCGTAGCGGGCATGTCCACGCCGCTGACCACGGCCGGCTTCGTCACCGTGGCCGCGGCGGAAGTCGTGGCCGGCTGGCTACTGACGCGCGCGATCGATCCGACGGTCGGCATCGCCGGGAGCATGTGGGCCGGCGCCGTCGACATGCGCACCGGCGAGGTCAGCTACAGCTCGTTCGACGCCATGGCCTACGGCTTCGCGGTGTCGGAGTTCCTGCTGCGCTGGACGAACGTGTTCGTCCCGGTCGGCGGCGGCGAGTACTGCGACGCGCGCTACCCGGGCTACTTCGCTGCCTATGAGAAGGCGTACAAGGCGATGTCGCTGGCTGCCTTCAACGGCCAGCATCCGGGGCTGGGGCAGGGCATGCTGGAGGACGGCAAGACCATCTGCGCGGCGCAGTTGCTACTCGAACGCGAACTGACGACTGGTGTGAACATGTACTCACGCCCAGTGGTGGTCGACGAGCAGACGCTGGCGCTGGACGACATCGTGCGCATCGGCCACGGACTCACCGCCAACCACTTCCAGACCGACCGGACGTTGCTGGGCTTCCGCGACTGGTCCTGGTGTCCACAAGTCCTGGATCGGGCCGGCTGGCGGGGGCCGGAGACCGACCGAGCCGTCCTGGACCGGTACCACCAGCAGTACCTGGAGCTGGTGGCCGGCCACCGGCCGCCGGAGGTTACGCCGGGTCAACTGCAGGCAATGCGCCGCGTCGTGGAGCGGGCGCGGCGCGAGTTGCTCGCCTGACGACGCCGTCGCGATGCGGGCCAGCCGTCCCCGATCCGGTGTCTTTGTTACAGACGCGCTGCGTGTCGGGAATGGTGCGCCTTAACCAAATCGTTGTAGAATGTGGAGCGCGCGACGACCGTGCGTCGGACCGACGGAGGGCCGGCATGATCCGCATCTACGTGTTTGGCGACCGCGAACCGCTGATCGACGCCTGTCGGTACTCACTTGGCCGGCTGGGCTATGTGGTCTACACGCCGCCCGATGTCGTCGGGTTTCTGGAAGGTGTCTACGCGACGCCGCCCAACCTGGTGCTGATCGATCTCGTGGCCGATGGAGTGGGTGGGCTGAAGCTGTGTCGCGAGTTGCGCAAGGACCCGCGGTTCCGTCAGCTTCCGGTCATCGCCGTGGCCACGCCCGCGTTGCTCAGCGGCCTGCGGCCGGAGACAGGCATGGACGACTTCCTAGTGGAGCCGTTCACGCCCGAAGAGGTCGAGGCACGCGTGCGCCTGGTGCAGTGGCGACTGCAATCGGTCGGCTCGGACGAGAGCGTCAGTGTCGGCCCGCTGCGTCTCGACCTGGCGGCCTACCAGGCGTTCGTCGACGGCCAGCGCATGGAGCTGACGCACCTGGAGTTCGAGTTGCTGCGTTTCCTGGCCACGCATCGCGGCGTGGCTTACACGCGCGAAATGTTGCTCAGCCTGGTCTGGGGCGAGGACTACTACGGCGGCACGCGGACGGTCGACGTGCATGTGCGCCGCTTGCGCGCGAAACTGGGCACCAAGCACGAGGACCTGATCCAGACCGTGCGCGGCGTGGGGTACCGGTTCGAGGACATGTGACCGACCGGTGGGCTCGACTTGCCAGGGTAACCAGTGCCCCGCGGCGGCGGCGCCTCAGGCGGTCTTCGACGGGCCGACCTCCTGCAACAACAGCCGTAGCGTCTCCTCCGGCATCGAGGCGGCGTGGCGCTCGTTGGGAAACACACCGTCGCGCACTTCCGCGGCGTAGGTCAGCAGCGCATTCTCAATTGTGTCGGCCAGGCGCGCATACTGCTTGGTGTGTCGCGGCACGAAGTCGGTGTAGAGCCCCAGCAGGTCATGCCAGACCTGCACCTGACCGTCACAATGCGGGCCGGAGCCGATCCCGATCGTCGGAATGTGCAACTGGTCGGTGACCATGTGCGCCAGATCGGTGGGCACGCACTCGAGCACCAGCGCGAACGCACCGGCCGCTTCCAGACGGCGGGCCTCGTCGAGGATCACGTGCGCCTGGTCGGGCGTCTTGCCACGCACGATCTGCCGGCCGAACTGGTGGACCGACTGCGGCGTGTAGCCCAGGTGCCCCATGACCGGGATGCCGTGCGCCACGATGGTGCCCACGACGTCGACCATCGGCCCGCCGCCTTCGAGCTTGACCGCGTGGGCGCGACCTTCCTGAAACAGACGTGCCGCGGTGTCCAGGCCCATCGCTGCGTCGCGGTAGGTCATGAACGGCAGATCGGCCACGACCAGGGCGCGATGGCTGCCGCGGACGACCATCTTGGTGTGGTAGACCATGTCGTCGAGGGTGACCGGTATCGTGTTGTCGCGCCCTTGCACCACCGTGCCGACGCTGTCGCCGACCAGCAGCAGCGGCAGTCCGGCGCGGTCGACCAGTTGCGCCGAAGTGTAGTCGTAGGCGGTGACCATGGCGAAACGTTCGCCACGGGTCTTGTACGCGCGGAGGTCATGAATGGTGACACGCTGCATGGCGGGCTCCCTACACCTCGACCGGCAACGGCCCGGAGACGACAGGGCGTTCGACGCGCGTGACGCGGTTGGCCGCGTCGACGTGGACGACACAGGGACGGAACTCACGAACCTCGGCCTCGTCGAGCCAGGCGTAGGCCATGACGATGGCCAGGTCGCCGGCGGCGCCCAGGCGCGCCGCGGCGCCGTTGAGGCAGACCACACCGCTGCCCGGCGGCCCGGCGATCAAGTAGGTCTCCAGGCGACTGCCGGTGTTGACGTTGACCACCTGCACCTGCTCGTAGGGCAGCAGACCGGCCGCGTCCATCAGGTCGGTGTCCATGGTCAGGCTGCCGGCGTACTGCAAGTTCGCCTCGGTGATGGTCACCCGGTGGACCTTGGTTCGGCAGAAGGGCCGCAACATGGCTAGAGCCTCATTTCAGGTCGCGTGAGAGGAAGACGACCGACGGGTCCTCGTTGCTGGGCAGGTAGCGGTCGCAGAAGCCACAGATGCGGAATCCGTTCTGCAGGTAGAATTCGATCAGGGGTCCGCCCTGCGGCTCGAAATCGAGCAGCACCAGCGCGCCCTTGCGCTGCGCGGCAACCAGCAGTGCGTCCAGCAGCAGGCGCCCCTGACCATGCCCGCGGCGGTCGCGGCGGACAGTCAGGTCCATGACCCAGGCCACCTGGTTCCAGCGCCAAATCTGGCAGCCGGCGACGCCGATCACCTCGCCGGCCTCGCTCTCCAACACGACCCAGGCCTCCAGGTCCGACTGGAACGCGGCCAGGAAGTCGTCGCTGTCGCGTCCGGTAGCGGTGATCTGGGCACACAGCGCGGCGTCGGCCGCGCGGGCGTCACGGGTGCTGCTCGGCACGATGGCTCCGTCCTTCACCTAGTCGCAGCAGATCGCTCGAGTAGACCGGCACGCCGAGCGCCTTGGGCGTGCGGGCGATGGTCTCCTCGAACTGCCGGTGGCGGCGGCCCTGCCCGAGGCGGGTGAGGTCACCGGCATAGGTGACCAGGCCCGTGCCTTTGGCGGGCGTCTCCGCCAGGACCACTGGCGGCGGGCTCGCGGGCTGTCCATGGATCTCATCGCGCACGGCTCGCGCGCGCGTCAGGTCCGCGTCCGACCACACCCGCCAGTTGCGCCAGTCGCGCGTCACATCCGCCAGCCGCCCCTCGCCGATCCAGCGCAACAGCGTGTTCTTCGACACGCCGATGCGCTCAGCGACCTCCGCGGTGGTGTACAAGGCTGTGCTCCGTATGGGTGGGCTGAATATGGTGAGTATACTCAGTCCGTTTGCTGGCAGTATACTCGCGCGCACGTCGGCGTCAAGAGGGTCGGCCGCGGGGGGGTGTGCTTCCAGGCGAGTGGGCCGTGCGGTTCGCCGCTCACCACCTCCTGGC
>CAZHGD010000140.1:0-19402 GCA_964531735.1 uncultured Fimbriimonadaceae bacterium | reverse complement strand
CCGCGGACAGGATTCGCCCGCCCTGTGGACAACAACTCCGGCATGCTGCTTAGCGGAGGGCGCGCCGCGAGGCAAGGCTTTGTGGCACCGACCGGTCGGCCGTGGCATCGACTTGACGTCGCGCGCGGTTCCCGGTAGACCGAGCCGGACGCATGAGGAGTGCGACCGATGGCAGTGCGGGTGGCGATGGTGAGCTTCACGCCACGGTGGCCGGACCGCGACGCCAACCTGGCCGCGATGGCGGCGGGCCTGAGCACCGCGGTGGCGGCCGAGGCGCAGGTCGTTCTGTTCCCCGAGCTGTGCGTCAGCGGCCTGCCGCGGCGGTGGGACGCGGCGACGCTGAGCGCGGCGGCGGAAGCGGTGCCCGACGGGCCGATGGTGGCCCGCGTCGTGGCGCTGGCGCGGCGGCACGGTGTGACGCTCTGCGCCGGACTGATCGAGGTCAGCGACGGCGAGTTCACCATCACCCACGTCGTCTGTGGTCCGGACGGCTACCTGGGCAAGCAGGCCAAGCTGTTCCCGACGCGTGGGCGCCCGCGCGTCGACGACATCACCGGTGGCCGGCGACTGGTGCCGCTGGACCTGCTTGGCCACCGCTGCGCGATCCTGGCCTGCGCCGACTGGATGCTGCCCGAAGCCATCTACCTGGCCGCGCTGCACGAGGTCGAACTGGTACTCGCGCCGACCGACGGCTACGCCACCGCCGACGTCGACGCCATGCGCACCATGGTCTTGACGCGAGTGGCCGACGTCGGCGCGCCGATTGTGGTGGCCTATGGCGGTCCGGCGTCGGGCGATCCGATCATGGCCGGACTGGTCCTGACGCCGGCTGGCGTGCTGACGCACGAGACCCGCCCGCCCGGCGAGAGCAAGGTGATGACGGTCGACCTGGCCCTCTCGCCGCCACCGCCGCGCCGCTTCGGCGGCCCGCGCGACCGCGGCCCGGTGTTGCGCGACCAACTGCGCGAGTACCCCTTCGGCCAGTGACCGACGGGCTGTCCTCAGGCCAGGTCAGCACCCGCGAACCAGAACGCGCATTCGAACGCGGCCGTTTCGGGCGCGTCGCTGCCGTGGACCAGGTTCTGCGTCTGGCTGGTGCCCAACGCCTGCCGTAGCGGCTCCATCACGCGGCGCCAGTGCGCGATCGCGTCGTCCCGCTCGAGCACCAGGCCGACGCACGGGCCGGAGGTGATGAACTCGATCAGCCCGTCGAAGAAGTACTTGCCCGCGTGTACGGCATAGAACACGCGCGCTTGCGCCGGCACCAGGTGCGCCATGCGCATGCCGCGGATGGCAAAGCCCTCTTGTTCAATGCGGCTGAGCACGGTACCGACATGACCGTTGCGCACACAGTCCGGCTTCAGTATGGCCAGCGTCCGCTCCATTGTTGCTCCTCAGATCAACGCGAGGTCCAGGCTGATATCGAGCGCCGGCGCCGAGTGGGTCAGCGCGCCGACGGAGATGGCGTCGACCCCGGTCTGCGCCACGGCGGCCACGGTGTCGAGCGTGATGCCGCCGCTCGCCTCGGTCCAGGCTCGTCCGGCGGCGCTGGCCACCGCCTGGCGCAGCAGTTCCGGCGACATGTTGTCGAGCAGCAGCGCGTCGGCGCCGGCCGCCAGGGCCTCGTCGAGCTGGTCGAGCGTCTCCACTTCCACCTCGACGCGCAGCGTGTGCGCCGCCACCTGACGCGCCGCCGACACCGCCGCGGTGATGCCGCCGGCGGCGATGATATGGTTGTCCTTGATCAGCACGCCGTCGAACAGACCGAAGCGATGGTTGCGCCCGCCGCCGGCGCGGACCGCCGCCTTCTCCAGCCAGCGCAGGCCCGGGGTGGTCTTGCGCGTGTCCAGAATGGCCACCGGCGTGCCGGCCACGGCGTCGACGAACCGCCGCGTCAACGTGGCCGTGCCGCTCAGTCGCTGCAACAGGTTCAGCGCCAGCCGCTCACCGGTCAGGATGGCGCGGGCGGTGCCGCTGATCTCGGCCAGCACGGTGCCGGGCGTCAGCGCGTCGCCATCGGACTGTCGGGCCACCCACTGCAACGCCGGGTCGAGCGTGCGGAAGACCAGCGCCGCGGCGTCGAGACCGGCGACGACGCCGCTGGCCTTGGCCACCAGGCGGCCGGTGGCCAGCCGGTCGAGCGGCACGCAGGCGATGGTGGTGACGTCCTGGTGGCCGACATCCTCGGCCAGCCAGGCGCTGACGGCAGCTTGCAGAGCCTGGTTCATGAGCCTACCTGCACCGCGTCGGTGAGTCGCTTGAGCAGCGCGATGGCCGAGACCGCCGCGAGGTGGCTCGTCTTCGGATTCTGCGGCGAGGGCACATTGTCCACGTGGACCTCGACCCGGCCGCAGGCGCCGACGATCTCGATGCTGTGCCGGTTGCTGTGGGCGGTCGGATCACAGACCACGCGCACGCGCGTGCGGTCGGCGCCGATGCCCGCCAGCGCGAGGGCGGCCGAGACGTTGACGTTGGCGGGGAACGCCTCCACTGCCTCGCGGGCCGAGCCCTCGAAGATGACGACCGGCGCGGTGAAGTGCTCCAGGTCGAGTTGCTTGGCCACCACATAGGGCGCGCCGGCCAGGCCGCGTGGCGGCTTGGTGGTGGTCAGGATGACGCTGTCGACGCCGGCGAGGGCTGCGGCGCGGAGTGCATCGAGGCCGGCGATGGCGCCGGTCGGCACCAGGATGCGGCGCCCGCAGCGTGCCGCGAGCGCACACAGATCGTCGGCGTCCAGCAGCCCGGACACCGACATGACCATGACGTCGGCGCCGCGCTCGATGGCCGCGGTGACGATCGCCCGCACGGCCGACTTGCCCACCGCCTCGACGACCAGGTCGCTCGCATCGGCCAGCGGTGCCAGCGCCAGGGCCGGCACGGGCCGCGTCAGGCTGCCGAGCAGTTCGGCGGCGCGCGCCTCGTCCAGCTCGCACAGGCCGACCAGCTTGGCCGGCACCGTACCGTCGTCCAGCGCCCGGCAAATCGTCGCGCCGATGGCGCCGCCGCCGACCACACCAATTCGCAGAGGAGTCGTCATCGCCGTCTCCGTCCTCAGTCTACTCCAGGATCCCGTAACGGCCCGGTTCCTTTCGCCTCAGGCCGGCGCCACGGCGGCGTTGTCGATCAGCCGCGCTGGGCCCACGCGGGCGGCGAGGCACAACCGACCGGGCCGGTCCAGCACGCTCAGCGGCGTCAGATCGGCGGTGTCGACCAGCTCGATGTAGTCGATCTCGGCCAGTGGCTCGCGCGCGATCACCGTGCGCGCCGCCGCGCTGATGGCGATGGCCGAGGTGGCGCCGTCGGCGACGGCGGCTTGCGCGGCGGCGAGTGCCCGGCTCAGGCACAGCGCGGCCTGCCGCTCGGCGGTGCTCAGGTAGCGGTTGCGTGAGCTCATCGCCAGGCCGTCGGGCTCGCGGACGATGGGCATGCCGACGATCTCGCTTTCCAGGCCGAGGTCGTTGGCCATGCGCTGGATGACGCGGAACTGCTGGTAGTCCTTCTCGCCGAAGTACGCTCGCGTGGGCAGCGCCAGGCAGAGCAGCTTCATGACGACGGTGGTGACGCCGCGGAAGTGGCCGGGCCGCGAGCGGCCACACAGGCCGTCGGTGAGCCCGCTGACCTCGACGGCGGTGGCGAAGGTGGGTGGGTACATCACCGCGTCATCGGGCGCGAAGACCGTCGTCACGCCGGCGCTCTCGGCGCCGGCCAGGTCGTCGGCGAAGGTCCGCGGGTAGGCGGCGAAGTCCTCGCTGGGGCCGAACTGGAGCGGGTTGACGAAGATGCTGGCCAGGGCCTCGTTGCAGTCGGCGGCGGCCTGGCGCATCAGCGACAGGTGCCCTTCGTGCAGGTTGCCCATGGTCGGCACGAACCCGATGGTGCGGCCGTCGCGCAGCCATTGGCGACACTGCTCGCGCAGGGCAACCGGTTCTCGAATGACGTTCATGGTGGGGTGCTCTCAGTTCAGGCGGGCGGGCCGCGGCGGTCAATCCGGCAGCGGAGCCAGCAGCCAACGGCCGATCTGGTGTCCAACGACCAGGGCCGGAAAGACCAGGTTGCCGCTCCAGGCGGCGATGACCAACCACAGACGATCCGGTGGCTCGCCCTGGCTGAACTGGATGCCGGCCAGCGCCAGGACCCAGACGAAGGCGGCGGCGAAGGCCAGCGAGAGGGCTGGCTGCAACCGTTCGCGGAGCAGCGAGACGACGAGGAAGCCGGCCAAGGCCGCGTAGAACTGCGCGATGGCCAGCAACCCGAAGGCGGCCCAGGCCAGGCGGTCGGTAGGTCGCGGAGCGACCTCGAAGCGCGCGGTCTGGCTGAGTGCCAACAGCAGGCCGGTGGCGGCGCCGAGGCCGGTCGCCGCCAGGGCCGTGTGCCGCGGCAGCGGGAACCAGCCGTCGGGCGGCGGGCCGGGGTGGCGCAGCAGCCAGGCCACCAGCACCACCAGCCAGGCGGCGCCGATCACCACGGCATACGGCGTGAACTCGTGCTTGGCGTTCAGCGCCTCGATGGCGCGGCGGCGCTGCTCGGCCAGGTGCCGGCGGCGCTCCTCGGCGGCGCGAGCCTGCTGGCCGCTCTCGGCGGCGGCGCGCAGCTTCCGCGCATAGGCCGGATTCCGCGGGGCCGCGCTGACGGCGCCCGAGTAGAAGACCAGGGCGTCGTCCCATTCATCACGGTGGGCGTGGACATCACCGAGCAAGGCCTGCGCCGCGGCGTGCGTCGGGTCGAGGGCCAGGATCTTGCGGGCCTGCGCCGCCGCGCCGTTGAGGTCGTTGTTCTCCAAGCGGTGCACCGCGTGGCGGAACCAGTCGTCGATCTGTTCCTGCACCTGCTGCGACATGGTGCGCAGCGGCGGCGGTGCCTGCGACTGCAGGGCGTCGTAGGCCCGCCGGCGGGCCGGGTCGGAGAGCACGCGGTAGGCTTCGACGATCACGATGAAGCGCTCGTGCGCCGCCTCCTGGTCGTCAGCCACGTCGGGGTGGTGGCTGCGCACGAGCTGCCGGTAGCGGCGACGCAGCTCATCGGCCGTGGCGTTGCGCGCCACGCCGAGCACCGCGTAGTAGTCGACCCCTCGCCGCATGATCACGCCTGCTACTTGGTCAGTTCGTCCAGGACCGGTCCATACAGGTTCATAAAGAAGCGGATGGCGAAGACGCCAACCGCCAGTGCCAGCACCAGCATCAGGGCGACGGTGCCGAACACGGCCAACTGGCTCGTGGCGGCCGCAGCCTCACCCTCATAGTAACTAGACAACTTGGCGAGCATTTCGTCCGTGGTACCGGATTCTTCGCCTGTCACGATCATCTGAACCGCTTGCGGTGCCACCTCGCGCGTGGCGGCCAGCGCCATCGACAACGGCACGCCCTGGCGCAATGCCGGCGACAAGGCGTAGAACCGCTCGGCCAGGTGCAAGTTGCCGGTCGTGGCCGCCGACACCTCGTTGGCCTCGGACACCGGCACCCCCGCGGCGATGAGGTGGGAGAGCGATTCGAAGTAGCGCGCCAGAGCCAGCTTGCGCACCACCGTGCCGGCCACGGGCACCAGCAGCTTGCCGCGGTCGACCGCCAGCCGCAGACCGGCGTTGCTGACGTAGGCCGCACGCAGCCCGAACCAGGCCAGTGGCAGGATCAGCAGCGGCGCGAAGAACTGAACCGCCCCAGCGGCCACGTTGGCGGTACCACCGGAACGCGCGGTGGCGATGGCCGGCGCCACCACGCCGACGATGAACGCCACGATCAGGAACACGGTGCCGACACAGCCGGCATAGGCCAGTTGCCCGCGCACCGACTGCGCCAGTCGGACCAGATTCTCGAAGTGCACGGCCAGCCGTTCGAGGTGGTAGTCGAGCCGTCCCGAGGCCTCGCCGGCCTGCACCATGGCCACTTCGAACGGGCCGAACAGCTCGGGCCGCTCACGCATCAGCGCGCTCAACGGTGTGCCCTCGCGCACCCGCGGGATGGCCGCGGCGGCGAAGCGCGACAGCGCGGTCGGGCGGCCGCCCGACCACAGCTCGAGCGTCCGCGGCAGGCTGATGCCGCCCGCCTGCATCTGGGCGCCCTGCCGCCAGAACGCCGCCCGAGTCGCGGCTGAAGCCCGCACTCCCAACGCCTTCAGGCCGGGCGCGGGTGGCCGCGGCGAGCGGCGCTCGGGTCGCGGCTCCGCGCTGGTCGCCGCCGCGGCCGGCTGGCTGGGCGGACGGGTCAACTGCACCTCGGCGGGATAGACGCGGCGGCGCCGGAGCAGCTCGAGCGCCGCCTGGTGCGATTCGGCCTCGACCTGGCCGGTCTCGAGATCACCTTGCGAGTTGGTCCCCTGGTAGGCGAACACAGCCATGGTCGCCACACTCCTCCAACGCTCGATCGAGCGATCGCCCGTCGGGCAGCCGCAGCGCGGGATATACCTCGGCCAGCGGCAGCAGCACGAAAGCCCGCTCGCCCAGACCCGGATGGGGCACCACCAAGCCCGGCTCGTCGATCGTCTCGTCCTCAATCCACAGCAGGTCGAGGTCCAGCGTCCGCGGGCCCCAACGAATCTCGCGCACCCGGCCGAAGCGACGCTCGATGTCGAGCGCCAGGTCGAGCAGCTTCCGTGCCGTCAGCGCGGTCTCGATCAGCACCGCCGCGTTCAGATAGGGTCCTTGCGCCACCGGTCCCATCGGTGGCGATTCGTACACGCTCGACCAGGCCACCACCCGCGTGCGCGGCGTCTCGCGCAACGCGGCCACCGCGCCTTGCAGACAGGCCAACCGGTCGCCGAGGTTGGAGCCCAGACCGAGAGCGGCCCTCCGCCAGTCGCTCGACATGGCTTACTTACCCCGCGTCCGCCGGCCGGCAAACCGCGGCCGGGCATGGGCGCACCACCGCGTCGCACATCCGGGCCACCTCGGCCATGAAGGCCACATCGTGGACCCGCACGAGATCGGCACCGGCGGCAATGCCCAGGGCGACGACCGCCGCCGTACCGGCCAGACGCTGGTCGACCGGCGCGTCGAGCACCTGGCCGATGAAGCTCTTGCGCGACGGCCCGATCAGGATCGGGCAGCCCAGCGCGCGCAACTCGCCGAGGCGCCGGACCAGGCGCAGGTTGTGCTCCAGGCGCTTGCCGAACCCGAGACCCGGATCGACGATGCACCGCTCGTGCGGGATCCCGGCGGCCCGCGCCAGTTCGAGACAGCGCCGCAGGCCGGCGATGACGTCCTCAGTCACGTCTTCGTAGTGCGGCGCGGTCTGCATGGTCTGCGGTGTCCCTTGGATGTGCTGGAGGACGACGGGCACCTGGTGGCCGGCCACCACCGCGGCCATCTGCGGGTCGCCGGTCAGGCCGGTCACGTCGTTGACCAGATCGGCGCCGGCGGCCAACGCCGCGGCGGCGGTCTCGGCATGACGCGTGTCGATGGAGATCGGCTGGGTGACCGCCGCGCGCACCGCGCGGATCACCGGCACCACGCGGGCAATCTCAACGGCCACGGGCACGGGCGGTGCGCCGGGCCGCGTGGACTCGCCGCCGATATCGAGGAGGTCAGCGCCTTGCGCGACGAATTCGCACGCCTGGCGCACCGCGGCGTCCACATCGTCGGCCAGACCGTCACCCGAGAACGAGTCGCTGGTGACGTTCAGCACGCCCATCAGGTAGGTGCGGGTGCCGAACCAGAACTCGTGGCCAGCCAGTCGCATGGGCTAGTGGGCGCGCACCGAGGCGCGATGCGCGGGCAGTTCGTGCAGCATGGTCAGCAGCGTGGCCAGGCCCTCGCGCGACAGGGCGAAGCCCCGCGCTCGCAGCGCCTGGAAAGGCTCTTCGCGCAGCGCGTGGTGGAACTCCTGCGAGTCGCCGGCCAGCATCAGGACCAACGGCATCTGGGCGGCGTCGAGGAAGGCCAGCGCCTCGCGGGCCGCCAGCGCGGCCGGCTCGTCACCCTCGGCATCGGCCACCCACTGGTACATCTCGGCCGCGCGAACCGTCTCGCCGGCCTCGCGCAACAAGCTCGCGGCGCGCAAGCCGTGCTCGGCCACACCGGGTGCGGCGGCCACCAGTTGCTGCGCGGCGGCAATCGCCGACCACAGGTCACCGGCCTGGTAGTTGGCCGTCACCAGCGCATCGAGGGCGCCGATGTCATCGGGCTGCTCGGCCAGCAGCAGCTCGGCCAGCCACAGGGCCTCGTCGTGGCGGCGCTCGGCCAGCAGCACCTCCAGGCGCAGGTGGCGCAGTTCCCAGGACGACGACGGCAGGCGCGCCTCGACCTCCTGGATCAGCGCCAGCAACTGCTCGGTCTCGCCCAACTCGCGAAGCATCAGCGCGGCCTCCACCGCGCAGCGCAGGTTGTGCGGGTGCTGCGCCACCGCGGCCAGCAGCACGCCCACCGCCTGCTGGCGCTGGCCCATCAACTGGTGGGCGCGGGCCAGATGGCGGTAGGCCGAGGGCCGGCCGGGCTCGAGCGTCAAGGCCGCCTGTTCGGCCGCCACCGCCAGGTCCGGCCGCTGCTGCTCGATGTACAGCGCGCCCAACAACTCGTGCGCCGCAGCCAGTTCGGCGCCACCGTCGATCTGCGCGCGGATGAGCTGCTCGGCCTCGGTCAGCAGGCCTTGCCGCAGCAGTTCGTGCGCCGTGCGCAGTTTCGGCTCCTCGGTCATTCGCCCGCCTCCGGGGCCACCGGCTGGTCGGCCGCGCAGCCGAGCTTGGGCGGGGCCGGCCCCAGCACCTCTTCCAGATCGCTGGCAGTGAGCGTTTCGCGGTCGAGCAGGACCGTGACCAGTCGTTCCATCGCGTCCCGCTTCTCGGTGAGCAGGCCGACGGCGCTCTGGTGCGCCTCGTCGACCAGGCGGCGGATCTCCTGGTCGATGGCGTGCGCCATCTGTTCGCTGTAGTCGCGGTCCTCCACCACCTCGCGCGCCAGGAACACCGGTCCGTGGCGCCGGCCCAGCGTCCGCAGGCCCAACTCCGACGACATGCCGTACTCGCAGACCATCGCCCGCGCCAGTTCGGTCGCCTTGGACAGGTCGTTCTGCGCGCCGGTCGTCACCTCGTCGGGCCCGAACATGATCTCCTCGGCCACCCGACCACCGAGGAACTGGCACATGATCGCCTTCAGCTCGGCGAGCGAGTGGTTGTGCCGTTCCTCGTCCGGCAGCGACAGGACATAGCCCAGTGCCAGGCCGCGCGGCAGGATCGACACCTTGTGGACCGACTGGCAGCGCGGGTGGAAGTGGCCGATCAGCGCATGGCCCGCCTCATGGTAGGCCACGGCGCGGCGCTCGGCCGGCAGCAAGACGCGGCTCTTGCGCTCGCGCCCGCTGATGACGCGCTCGATGGCCTCGTCGAAGTCGGCCATGGTGATGCGCTGCTGGTTCAGCCGCGCCGCCAGAATGCCCGCTTCGTTGACCACGCTGAACAGGTCGGCGCCGGTCAGACCGGGCGTCCGCTTGGCGAGCAGCTCGATGTCCACGTTCGGCTCGACTGGTTTGGCACGGATGTACAGGCGCAGGACCTCTTCGCGGCCGCGCACGTCGGGCGTGTCGACCACGATGCGGCGGTCGAAGCGGCCGGGGCGGAGCAGCGCCGGATCGAGGATGTCGGGCCGGTTGGTGGCCGCCATGACGATGATGCCGGTGTTCGGCTCGAAACCGTCCATCTCGACCAGGAGCTGGTTGACCGTCTGCTCACGCTCGTCGTGTCCGCCGCCGAGGCCGGCGCCCCGATGGCGGCCGACCGCGTCGAGTTCGTCGATGAACACGATGCACGGCCGGTGCGCCTTGGCCTGCTCGAACAGGTCACGCACCCGCGAGGCGCCAACGCCCACGAACATCTCGACGAAGTCGGAGCCGCTGATCAGGAAGAACGGCACGTCGGCTTCGCCCGCCACGGCGCGGGCCAGCAAGGTCTTGCCGCACCCGGGCGGGCCCATCAGCAGCACGCCCTTGGGGATCTCGGCGCCCAGGCGCTTATAGCGGTCGGCGTTGCGCAGGAAGTCGACGATCTCGAGCAACTCTTCCTTCGCCTCGGTGACGCCGGCCACGTCGTCGAAGGTCTTCCGCGGCATCCCGTCGGTGAGCCGCCGCGCGCGCGAGCGGCTGAAGGCCATTGCCTGGTTGCTGCCCGCCGCCATCTGGCGCATGAACAGCATGTACAGCACGATGATCAGGATCAGCAGTGGCAGCGACGCGGCCGCCTGCCGGGCCAGATCGCCGGCCACCGAGCGGGGCGGGTACTCGATCTTCGGGCCACCAGGGGCCGCATGGCGGCCCTTGATGTCCTCGTTGATCTGCTTGATGTCCTGCGGGCCGAAGGTGCGCAGGAAGCGGTTGGAATCGGTGTTCTTGAGCCGGTAGAGCAACAGGCCGTTGTCGTAGATACGGACCACGTCCACCTTGTCGCTGGTCACGTCGTCCAGGAACTGCGCGTACTCACGTACGGCGTTGGCCCGGACCTGGCGCCATTCCTGCATCCACTTGGCGACGACCACCACCAAGATGAAGACCAGCAACCAGAACATCCACTGCCGACGCTGACTCAACGACCGCTCCACAACGCCAAGGCGTGATCACTCCAGTATAACATACCGCCCGCGCGCGGCTGCGCTTGCCGAGCGGGGCAGAGCGGGTGTCGGGCCCCATGCCCGAACCAGCTTCCTGTGGGACCGGCGTCTCGCCGGTCTGGACGGGCCAGCGAGACGGTCGGCGGAGCGCCGCCCGCGTGGGCCGGCGCGTCGGCCACGAGCGCGTCGGCCGGCAGACCGGCGAGACGCCGGTCCCACGAGGGCGGGCCGATGCATACGACGGCACCCGCACGCAAGGCGCTGCCGAAGCTGCCCCGAACTCGCGACCGACGGTCGCGCCGCGCGCCTCAGCGGGCCAGCGAGATGATCCGCTGAATCGCCTCGCGGCGCATGGCGTCCAGGTCGGCGGTCTTGGCGTCGAGGCCCTCGAGCCAGGTCTGCGCCTGGCGGGCCGCGGCCTGCTGAGCCACCGTGCCGTCGCGCTCGGCGCGAGCCATGGCTTGCCGTAGCGCCGTCAGGTACTTCAGGTCATCGGCCGCCTCGCGGAAGCCCTCCATGGCCAGCGTCGCCACCACGCCGTCAACGGTCGGGTAGGCGACGGTGTGGTCGCGGTAGTGCGGACCGTCGAAGTCGTTCCAGGTCAAACCTTCGGAATCCATGAAGCAGTAGGTGTTGACGCCGTCGAAGTCGGCTTGCCACAGGTAGAGGCCGAAGTTGCGGCGGTAGACCAGCGGGTCCTCCACCGGCGTCTGCGGGTTGGCGTAGTTCCACAGCTTGTGGCCGCGCCGATGCCACTCGGCCGGTCGTTCGGCCCGCGGGTCACCGGCGCGGTTGAACAGGTCGAGCAGATCGCCCACCGCCTCCAGTTGGCCGTGGAAGCCGGATACGATGACCTTGCCGCCGGCCTCGTGCACGGCCTGCCAGGCGATGCGCTCCGACTTCAGCGTGTCGCCGGTGGCCTCGTCGATCCCGTAGAAGTAGACGTCGGTGAAGCCGTACTCGCGCGCGATGGCGATGGTCCGCCGCACGCGCGTCTGGAGCTGCTCCAGCGCCGCCGGCGCCGTCGGGGCGCCGATCAGGTCCGACGAGCCGAAGACCAGCGGCTGGCCGGTGAAGCCGACCTCCTTGGCGATCTGCAGGTGCCGTCGGAAGCCTGGCTCGTCGTCGTAGACCAGGCGGGCCGGCCAGATGAAGCACGGGGCCACCACGCCGCGGTCGCGCAGGTAAGTCAACTCGGCGCGGAACTGCTGCTCGCTCTTGTGGTGGTAGCTGATGCTGCCGCGCCCGTTTGGGTCGAGGTAGCCCCAGTAGTAGAGGCTGAAGGTGAAGTCGGCGCCGGCGTCATAGTGGGTCTTCGGCGCCGGCAGCGTGAACGGCAGCACGGTCAGCGCCACGGTCACCTCGCCGAGCGGCCGACCCGCGGCGGCGAAGCGCAGGCTGCCTTGGTAGACGCCGGCGCGCGCGTCGGCCGGCACGTGTACGGTCAGCCACAGTTGCTTGTTCTGTCCGGCCGGCAGGTTCGCGGGGCGGAACGTCGGGCTGTCCTTGACCGGGAACTCGGTCAGCGACAGCTTGCTGCCCCAGGGCACGACCTTCGGATCGTCAATCGGCACGTACCGCGGGCCGTCGGCGAACGACAGCTTGAGCGAGTTGTGCTGGCCCGCCAGATCCACGCGCACCAGCTCGTCATCGTTGAGCAGCAACTCCGGTACCAGGGCCTTCTGGTCACGCACCACGCTGATGCCCTGCGGCGCGTTGCCGCCCTGGTACCAGCACTTGACCCACTTCAGGTCGAGACTAGTCGCCGGGATGGTTCCGCCCGCCCCGCGCAGGTTGCCGGCGGTCACGGCCAGGTCCGGCACGCCGTCGGGCGCCCAGAGCGCCAGACTGGCCGGCTCGAACTCGCCCGGGCAGGCGGCGAGTTCGACCTTGGCTGCGAGCTGGCCGGGCAGTTCGGCGCTGTACGGCAGGATCATCGTCGAGCTGATCGGCCGGGTGACATAGGTCAGCAGTCCGCTGGTCGCCAGGCGGCGTTCGGTCAGCGCGGCCACGGCCTGGTTCAGCCGGCGCACATAGACCCCGGGCTCCGCCAGGGCCTGTGCGGCCCCGTCGCTGCCGGGCGCCAGTCGCGCTGCGGCGTCGAGCTGCGCTCGAATGGCCGGCAGCCGCTGGGTGGCCGTGGTCCGCCAGGCGTCGTTGACCGGCGACGCCGGCAGCTTCGCCAGGGCGGCGGCCAGTTGGTCGGCTTCGGTGCGTAGCGCCGGGATCTCCGCTTGCAGCAGGGCCTCAATGGCCGGTGCCAGGTCGACCACGCGGATGTCGTCCAGCAGCGCGGTGGTGCCGGAGCGCTGGGCCTGGTGGAACCAGATGGTCATGGCGCGGGTGTACGGCGGGAACCAGTCCGAGACCAGCAGCGTGTTCTCGGTCCAGTTCGGCCCGGTCCGGACCTGCTCCTGGCGCGCGTAGGGCTGGCCTTGCTTGCCGTCGGCGCCGAAGAAGTCCACGCGCAGGAACAGCGGCTCGGCGCCGGTGACCGTGCGCGTGCGCCAGCAAACCGCGATGGGATGGCCCGGCGTGATGGCCAGCGGCTGCTTTAGCACCAAGTCCTGAATGCGGTCCTCGGTGGCCACCACTTGCGCGCACCGCCCGGGTCCGCCGGGCCGCGCGACATTACGCCAAGTTGGACCGGGCTTCCAGCGGTCGAGCGAGCCGGCCTCGAAGTCCTCGGCGAAGAGCACCTGGCCGGGCGGGTTGGCCGTCCACAAGCGGGCGAGGACGGCGTCGCGCGCGGCCTGACTGGTCAAGGCCGGCGCGGGCAGGGCCAACGACAGGGCGGCGAGGACGAGTAGGCAGCGGGCTGGCGACATGGCGGCGCACCTCGCAGGGCGTTTGGCGGTGGACTGTAGCGCAGATGGTGGTCGGGCTCAAGCGGCTGTGCGGTCGGGCTGGTGCGTTGACCTTAGCAAGTGATGCTCGCTAGGCGTGCCCGACGTTCACAATGCGTTATTCAAGGCCGAGAGGTGCCAAGTGCAAGACAGGTGGACAGGTGAGTAGTTGGGGGCAGGGATGGGCGGAGCGGTGCGGCGGCGCATCGCTGCGGGGAGACCGATCATGCGGTCGTGGGGCCGGTGCGTGGCTGGGCGCGTCCTGTTGACGCTGGTCTCGCTCATGGTGGCGGGGTGTGGTGGCCATTCGCCCGCTGGTCCGACGCGGACGGGCGCGCGTGGCGTGGCCAACGCACACCAGGGCGACGGCAACGCCGACGGCAAGATCGTCATCGACGAACTCACCAGTTACATCGCCGCCTGGAAGCAGGGCACCTACGACGACATCAACCTGGTCACCAACGCCATTTCGCTGTGGAAGGGCGGCGAGGCGTATCACTACGACGCGTCGGTGAGTCCGCCGTATGTGGCCGGGGCCTCGACCAGCGGCGGCACCAACGCCACGGTGCTACCGGGCCAGGATCAGACCGTCACGACGCCCGACGGGCAGACGGTCGCCATCCCTGGCACCAGTGTGCAGACCGAGACCGCGGTCCAGGTGACCGTCGACGCGCAGCCCGATCTGTCCGGCCTGGGCGACTCGACCATCACCGCCGCCGGCGCGGCCGTCACGGTGACGCCCACCTCCGGCCAAATCACCGGGTCGTTCACCGTCACCGGCACGGGCACGCCGGGCTTCGACGCCGACGGCGTCCTGCGCTATCCGTTGCTCAACGGTCCCGACGGCCCGTTCGTGCCAGCCGCCTGGCTCGTTTCCACCGCGAACGGTCGCTACACCGTGACCGTCCCGGCGGTGACCGATGAGGTGCTGGCCGCCGCTCAGGCGCTGGCGCCCGAGGCGACCAGTCGCCGCGCCACCGCACGGGGCAACCGGATCACCAGCTACACCGTGGTCCTCGTGGCGGTCAAGCCGGCACAGGCCGCGGCCTGCCCGGACTACACCTACCAGCTTGGCCCGTTGGCGCCCACCAGCACCTACAGCCCAGAGCGCTTGCGGTTCACCGACGGCTACGGCGTGACCGCGACGCCAAGCCAGGTCGCCTGGCCGACCACCGGCCGCGTCGCCATCGTCATCCACGGGATCAACAACCATCCCGACGTCTGGCAGAAGCCAGATGCCCAGGGCGTGTCGTTCGTGGACTTCCTGCGCAACGACCTCGGCTACGCTGCCGTGTGGGGCTTCCACTACTACTCGCAACAGGGCATCGCCGGCAACGCCCAGAAGTTGGCGACCATCCTGGGCAAACTGCCTTGGGGCAACGGCCAACAGGTCGACATTTTCGGCCACAGCATGGGCGGACTGGTCAGCCGCTATGCGATGGAGCGCATTCTCGATCCGAGCTACGTGGCCCGGGTGATCACCCTCGGCACGCCGCACCAGGGCTCACCGTTGGCGGGCTACCAGCTGAAGGCCAGTGACCTCTTCTTCGGCCTGACCACAGGCGCCGGCAACCTGGCGGCGCTGTTGTTTGCGGCCGGCCTCGAGTTTGTCGGTGATGTGCAGGCGGGCGTCCAGGACATGAAGCCGGGCAGCAGTTTCCTGACGACGCTCAACGGCGCCAACGTCAATGGCCGGCGCCCCCGGTCTACTACGCCGTGGCCGGCGACCTCGACAACAAGTGGAAGAATGCCAGCTACACCTGGCTGCTGGCGCTGGCCCGCCTGGCCGGCCATGCACTGAGCGACTTCTCGGCGACGTTGGACGCACTCCTTCGCGACGGTGACGGAGTGGTCCCTGGGACCAGCGCCAACTTCACCGGGCTCGATCTCGAAGCCGGCGACCTCACCGGCACCGGCACGGCCAGCGCCGCGTTGCGGGCGACGGTGTACGGGGCGAACGAGGCGCACGAACTGCTGCCGCGCTCGGCGCAGGTCCGCGCGCAGTTGCGGGCGTGGCTGAAGGGCGGCGCCAATGTCGGCGTGACCATCAACTGAGGGGACGCGCGATGGACGAGCACCAGCGGCAGACGGCGACGGTGGGCGGCGACGGCACGGGCCGGAGGTGGCCACGGCGCGTCGGGTGGACGAGTGCTGCGGTTGCCTTGGTGCTGGTCGCGGCCTGCGGGGGTGGCTCGCGCCCGGCGGACCCCGCGGGGTCCGCCGCGGGCACCGGCACCGTGCGCGTGACCGTCGACTGGCCGGCGGCCAAGCGGACCATCCCGGCGGCGACGCAAGCCATCGTGGTCAGCCTGACGGTGCCGAACGCCGGCGCGTTTGCCAGCCAGGTGCTCACCCAGACGCAGAAGACGGCCACCTGGACGGCCGTGCCCGCTGGGCCAGCGTACCTGACGGCCGAAGCACGCGCCAACGCCGACGGCAGCGGGGCGGTGCTGGCCTCCGGGCAGACCAGCCTGGTGGTGCGGACCGATGTGGACAACGCGCCGCAGCTCACGTTGGTGGCAGCGGGCGGCCTGGCCAACTCGCCCTGGCCGAAGTTCCGGGGCAACGCCCAGAACACCGGCCGCGGCACCGGCAGCGGGGCCGCCGGCACGCTGAAGTGGGCCTTCGCCACGAACGCCGCCATCGAGTCCTCGCCGGCCATCGGGTCGGACGGCACCGTCTATGTGGGGTCCGGCTACGGGACGCTCTACGCCCTGAACGGCAGCACCGGCGCCAAGCGCTGGGCGTTCGCCACGGGCGAGTACGTCCGTTCCTCGCCGGCCATCGGGGCGGACGGCACCGTCTATGTGGGCTCGGATGACGGGAAGGTCCACGCCCTGAACGGCAGCACCGGCGCCAAGCGCTGGGAGTTCGCCACGGGCAGCTTCGTCCATTCCTCGCCGGCCATCGGGTCGGACGGCACGGTGTACGTGGGCGCGGGTGACGGCAAGGTCTACGCGCTGAACGGCAGCACCGGCGCTAAGCAGTGGGAGTTCGCCACGGGCAGCTACGTGGATTCGTCGCCGGCCATCGGGTCAGACGGCACGGTCTATGTGGGCTCGTACGACGGGAAGGTCTACGCCCTGACCAGCACCGGCGCCAAGCGCTGGGCGTTCGTTACGGGCGACTGGGTCTACTCCTCGCCGGCCATCGGGGCGGACGGCACGGTCTATGTGGGCTCGGATGACGGGAAGGTCCACGCCCTGAACGGCAGCACCGGCGCCAAGCGCTGGGAGTTCGCCACGGGCAGCGCCGTCGCTTCCTCGCCGGCCATCGGGTCGGACGGCACGATCTACGTGGGCTCGAATGACCGGAAGGTCTACGCCATCAAGTGACGCCGGCCGCCAGCGCAGCCCGGTCCAGCGGCTGGTTGTACGCCCCGCATGATGGCCACTCGATGCAGGCGCGGCAGGTCGCCCGGCGCCGCCGGCCAACCCATCCGTCACCGGAGACGACGCATGTGGGCCTTGGCCATCGCCGCGCACCTCTTGCTGGCCGCCGAACCCGACTGGTTCCCGTTCAGCATTCCCGACCTGGCCTCGGCGGCCACTACAGGCGCTGACCTCGATCTGTCGTTTCTCAACCCCGAGCCGGCCGGGGCCGGTGGGCGGTTGCGGGCGCGCGGCGAAGAAGTGGTCGACGGGCGCGGGCGGGTGGTGCGGCTGATCGGCAGCAACATCTGCGACTACTGGCCGATGATCCCCAAGGAGCAGGCCGAACCCGCCGCCGCGCGGCTGGCGCAGTTGGGGCTCAACTGCGTGCGGTTCCACTACTACGACTGGGACGTGGCGCCGCGCGGCATCCTCAACGCCGACCGCCAGACGCTCAATGCAGCGAAGCTCGACCAGCTCGACTGGTTCTTCGCCAAGCTGAAGCAGCACGGCGTCTACGTGGACCTCAACCTGCACGTGGCCCGCGGGTACGCCGACCTGCCGCCCGGCTGGGACCGCATGGGCAAGCACCTCGACTACCTGCTGGAACCATACATCCAGAGCCAGCTTCGCTTCGCCCGCGACATCCTCGACCATCGCAACCCGTACACCGGCTTGCGCTACGCCGACGATCCGGCGGTGGCGGTGATCGAGCTGAACAACGAGAACACCGCACTCAGCGACTGGGGCCGGTACGCCACGCTGCCGGCGGCCTGGTCGGAGCCGCTGCGCGCGAAGTGGAACGGGTGGCTGCGGGCCAGCTATGCCAGCACGGCCGCGTTGAGCCAGGCCTGGGGCGGCGGGCTGAGCGGGCCCGAGTTGCTGGCCGGTCTGGCGGCCTGGAGCTACCAGCGCTCGGGCGGGCAGGGCACCTTGGCCACCGTCGACGAACCGTCGGCACCGGGCGGGCGTTGTCTGCGCTGGTCGGTGACCACGCCGGGGAGCGCCTTTTTCCATCATCAGTTGATGGCGCTCAACGTGGCGGTCCAGCCGGGCCGCACCTACACATTGAGCTTCCAGGGGCGCTGCCGGGCCGGCGGCAGCGACTACCTGCTGGCCTCGATGATGCTCCAGGTGGCGCCGTGGACGCAGATGGCCGGTGGCTCGCGAGTCACCCTCACCGGTGACTGGCAGCGCTACCAGGTGACTTTCGGTGTGGCCGATCCGCAGGGCCAGCCGGTGCGGCTGAACCTGAACGCCGACAACCACGTGGGCACGTTCGAACTGGCCGACCTGTCGCTGCGCGAGGGCGAGCCGGACCCACTGCGGGCCGACGAGCGGCTCGAGACGCGCACCATCCGGTTGGTGGGTGCCGCCGGGACCACCGGTCAGGCGCGCGACTACGTGCGGTTCCTGGCGGACAGCGAGGCCGCGTACGTCGCCCGCATGCGCCGGCTGATTCGCGAGGAACTGCGCAGCGACGCGATGATCATCGGCACGCAGGCCAGCTACGGCGGCGCCTGCGGCTGGCTGCGCGAGTCCGTCAACGAAGTGACCGACATGCACGCCTACCCGGCGCACCCGCGGCGGGTCACAATCAACGGCCGGCAGACCTGGGCGAGCGACGCGCGTTCGATGGTGCGTGAGGCCAACGACGGCTTGCGCGGCTTGGCCGGCTGGCGCGTGTCGGGCAAGCCGTTCTTCGTGACCGAGTTCGACCTCAATCCGCCGAACCCGTACGCCGCCGAGTGCTTCCCGCTGCTGGCCGTGCTGGGCGCCTACCAGGGCTGGAGCTGCCTGCTCGACTACGCCTGGTACAACTTCAGCGCCGCGCCGGGCCTGGGCTATCTGGCCTCGCCGTTCGGCACCACCGGCCACAGCGGGCAGATGGCCACGGTGCCGGCCGCCGCGCTGCTGTTCCGGCAGGGACTGGTCAAGCCGGCGGCGCAGCGCGTGGAGCTGACCGTGCCGCGGGACGCCTGCGTCGCCGCGACCGCCCGCAACCGCGGCGGCTGGCAAACCGTGTCCTGGTCAGGCGCCGGCGTGGACTCGCTGGCGCCGTGGCTCCACAGCCTCGGCGTCAAGCTCGTCGACGGTGACCGGCAACCCACGGCCGACCGCGCCGTGCGCGCCGCGGAGGTCCCGACCGTCACCTCGGACACGGGCGAAGTCACCTGGCACCGCCAGGCCGGCGCCGAGCACCTGGTGGTGAACGCGCCGGCGGTGCGACTCGTCGCCGGCTTCGTCGGCCAGCGCACGGTGCGCCTGGGCGAGGTGACCTTCACGTTCGGCGGGCAGCCGGGCCGCCATGTGGTGGCCATGCTGGTCAGCCTCGACGGGCAGCCGGTGGCCACCGCGCGTCGGCTGCTGCTGACCACGGTCGGTCGTTCAGAGAACACCGGCCAGCAGGTCAACGCTGACGGCGCGGTGCTGAGCTGGGGCCGGGCGCCGGTACTGGCCGAGCCGGTGCCGGTGCAAGTGGCGCTGCCGGCGGTCGGGCGAGCCGTGGCGCTGGACGAGCACGGGCGCACCAAGGCGGCGGTGCCGACCACCGACGGTGTGGTGGGGTGCGGCGGGGCCAACGCGTCGCTGTGGTACCTGCTGACGCGCTAAGCAGCCGTTCGGAGAGCCTGTCCGGTAGGGGCGGGCCTTGTGCCCGC
>CAZHGD010000139.1:0-19410 GCA_964531735.1 uncultured Fimbriimonadaceae bacterium | reverse complement strand
CTCGGCACCACCCGCGGGTGGTGCCGAGCCCTGCCACCGCACACCGCGCCGGCGGTGTCGTCAGCCGTCGCGGCGAATGTCCCAGGCGGCCCGCCAGATGGTCGCCGACACCGCCGTCACCGGTGGCCCGGCCACCGAGTGGAAGGCCGAAGTCTTCTGCCACTTCACGTGACCATCGATGTAGGTGACGTTGCAGCCTTCGTTGTGAACGGTGTACGGGATGAACCAGCGGTAGTCGGTGCCCACCGCCGAGGTCGGCGGCCCGGCGATGTTGTCGTTCCAGTCCAGCACCAGGATCTTCATCGCCGGCTGCCTGATATCGGCGTCGGTCGAGCCCTCGAACCCGTAGCACCAGTCACCGCCACCCAGATCCGTGCTCCAGGCGTTGCCGCCGTACTGCCACTCCCAGTCGGTGCCGGTCCGCGAGGGGCAGAAGAACGACTGCTGGTTCTTGATGTACGGCTGGACCGCGACGCCCCAGCGGTAGTCGGTGCCGGAGCTCCAGGCGCCAAAGTGGCCGTAGGGGAACCGCTGGTCGTAGTCCGACATATACTGCGCGAACGCGAGCCCGAGCTGCTTGAGATTGCTCTGGCAACTGGAGGTGCGAGCCTTCTCGCGGGCCTTGGCGAACACCGGGAACAGAATCGCCGCCAGGATCGCGATGATGGCAATGACGACCAGCAGCTCAATGAGCGTGAATGCGCGACCACGAGTCCTCATGCGCGTTCCTTCCGCCGGAGCCGCGACCGGCCCTCGGCAACTTCCACCACGTTCAACGTTATGTCCAGGGACGGTCAACGGCCTCGAACGGCAGCAGCGGCCGGCGGCGGTGCTGGTAGACGAACCGCCGCGGGTCGACCGCGGTGTAGCCCGGCGTGTCGACCTCGATCACCCGGCCGGCGACCTCGGCGTAGGCGGCCTTGTAGGCAATCGCCGCCTTGACCACCAGCACTCGCCGGGCCGTCGGCTCGATGCCCAGGCTGCGGAGCTGGTTGAGGCTGTTCGGTGAGACGCGCAGCGAGGTCAGCACCACCAGGTGGTCGCCCGGTAGCGACACCACCGCGGTCAGGCCCTGGTCGAGGAACCGCGCGCCGCCGTGGCGCGGCGCCGGCTCGACATAGTCGCCGCGGTGCAGCGAGCGCACCTGCCCGCTGATGGTCACCGGCGGTCCCTGGCCGTCCGGGCAGGTGCCGCCGACCGCCAGCGTCACGACAGCACCGATGCCCGCCGCCGCGCACTGCTGCGCCGCCGCCGGCGCGTGCAAGGTGACCACCGCGCCGGTGGCGCCCTGGTCCAGCAGTTCGCGCAGCAGCAGCGGACCGTCGGCCGCCGAGCCGCCGCCGACGTTGTCGCCGAAGTCGACCAGCACCACCGGCGTCGGCCCGGGCGACAACGCCCGCCGCACCGCCTCGGCCGCGTCGGGCAGGCACGGTGTGCCGGCCTCGCGCATCGCCCACAGCGCCTCGCCCAACTCGCGCGCCGTGGCCGCAGCCAGCGCCGGGTCGCCGTCGGCCACCACCGTGGCGGTGGTGCCCATGGCCTCAATGTCGGCGTAAGGGAAGCCGCCGGCCAGACTGACCGCCAGGATGCCGGGCCGCTGCGCCACGGCGCGCGCCTGGGCCAGCAGGCCGGCCATCGGCTCGACGCCGGTCTCCTGCGCGATGAGGTTGAGAATCAGCGGCGGCCGGCTAACCGCGGTGACCGGTCGGGTGCGGCCCGACACGGCCTCGGCCAACAGGTGCGCGGCCAGTTCGCCGCGCTGGCGCTGGTCGAGGTGCGGATAGGTCTGGTAGACCACCAGCGCGTCACAGTTGGCCACCATGCGCTCGGACACGTTGGCGTGCCAGTCGCACGAGGCGACCAGCGGCACGGCGCCCAGGCGCTCCCGGACGCGCGCGAGCAACTCGCCCTCGGCATCGGGCGCGCCCTCGGCCACCATGGCGCCGTGCAGGGCCAGGTAGATGCCGTCGGCGGCCGCGCCGGCCAGCCGGTCGACCAGTTCGTCGGCCAGCGCCTCGAAGGCCGCGGCGGTCACCGCACCGGCCGGGTCGGCCCCGGCGAACAGCGTCGGCACCAGGGTCAGCCCGCGGGCCTCAGCGGCGGCGGCGAAGCCGCCGACCTCGTGATGCGCCTCGCGAAAGGCCGTCAGCATGGCCTGTTCGCGCAGCAGATGCCGGTCTTGGAACCGGCCCAGGTCGGTCGGCGTCGGGCAGAAGGTGTTGGATTCGTGGACCAGGCCACCACAGGCCACGCGCATGGGTCTCGCTGCTCCGGTCACGGGCCGCGCACTTCGGCCCGGCGCGGCCGAGTCCTGCCCGCGCGCGACCGAAGGAGCGACGCCGACCGTGGTGAAGCAGACCGCACTGGAGCCCCGGCCGTGAGCGACACACCGCCGTACCTCGCGGGCAGCCCGGATCAGGTGGCGCGGTCCTTCCGCGGCTGCGGCTGCGTGGCCGCGGGTTGTGGGCTGGTGGCCGGCGCCGTGTGTGCCGGCGGCCTCTACCTGCTGATCGGGCGCGGCGCCATCGGCGGCCTCATGCTCGTCCTGTTCGGCCTGATCGGCCTCGGGCTCGCGGGCTGGCTGGCGGCCACGGTGATTCGCGCGGCGACCATCGAGTGTGACTTGGCCGCGGCGCCCACCAAGCTGCGCTTCCGCGACTCGGTCACGGTGACGGTGCGCCTGTCGGCGCTGCGGCGGTGTTCGCTCCGCGCGGGCAACCTGCGCCTGGTCTGCCGTGAGCGCGCCATCGCGCGCGGCGGCACCAGCGACTCGACCTTCCTCCACACGGCTTACGAGGAGGTCCGGCCGCTCGAGGTCAACGCCACGCTCGAGCCCGGCGAGCAATGGGCGACCAGCGTCACGTTCCGGGTGCCCGAGGGCTATCCCGGCAGCTTCAGCGGTCAGAACAACTTCATCGAGTGGCTGGTCCACCTCGATCTGGGCCTGGGCGCCATGATGCCCGCGCTGCACCAGGACACCCCGGTCACCGTGCTGCCTGAGCGCGCCTGAGGAGGCTGCCATGTCGGTCGACGTCCGCTTCGAGGGTGCCCGTCACGACGCCGACGGCGTGCCGGTCTATGAGGTCGGCGAGGAGCTGCGCGGCACCTTCACGCTGGTGGCCGATCACGACACGCACGCGCGCGGCGTGCAACTGCAGGTGGCCTGCTTCATCCACGGCAGCGGAACCGCCGAAACCGTCGCCCTGGTTCCAGAGCATATGGCCTACCAGGGTGACCTGCCGGCCGACCAGCCGGTGCAAGGCAGCTTCCGCGCGGTGATTCCGAGCGACGGCCCGCTGAGCTACGCCGGCCGGCGCATCAAGTGCGACTGGGAAGTGCGGCTGCGGGTGGACATCCCCATCTGGCGCGACCCACGGTACAGCTTTCCGTTCCGCGTGGTGCCGCGCCAGGCGCCCGCCGAAAGTGACGAGGAGTGATGCTCGAACTGACCTTGACCGACTACCTGCACCGTCTCGCCTCAGCCGACCCGACGCCCGGCGGCGGCAGCGTCGCCGCGCTGTGCGGCGCGCTGGCTGGGGGCCTGGGCGCCATGGTCTGCCGGCTGACCTTCGGCAAGCCGCGCTACGCCGACGTCGAGGCCGAGTTGCAGCAAGTGGTGGTCGACCTCGATGAACTGCGGGTGCAACTGACCGGCCTGGTGGCCGAGGACGCCCGCGCCTATGACGAGCTGTCGGCGGCCTACAAGGTGCCGAAAGACGATCCGGGGCGGGAGGCGGCCATCCAGGCGGCGCTGGTGATCGCCACCGAGACGCCGCTGCGCATCGCGGAGCTGGCCGCGCAAGTGGTCGACCTGGTGCCGGTGGTGGTGGCCAAGGGCAGCAAGGTGGCGGTGAGCGACGCCGGCATGGCGGCGCTGCTGAGCGCCGCGGCGCTGCGCTCGGCGGCGCTGAATGTGCTGATCAACGTCAAGGCGACGAAGGACGAAGCGCGGGCCGCCGCGGCGCGCGCGCGGCTCGACGCGGCGCTGGCCGGGCGGGTGGAGCGGGCGGAAGCGCTGTACGCCGAGGTGGTGGCGCGCGTCGGCGGGTGAGCCGGCCCGCGGGCGAAGGGCGGTGGGGCCTGACTTGGCTTGGCGTGCCCTCCGGCAACGAGTCGGCCGGGTGCCACTGGCGGCTCGTCCGCCAGTGCGCGCCCGATCCGCTGACCCACTGGTGGGCAAGCCACCAGTGCCACCCGTTGGTCGCACCTCTGGCGCTGATGACGGCATGTGTTACGCCACCATGGCGACGCGGGCGAGCCGGCGGGAAGGACGACGGCGCCGCCGCCGAACAGTGGTCGGGCAAGGAGAGGTGCTCGCATGACACGATGGCTGTGCTGGACCGGTCTCGCCGCGTTGCCACTGGCGGCGCAGAGCCTGACGCAGGTGCCGGCGGATCAGTTGCCGCCGCTGCCCACCTACACCGTCAAGCGCGCGGTGAAGCCGCCGGCGATTGACGGGCAGATCAAGCCCGGCGAGTGGGACGCGGCCGATCCGCTCAAGCTGTCGTTCTGGTGGCCGCAGCAGACCGGGCCGAAGCAGCAGACCACCGTGCGCCTGCTCTGGGATGACCAGTACCTCTACGTCAGCTACGACTGCGTGGACGAGGACATCACCGCGCGCTACACCCAGCGCGATGACCCGACCTACAAGGACGACTGCTGCGAGATCTTCATCGCGGCCAATCCGCAGCAGCACCCGCGCTCCTACATCGGCCTGGAGATGAACGCTCGGGCGGTGATGTACGACTATGCGATGACCTTCGGCGGCCCGCTGTACCGGAGGTTCGACCTGACCGGCTATCTGCTGGCCACCCATATCGACGGCACGCTGAACATGCGCGGCGATGTGGACCGCGGCTGGCAGCTCGAAGTGGCGGTGCCGTTCAGCAACTTCGACGACTTCACGACCAAGCTCCCGCCGCGCCCGGGCGACACCTGGCGAGCGCAGATCTGCCGCTGGGACGGCACCGAGCCCGACCGCGCGCTGAGTCTGTGGACCCATTCCGGCCGCAAGTCGCCCGACCCGCACAACCCGGAGCGGTTTGGCCATCTGGTCTTCGCCGGGACGCCCTGAGTCGGCAGGCAGTATGAGCCTCAACGCGCTGGTCCCCATCGTCGCCGCGGTCTTCTGCTTCGAGATCGCCAGCATCTTCGCCGTGCTCTACCTCAAGGTCGGGCGCCGGCCGCCCTACCTGGTCTTCACCGGCATGGCGCTGATGCTCTCGCTGATGACCCTGGCCTCGTTCCTCACGGCCTGGCACCAAGGGCGGCCGAGCGAGCTGTTCTGGCTGCGTATGCAGTACGCCGCGGCGGCCGGCGCGTTCACGCTGTTCCTGCACTTCTCGGCCCTGGTCACCGGCGAGCCGTTCCGCCGCAGCACCACCTCGCTGACCTACCTGTTCGGCGGCACGCTGATGGCGCTCTCGACCACCGACCTGTTCCTGCGGCCGGCCACGGCGCCCACCGGTTGGGTGTTCGAGGCCGGCCGGCTCTACCTGGTCATGGCGCCGCTGATGATGAGCGTCGCCTTCCTGGCCTGGTTGCGGCTGATGCTGGCCGCCCGGCGCCGCCACCAGCAGACGTTCGCACCCATCGAGGCCCATCTGCCGACCATCCTGTTCGGCAGCGGCCTGGTCATCTTCGCCGGCGGCGTCGTGGTCGCCATCGTCATCTTCTTCCCGGCCGTCAAGCTGCCGGTCAGCCCGCATTCGCTGGCGGCGGTGGTGTTCTGCATGTTGACCGCGGTGGCGCTGGCCAAGGAGCTGCTGCGCAGCGAATCGGAGAAGCTGCGCTTGACGCAGTTGGTCCAGTTCCGCGACCAGGCCGTGCGCGACCTGGCGCACGACCTGAAGAACCCGCTCGCCGGCGTGCAGACCACCATGGCGGTGCTGCTGGGCGACATCGTCGACGGTGCGACCCAGCGCGAGATGCTGACCATCTGTGGCGAGACCTGCACGCGACTGATGCGGCTGCTGAACAACATGCTCGACACGGCGCGCCTGGAGGCCGGTCGCGAACTGGAGCTGCGCCCCGAGAAGCTGAACGTGGCCGCCCTAGCCCAGCACGTGGTCGATGCGCAACGGCTGACCAGTACCGATCACTCGGTGACGCTGACGGTCGCTCTGCCGCGGACCACCTACACCCTCGACGGCGACAAGGTCTACCAGGTCCTGACCAACCTGGTCCACAACGCGATCAAGTACTCACCCGAAGGCGGCCACGTGAGGGTGGCGGTGGCCGAAGTCGACGGGCTGGTCCGGTTCGCCGTGGCCGACGAGGGCATCGGCATGACGCCGGCGCAGGTCGAGCGGCTGTTCCGGGCGTTCGAGCGGGTGATCGACCCGGAGCGCCGCATCACCGGCACAGGTATCGGCCTGCACATGGTCAAGCGCCTGGTCGAGTTCATGGGCGGCCGCATCGCCGTCGACAGCGTCGCCGGTCACGGCTCCACCTTCACCGTCTGGCTGCCCGAGGTGGTCCAGCCGTCGGCCTGAGCGGTGACCACTCCGCTTGCGCCGAGTCGTGACGAGCGGGTAGACTCAGCGCAAGTCGTTGCAGGAGGTGGCCCGTGCGTGTGGCCTGTCTGCTGTTGGGTTGGTTGAGCCTGGTCGGCGCCGCCGAGTCGGTGGATCGCCGCGACCCGACCGCGGTGGCGCGGGCCTGGGCCGCGGCCATCGGTCGGCTGGACCTGGCCGCGCTGGACGCCCTGGCCACGCCCGACGGCGTGACGCGCGCCTATCTCCGGCACGTGGTCGCCAACCGGTTCGACGCCGCCACCTGGAACAGCTTCAGCCTGCTGCACGAGCCCGGTCTGAGCCAGGCCATGCTGCTGCCGGCCGGGCCGCGTCTGCCGGCCCCGGGGCCGCCGGTCATCACCGGTGACACGGCCGTCTGCGACCTTTCGGCTCGCGTGGACCTGCGCAGCAAGCTGGTCCTGCGACAGCAGGCCGACGGCACCTGGCGCGTGGACGTGCCGGCCAGTCTGGCGGCCAACGCCGGTCCGCGGCCCACCACCTTCGAAGGCATCCTGATCGGTGTCCGCAACCGCCCTGACGAACTGCGTGGCCGCGAGGACGACGTGGGGCGCTGTCACGAACGGCAAGGCCGACTCGTGGCGGCACTCAATGAGTATGCCGAGGAGCACGATGGCCGGTACCCCGCTGCGGCGGGCTGGATGGACGCCATCCGGCCGTACCTGAAGTCTGAGCGCGACTTCTGGTGCCCGACCCATCCGGGCGAGCAGTACAGCTACGCGCTCAGCGCTGCGCTGGCCGGGCGGCCGCCACCGGCCAACCGGCGCGACCAGTACCGGGCCGTGCTGGTCGCTTGCACCGGGCAGAACGTGCGCGACGCGGTGATCGACGAGGCTACCTCGACCCGAGTACCCGCCCGGCATGGCCAGTTCGTCACCTGGTACAGCGCCGCTGGCGGCAGCAGCCTCGCCGGCCAGCGGCTGAGCGAGTACGTGACCGAGTACGAGCTGGCCTGGGGCTGCCTGGAGAACCTGGAGCGGCTGTGGCAGGCGACGCGACGCTACGCCGACGCGCACGACGGCCAACTGCCGGCGGCGGCCACCTGGGGTACCGACCTGGCACCGTTGGTCCAGCGCCCGACCGACGGCACGAACCCGTTCGTCTGCCCGGCCTGCCCCGGCGCCACCTGCACCTACGCCATCAACCGCGAGGTGGCGGGGCGAAGGCTGTGGGACCTGACCAACTGGCACAAGCTCCTGCTGTTCGTCGAGACCGAGCCCGGCGCGCTCAACGCCGCGGTGGACAGCGGCCAACCGCCGGCCAAACGACACCGCGTGGACGACGGCCCGCAGCGTGGCCCGGTCGGGATGTACCTGATGCTGGGTGGACGGGGAGGCGCAGGATAATGGTCTCCGCCTGGCTGCTGGCCTGTCTGATGGCCGCGCCGGCCGCCGCGCCGGCACCGGTGGCAGTAGACCGTCGCGACCCGGCGGCGGTGGTCCGGGCCTACGCCGAGGCCCTGGCCCGCCACGACCTGGCGACGCTCACGGCCTTGTTGCTGCCCAACCCGCAGGCACCGCGGCTGTTGCGGGAGTTTGACGACGCCCATCCCTGCTCGCCGGCCGAGTTGGCGCAGGCGCTACTGCTGCCCGTCGGCCTGCGGCCCGTGGTCGGGGCGGCGGCGGTGGTCACGGACGGCACGGCGCAGGTCGAGCTGACCGGTCGTCTGGAGCCGCACCCGAAGGTCGTCTTGCGCCGGCAGGCCGACGGCACCTGGGCGGTGGATCTGTCGGCCAGCCTGCTCGCCACCGCCAACGGCCAGACGGACGTGCTGACCCGCTACCTGAGCCGGGAGCCGGCCGGCCCGCCGCCACCGCCTGCCGCCGCTGACCAGCCGGAGGTGAGGCAGGCGAAGGAGGCCTGCCTGGACCACCAGCGACAGCTGGCCGGCGCGCTCAACACCTATGCCGATGAGCACCACGGCAAGTACCCGCTGGCGGCGGTGTGGATGGATGCGCTGGCGCCGTACCTGGACGGCGAGCAGGTGTTCGGCTGCCCCGCCCACCCGCAGGAGCACTACAGCTACGCCTTCTGCGCGGCGATGAGCGAGCGGCCACGGCCGCCGTTGGTTGCGGCAAGTCAGCCGCTGCTGTTGGCCTGCACCGGCCAGGACACGGCCAACGCGCTGTTCACCGAAGACGATCTGGCCAGGCTGCCGGCGCGGCATGGCCGCGACCACCTCTGGTCGGACACCGCCGGGAGCCGAGCCACGCCCGCTACGCTACGACCGAGCGACGTGTTGGCCGGCTACGAACGCGGCGAGCAGTGCCGTGCGAAGCTGGTGCGCCTGCAGACCGCCGCCCGGCAGTACGCCAAGGCCCACGGCGGCCGACTGCCCGCCGCCGCGACCTGGTGTACCGCGCTGGCGCCGCTGGTGGAGCGCCCGGCCGACGGCACGAGCCCGTTCGTCTGCCCGGCGGCCGAAGGCGCCGAGTGTACCTATGCCATGTGCCGCGAGCTGGCTGAGCAGAAGCTGTCGGACCTGGTCGGGTGGCGCCGGCTGACCCTGTTCATCGAGACCGAGCCCGGTCCGCTGAACGCCACGGTGCCCGCCGCTACCAAGCCGGCGCGACGCCACCATTCGCTCGGCATGGACTACAGCCAGACCGGTGGCTACCGCGTGGCCTTGGCCGGCGAACCGCTGCTGGCCGCGAATCGCTGATGCGTGCCGCATTGTCGTTGATGGAGATGCTGATGAGAACACTTGTCCTGCTGCTGAGCGCCGTGGCCCTGGTGGCCGCCGAGCCGGTCGACCGCAAGGACCCGGCCGCCGTGGCGCGGGCCTACAGCGAGGCGCTGCGGCGCCGCGATGCCACGGCGCTCACCGCACTGGTGGTGCCTGAGAAAGGCGTGCTGGCGTTCATCCGCATCACCGCGACCGAGACCGGCCCGGGCAGCATGCTCGGCGAGCGTGGCCTGGCATCGCTGGTGCTGTTTCCGTTTGGCTATCAACTGAGCAGCACCGGCCAGCCGGCGGTGACCGGCGACACGGCGCGCGTCGAGCTGCAACTGCAAGTGAACGTGCGGCCCACGCTGGTGCTGAAGAAGCTGCCCGAAGGCAACTGGGCGGTGGATGTCAAGGCCAGCTTGCAGGCCACGGCCGGTGACAAGCCCAGTGAGCTGGTGCGGCAGATCGATCAGTTGTCCCAACTGCCCGACGACACGGCGCGCCAGGTGGAGGCGCAGCAGCAGTACCCCTGGCAGTGCATCCAGCAGGTGCGGCAGTTGGCCGAGGCGCTTGGCGCCTATGCCGACGAGCACAACGGCAAGTACCCGCTGGCCGCGGTCTGGATGGACGCCATTGGCCCCTATCTCGACGGCGAGAAGCCGTTCCGCTGCCCCGATCACCCGAAGGAGGAGTACAGCTACGCCTTCAGCGCCGCCATGGGCGAGAAGGCCAGGCTCCACGAAGGGCAGGACGCCCAGAAGACGCCGCTGCTGCTCTGTGCCGGCCGCGACGTGGCCAATGACCTGTTCACCGAAGCGGAGGTCGCGCAGCTCAAGCCGCGCCACGGCAAGGCCAATGTGTGGGGCGGCACGATGGGCAGCGCGCTGCCGGCCGGCATGAGCATCGCCCAGATGCTCCAGCAGGAGGACCAGACCAACGCCTGCCAACGCAAGCTGACCTCGCTGGCCGCCGCGGCGAAGCAGTGGGCCAAGGCTCACGGGGGCAAGTTGCCCAGCGCCGAGACCTGGTCCGACGACCTGGCGCCGCTGGTGCCCAAGGCGGCCGACGGCGGCAACCCGCTGACCTGCCCGGCGGTCGACGGCGCGGCCTGCACCTACGCCATCAACCGCGCGCTGGCCGGCAAGCCGCTGGCCGACCTGGTGAACCACCGCAAGCAACTGCTGTTCGTGGAGGTCGAGTCCTGCCCGGCGAACACCGCGGTGGCGGCGACCCGAGAGCCGGCCAAGCGCCATCGCAGCCGCTGGTCGATGAGCCAGGAACTGGGCGGGCACCGCGCCTACCTCAGTGGTGCCGTGCAACTGAGCGGTGGGCAATAGGCCTGAGGCGGCGACCTCGTCGCCTCGATCGGCCCAGTGCCGGCTGGCCGTACGCGGCCCTACCAGCCCATGGCCCGCCGGACATGGTCGCGGCTGAGCCGCAGGCTCTCGCGGAGCGGCCTCGTCCGCTCGAAGCCGGCCTCGTGCGCCAGCTCGATGACCAGCGGGCCGGCGTAGTCCACTTCGCGCAGCGCCTGCCCGATCGCGCCGTAGTCCATGGTGCCTTCGCCCATGGCCTCGACCCAGCGGCCGTCAGCGCCCTGGTCGCGCAGGTGGGCGAACACCATCTGCCGGCCGTAGGTGCGGATGAAGGCCACCGGATCCACGCCGCCGCGGACCAGCCAGTTGAGGTCCGGTCCCAGCCGGGCCGCGGGCCAGCGGCTCAGCGTGCCACCCAGGTCGTGCAGGTTGTTGACCACTTCGTAGGTGTGGTTGTGCAGGTTGAGCGTGACGCCGTGCGCCTCGCAGACGGCGCTGATGCGCTGGAGCAGCGCCACCTGCGCGTCGAGCTGCGCCGGCGTCTTCGGCTCGGGCGTGCCGCCCACCGAGACGCCGAGCGTGTAGCCGCCAACCTGGGCCAGACGCGTCACCACGCGCTCCGCAGCGGCGAAGATGGCCTCATGCTGCGCCTCGTCCCACATTGCGCCGCCGAAAGAGGAGCCGATCACCGGCAGCAGCCAGCGGCGCGACAGGGCCGCGAGGCGCTCCACCGCGTCGTCGGGGTACAGGGCGGTGTGCATCAGCTCGATGCCGTCCAGACCGGCGGCGGCCAAGTCCTCGAAGATGGTGTCCAGAATGGGGTAGATGTCGTAGCCGGGCTGCTGGGCAGCGTAGACCCAGGGATGAGCGCCGACCACCAGGGCTGACGACGGCATGACGCTGGCCTCCCGGCGCCGATGGGCGCCTTGGGTGCGACCAGTTCACCATCGACCGGCCTTCCCTCCCCAGAACAGACCAGCCCACCCGCCCCGGGGGGCGAGTGGGCTGGAGACGAGTCGGACAGACCCGGCGCCGTCGGCTCAGCTCAGGTCGAGGGTCACCTCGAACGCTTCACCGTCGAGCACCGGCGTGGCCACGAAGCCCAAGCGCTCGGCCAGCGCCAACATGCCCTTGTTGTCGGGCAGCACCTGGCCGACCATCTTCTGGACCTTGTGACCGCGCAGGTAGCCGATCATCTTGGCCATCAGGGCGCGGCCGAGGCCCTTGCCCTTCATGTCCGAGCGGATGACGATCGCGAACTCGCCGCGCTCGTTGTCCGGGTCGATGGCCGCGCGCACCACGCCGATGGTCTCGGTCTCGCCGGCCGCGTCGACCAACTGCGCGATGAACGCCATCTCGCGGTCGTAGTCGATCTGCGTCAGGCGGGCCATCTGCGAGTGCGGGATCTCGCGCACCATGCCGAAGAACCGGTAGCGGATGTCTTCGGGCGAGAGCTTCGAGATGAACACGTGGTGCTCGGGCTCGTCCTCCGGCCGGATCGGCCGCACCCGGACGTCCAGGCCGTCGGCGAGCTTCAGCGACTCCTCCAACTCGGACGGGTACGGGTGAATGGCCAGGCGATCGGCGCCCGAGCCCTGGCACGCCTTGACCGTGATGCGCGCGTCGAGCGCCAGCACACCGCGGGCGTCGGCAAAGAGCGGATTGATGTCCAGCTCCGCCACCTCGCCGAGGTCGGTGACCAACTGCGAGATCTTGATCAGCGTCAGGCAGATGGCATCGATGTCGGCCGCCGGCTCGTCACGATAGCCCTGCAGCAGCTTCCAGACGCGGGTCTGCGAGACCAGGTCCTTGGCCAGTGCCATGTTCAACGGCGGCAAGCCCACCGCGCGGTCGCTGATCACCTCGACGGCCTTGCCGCCCTGACCGAATAGGATGACCGGCCCGAACGCCTGGTCGGTGGCGACCCCGACGATCAGCTCATGCGCGCCGGCGCGCTCGGCCATCTGCTGCACCGAGAAGCCCAGCAACTCGGCGTCGGGATGGTGCTGCGCCACCTTGACCAGCATCTCGCGCGCCGTGTGCTCGACACCGGCCTTGCTCTTCAGGTTGAGCGCCACGCCGCCGACGTCGGACTTGTGGGTGATCTGCGGCGAGATGATCTTCAGCACCACCGGATAGCCCATGTCCTCGGCCATCGCAGCGGCTTCCTCGGGCGTCCGGGCCACTTCGGTGCGCACCACCGGCACGCCGTAAGCGCCCAGCACGGCCTTGGCCTCCGGCTCGCTCAGCGTGTAGCGCTCTTCGGCCAGTGCCTGCTTGACGATGGCGCGCGCCTTCTCGACGTCGGGAGTGAAGCTCTCGGAGACCGACCGCGGCGTCTCCATCAGGCTTTCCTGGTTGTGCCGGTAGCCGACCATGTTCAGGAACGTGCGCACCGCGCGGTCGGGCGTGCTGTAGGTGGGAATGCCGGCCTCGGCGAAGAGCTGCCGCGCCTGCCGCACCGTCTCGGCGCCCAGCCAGCTCGTCAGCACCGTCTTGCGCGCGTCCTTGCACATCTCGACCACGCCGCGGGCCGTCTCGTTGGTGTCGGCCACGGCGGTGATCACGTGCATGACCAGCACGGCGTCGATCTCGGGCGCCTGCAGCAGCACCTTGAGCGAGTCGGCGTAGCGCTCGCGCGGCGCGTCCCCGACGATGTCCACCGGGTTGTCATGGCTCCAGGTGGTGGGCAGCACGGCGTTCAGCTTCTCGATGGTCTCGTCGCTGAGCGAGGCCAGCTTGCCGCCGCCCTTGATCAGCGCGTCGACCGCGATGACGCCCGGGCCACCACCGTTGGTCAGGATCGCCAGCTTGTCGCCCTTGAGGTCCTTGGCGCGGGCGAGCGTCTGCACCGAGTCGAACAGCTCGGTAATCGTGTACACGCGCCACGTGCCCGCGCGGCGGAAGGCGGCTTCGTACACGTCGTCCGAGCCGGCCATGGCACCGGTGTGCGAGATGGCGGCGCGGGCACCCTCGGCCACGCGGCCCGACTTGACCACCAGCACCGGCTTGTTGCGCGCGGCGGCGCGGGCGGCGGTCATGAACTCGCGGGCGTTGTGGATCATCTCGACGTAGAGCATGATCGCGCTGACCTCGGGATCGCTGCCGAGGTACTCGAGCACGTCGCTGAAGTCCACGTCGACGATGTCGCCGAGCGACAGGAAGTGCGAGAAACCGATGCCGTTGGTATTGGCGTAGTCGAGCACGCCGGTGGTCATGCCGCCCGACTGCGACACGAAGGCGATCTTGCCGGGCTTGGCATTGGCATGGAGGAACCCGGCGCTGAGGCCGATGCCCGGAGCCATCATGCCGATGCAGTTCGGGCCCAGGATACGCATGCCGTACTTGCGGGCGATCTCAACCATGTGCACCTGGAAGGTGCGGCCGTCCTCGGCGCGCGCGTTGTCCAGGTTGAGGCCGGCGGTCAGCACCACCGCCGCGCGCGTGCCGCGGGCCCCGAGTTCATCGATGGCGCCGCAGACGGCCTTCGGCGGGATGCAGATCACCGCCAGGTCCGGCGTGACCGGGAGCGAGGCGATGTCGGGATAGGCGTACACCCCGTGGATGGCACCCGCCTTGGGGTTGACCGGCATCACCGGGCCTTCAAAGCCCGAGGTCAGCATATTCCGCATCACCAACGAGCCGACGCTGCGAGGGCGATTCGAGGCGCCGATCACCGCCACTGACTTGGGCTCGAACAGGGCGTCCAGGTTCCGCAAACTCATGACCAGACTTCTCCTACGTGGTCGCGCCATCCACCCGAGCGCCAGACCGGCCCAGGCGGACCCTCCGGGCGAAGTATATCACGGGCGCCCAGAATGGCCGAGGCGCGAACCAACCGGCCGCGTTGTGTAGCGACATGAACCAGACCCCACCAGTTCGCGGGCCGACTCAGGGCCGCGGCGCGTTGTCCGGCGGGCGGCTGGACGGCTCGGGGGCGGCCTTCATGGCGTCCTGGCTGGCCTTCGACGCGGGCACCGGCAGCTTCTCGTCGGCGGTCTTCGGGGCCGGCGTCTCTTGCGTCTCCAGCGTCAGCGACGAGGTCTTCTGGTAGCCCTGGTCGCCCGGCTCGAACAACTGCACCTCACCGTTGCCGAAGCCGACCAGCAGTTGCTGGCCCGTCACCGCGAGGGCGCTCGGCGCGGTCAGGCCGGTCAGCTTGGCCACCGCCGCCAGTTGCCGCTTCTCGTCCAGCCGCAAGACGTAGATGCTGCCGTCGCGCAGCAGGTAGAGCCGGTCGTCCACCACCACGAGGCGCACGGGCGGCGGAGCCGGCACGGCGGCCTTGGCGCCCGCCTTGCCCTTGCCGTCCGACTTCGCCGGCGTGTCCGCCTTGCCGTCGGCCCTGCTATCGGGCTTGGCCTGCGCGTCGGCGGCCGGCACCTCCGTGCTGTCGCGCATCAGGCGGGTGCCGTTGGCGCCGGTGTCGGTCGCCGCCGCGGTCGTGGCGCCGGTGCGACCGTTGCCGCCAGCGGCCACCGGCTTGGTGGCCGCCGCTTCGCCAAAGGCGGTCTTGAGCGCCGCGGTGGTCAGTTCGGCGGTGCGGATCGGGCGCTCGGGCGAGGCCAGATTGAGCACGTGCAGGACCTCGTCGGCCAGCAGCGCGGTGTGCTCGCCGAACGCGGTCACCGCGCGCAGTGTCTCCTTGACCTCGAAGTGACCGGCCACCGCGGCCTCGGTCGGCTTCGCGAGGTCGACGATGCTCAAGGTCTTGGCCACCACGTAGGCTCGCGTGCCTTGCAGCGCGACGTCCGTGATCGGGCCGTCGGCGGTGACGACCTTCTGCTCGGTGATGCGGGTGGGCTCGCGCACGTCGAGGACCGCGAGCTGGTTGCCGTTGGCCACCACCGCCAGGCCGTTGCGCACGGCCACCGCGGTCACCGTCCCGGCGTTCGGCGCATAGCTGCCGACCAACTGCGGCGCGTTGGCCTGGCTCAGGTTGACTATCTGCAGGCCGCCCTTGCCGCAAGCCACGTAGGCGTGAGTGCCGTCCAGTGCCAGACGCAACGGCGAGCGGGTCAGCACCTGCCGGCCGATAGCCTTCGGCTGGGCCGGATCGGCCAGTGAGATGACCAGCAGCAGGTCTGGCACGAGCGCATAGGCCAGACTGTCCCGACGGCCCAGATCGCGCACCTTGGGCAGCTCGACACCAGCGACCTCGCTCTTGCCGGTGCTCGCCTTGGCGTCGTTGGCCCCTGGCGCCAGGGCCGTGGCATCGCTCGCGCGACCGGTGTCCTTGGCCTGCTCCCGCTGCTGCCCCGCCACGCCGCCCCCGCAGCCGGCGACCAACACGGCCACCGCGCAGAGCAGGACGGCGACAGCCACTCGCTGCTGCCCCATGGTTGTCCTCACAACTCGATTATAGCCCTTCGGCGACGCCCTTCCAACGCTCCAGCCACCGATTATCTTGACGACATGCAACGAACCGGCGGCGACGGGGCCGCTCGCGCGGCGGTGCCATGCAACTCGCGCGGCTCGGCCGCCGTCATAGTACCGTGCCGGATGGGGTCGGGCCGACCGCGATCCGGTCGCTGGCCGCGGAAGTGGAGGCAATGGACGTGTACAGGCTCCGTTGGCTGTGGTTGGTGCTCCCGCTGGCGCTGGCCGCCGGCGCGGCCGAGCCGACCTGGCTGGCCGAAGCCCTGAGCGCGCCCGATGCAGCCGCCCGGCGGCAGCTCCTGGCCGCCCACCGCGCCGAGGTCACCGTGGCGCTGGGCCGTCAGTTGGCCATGCAGGCCGGCGACCGCGCCGCGGCAGCGGACGCGCTGGCGCGCCTCGACCTGGCCGCCGATCTGGCCGAGTTGCTGAAGGCCGGCGGTCTGGCCGGCTACGTCGCGATGCAGCGCGGCTGGGTGCTCGCCGCCCGAGCGGAGTGGCCGGCGGCCGCCACGGCGTTCGAGCAGGGGCACCGCCAACTCCAGTGGGCCGACGCCACCGCCGCGTGCGCCGCCTGGCGGGCCTGGTGCGGGCGGCGCGCCGGCGACCAACCAGCGGTCGACACCTGGCTGCCCCGTACCAAGGGCCAGCCGGCCGCCCTCTATGAGGCGGTCCGCGCGGCGAGTGGACGCGACGAGGTGCTGCTGGGCTGGGCCGAGTACCACCGCGGCCGCGTGGAGGAAGACCAGCAGCGCTGGCCGGCCTCCGAAGCGGCCTACCTCGCGGCCGCCCAGCGCTTCGAGCAGGCCGGCGCCGCGCGCCCGCTGGCCGCGGCCCTCGACCGCGGCGGCCTGGTGTGTGTCTACCAGAGCAAGCTGCCCGAGGCCGAGCGCCTGTACCAGCGCTCGCTGGCCGCGGCTGAGCAGGCGGCCGACAGCTACGCCGTCGGCCGCGCCTGGCTCGGATTCGCCGAGATCGCCAACGACCGCGCCAACCTGGAGCGCGTGCTCGACTGCGCAGGCCAGGCCGCGCCGCACTTCGAACGCGCCGGCGCGAATGTCGACGTGGCGCGCTGCTACTGGCTACGGGCGGTGGCGCGCCAGAACTCCGGGCGGCACGACCTGGTCGAGGCCGAGTTGCAGCAGGCCGAGACCTGGTACCGCCGCGACCAGTCGCGCGGCGGACTCGCCGACTGCCAGTTCATCCGCGGGTTCAACTGGCTGCTACTGGGCGACCGCGCTCGCGCCGTGGCCGCGCTGGAAGAAGCGGGCCGCACCTACCACCAGACGGGCAACTACCTGGGCGAGGGCAATGTCAAGCTGAAGATGGCGCACGCCTGCCGCGCCGTGGGGCAGTACGAGCGTGCCGAGCGGCTGGCTCGCGAGGCGCTGACCACGTACCGCAGCCTGCGCGAACGGCCGGGCGAGGCCAACGCTATGCGGGCGCTGGCGGTGCTCGCGAATCAGCGCGGTGACAACGTCGCCGCCGAGCAGCTCTACCGCGAGGCGATGGCGATCTACGAGGCCATCGGCGACCGCCTCGGGCAGGCCGCCGCTCAAGGCGCTCTCGGCAGCCTGATGCTCCGGCGCCAGGGCAACCTGGAGCAGACGGTCCGGACTCTCCTGGACTCGCTCGACCTCTACCAGCAGATCGGCGACCAGCATGGCGCCGCCAGCGCCTGCCTGAAACTGGCCGAGCTGCTGGCGGCCAACCGTGAGGCCAAGCTGGCGCGCAACGCGCTGCTGCGAGCGCTGGCCCTGGCGCAAGCCAGCGGCTCCCGCTCGGCCCTCGCCGACACTTACTTCCATCTGGGCACGTTCTGCGAAGCGTTGGAGCCGCCGCAACTGGCCGCGGCGGCCGAGTTCTACCGCCTGGCGCTGGACGTGGTCGAACAGATGCGCGTCCGCGCCGGCGGGCAGGAGGCCCAGCAGGGACTGCGCCGCGAGTACGTGCGCTACTACGACGCCCTGACGCGCGTCCTGCTCAAACTGGGCCAGGTGGCCGGGGCCTTCGCGATCTGCGAGGAGGCCCACGCGCGAACGCTACTCGATCTGGTGGTCGACGCCGGCATCGACTTGAACGCCGGACTGAGCACCGAGGTGCGCCGCGAAGAGGAGCAGCGCGCCAACCGCTTGACCGCCGCCACGCTGCAGGTCGGCCGCCTGCTGGCGCTGCCGGACGCCAAGGACGACGACATCCAGAAGGCCAAGGCGCAGTTGGCCGCCGCGCGCGAGGCCGCCGACCAGTTCCGCGAGGAGCTCTGCCTGGTACACCCGGACCTGGGCCGCAAGCGCAGCGCCGAGGTGATCGGCACGCCGCAGCTCCAGAATGTGCTGCCGGCCGACACCGGACTGCTGGAGTACCACGTCGGCGAGCGCGAGACCTACGCCTTTCTGGTCACCAACCAGGGCTCGGTGCAGGTTCGCGCGGCCACCATCGCGCTGACTCAGAGCGCCGTGACCGAACGCGTGGCCCGGCTGCGTGAGGCCTGTTCCAGCCCGCGGCTGCGCTACCGGCAACTGGCCAAAGAGGCCGCCGACACCTTCCTGGCCCCGCTGCTGGCGAATCTGCCCGAGGGCATCAAGCGGCTGGTCATCGTGCCGGATCAGGCACTGTTCGAGCTGCCGTTCCAGGCGCTGCCGCTGGGTGACACGCTGCTGTGGGAACGCTGCGCGTTGGTCTACGCCTGCAGTGCCACGCTGCTCAAGCAGGCCCGCGCCCTGCCGCCCACCACCGCCCAGGGCCTGCTGGTGTTCGCCAACCCGAAGTTCGGCCCGCTGGTGCGGTCGCCCGAACTCGAGCGGGGGACGCCGCCGGTCGAACTGCCAGGCACAGCCGCCGAGGCCCAGGTGCTCGGTGACCTGTTCGGGACCACCGCGGCCATCTACCAAGGCGCCGAGGCGCAGGAAGAGGTGGCCAAGACGCGGATGGCCGACTACCGGTACGTGCACTTCGCCACGCACGGCGTGCTCGACAGCGCGAGCCCGCTGTACAGCGCGGTGCTGCTGAGCGAGCCGCGCGCCGGGAGTCGCGAAGATGGCCAACTGGAGGCCCGCGAGCTGATGGAACTCAGGCTGAAGGCCGACCTGGTGGTGCTGAGCGCCTGTGAGACCGGGCGCGGCAAGGTGCAGCCGGGCGAGGGGCTGCTGGGGCTGACCTGGGCGCTGACGGCCGCCGGTGCGCGGTCGCAAGTGGTCAGCCAGTGGAAGGTGAGCGACGAAGCCAGCCAGCAGTTCATGGGCTTGTTCTATCGCCGGCTCCGTGAGGGGGCCGACAAGGCCACCGCCTTGCGCGAGGCGGCGCTGGCCATGCGAGGTCGCTCGGAGCACCCGTTCACCTGGGCGCCGTTCGTGCTGATAGGGAGTTGGTGAACCGTGAAGCTGCTGCCCGGGCCCTGGGCCGCCGGCCGGCGCTGGATCGCCGTCTGCGGGCTGCTGGCCGCCGGTGCGGCCGGTGCGGCGCCGCTGGTCGTTCCGTCGGACCTGCAAGGCGCCTGCGCGCCGCCGCGCGTGGCCTG
>CAZHGD010000138.1:0-19463 GCA_964531735.1 uncultured Fimbriimonadaceae bacterium | reverse complement strand
CCCTCGGATGACGGCGTAGCGCGTCCGCGAGGCCCGCGGCAGGGGCCTCGCGGTGGCGCGGAACTTGACTCTCGGCCGCCAGCGGCCTACACTGCACGACGGTCTTGCTGGCCGGGGACCCTGGCGAACATGGGCGATCGGACAAGCGATGGCAAAGGTCGGGTGGCGACCGGGCGGCCTCGGTTCGCGGGCCGCTGCTCCCGGGCTCCACGGACCGGCCCTGGCAGCCGTCGGCCGGCATCGGGCCAGCCCGTCGGTGCAGGATGTGACTTGTGCCCAGGCGCGTCGCGTCTGCCGGCACGGTGTCGACGAACCGCCGTGGTCAGCTCTAGTGGCCGGCGCCGGCCGGTACCAGAGCCACTTTTTCTCGCCGCAGGCTTCCTGTGGAAGGGCGGGAAATCGGATCGTCGTCGCAGGCAGTCAAGCTCGCGTGCCCAACCCGGTGCCCCTGATAGCGGCCGGCCCAGGCGCATGACGGTGACCGTTGAGCCCAAGCCCGGGTCCGCCATAGGCCCCCTGGGTCAGCTTCGGTTCACCAGCCCTCAATCCGGCGTTAACCGGACTGGAGTAGCGTTCCGCACTCCGGCTGTGCCCGCGAGGGCGAAGTGCCGCATCAGCGGCAGGTGAGGTGTGCCAATGTGGATGGTGGGGGTGGCCGGAGTCGTGTCGCTCGGACTGGCCCTATGGCTGACTGCGCTGGTGCGCGAGTTCGCCAAGCGGCACGGCTGGGTCTGTGCTCCCCGCGACGACCGCTGGGCGCAGCGGAGCGTCGCGCTCCTCGGTGGCGTCGCCATCGTCCTGGCGTTCCTGGGCGGCATCGCACCGGTGATGCCGCTGCTGACCAGCCAGCAGGCCTGGCTGGTCGGGCTCAGTGTGCTCCTCTTCGGCATCGGCCTGTGGGACGATCGGCGCCCGATGGGCCCGCACACCAAGATGCTCGCGCAACTGCTGCTGGCAGTGCCCCTGGTGGTCGTCGGCTACCGCTTCGGCCTCGGCGACGGGCCCTGGCGGGTCCTCGACATCGCCCTGACCATCGTCTGGCTGGTCGGCCTGAGCAACGCGGTCAACCTGCTCGACAACATGGACGGGCTGTGTGCCGGCGTCGTCTGCATCGCAGCGCTGTTCCAGACGGTCCTGTTCTGCCTGGGCGACAACCCCGTCCCGGCAGCGCTGACCTTGGCGCTGGCCGGAGCTTGCCTCGGCTACCTGTACCACAACTGGCATCCGGCCTCGATCTTCATGGGCGATTGCGGCTCACTGCCCATGGGTCTGGTCATGGCCGGCCTGGCGCTGCTGCCGGCGACCGAAGGCCGTTCGAGCCATCTCGACCGATTCGGGCTCCTCGTCGTGCCGATTCTGGTCCTCCTCGTGCCGGTCGTCGATACCACGGTCGTGGCCACCTGCCGGGCTCTGGCCGGGCGCTCGCCACTGCTGGGCGGCAAGGATCACCTGTCCCATCGACTGGTCATCGCCGGTCTGACCGAGCCGCGGGCCGTGCAGATGCACTTCCTGCTCGGCGCCATCTCGGGCGGCACGGCCCTGGCCGTCTGCCAGTTGGCCTGGTACCACTCGACGGTCATCCTCCCGGCGCTGCTGTTCGCCGTCGCCGCCGTGGGCTGCTTCCTCGGGCGGGTGCCGGTCTATGGCGAGATGGAGCCGCTGAGCGTCCGCCTCAGTCACACCCACCTGCGGTTCCTCGCCAACGAGCGACGCTCGCGCGTGTTGGTCCAGATGGCCGTCGATGCGCTGGCCGTGGCCGCGAGCTTCTACGCCGCGGCCGCGCTGCGCTACGAGGAGCAGTTGGCCGTCGCCAGCACCTGGAGCGCCGTGCTGCGGGCGCTGCCGGTGGTCCTGCTGGCCCACATGGTGGCCCTGGCGGCCACCGGCGTGTACCGCGGCACGTGGCGCTACTGCACGGTCAGCGACCTCCTGCGGTTCGTCAAGGCCGCCACCTTCGGTATGGCGCTGTCCGCCGCCGCGCTCGCGGCGCTTGGCTGGCTGTCCTCGCTGTCGGCCAGCCTGCTGACGGTGAACTGGCTGGTCCAGCTCTGTTTCCTCACCGGCCCGCGCATCACCATTCGACTCCTGGCTGACCGCCTGCAGGTGGTCGGCGCCGGCCACGAGCCCAGCAAGCGCGTGCTCGCTGTGGGTCTGGGTGACGAGGCCGAACTGACGCTGCGACGGCTCCGCCGGCAGGCCGGCCTGCGCGTTGTCGGCGCCATCTGCGAGGAGGAGTCCGCGGTCGGCCTGGAACTGCTCGAGACCCCGGTTCTGGGCACCAGTCGCGACCTGGCCGATCTGCTGCGCGAGCTGAACGTCCACCGCGTCGTGCTGATCGACCCGCACTACCCCGAAGACGGCTGGCGTCGCATCGTCGAGACCTGCACCAAGCGCAACGTCGAGACGCAGGTGGCGCGCCACCTGGCCGAGAAACACTGAGCGACGCGGCTCGTTTGGCCCCACCCTGGGCCTGGACCCACCGGACTGCATCGGCGCGTTGACCGCCGCACCGCACGCGTGCCCGTCAGGCCGTCAGCCCTCCACCGCGCGGCGCCCCGCGCGCCACTACGGCTGCCCGGTGGGCTCGGCCACCAGGATCCGCTCGCCTTCGATGCGGCTCTCCGCCGGCCGGTAGTCGAGGTAGCCGGCGGGCATGGCCTGGGCCCAGGACCACCACGTCCCGCGCTCGTCAGCACCGAACAAGTCGCCACCGGGCGCCGAGCGCCGCGAGAAGTAGATGACTCTTGGACGGCTGAGCTTGCGGGCGGCCTCGAAGTCCTCCGGGCCCTGGGGCAGCCACAGGCAGGTGCGGTCGGTCTCCCAAGCCACGGTCCAGGGATCGTCACAGACGATCACCTCATTCTCAGCCGCGAGGTGCACGAGCAGCTTGTGATTGGGTGCCGAGGGCGACAGCGGGTTGCGCTCGCCGGTCACTTGCGCGGACAGGCCCGGCAGTGCCACCAGCAGGAGCAGGCCGCAGATGGCCGCGCCGCGCAAGGCGGCCGGCGACCAGGTCTGCCAGAGACAGCGCGTCGGCTCGGCGAACCGGCGGCCTAACGCATCGGTGACGAACCAGGCCGCGTAGAGCGCCAGCACCGGCTGCCAGATGGCCAGTGCCCGGTACTCACGCGAGAACAGAGCCAGGACGACGACATGCGCCACCAGGGCCACGGCCAGCGCGCGGCGGGCGGCGCCGGCCGCACCGGCCAGCGGCAGCAGCAGCGCGGCCAGGAACAGGCCGAGCACCGGGCCGTCGATGGTCTGCGCGGCCACGTCGCGAACGCCGCGCAGACCGGCCAGGAACTTGTTGGCCAGTTGGCGCTTGTGGTCACGCACGAAGCCCAACGGACTGGCGCCGGGATCGACGAGCCGCCGCTCGATGCTCCGCCCGGGCGACGCCGGCGTGCCGGTCAGCAGTGTGTACTGGCCCAGACCGGGCAGCGGCGTGCCGGCCACGCGCAGGTTGCGCCCGAGCCAGGGCATCAGCACGACGAGCATCACCACCACGGCCAACATGGTGGCTTCGGGACTGCGCTTGGCCGCCGCCGCGTCGGTCGAGCGCGTCGGTGGCCAGGCCAGGAGCGGCACCACCGCACAGAGCAGCGGCACGGCCAGTTGGAGCGAGCACAGCGTCAGCAGGCCGATGACCAGGCCGATGGCGGCTGGCTTGGCGAGGCCGGGCGCATCGGTGGCCAGGAGCAGCCACAGCGCCACCAGCAACGGCATGGCCCAGGTCCGGCCGTCGGCGCTGATGGCAAAGGCCAGCGACGTGGGGCCGAAGGTGAGCAGCAACGCCGCCAACCAGCCGGCTGACAAGCCGAACAGTCGCCGTCCGGCGAGGAAGGTAAGCCAGACGGTGAGCAGCCAGGCCAGCATGGAGCTGAACGCGGCGGTGCGCCCTTCGCGCTCACCCAGCGCCCTGAACAGCGCCGCGGTGGGCAGCACGCTCAAGGGAGCCTGCCGCAGCTCGGCGTGCTGGGCCAGGTCGGCGTGGTAGGCCAGCGAGCGGGGCAGCACGATGCTGGTCGAGTAGCCGTGACCGGCGACGAGCCGCCGCGCCACCACGGCCTGTTCGGCGGCCGGCTGTGACTTGAGGCCGGCGAACTGCGCGGTCATGACCAGCACCACCACCACAAAGGGCAGAACCAGTAGCGTCGAACCAGCCAACCAGCGCTGATAGGCACCGGCGTCGGCGGTTGCGGCAGGCGAGCGCGTCATGACAGCCTCCTCGGTAGGTTCCGACACCTGAGGCGGGTCGGCGTTGTGCGGAGCGCCGGCCGGGTCACTCCGCCGACCAGACCATGACCCGGTTGCGCCCGCTCTCCTTGGCGTGGTAGAGCGCCTCGTCGGCCCGGCGCACGAGTTCCGGCTCATCAACGGAGTCGTCGCGCGCCACACTGGTCACGCCGCCGCTGATGGTCACCTGCAGCGGCCGGTCCGCCGAGCCGAAAGTGTGCTCGGCCACCGCCCGGCGGAGCCGCTCGGCGAGACCCACCGCACCGGCCAGATCGGTCTCGGGCAGGATGAAGACGTACTCCTCGCCACCGTAGCGGCACGGCACGTCAATGCCTTGTCGCACCGTCAGCTTGGCCAGGTCGGCGAGCTGCCGCAGGACCAGATCGCCCGTCTGGTGGCCGTAGGTGTCGTTGAACGCCTTGAAATGGTCGATGTCGGTGATCAACAGGCCCACGGTGCCGCCGAACCGCCGCAGCCGCGCCAGCTCCTCCGACAGACGGATCTCGAAGAAGCGGCGCACGTAGAGACCGGTCAGGCCATCGACAGTCGCCAAATGGAACAGGCGGGCGTTGTCCATCGCCGCGGCGATCAGCGTCGCCACCACGGTCAACACCTGGCGGTCGAGTTCGCTGAGCGGATCGGCTGCGTCGCGCTCCAGCGTGGCCACGGCCATGGTGTGGCGGTGGCGGCCGATCAGCGGCACGCAAAAGCACTCCCGACCGGCCACGGCCTCGCCCGGCCCGGCGGGCCAGGGCACGGTCTCCTCGGCGCTGAGCGGGTGCGCGCTCATCTGCCGCGAGGCGATGACGTCGGCCAGCGGGTTGTCGACGTACGACAGGCAATGGTCGGGGTTGGACCAGGTCCCTGAGGACAGGCGGCCGTCCACCTCGACGGTCTGGGCCTCGTCGTTGACGTGTAGCAGGGCGATATGGCTGCTGCGACCGAAATCGGCCAACGTGTCGAGGGCATGGTCGCGCAGGCGCCCGTGGTCCAACTCCGAGGCCAACATGCGCGTGGCATAGTTGAGGGTCTGCAAGGTGAGCTCGAAGTCGCTGTTCGCCTCGTCCACCATGCTGCACCTCAGCGGCCGGCCGCCGGCCAGCCGGCGCGAGTGTAGCATCGGCGACAGTGAGCGTCAACTTGACCGTTGCCCCGCGGCGGCCTAGAATGCCGCTACCGAACCCGCCATCCGACGGCTGGCCAAGCCCAACCGCGAGCCGGCCGCCGGCGGGTCACACCCCCGTACACGAGGCCTTTTGCAATGACCAAGGAACAGCGGATCGAGATCCTGGAAATCGTGCACAACGAACCCGGCGTCGAGGCAGCCGACATCGCTGCCCGGCTGGGGCTGGCTGCCGCCGAGGTGGCTGCCGAACTGCAGGCTCTCAACGCTGACGGGGTCATCAAGGCTGCTCGGGCCATCATCGACTGGGACAAGGTCGGTGGGCCCCACCTCTACGCGTTCGTCGACGTGCGGGTCAAGCCCGAGCCCGACTTCGGTTTCGACGCCATCGCGCGCCGGGTGGCCCTGTTCGACGAGGTCCACTCGCTCTACCTGATCTCCGGCCGCCAGGACCTGCTGGTCGTCATCGAGGGGCGCGACTTCCGCGAGGTGGCCCTGTTCGTGGCCGAGAAGCTGGCGCCGATGAAGGGCATCGAGAGCACCGCCACCAGCTTCGTGCTGCGCAAGTACAAGCACGACGGGCAGCTCATGATGGCCGCCAGCGAGGACTACCGACTGGCGGTGGCGCCATGAGTCACCCCACAGAACAGCGCACCCGCCGCGTCTCGCGGCTGGTGGAGGATTTGCCACCGTCGGGCATTCGGCGCTTCTTCGACCTGGTGGCCGCCACCGAAGGCGTGATCTCGCTCGGCGTCGGCGAGCCCGACTTCGCGACGCCCTGGACCATCTCCAGTCGCTGCGTCAGCGCGCTGGAGTTGGGTCGCACCAACTACACCTCGAACCACGGCTTGCTCGAACTGCGCCAGGCCATCGTGCGGCACCTCGACCGACGCTACGGCGTGCGCTACGTGCCGCAGACCGAGGTCGTGGTCACCGTCGGCGTCAGCGAGGGCCTCGACCTGGCCTGCCGCGCCATCCTCGAAGCCGGTGACGAGGTGATCATCCCGGAGCCGTGCTTCGTCAGCTACGGCCCGACGGTCACGCTGGCCCACGGTTGCCCCAAGCCGGTGGTGACGCGGTTCGAGGATGAGTTCGTGCCGCGCCCCGAGGCCATCGAGGCCGCCATCGGGCCACGCACGCGCGCCATCCTGATCGGCTCGCCGAGCAATCCGACGGGCGCGGTGATCGACCGGCAGACGCTCTGCGACATCGTCGATCTGGCCGCCGCCCATGACCTGCTGGTCATCAGCGACGAGATCTACGACCGCCTGCTCTACGACGGCACCACGCACACCTGCCTGGCGTCGCTGCCCGGCGCCCGCGAGCGGACGATCCTGCTCAACGGGTTCAGCAAGGCCTATGCCATGACCGGCTGGCGCATCGGCTACGCCTGCGCCCCGGCCGACATCCTGGCGGCCATGGTCAAGGTCCACCAGTACACCATGATGTGCGCGCCGATCACCGCTCAGGAAGCGGCCATCGAGGCGCTCGAGCACGGTGAGCGCGCGGTCGAGCGCATGGTGGCCTCGTACGACCAGCGCCGGCGCGTGATGGCCAACGGCTTTGCCGAGCTCGGTCTGGAGTGCTTCATGCCGCGCGGCGCGTTCTACACGTTCCCGTCCATCCGGTCCACCGGCCTGGATTCGGAGACCTTCTGCCAGCGCCTGCTGGAGGAGGAGAACGTGGCCGTGGTGCCGGGCAACGCCTTCGGCGAGTGCGGTGAAGGCCACTTCCGCGCGACCTATGCCACCAGCCTCGAGAACATCCGCGAGGCCCTGACGCGTACCGCGCGCTTCCTCAGCCGCGTGCGCTAGGCAGCCAACCGCCAACGAGCCGGTCGGCGAGCGTGTCCAGCGCTCCCGGCCGGCTCAGCGTGGTTGGGCCTGGCGCGAACCGTTTTCGGTCAGCGCGGCATAGGCGGCGTTCAGCTCGCGCATCCGTTCCTCGGCGTACTCGCGATAGCCGCGCGGCAAGTGATGCACGCGGTCCGGGTGGTAGTCGCGCGCCAGCCGCCGGTAGGCTGCGCGCACATCGTCCAGCGAGGCGCCGAGTGGCAGCTCCAGCGCCTGCCAGTAGCGCGTCAGGTCGTCGATGTAGTCGCGGCGCACCTCGGCGTGCAGGTCGGGGTGGACGTGCGCGGCGGTGCAGAGCAGCTCGATGAAGTGCTCCTCGCGCTCGTCGACGGCGCCGTCGGCCACCGCGATCTCGTAGAGGAACCGCAGGAACCGCCGTGGGTCGTTCATCGTGGCCAGTCGTTCGCCCAGGAACCTGGCCGACAGCGTGGTGCGGCCGTCCGAGCGGAGCCGCGCCTCGATGGCGTCGAGGGCGCCCGGCCCGATCTCGAAGCGCTCGGTGAGCATGTCGCGGATGCGGCCGACCTGGCCGTGCGTCAGCGAACCAGAGTAGTTGCACATGGCGAACGCGGTCTCGACCGCGAAGGCCAACAAGGTGGTCTCGGCCCGCTCGATGGCCGAGGACCAGGCGAGCGTGATGCGCCGCGAGGTGCGCAGGTCATGGACGTGCCCGGCGACCGAGCCGCCGGCCGAGCCGACCAGGCAGCCGGCCAACGCGCCGAGCAGGCCGATGCGCAGCGGCGTGTCGGGCGGCATGGGCTGACCGTGCCAAGCCACGAGGGCGCCCAGATAGCCCGCCACGAAGCCGCCCAGGAAGCCGAAACACGCCAGAATGACGCCCCACAGCGCGCGGCGACCGACGCCGATGACCCGGCTCTGCTCCGATCGGAACGACGTCATTGCGGCTGGACCCCGACCGCCGTATTGTACCACGCTCAGCCACCCGGTTCGGCCCCGCAGCGCCGGTGCGCGTGACCCGAATGTGGCACCTGGGGGCGGTGCGCCGGTCGCGTCGCCGCCCGGCCATCGCGCCGGCGCCTGGCGCCATGACCGGCCGCGTGCCGCGTTGACCCTTGTCGGCAGGCGGTGCTATACTGCCGCTACCCCGCGCCAGTAGCTCAGTCGGCAGAGCAGCGGACTTTTAATCCGAGGGTCGAAGGTTCGAATCCTTCCTGGCGCACTGCCCCTCACCGCTGGAACCGCACCGCGGCCACCTCACTCGGGTCAATCGTCACCGTCACGGCCGAACCGTCGCGCCGCGGCGTCAGCGGCTGCTCGGAGCCGTCGAGCTTCAGCAGGCGCACGCTGGTCAGGCCAGCCGGCCAGGGCAGTTGCCCGGTGTCGACGCGCAAGGTCCACGGTTGGCGCGCAGGGCGGCGGTCCCAGAGGGCCACCACCGCGCCGGCGGGCTCAGCACGGGTGAGCACGCGCGCGACCACCTTGTCCGGCATGCCCGATAGGCCCAACTGGTCGTACCGGCGGCCGCCGTTGAGCAGGTCGCGAACCTTGCTGCGCAGGGCCACCAGCCGCTTGACGTGCGCACCGTACTGGCTGTCGCGGCGCAGCGGGTAGAGCCCGAGGGTGTCGATGCGTTCGCCGAGGACGAAGACGTAGTTCAGCGCGTCCTCCGGTCGGGCCGGTGCCAGATCCGCGAAGATGCGCCCGATGCCGGCCCAGGTGTTGCAACTGCCCGAGAAGACCGGATAGACGTCGCCGAAGCTATAGGCGAAGATCTCCGGCCGCGAGCCCGGCCCGGAGCCGAACGACAGCTCGGTGCCGAGGCACCAGTTGGTGTAGGGCATGAACGCCGCGCAGGCCACACCCTCGTAGAGCAGCGGCCCGTCAAAGCCACGGCGGAGGTGCTTCAGCAGGCCGATTTGCAGCTCTCCAAGCGGCCGCGGGTGGTCGAGATGGAGCGCATACGACGCGGGGCCGAGACCGTAGCCGTGGATCGGGAAGCTGTCCAGATACCAGACATCGGCGCCGTACTCGTCATGCCAGCGGCGGATCCAACCGGCCAGGTAGTCGCGCCACCACGGCGAGCCGGGGCACATCGCCCAGTAGCCGTCGGGATAGCCCGAATGGCTGTGCCCGGCGGCGCCACCGCGGCCAAAGGCGCCGCCCGGGCCGGCGAAGATGTGCGTGGGCAGGTCGTCATAGAACCGCGGCAGCGGCGGATGGTCCTTGACGCCGGCCTTGGCGAGCCGCTCGCGCAGCGCCGGGTTCTGGTCGACGGCCCCGTCGAAGGTGATGACGTTGCTGTAGAAGCCGACGCGGCCGCCTTGGCGGTGGACCTCGGCCAGTCCCTGCTTCAGCTCGGCTACCGTGCCCAGATCCGGGTTCGGGTAGAACCAGGAGTAGTAGGTACCGCCGAGGATCATCTGCGCCCAGAGCTGCAGGTAGTCGAAACCGTAGTAGCGCGCGGCTTCGAGGACCTTGGGCAGGTCGGCGAACCGGTACTCGGGTCCGCCGAGGCCGAGCCAGCCGTCACAGTCGGCCAGCCAGTCCGGTTGCCGTCGCGGCGGTGTGGCCTGCAGTGCCCACTGGCGGAAGCGGTCGGCCGCGGCGTGCCAGGCGCCGGCGTGGACCATCAGCTCCACCGGCGGTGTCTGCCAGCGGTCGCCGGGCTCCATCAGCGCCCACCAGCGCGTGCCGAGCCAGGTGAGCTTGTTCTCGGCGCCGGCGAGCACTTCGAGCTGCCCGTTGCCGTCGGTCAGCGGCAGCAGCGCCAGGCCGCCGTTGGCGCCGGACAAGTCCTGCCACGGCACGCAGGCCGTGCCGGGGTACTGCAAGGTCCGCTCGGGCGGCAGGCTGTGGCCCGGGTTGGTCTGGACCCAGCCCTGGATGTGGCCGCTGGCCAACCGGGTGGCCTCGGGCGCGTCGCCGACGCGCAGCGCCGTCAGCCGCGGGTACTCCACACTGGGCAGGCGCCAGGCCTCCGACGGCCGCAACGGCCGCTGGTTGTCGATGGCGAGCCGGAAAGTGGCGGTCGCGGCGCCGTCGGGCAGGTCGACGCTAGCCGTGGCCTTGACCACCTGGCCCAGCAGGTACTCCGCGGTGAGGCGTTGGCCGCCGGCGACGCGAGCGACCTCGATGCGCTGCAGGGCGACCTCGTCGGCCAGCCAGTGTGCGACGTCCTTCGGCTGGTAGAACCGCACGTGGTCCACGAACCGAACGGCGTTCATCGCCAGGAGCGGACCGGGTGCCTCGGGCGCCCGGCACGACAGTTTGAGCCGCGGCGCGTCGAGGGCCAAGACGCCGCCACTACTGCCGTCGAACACCAGCCGCAGGTGTTCGTTGGCCAGCGTCAGGCGTTCCTGCGCCAGCCGGCGCGCCGGTTGGCGCTCCTCCAGCAGCACCGCGCCGTCGGCCGCCAGCACTCGCGCCACGACCTGGTAGGCGCCTGGGGCCAGATCGCCGACCGGCCACGAGGCGGTGGCGACACCGGCCTCGATCTTCCCTTCGACGACCCGCACGGGCGCGCCGCCGGCGGCCGGCTGCACCTCACAGCGAACAGACTGGACGCCCATGTCAGCGGGCAGCGCCAGGCGCAAGTGCCAGCGGTCCTCGATGGCGTCACGACGGACGGTCAGGCTGCCACGGCCGGCCAGCCGGCGGATCTGCTCGGCCGATAGTGGCTGGCCGTAGACGCGGACCTCATCGAGCAGCGTCTGGGCGCCGGCGTGCGGCAGGTGCCAACCGTTGTCGCCCACCGTGAAGGTCTCGCCGAGGGTCTCGGCCACGCGCGGCGTGGGCGCTTCGGCCACCAGTTCGCCGTCGACCCACAGCCGTTGCGCCTCCGGCGACCAAGTGGCGGCCAGGTGGTGCCAGATCCCTGCTTGCCACTTCAGCGTACCGGTGGGCATGCCGACCTGGCCGCGCTCGTCGGCGTAGCGGAAGAGCAGCCAGGAGCTTTGGTAGTACTTGTACAGAATCAGCCAGCCGGTGCCGCCGTCGAGCGTGCCGCTCTCGAAGAAACTGTGGAAGTTGCCGTCATCAGGGGTCCAGTTGAGCGGTTTGACCCACAGGCTGACGGTGCCCGAGCGCGGCAGGAGGTGGCCGGCGGTGCGATAGTGGACCAGGTCGAGGCCGGGCCCGCAAAGCAGCCCCTGGCCGAACCGGCCAGCCCCGAACTGGGGCCGCCCAGGCCCGGTGAGGCCGGTTGGCCCGCCGGCGCCGGCGAGGCTGTCGGCCTGTACGGTGCCGTCAAACGAGGCCCGGAACAGCAGCCCCGGTTCCGGCGGCAGGGCCAGCGTGGCGGTGGCGGCGAGCAAGGTCAGCAGAGCGCCCATGGCAGTGGCTCCCGTGTGCGGCTCGGTTCGTCGGGTCCGGCCGGAGACCTTCCCCGCGCAACAATCTCGCAACAAGGAAGTGCCTGGTTGCCGGGGCATAACCAACTACCCCGGCGTCGTTCGCGCCGACCAGGAGCATGCTCATGAACCGTAAGTCGGGCTTCACGCTGATTGAACTGCTGGTGGTCATCGCTATCATCGCGATTCTGGCTGCGATTCTCTTCCCCGTATTCGCCAAGGCCCGCGAGAAGGCGCGGCAGAGCTCTTGCCAGAGCAACACCAAGCAGCTCGGCGTCGCCATCATGCAGTACGTCCAGGACTACGACGAGACCTACCCGATGATCTACAACATCATCGGCACGACCCGGTACATCTGGGCCGACCTGTGCTCGCCGTACATCAAGAACATCCAGGTCTTCCGCTGCCCGAGCGCCTCCAGCGTGACCGGCTGGACGTCGACGCTGGGCATCGCCAGCACGTTCTGTATGCCGATGCGGCACATCATTCCCGAGGGCAACTCGGCCACGCGGGCCATGTCTGCGCTGACCAAGCCGGCCAACCTCTATCTGGTCATGGACGGCACCATGTACTGGACCCACGTTTGTCCCGGTTGTGCCGGCTCGGCTAACTTCAACATCACCGCCACGCCGGCCATCTGGGCCTCGGACGGCGGCAACGACTGGGGCGCCGGCGTGTCGATCTTCCACAACCAGGGCGCCAATGTCGGCTATGCCGATGGTCACGCCAAGTGGCAGTCGGCGACCACGCTGGCGTCCGACGCGGACCCGTGGGGGCACAACGGCTTGTAGGTCAGCGGTCGGCAGGAGGTCCGCGGCCCAACTCGGCGAAGCGCTCCAGCGCCGGCCTCGCGCCGGCGCGAAAGGAGTGCGGACGTGCGACGTAAGTCGGGCTTCACGCTGATCGAGCTGCTCGTGGTGATCGCCATCATCGCCATCCTGGCAGCCATTCTGTTCCCGGTGTTCGCCAAGGCGCGCGAAAAGGCGCGGCAATCGAGCTGTAGCTCGAACCTGAAGCAACTGGGTCTGGGCATTCTGCAGTACGCGCAGGACTACGACGAAACCGTGCCGCAGGTCTACAAGACCGGTGGCAGCGGGTGGTGGTTTCAGGACGTTCAGCCGTACCTGAAGAACTACCAGTTGATGAAGTGCCCGAGCATGAAGGGCACGTACTGGGGCGGTGGCTACGGCTACGCGCTGCCGATGAACCATATCTTCAAGGAGCTGGGCCAGCAGCAACCGAACTTGGCGCAGATCCTGCGGCCGTCGGAAGTGATGGCGGCTATCGACGCGGAGTGGGCCTGGACGCACTACTGTCCGACCTGCAACGCCAACGGTGACGGCTGCTGCACGGTCGGCTGCAAGCCGCCCTACTCGCCGGCCACCACGCACCACAACGAGGGCGGCAATCTGGTCTACTTCGACGGCCATGTCAAATGGCAGAAGGACGCCTATTTGACCAGCAGTACCAACGGCTCGTTGTGGGGCCACGGCGGGCTGTGACCCGCTGACGTTGCGGCACGATCCCGCTGGCCGGCTCGCGCTGCGGGCCGGCCGGCTGGTTGAGGAGCGCACGCATGGACCTGTTGTTGGCTGGAGGGGCCCTGTTGGCCCTGTGCCTGGGGGCGACGGTGCCGCTGCATGACTTCGCCGACCCGACCATCTGGAAGCCCAACGCCGACGGGGGTCAGGCGCCACAGGTGTCGGCTGCGAAGGGTCCCGGCGGGCCAGGCCCCGCCATGCGCCTGCAGTACACCGACAGCACCGCGCACTGGGGCAACCTGACCGGCCCGTGCCGCGTGCCGGCCGATGCCGTGGCCTTGCGCTTCCGGCTCGAGAAGCGCCGCAGTGCGCCCAACGCGGCCATGCACGTCTGGCTGATGGAGCCCGACGGCGATGCCTGGCTGGCCGCCGTGCGCGTGGACGGCAAGGGCGTGGGCGACCTCAAACCAGGCTGGCACGAGGTGCGCCTGCCGGTCGGCGCGTTCAGCTTCCAACCGCGCGGCAAGAACACACGCGAGATGCCCGGCGCCAGCCGCATGTTGCTCGGCTGCAACTTCGGTGACCTGGACGTGGTGGTGGCCGACATGGTCTGGGAGACCGCCGGCACGATCGCGCGCCAGCCGTTGCCCCGCACCGCGAACCTGGCCTTGCCGCCCGCCGGCCGCGGGCGCGTGGGCGTGCTGACCATGCCGGGGGTGCTGCCCGATGGGTTCCACTCGGGGCACTCGCCCGAAGCGCTGGCGGCCGCCCTGACGGCCGCCGGCTATGGTGCGGTGCTGCTGCAGGCCGGCGATCTGGCCAACGCCGCGGTGCTCACGGCCGCCAACTTCGATCTGGTGGTGCTGCCCTACGGGCCGTTCTTCCCCGAGGAGGCGCGCGCCACGTTCACCGCCTGGTTGCGCGCCGGCGGCAGCTTCCTCAGCACCGACGGCTACGCGTTCGAGCGCCTGGTGGTCTGGTCAGGCACGACCTGGACCACGGTCGAAGCGGCCCTGACGGCCGCGCAGACCGCGGCGCCGCCGGCCGCGCTGGCGCCGATGAACACGCGCAGCGGCAAGCCCGGCGACGCGATGACCTTCACGTCCGACCAGATCGGCGTGTTCGATCCGCACTTTGCGCTGGCCGATGCCGCTCAGTACCAGCTCAGCGCCTGGCCGGGCGTGGCCGAGGTCGGCCTGGCCCCGGTGCGGCCGGCAGAGCCACTGGCTGGTTGGTCGGCCAGCGGCCTGATCGGCGTCAACAGCCCGGTCTTCCCCGACGTCTATCGCCGCTGGCAACCGGTGCTCGAGGTGTTCGACACGGAGGGTGGCGCACGGGGCACCGCGCTCAGCCTGATGCACAACTTCAGCGGACGGTACCGCGGCTCCAGTTGGGCCTTCAGCGGGCTGACCAGCGGGCAAGACCTGTTCTGCGGCGGCGCGGCCCAGCAGCGGTTGCTGGCCACGGTGGCCGACCACCTGGTGCAACGCGTCTACCTGCACAGTCCAGCCAGCGGCCTGGCCTGCTATCGCCTCGGCGAGACCGCGGTGGTCCAGGTGACGGTCAGCAACCACGGCAAGGCCCCGGTGACCGCGCAAGTGACCCTCGGTCAGGACGGGCAACCGGCCGACGCGCCCACGGCCGTCACGCTGGCGCCGGGCGCCAGCGAAGTGGTCGAACGGCGCTGGCCGGTCACCACCGCGATGGATGACCTGGTCCGGTTCACCGCCGAACTGCGCGTCGGCGAGCACTACCGCGATCGCTTGTCGTCGGCGTTCGCCGTCTGGAGCCCGGCGGTCATCGCGCAGGGCCCGAAGATCGCGTGGTCCGGCAACTACCTGACCATCGACGGGCGGCCGGCGTTCCTGGCCGGCAGCAACCAGACCGGCATGATGTACTACTCGCCGCACGAGAACCCGGACACGTGGGACCGCGACTTCGCGTTGATGGCGGCCCACAACCTGCACCTCCTGCGCATTCTGCACTTCTCGCCGTTCGCCAAGGACGGCTACCAGGGCAAAGGCGCGCACAGTTCGCTGGATCTGAAGCAGCGCCCGGAGCGGCTCTGCCGGCAGATGGACGCCATCGTGCAGTTGGCGCAGAAGCACCGGGTGGCCATCTTCCTGGCGCTGCACGACTGGCTGCCGGTGTCGCTGACCGACGCCGAGTTGGCCGCGCAGGCCGACTGGTGCCAGTTCTGGGCCGCGCGCTACCGCGACGTGCCGGGCATCTTCTACGACGTGCAGAACGAGCCCAGCGTCGACACGCCCGAGCGGGCCGATATCGTCGAGTTGTGGAACCGCTGGCTGGCCGAGCGCTACGGCACGATGGACGCCTTGCGCGCAGCCTGGCGCCGCACGCCGCCCACCGCCGATCTGCCGCGGATCCCGTTCAAGCCCGGCAGCAACGAGTGGGACGACGTACACACGGCGGACTACAAGCGGTTCCAGGCCGAGTTGCTCAACCGCTGGCTGAAGGCCAACGTCGCCGGCATCAAGGCCGGTGCGCCGCAGGCGCCGACCTGCGTCGGCTACCTGCCGAGCATGCCGCCGGCCGACAAGATCCTCGGCGTCCGGCACACCGACTTCTCCAACATGCACTACTACGGCCCGGTGGAGCAGTTCCCCCTGGAGATCAAGCTCACCGACCGGCGGTTCTGCGGCAAGGGCTTCAGTGTCGGTGAGTTCGGCGCGCAGGAAGACCACGATGACCGCTCGGGCGGCGGCTTCGACCCGCACGAGGTGGCCTCGGTCCAGCGCTTCGGCCGCATGTTCCGCTATGCCTTCGGCCTCGGCGCGGCGTTCATGGCCAACTGGAGCCTGAAGGAGTATGACGAAATGGTCTTCCCGTGGGGCCTGCTGCACCACGGGACGCCGGTCGCCAAGCCGTGGGCCAACACCTACAGCCAGAGCGCGCTGTATGTGGCCGGCTGCCGGCCGGTGTACGAGGAGCCGGCGGTGTGGCTGCTGGCGCCCGACCGGCACCGCGTGGGACCGCACTTCGACACGCTGCACCACGCCTGCCAACGCGCCGCCTCGCTGCTTCTCGACCAGCGCGTCAACTTCGGTGTGCTCAACGAAGAGGACCTGGTGAATTGGCCCGCCGCCGCGCAGGTGGCCTACTGGCCACTACCCTACTGCCCGAGCGACGAGACCTTCGCAAAGGTCCTCGCCTGGGTCAAAGCCGGCGGCACGCTCTACCTGTCGGGTGACATCCAGTACGACCCGGCGCGCCAGCCCACGCGAGGCGAACGGCGCGGTGCGCTCGGTCTACCGCCGGCGGAGCCCGAGAACCCTTTCGCGGTGCCCGAGGGTGCCTGGTCGCGTGCCATGGTCGAGACCACGGTGGGCAAGGGCCACGTCATCTACGCGCCGTATCCGCTGGAGCTGCGGGACCAGCCCGGCAACGGCGCGGTCTACGCGCGAGCCCTCGACGTCGCCAAGGTGCCGCGGCTGGACGTGACCCCTGGCGACGCGCCGGTACGCGTGCTGCAGACGGCCACCGCCGACGGCGGGCGAGTGGTCACCGTGTTGCGCAGCGGCACCGGCGAGGCGCCGCTGGCGATCACGGTGGCGGGCGGCGCGGCCACCATCGAGCTGCGGCAGGCCGGCGCGGCGATGGTCACGCTCGACCGGTCGGGCGCGGTGGTGGCCGCCGAATCCGAGGGCCGGCTCACCATCGGCGGCGCGGAGCTGGCCACGGCCGACGGACACTTCGCGCTGGTGGCGCTCGACGGCCGTGACCTGCGACAGTCGACGCAGGTGCTGCTGTTGCCGCACCAGAACCGACAAGTCCGGTTGACCGGCCGGCTGGCGACCCTGTCGGCCTGGACCGCGGCCAGCGGCGCCGCGGAGGGCCAGACGCGTCAGCCGGCGGCAACGGTGCCGTTCGGGCGAGGCCAACTCGGCGTGCTGGCCTCGCCCGCCGACCTGGCCGCCGCGCGCCAGGCGCTGCGACAGCGGCAGGCCCTGCGCTGACCGGTGGCGAGGGCAGGTGTGACCATCACACCTGCCCTCGGTGTAGCTCAGTAGCGCTGCAGGAGTTCGAGCATCCGGCGGTCGAGCTGGTGGCCTTCGACCGCCTCGTACTTCACGTCGGCGCGGCCACTGTCGAGGATGCCGAAGCTGCCGCGGAAGTTCCACATGGCCCAGCCCCAGCCAGCCTCTTTCCAGTTGGCCAGGCTGTCCTCGAGCCAGCGCAAGACCACGTCGTGCGGCGTCTTGTTGAAGGCGCCGAACTCGCCGACCATGACACCGACGCCCTGAGCCTGCAACGCGCGCCAGGGATCGATCATCGACGCCCGGAGCCACTCGCGCCCCTCCACCCCGCTCGACTGGAAGCGGCCTTCGGCCCACCGCAGCTTGGCGCCGGGCTGGCCCCAGGCGGCGTCCAGGGCGATGGTGCCTTCGGTGCCGCCGGCGGGCGTCACGCCCAACTCGGAGACCTGGAGCCAGTCACCGCTCTTGGCCGCGATGGTGACCTCGCGGGTGCCGGCCGGAATGGTGGTGGTGTAGTCCTTGTCGTAGAGGCACTGGTAGATCTTCCACTGCTCCTTGTACTCGGACTTCTTCCATTCGCCCTCGCCCGGGCCGCAGACGAGCTGCTTCTCGAACACCGGCTTGCCGTCGGCCGAGACGACCACCACCGTGGTCTGCGAGACGGTCATGACGTGCAGTCGCAGCGTCGTCTCGGCTTCGAACGGTCCGCTGATGGCGATGGGCGCCTTGTGCTCGGGCTTGCCAGGCTGATAGAGCATGCCGTGCGCGTTGGCCGGCCGCGGCCAGACCGGCTTGGGGAACCGTTCGCCGTTGACCCAACTCGCCTGGTAGTGTGAGACCTCCATGGGCGTATAGCCGCGCGTGGCCTGGGCCACGCCGAGCGGGACCAGCTCGGGCACCGGTTTGGTGCCCCACATGATGCCGTCGCAGATGACCAGTCGCTCGGGGTCCTCGCGATGGATGGCCTCGACCAGCAGCTTCACCACGCGCGCATAATCCGCGGCGGCGACCATGCCCGGCTCGTTCATCAGGTTGAAGCTCAGCCGGCTGTTCGGCACGCCACGGTAGCGCTTCGCGAAGGTGGCCCAGTGCAGCGCGCAGACACGCTGCGCTTCGGCATCGGTCCACAGGTTCTGCGGCTCGGCCGGGCGCGCCACGGTGTAGCCCGGCGCGCGGTGGAAGTTGAGCGAGACATGCACCGCGTACTGGCCGCCGAGTGCGACCGCCTGATCGATCTCCTTGAGCGTGGCCTCGTCGAACTGCTCCCAGTTGCCGTCCTTGATCCAGCAGCGGTAGTCCATCGGCAGGCGGACGAAGTTGAAGCCCCACTGGTGGATGAGGCGGAAGTCCTGCTCGAGGAACGGCTTGCGGTCCTTGTTCCAGTAGAACTTCTCCAGCAGGTTGAACCCACGCCAGCGCGGCAGTTGCTTCGCGGTGGCAGCGGGCAAGGCAGGCGTGGTCATGTCGGCGGCCTTTCCATGGCGGGCGCAAGCGCAGAACACCAGCGCCAACACAGCGGTCAGTAGGGCGGTGGTCGAGCGCGACCGGCCAGAGTGGTTCATCGCGACGCTCCTGTCCGGCGAGTGTACCAGAGCGGCGGCGGCGGCGGATCGGCCCGACGGTCCGCACTGCCGTTGACTTGGCGCGCCGACCTGGGCTACGCTGGCCGCACCGAGGTCCACAAATGAGCATTGAGGTCCGCCGTCACCGCGCCGCCGAAGAGGCCGTGACCGATGCGTGCGAGTTCCTGGAGGTGACGCGGCCCGAGTTCTTCGACCTGGCCGAGGCTTGGGAGCAGGTCGGGCCGGCGCTGTGGCAGTCGTGTACGCCCGCCACCTTCTACACGTCGTGGCGCGGCGATGCCGGCAAGTCCGCCGTGGCGGCGAACGTCATGGACCAGTTCAGCCGCGGCGAGATCTTCGAGATGCTCGGCATCGTGTTCGATCGGCTGGACCAGGTCATCTACCTGGACTTCGGCTGCGGCACCGGCGCGGTCAGTTACCCGTACCTGCACCGCGCACTGTCCGCGGTGATGATCGATGTGCCCAACGCCAACCAGGACTACCTGCGCTGGCGCCTGGTCCGCGCCGGGCTCAACGAGGTGGCGCTGCTCGAGCCGAACACGCTGCCCCAGTTGCCCGACGCGACCTTCAACCTGATTGCCTGCATCGACGTGCTGGAGCACCTGACCAACCCGACCGAGGTGTTCGCGCAGCTCGATCGGGTCCTGCGGATCGGCGGCCTGTTCCTCTTCCGCGCGCCCTGGGCGCGCGACAACGAGGACTTCGGCGAACACCTGCCGGAAGCCACGCGCGACTGGCATCGGCCCGGTGGCGGCGGCCAGATCCTCCAACTCGGCTACCAGTTGGTCGGCCAGGTCACGCACGGCGGGCTGTACCAGAAGCAGCGCTAAGTAGCCGCTCGGAGATCCTGTCCGGTAGGGACGGGGCCTGGTGCCCGCC
>CAZHGD010000137.1:0-19537 GCA_964531735.1 uncultured Fimbriimonadaceae bacterium | reverse complement strand
ACCGCGACCGGCGGGTGCCGTTGGCCGTCCCGCTGCGGGCGCAGGTGGCGGCCGTGCAGCCCGCGGCGGTGGTCACTGCGGACCTGTGGGCGCGTCTGAGCGAGCTGGCGGGGGCTCTGTTCGACCGCGAACCCGGGGCGCTGAGCGCCGCGGCGCAGCACAGCCTGTTCGAGCGCCTGGTGCGCTGGCGCCCGGCGGCCGAGCAGGCGGTCGCGGCCATCCGCGAGGCGGCCGCCGAACTGGCCGAGGCCTGTGGCCACGAGCCGGTGCAGTGGCGTGGCGTCGAAGACACCTGCCGGCAGTGGCAGGCCGTCGCCGGTGCGGTGCGGTCCGAGCACTGGGCGGCCGAGGGCCTGGCTGCGTTGGCGGCGGCGTTGCAGGGCCGGTCGGGCGCGGACCTGCGTGCGCTGCGCGAGCAGGTGGAGACGCTGCGACAGGCCGCCGCGCGGACCGCCGAGATCACGGCGGTCTACCGGCGCCTGACCGCCGCCGAACTGCCGCCGGGCGGCCTGCTCGATGGGCGCGAGCAGTTGCTGGCGCGGTTCGCCTCGGGCGAGGTGGTGCTGAGTGGCGCGGCCGAACTGCTGGCCGACGTGGCGGCCTGGCAGCAGGAGTACGCGGCCGCCTACGCGCGCTGGCACGCGGAGGTCCATGCCGCCGAGCGCTACGCGCCGTACGACGCCCTGCGCGCCACGCCGGCCCTCCGCGCGCTGGCCAACCTGTCGCGCCTGAGCCTGGACGTGCCCACCGGGGCCACGGACGTGCAGGCCAGTTGGCGGACCGAGCGGCAGAAGCAGTGCCGGCGGGGTGACCTGACCCAGGTGCTGCACGATGGCCTGACCTGTCCCGACTGCGGTCTGCGGCTGGGTGAAACGGTGTTGCTCCGGGACCCAGCCGAGTTGGAGGCCGAAGCGCGGGCCGGTCTGCGGCAGGTGGCCGAGGTGCTGCGAGCGGAGCCGCGGCGCGCCCGGGTGGCGACGGGCCTGGCGGCGCTGCCGACCGATGACCCACGCGTCGCGGCGGCCCACGCGCTCCTCTCCGACGCCGTGGACGATGAACCGCTCGCGGCGCTGAGTTCGTACGCCGTGGTCGACCTGCTCAACCAACTGCTGGCCGAGCCGACCTGTGCCCGCCGCTCACTCAACGGGCTGGCCGCGCGGGTCGGCGGCAAGCGGCTGACCAAACGCCAGGCGCTGCTGGCGCTGGCCACCTGGCTCGATCCGCTCGACGAGCTGCACGACGAGGACGTGATCGAGTTCGAGGTCTGAACGTCTACGGCTTGGGTACCAGGGACAGCAGTTCGGCGGCGCTCCCCTCACTCAGCAGCAGACAGAGCGACTGGTTGGCCTCGATCGACTGGTCATTGGGGCTGCGCGCGGGCAGGTTCTCGAACAGGCTGGTGACCAGCGCTTCGACGCGTTGGTCGTCGGGCTGCCCCAGGGGCAGGCGCCCGACCAGGCGGTGCGCCGTCTGCGTGACGGCCTTGTCGGTCTGTGCCTCGTAGCCGCGAGCATCCAGCAGGGCCGTGACGGTGCCGATGCGGTGTTGCAGCACGTCGGCCGACTTGGTGTCGGCGGCGAGTTGCACGAGCTGGGACACCTGCTCGCTGAGGCCGCGCCAGGCGCCGGTCACCACGAGCTGTTGCCGGTCGCTGAGCTTGGCGGCCAAGGGCTGTAAGCTGGCCGCGAACTCCTTGACCATCTCGGCGACGGCGGCGGCGTCGGGCACCCGCTCGAACAGGTCGTCGCTCAGGCCGTCCGGCGCCGCTTGCCGCGTCAGCTCGGTCTGCTCCCGGACCGACTTGGCGCGCTTGGCAACCAACTGATCGGCGGCGCCCTTGATCTTGGCGGCGTCATCGAGGGCCTGTCGCAGGAGGGCGTCATACCGGGCGCCGATCTCGGCGGCATGTGCCTCCGACCACGCCTTCAGTTCAGCGGCCAACTCGGGGGTCAGATCGAGCATGGCGATGGTCTCGGCCGTGGCCCCGCGCACGGTGGAGTGCACCAGCTCAGGGTGTCGCACAATGGCGCGCAGCGCCATCGCCGTCGCCGCGTCGTCTGCCGTCCGCCCGCGGCAGCCGGTGAGACTCATCGCCGCCAGGCAGGCCACCAAGCCGACCGCTCGACTGAACACCGTACGCATGTGCGCGACTCCTTCGCCGCCGCCATCGTATCACATCCGACATGGCGGTCAGGAGCGCGCCACCCCGGTCTCAGGGCACCAGCGCGAGCAGTTCGGCGGCCGCGCTCTGGCAGAGCATCGTGGCCAGCGTCTGCAGGGCCTCCGACCGCTGCTTGGCGGCGTCCTTGGCCGGCAGTGCTTCGAACACGCCCGCTACCGCGGCCTCGACGCCGGACGTGTCGGCCTGCCCGATGGCAATCCGGGCCACGACCTTGGCGGCCTTGACGCGCGTGGGCTCCTCGCTCGAGCCACCGTAACCGCGCGCCTGCACCAGCGAGGTGAGGATCTCTTCGCGCTTGGCATCGACGACCACTTTGTCGGTGTTTTTGGCCATCTTCACCAACTGGGTCACGGCTTCGCTGGCCGACTTCCAGTGGCCCAGCACGACCAGTTGCTGGCGGTCGGAGAGCTGGTCGACCACCGGTTCGAGCGCCTTGGTGTGGGCCTTGACCAGTTCGTCGAGTTGGAGCGTGTCCGCGCTACTGGTCAGCATGTCCTTGCGGTCGCCCAGCGCCTTGGCCACATACTCGGCTTGGTCGTGCGTGGTCGCGGCCTTGGCCTGGATCAGCCCGTCGGCACAACCGACGAGCTTGCCGGCCTCCTGGCCGCCCTCGTTGAACTTCTTCTCGACCGTCTCGCGGACCTCCTTGCCGTGGGTCTCGGCGAACGACCTGAGTTCCTTGGCCATCGTGCTGTCGAGGGCCATGAGGGCGATGGTCCCGGCCAAATCGACGCGCTCGAGGGCCTGCTGCATCGCCGGATAGCGGCTGTTCGCGTCGAGCGTGATGAACATGGCGGCCTTTTCCTTGTTGCCGCAGCCGGTCAACAAGGTGGCGCCCAGCAGCAGAGCAGCGGCCGTCCAGCGGAGTCGAGTGCGCATGCTACAGGTCCCTTCTCAGCTCGGTTGGGCGTGTTGGACGCCGCTGCGCGGCGACCATGCCCGGGTGTCAGTGTGGGCTATCGGCCCGCCGGCGGCAAGTCTCACGGCCGTGCCGGCGCGCCGCCGGCGCGCTCCAGCAGTTCATGGGCGCTCAGGTAGTCGGTTACCAGCACGTTGATCAGGCCCAACTGGAGCGCCGCGTGGACCGCGTCGAGGCGGGCCTGGTCGCCACCGGCGACGCCGATCACGCTACGGTCGGGATCGCCGGCCAGATCGCGCAGTCGCTGCAACGGCAGGCCGAGCAGGTTGATGCCCGGGGTCTCCACCAGACCGGCGGCACTGAAGTAGTGCCCGCAGATCTCGCCGAGGGCACCATGTTCATCGACCAGCCGCCACAGCGCCTCTTCGCTCACGCGCTCGCTCTGCAGCAGAGTCGACTGCCGCAGCTCGCGCGGGCCGTCCGGTCGCTGCATGACCGGGCACGAGATGGACGTGAGCACCACGGTCACGTCCTCGGACAGCTTGCGCAGGGGGGCCGCCACCAGCGGCATGGAGCGGAGCACGCTGGCTTCCTCGGGCGTGACCACCGCCGGGGCCGGGATCCACTCGTAGTTGCCCGCATACAAGCGGGCCAACTCCTGGGCCAGCCGGTTGGCATCGTAGGGATACTCGCGGCTGCGCAGGTAACCGAGCATCGGCAGCACTTCGAGTTCGGGCACCGGACGTGACGGCCGGGTGTGGCGGACCACGGCGTCCACCATCTCGCCGCGGGCCACGGCGACCACCGGGGTCTCGGCGCGGCGGCGGCTGGTCAGCAGTTGGTCGACCAGCACCGCGGCGCGGTCGGCCAGTTCGTCCACGACGGCCCGGCGCGCGGCCGGCTGGTTCGGATCCTGCGCCTCGGCGCGCGAGCTGGTCAGGACGGCCTCGCGTAGCGCGGGAAAGCAGTCGACGAGGGCCACTTCCAGGTCGTGGAGGAAGGCGTGCCCTTTGGGTTGCAGCACGCGCGTCTGCACATAGCCCATTTCGCGCGCCATGGCCAAATAGCGTGCCACCGTCGGACGCGAGACTTTGAGGGCGCGCGCGACGTCGTCCTGCTTCAGGCCCTCTTCGAAGTGCAGGCGGGCGGCTACGTAGATGACGTCGTGTCGATCCGACATGGAGCGGGCCTCAAGCAGTTGAGTTCTGCGGACCGGGTGGCGCCTCCTTCTCGCGACCAGCCGAGAAGGATCGGCCGTCCGCGTGCACAACTGTCCCTGCCACAACGCCGAGGATGGTTCCACTATGAGCAAGCATCGTCTCGCCCTGATTGGCTGTGGCGGCATGTCGCGCAGCCATGCGTCGCGGTTCTTCAACTTGGCCGACCGACTCGAAGTGGCGGCGGTGGTCGATGTCGACCGCGCTCGCGCCGAGGCCGCCGCCGAAATTCTGACCGGCGCCAAGGTCGCCACCGACTACCGCGACGTGCTGGATGACGTCGAGGCCTGCCTGCTGGTCCTGCCGCACCACCTCCACCATGAAGCGACGCTGGCCTGCCTGGCGGCCGGCAAGCACGTGCTGGTGGAGAAGCCCATGGCCAACAGCGAGGCCGAGTGCCTGGAGATGATCCAGGCCGCGGAGGCGGCTCAGCGCACGCTGATGGTGGCCTACTGCATGCGCTTCCACCCGATGGTCGTGAAGATGAAGGAACTGCTCGACCAGAAGGTGCTCGGCGACGTCTTCCAGGTGTCGATCTGGACCGAGCAGCACACCCAGTTCGGTCCCGAATCCTGGGGCTCCAAGGCGGCCCTGCTGGGTGGTGGGCAGTTGTTCAGCCACGGCTGCCACTACATCGACATCCTCCTGTGGTACCTGGGTCGGCCGGTGCGTGGCTTCCACCTGGGCACGAACTACGGCACGCCGTGGATGGAGCGCGAAGGGACCAGCAACGTCAGCATCGAGTTCGAGGGCGGCGCCATGGGCTACCACTTCGGCACCTGGGGCGCCAAGGGCACGCGGCTGGGCTACTCGTTCCACGCGCACTGCACCGAAGGCCTGCTGGATGCCCGGTTCACCGACAGCAAGCTCTACAGCATTGTCGGTGGCGAGGAGAAGGTGCTCTTCGAGTGCGAATCGGGCAAGCACACCGAAAACGAGATGGCGCACTTCCTGGACTGCATCGAGACCGGCCAGCGGCCGTTCACCGACCCGGCGAGCAGTGTCCAGGGCCTGCGCGTGATCTGGCGGCTCTACCAGGCCGAGGAGACCGACAAGCTCGCCGACCTGCGTGGCCTGGGCCTCGACCAGGTGACGCCGTCCGGGCTACTCAAGGGCTAGCACCATGGCAGACCAACTGCGACTGGGCATCGTTGGCGCGGGCGGCATCGTCAAGGAGCGGCATCTGCCGGGCTTCCGCGACGTCGCCGGGGTCGAGGTGGTGGCCGTGGCCAACCGGACCCACGAGTCCGGCGCCGCCGTGGCCGCCGAGTGGGGCATTCCCGAGGTGATGGACGACTGGCGCGATCTGGTCGCCCGGCCCGACCTCGACGCCATCGTCATCGGCACCTGGCCCTATCTGCACCGCGACATCACCAGCGCGGCGCTGATGGCGGGCAAACACGTGTTCTGCCAGGCGCGGATGACCATGAACCTGGCCGACGCGCGGCACATGTACGAGCTGTCGCAGTTGACCGACCGGGTGACGGCGATCTGTCCGCCTCCGACCACCATGCCGGTGGACAAGCTGGTCCGTGGCCTGCTGGATGACGGCTACCTCGGTGAGTTGCGGCACGTGCGCCTGACCGCGCTGAACAGCGCCGGCGCCGACGCGGACGCGCCGCCGACCTGGCGGCAGATCGCCGCCTACTCGGGCCTGAACGCGATGCACGTGGGCATCTGGGCCGAGATCCTCAACAAGTGGTGCGGCCGCTGCCGTGAGGTCTGGGCCAACAACCGCTGCTGGGTCAACGAGCGCCCGAACCCGACCGGTGGCACGTACCACGTCAGCATCCCAGACAGCGTAACGGTGCTCTCGACGTTCGAGAACGGTGCCCAGGGCGTGTTCCAGTGGAGCGCCGTGGCGCTCCACGCGCCGGCCGAGAGCATCGAGCTCTACGGCTCTGAAGGCACCATCGTCTACCAGCCCGGGTGGCACCACGTGATGGCTGGGCGCTGCGGCGAGGCCGAGTTGCGCCGGTTGCCCGTGGCCGAGGCCCAGCGCAACGAGTGGACAGTCGAGCGCAACTTCATCGCGGCGATCCGCGATGGCGAGCCGGTGCAGACGTCGTTCTACGACGGGCTGTGCTATATGGAGCTGCTGGAGGCCATCCACCGGGCGCAGCAGACTGGGCAGGTCGTGCGGCTGCCGCTGACGACCTGAGGCCAGCGTGGCCGCGGCGAAGCTACTTCGCCGTGGCCACGCGCCACTTCAGCCACGCGTAGAAGCTGTGGCCGATCTGCTGGTAGCCGGTCGCGTTCGGGTGGACGCCGTTGTTGGTCGGGTAACCGTCGACCGGATCCAGGTCGAGTTCGGTCGGCACCACGAACAGCCGCTGCGCCGACTGACCGGACCACTTGGCGATCTGGCGCTCCACCAGACGGTGCTGAATGCGCTTCCAGCCCCAGCGGTGGTACCTGCCCTTGTAGTTGGCCTCGAAGCCCGCTTCGCGGGAGTTCGGCGGCGTGGTGAGCCCGATGGCCAGGTCGGCGTTGGGCGCCGCGGCGCGCCAGGCGGCCAGGAACTGGTCGGCCCAGCCCATCATGGCGTCGATGCGCTCGTCCATGGCCTTCGTGCTCTCAGGATTGGCGCCAAAGCAGTCGTTGATCCCCAGCAGGAAGGTGACCACGTCGGGCGGCTGGTTGTCGCACTTCTCCTTGAGGTAGCGCGGCAGATCGAGCATCGGCTTGCCATCGGCGCCGAGGAACACGAACGGGCTGCTGAACTTCCGGGCCGCTACGTCGGGCTGCGGCTCGTAGTGCGAGGCGAACCGCTGCCAGGTCCAGCCGCCGTAGCCCTCGTGACCCAGTTCGGGTCGGTTCTTCACCGGGCGGTGGGTGCCCAGGAAGGTCAGCTTGGGGTTGCCAGGCGCCGCGGCCAGCCGGGCCATCTCGGCCACGTAGATGGTGGGCGAGGTCAGGCTGTCGCCAATGACCATCAACCGTAGCGGTCGGTCGGCGCCGGCGTTGGCCGGCGTGATGTGGAAGGCACAGGTCGCCTGGCCGACCACGGCGCCGGCGGCGTCGCTGACCTCGACGGTGAGACGGTGGTCACCGGCCTGCTCGGCGGTCGGCGTGAGCGTCCAGCGGCGCGCCTCGGTGGTGCCGGTCACTCCGGTGACCTTGAAGCGGTAGTCCTCGGGCTTCTCGGTCAGCACCACGTTGTCGAAGTAGAGACTGAACGGCACTCCGCACACGGCGTAGGCATCGGGCGGCAAGGTCAGCCGCAGGTCGACTTTGGGCTGGGCCGACACGCGGGCCAGGCAGAGCGCAACGGCCAGAACGGCCAGCGAGCAGCGACGCATACCAATCACCTCCAGCCGACATCGCGCCAGGCAGTCAGCGCCGCCTGGCATTCGCCAATCAGGTCGCGGTCGAACGGCAGGTCCAGGCTGCGTCGCGCGGCGGGCCCCACGGGCGCGGCCGGCGGCGGCAGCAGCTCGGACGAGCGATTGTACACGAGGGCCGCCAACGGCTCCAGTCCGACCACGTCTTCGGCGGCATAGCGCAGGAGCGTCGGCAGCGCGCGGGAGTCGCCCGACTGATGGCGCTCCCACAGCCAGATGGCGGCCAGGCCGTCCAGTTCCGCCAGGCCGTCCTCACGGGCCAGGCCGCAGGCCACTTCGGCCCGCTTGAGTCCGCCGCGGTAGCCGAGGTTACGCAGCGGGTAGCGCAGGTCCAGATGGACCGGCGGCACGCGCAGGAGGGGGAAGTGCGCACGCAGGTGCGGCACGTCGAACGAGGCGCCGTTGTAGCTGACCAGCAGATCGAACTGGGCCAGGTAGGGCGGGAAGTCGGCCAGGTTCTCGTCGCGCACGAACAGGCTGACCTCGCGACCGTCGTAGCCGGAGACTACGGTCACCGCGTCGTGGCCGGGCGGGCCGCCGGTGGTCTCGATGTCGAGGTAGACCACGCGGTCGGCCAAGGTGTCGAGCCAGCGCCAGGCATGGCGGCCGTGCAGGATACTGGCGAAGTGGGGCCAGCTTCGCGCCGCCAGGGCCTGCTGCGACTCGGCAATCCTGGCTGGCAAGGCCGCCAACCGGCCGCGTAGGCCGGTGGCGCAGGCCAGCCCGTCCCAGGTCAGCCAACCGGCTGTCCACAGGTCGTGTTCCGTGCGCTCACCGATCCCCGAAAGGTGGCAGAAGGTGCTGGTGATCATGGTGGTGGCTGGCTTCAGTCGGTGCTGCCGGCGCAGACCACGCAGTTCCGTCCGCGCGCCTTGGCTCGGTAGAGCGCGTCGTCGGCGCGCTTGAGCACTTCCTCGAGCGTGCCGCCCTCATGCTGGTGGAGGTGGGCCAGGCCGGCGCTGATGGTGACGACGCCGGTGGGCTCGTTGGCCGGGTGGGGCAGGGCGGTGCTTTCGACCGCGCTGCGCATCCGCTCCATGGCGATCAGGCCGCGCGCTTCGTCCTGCTCGGGCAGCAAGATGAGGAACTCCTCGCCGCCATACCGGTAGACCGAGTCGCTCTTGCGCATCTGCTGGGCCAGCACCTGGGCCACGGTGCGCAGCGCCTCGTCGCCGGCCTGGTGCCCGCAGCCGTCGTTGTACTTCTTGAAGTAGTCGATATCGCACAGCGCGACACAGTAGCGGTGACCGTAGCGTGTCACGCGGTCATGGAGTGCGCTCAATTCCTCCATCATGCGCAGTCGGTTGCCCACGCGGGTCAACGGGTCGACGCGCCCCTCCTCGAACAAGCGCTGGTTGAGGTCGGCGAGTTCGCGGTTCTTGCCCTCGAGTTGCCGGTGCAGAGTCATGATGCGCGCGGCCACCATCAGCCGGGCCTTGAGCGCATCGCGGTCGAGCGGCTTGGTCAGGTAGTCGTCGGCCCCGGCCTCCATGCCGGAGACGAAGTTTTCCTTGCCGCCGAGGGCCGTCAGGAGGATGAAGTAGGTGTAGCCACCGGTGTGGGCGCGGATGCGGCGGCAGAGATCGAGCCCGTCGAGCGAGGGCATCATCCAGTCGCTGATGACCAGTTCGTACTCGCTCGCGCCGAACATCGCCCAGGCTTGCTCGCCGTCCACGGCGATCTCACACGTGTGACCGAGTTTCTCGACCGAGCGAGCCAACAGCAGCCGTGAGACCGTGTCGTCTTCCGCGATCAGAATGCGCATCAGCCTTCGGTTTCCACCATGTCGGTCAGTGCGGCGCGAGCGCACGCAGCCTCTGCTTCGAGCGCTGCCACGGCCTCTGCCACCGCCGCCCAGTCGTCGCCCAGGGCGAGTTGTTCCAGGTTGGCGCAGCAGGTGCTGAGCTGCGCCGCACCGACGCCTGCGCTCCCTCCCTTGAGCCGGTGTGCGAGCGCGCCCAGTCGGTTGAGGTCGTAGTTCTCCAGCGCCTCCCGGATCTCCTTCAGTTGCTGATCCAGTGGCGCGAGAAAGGTGTCGACCAGGCGTCGCATGAAGCCTGGGGTGGCGGCTTCGAGCGATTGCAGGTCCGAGATGACCGAGGCGTCGAGTTCACCGGACGGTGGCGCGCCGGCGGCGCTGACATGCCGGGCCAGCACTTCGGCCAGCGGACCCGGCGACACCGGCTTGGTCAGCAGATCGTCCATGCCGACGGCCAGGCACTCCTCGCGAGCGTGCTCGCCGTGCGCGGTCAAGGCGATGATCGGAATGTGGTCCGGGTACTGCTCGCGGATCTCGGCAGCCGCTTCGTAGCCATCCATCACGGGCATCTGGCAGTCCATCAGCACGGCGGCATAGTCGCCGTCCAGGACCGCGGCCACCGCCTCCTCGCCGTCGCAGGCCAGGTCGACGCGGTAACCGAGTTTCTCCAACATGCGGCGCGTCAGCATCTGGTTGACCTCGTCGTCTTCGGCCACCAGAATGCAGAGGCGCTCGGCGTCGTCGGCCGGCACCGGCGTCGTGGCCGGTCGCGCACCGGCGGTCTGCAGCAGCACTTCGCGCAACCAGTGCAGGCGCACGGGCTTGGGCAGGAAGGCGTCGACGCACTCGTCGGGATCCATCGTGGCGCGGCGGGAGGTCCACGGGCCCATCAGGATCCGGCGGGTGGCGGCCAGTTGCGGGTGCTGGGCGAGGGTGGCGGCCACCTCCAGGCCATCGCCGTCGGGCAGGCGCCAGTCGACCAGCACGGCTTCGAACGGCTGCGAGCGCATCTCGCTGAGCCCTGCGGCGCTGCTGCCGACAGCCGTCGGCACCGCACCGATCAGCCCGAGTTGGTCGCAGAGACTCTGCCGCGTCGCCGGATGATCCTCGACCACCAGGACGCGCAATGGCCACGGCAGGGCCTCTGGCGGCGTCGATGGGGCTGGGGGCAGCGGCAGTGTGATGGCAAACACGCTGCCCTGTCCGGGCTCACCGTCGCAACTGATCTCGCCGCCGAGCGCCTGGGCCAGTCGCTGCGCGATGGTCAACCCCAGGCCAAGACCGGCGAAGCGCCGCGAGCAGGAGCCGTCGGCCTGGGCAAACGCCTCGAAGAGGTGCGCCCGCGACTCGGGCGAGAGGCCGATCCCGGTGTCCTCGACGCCGATGCGAACGGTGGCGCCAGTGCGGCTGACCCGCACCAGCACGTGGCCGCGCTCGGTGAACTTGGTGGCGTTGTGCAGCAAGTGCCCGAGAATCTGCCGCAAGCGCTGGTCGTCGCCGACCGCCATGGCGGACAGGTCGGCGTCGAACAGGCAGACCATTTCGAGTCCCTGGGCCTCGTAGCGCGTGGCCGCCGCGGCCACGGCCTCCTCGACCAGGGCGCGCAGGTCGAACGCCCGCGCCTCGGTGGTGACCGGCTGCGACTCGATGGTGGTGAAGTCGAGCAGATCGTTGATGATGCCCAGCAGCGACTCCCCGGCGGCATGAACCGTCTGGGCGTAGGACGCCTGCTCGGGCGTGAGTGGGGTCTCCAGCAGGATGCCGGTCATGCCGAGGATGTGGTTGAGCGGCGTTCGCAGCTCATGCGAGACGTTGGACAGGAACTCGCTCTTGGCGCGGTTCGCCTGTTCGGCCTGAGCGGCCAGGCTGCGCGCCAGGTCGGTGGCCGCGGCCAGTTCGGCGTTACGCTCCTCGAGCTGGCCGCGCCGGTCCTCGCCGAGCAGGCGGAGCCGCTCGGTCCGGCGATGGGTACCGATCCGAACGGTCTGGGCCAGCCAGGCGACCAACGCCGCCATGGCGAGCGTGAACGCGTGCTGCGCCCATGGCGCCAGCGGCGGCGTCGTCAGCGCGACCGCCGCCCAGCTCACCAGACAGACACAGAGCATCGCGGCGACCCAGCGTTCGGAGAGGAGCAGACACGCAATCGCGATCATCAGCAGCGCGACGTTGCTGCTCTGCTCGGGTTGCGGCGCCACGCGCATCACCAGCAGGCAGTTGGCCAGCACGACCAGGCTCAGCGCGGCCGCGAGCGGGTGCACCTGCGGGTCGGCTGGCGGCCAACGGCGCAGCGCGTAGGCCGCCGCCAGGAAGCCGATGGCGCTGAGACCGGCCGCGGTGGCCACGAGGGCCGCGTGGTGGTCGGTGATGATGCAACTGTGCGCGGCGGCCAGGCAACCATACAGGGCCGCCAAACCGCAGGTCACCGGAACCAGTGCCCCTCGCACGGTGGCGTTCAGGGCCTGGTTCACCGCGCGTTCGCCGGTGTCTGTGACGGTGCTCGGGCCGTCGGTGAGCATTCGCGCTCCCGCTGCCCGGTCGGCTGGCGCCGTGCCCGTAGGGACCGTCGGTGCCGCCGGCCGGCGGCGGCGCACGCTGTGTGCACCGCTGCCTGTAGGTTACCGCGTTTGCAGCCCCGATGCACCAGCGGCAGGCAACCTTCAGGTCACCTGCCGCTGGCCGTGCCACCGGTGGACGCCGCCCAGCCGGCGCTCAGCCCGCGACGAAGGCTTGGTACAGCGCCGCGACCGAGGTCTCGAAATCCTCGCGCGCCACGCCGATGATGATGCTCAGCTCGCCGACGCCCTGGCTGATCATGCGCACGTTGACCCCGGCCTCGGCCAGCGCCGTGAAGCATCGCGCCGCGATGCCGACATGGTGGTCCATGCCGACGCCCACCACGCTGAGCAACGCCAGGCCGGAGGTGATCTGGCACTCGTCGGCGTGCAACATGCTCAGGATGTCGTCGCGGACCGCCTCCTGTTTGCCGTCCAACTCGGAGTCGGCCACCACGACCGACATCGAGTCGATGCCCGTCGGCGTGTGTTCGTAGCTGATGCCGTGCGACTGCAGGATGTCGAGGACCTTGCGCCCGAAACCGAGTTCGCGGTTCATCAGGTGCTTGTAGATGTAGATGACGCTGAAGGTCGGCTTGCCCGCGATGCCGACCACCGGGACCACGGCGCCTTCGCGCGACTCGACGATGAGCGTGCCGTGGTCGTCGGGTCGCCAGGTGTTGCGGATGTGGATCGGGATGCCGACTTCTTTCACGGGGAACACCGCCTCTTCGTGCAGCACCGACGCGCCCATGTAGGACAGCTCGCGCAGCTCGGCGTAGGTCACCTCGCGCATGCTGCGCGCCGCCGGGACGATGCGGGGATCGGCCATCATGAAGCCCGAGACGTCGGTCCAGTTCTCGTAGACCGAGGCGTCGACGGCGCGGGCGACCACGGCCCCGGTGATGTCACTGCCGCCGCGGCTGAACACTTTGACGGCCCCGTCGGGACCGAAGCCATAGTAGCCGGGGATGACGTACAGGCCCTTGCCGGCCAACTCGCGCCCGAGCCGGGAGTACGTCTCGGCGGTTGGCAGCCCCAGCCGGTCGATGCCCAGGTGATCGGCCGTCTCGACGAAGGTGGCGCCGAACGCCTGCGCGATGACCTTGGCGCTGAGGTGCTCGCCCCGCGAGGCGGCCCAGTCTTCGCCGCGGCCGTCCTGTAGCCCGTCCCACAGCTCCTGCAACGCGGCCTCGGCGGCGCCGGGCACGCCCAGGTCGGCGGCCAGTTGGGTGTACCGCTCGGCGATGACCTGGTACGGCTCGGTGCAGGCCAGACCAGACGCGACGAGCCGATGACACAAGAACAACAGGTCGGTGATCTTCTTGTCGGTCTCGTGCCGTTTGCCGGGCGCCGAGACCACGACGTAGCGTCGTCGCGGATCGGCCCGCACGATCGCCTCCACCTGGCGGACGCGCGCGGCATCGGCCACGGAAGTGCCGCCGAACTTGCACACCATCGGCTGAATCACGCCTGCTGCTCCTCCCGCCCGAATAGGGCGGCCCGACACACGATATGAAGCAGGAACTGTACCCATATCGCGAGGGCGCGTCAAGCGGACGGCAGCGCCACTGGGCGCGCGTCGGGGAACCGCTTCGCGCGAGGAGGAAGGTGCTCGCCAGCGATTGCGAATAGGCCGCACAGGCCGGTTGCAGCCGGCATAGTCGCGGGAGACCTGGCGGACGCCGCTCGACGATCCGCTCCCGCGTCCCCTGAAGGAGCGAAGATGAAACTCGGAGCCAACTCCGTGCTGTTTGGCGGCTACGACCTGGAGACCGCCTTCAAGTACCTGGCTATGGCGGGCTATGACGGGATCGAGCTGTCGGCCATCGGCGGCATGAGCGAGCACCTGGTGCTCGACCGCTGGTCAGAGCTGGTGACCCCGATCAAGGGCTTGGCGCAAACATACGGGCTCGAACTCCTGGCCATGGAGCAGCCGTCGCAGGACCCGGTGGTCATGGAGCAGGCGTTCCAGGCCGCCGTGGCGCTGGGCGTGCCGGTGGTCAACTGCGGTCCGGGCGGCAAGACCGATGACCCGTCGACCTTGCAGCCGGTGCTCGACTCGCTGGGCAGCCTGGCCGCGATGGCCGAGCGCTATGGCGTCACGCTGTGCGTCAAGGCGCACGTCGGCGCGGCGATCTGGAACACCCCGACCACGCTGAAGGCGATGGCAGCCATCACCAGCCCCGCGTTCGGCATCGACATGGACCCGTCGCACATCCATCGCGCCGGCGAGAATCCGGTCGAGGCGCTGAAGGCGGTGGTCTCGCGCGTGAAGCACGTTCACATCCGCGACTGCAAAGGCCGCGAGACCGGTCCCGGCAAGCCGGAGTTGCAGGCCAACGGGCGCGGCGACATCGACCTGCTCGGCTATCTGAAGGTGCTGCAGGACGCTGGCTACACCGGCCCGATCGACCTGGAAGTGATCGGCGCCAAGGAGTACAGCGTCGAGCAGTGCGCGGTCATCGCGGCCGAATCGCGCGGCCACATGCAGGCTTGTCTGCAGGCGTGCGGCGCCCGCTGAGGAGACGAGTAATGGCACTCAAGGTGGGTCTTGTGGGCATGAACGGCATTGCCCACTCGCATGCCCCGCACTATCTGGCCAACGACCAGGCTGAACTGGTGGCCATCTGCGATGTGGTCAAGGAGCGCGCCGACGGCGGCGTCGAGAAGTACGGCGGCAAGGCCTACTACAGCATCGCCGATATGCTCGACGCGGAACCCGACATTGCCCTGGTCGATGTCTCCACCGGCGGCTACGAGAACGCCAGTTGGCACTTTGAGCCGGCCATGGAGGCGATGGCCGCTGGCAAGCACGTGATTGTCGAGAAGCCGCTGGCGGTCGACATCAACGAAGGCCGCGAGATGGTTCGGTTCGCCAAGGAGCAGGGCGTCTACCTGGCCTGCAACCTGAACCACTACTTCACGCCGCCGGCCGCGCGCGGCCGGCAGTACATCGACGACGGGCAGATGGGCGAGCTGGTCTACTGCCTGATGAAGATGGGCTTCCATGGTGGCCATGTCGACAACTACCAGAAGCCGGGCAGCCCGAAGGTCAAGGACTGGCCGTACTTCCACCTCAAGGCCTTCCTGTCGCACCCGCTGAGCGTCATGCGCTACTTCTGTGGCGAGGTGACGCACGTGCAGGCGTTCCTCAACACGCCGGGCTTCCGCCGCGCGGCGGGCGACCACATGCTGTCCACGGCGAGCATTCACCTGCGCTACGCCAACGGCACGGCGGGCTACCTGCTGAGCCAGCGCGGCGATGCCAGCTATGGTCTCGGCGGCTGGTGGTCGTGCGAGGTGGCCGGTACGCGCGGTACCTTCGTGGTCGAGAACTGCATCGAGAAGGTCAGCTACTGGAAGGCCCCGCGCGGCGGTGGGGTGGGCCAGGAAGAGGCGCCGCCGGAGGTGACCTCCTCGGGCACCACCGACTTCGGCCTGACCTTCAAGCACCGGCTCGACGCGCTCGTGGAGGACATCAACAACCAGGTGCCGCTGGAGCAGCTGCGCGGCTCCGGCCACGACGCGCTGGCGGCGCTGGAGATCACCTTCGCGATCATCGAATCGTACGAGCAGGGCGGCGCCATGGTGCGCCCGCACCCGCTGCCGCCGCTGCACGGCGATCCGAACGTCATCCGGTAGCCCACCGCGGCCTTCGCTGCGAGCAGAGCCAGCCCACCGACCGAGTCCGGTGGGCTGGCTCCGTGGCCTGTCCGGGCCACGGCCAGACGGGGGCTCGCCGGTCCGAGCGAGCGGCTGTTCCCACGCCAGACCAGTGGACGCGGCGACAGACTGAGCGCGCTCGTCACCCAGGCGCCTGCGATGCTCGGCCCGGCGGAGGCCGAGCGGGTCTTCGCCGAGACGGTCGCGCAGGGCGCCTACTTCGCGAACCAGGAACACACTGCGCGCCATTTCCGTTCGGAATCCTGGTTGCCCGGACTGGCAGATCCGCGAGACCATGGCGGCGGCCGCGCGGAGTGCAACGGGCTGAGCACCGCCAGTCGGTGGCCGAGAGGTACCATCGACCCGTGCGCCGGGGCCGCCGGCTGCCCGGCGGGCTGACTCGGAGGGCAGAATGATGGCCAGACGTACGGAGCGCGCGGGCTGGAGCGTGGCGTGCCTGGCGTTGGCCCTCGGGTGCGCCCCGCTGGTGGCGGCCCCGCCGGCCGACGCGGACCTCGTCGCGCGGCTCAAGGCCCACGTGAAGATGCTGGCCGACACCATCGGCGCCCGCAACGTGGCGAACTACGAGCATCTGCAGCAGGCCGCCGACTACGTGCAGAAGCAGTTGGTCGCAACGGGCCACCAGGTTCGCCGCCAGACGTTCGCGGCCGGCGGCAAACAGGTCAGCAACCTGACCGCCATGGACCCAACCGATGACACCTCAGGCGGCACGCTGCTCATCGGCGCCCACTACGACACCTGCGACCAGCCAGCGGGCAACCCCGGGGCCGACGACAACGCCAGCGGCGTGGCGGTGATGCTCGAACTGGCGCGGCTGCTGCACGACCGTCCCACGCCGCTGGCCATCAAATACGTGGCCTTCGTCAATGAGGAGCCGCCCTGGTACGGCACCGACACCATGGGCAGCGCGGTCTACGCCAAGGCGGCCAAGGCAGCTCGCGAGAGTCTGAAGGCGGTGATCAACCTCGACATGGTGGGCTACTACACCGAAGAGGACCGCTATGCGGTGGTCGGCGCCGACGAGGACTCCAAGGTGTTGGGCGACCAGGTGGAGCGCCTGATCAACGGCGCCGGTCTGTTGCTGACCAGGCGTTGTGGCAGCAAGGACCCCGCGCTCCACGACACCGACTGCACCTCGTTCTGGGCGGAGGACTTCGCGGCCGTGTTCATCAGCAGTGCCGGCTTCTGGCTGAGCGAGAACTACCACCAACCGACCGACACCTGGGACCGGCTGCGCTACGACGATATGGCCCTGCTGGTGCGGTCGCTGATGGCGGTGGCCGAAGGCATCGGGAAGGCCGTGCCGTAGTGGCCATGCGCTCGCGGCCTGTTGGCCGGGCCTACCCCTGGGCGTCGCTCAGCGTGCCGTTCAGATAGCGGTCGATGGACTCCGCCGCCTTCCGCCCGGCACCCATGGCCAGGATCACCGTGGCCTGTCCGGTGACCACGTCGCCGCCGGCGAAGACGCCGGGGATGCTGGTCTCGAGCGTCTCCTCGTTGACCACCAACGTGCCGCGACGGGTGGTCTGGATGCCTGGCGTGGTGTCCTTGATCAGCGGGTTCGGGCTCTGGCCGATGGCCAGGACCGCCAGGTCGGCCGGGACGACGAACTCCGAGCCGGGGATGGTCACCGGCCGCGGCCGCCCGCGCTCGTCGGGCTCACCCAACTCCTGACGCACGCACTTGAGGCCGACCAGGTGGCCGGTCTCGTCGCCCAGGTACTCGACCGGCAGCGTCAGGAACTCGAAGTTGATGCCTTCCTCTTCGGCGTGCTCCAGCTCCTCCAGGCGGGCCGGCGCTTCGGCGCGCGTGCGGCGATAGACGATGCTGACCTCGTCGGCGCCCAGGCGCTTGGCGGTGCGAGCGGCGTCCATGGCCACGTTGCCCGCGCCGATGACCGTGGCATGGCGCGGCCGCGGCACCGGCGTCATGGCGCCCCGGCGGTAGGCGCGGAGCAGGTTGACGCGGGTCAGATACTCGTTGGCGCTCATCACGCCGATCAGGTTCTCGCCGGCGATATCGAGGAACCAGGGCAGCCCGGCCCCGGTGGCGACAAACAGGGCGTCGTATTCCTCGCGCAGTTCGGCCAAGGTCGCCGAGCGGCCGACCACGAAGTCGGTGACGATGGTGGCGCCCAGGCGGCGGATCTGGTCGATCTCGCGGCGCACGATGTCCTTGGGCAGGCGGAACTCCGGGATGCCGTAGGTGAGCACGCCGCCCGGCGTGTCGAGGGCCTCGAAGATGGTGACCTCGTGGCCGAGCCGCAGCACGTCACAGGCACAGGTCAGCCCGGCCGGGCCCGAACCGACCACGGCCACGCGCTTGCCCGTGGGGGGCTGCTTGACCATCGGCGCGGTGGTGCCGGTGATCAGTTCCTGGTGTGCCGCCCAGTCGGCCACGAAGCGCTCGAGGCGGCCGATGGCCACGGTGGCGCCGCGCTTGGTCAGGTTGCACAGCGCTTCGCACTGCGTCTCCTGCGGGCAGACGCGACCGCAGATGGCCGGCAGCAGGTTGGTCTGGCGCACCACGGCCACCGCGGCGGCCAGGTCGCCGCGCGCCAGTTCGCGGATGAAACCGGGGATGTCGACCGCCACCGGGCAACCGTTCATGCAGTTGGCCCGCTTGCAGTCGAGGCACCGGCGGGCCTCGGCGACGGCCAGTTCGGTGGTGTAGCCCAGGGCGACCTCGTCGAAGTTGTGGACCCGGTCGTCGGCCGGCTGGTGCGGCATCGCGCGACGCTCGCGGTCGATCCCGCGGCGCGGTTCGGTTTCGCTCATTGCTCCGCCCCTTCGCCACCTGAGCGTGACAACTGGCCGACACCGCCGGAGTCGAGTCGCCGTAGCGTGCCGAGTTCGTGCGACCGGTAGCTGCGGCGCCGCTCGCGGACAATCGACCACTCGACGGCGCGGCCGTCGAACTCGGGTCCGTCGACGCAGGCGAACTTGCGCTCACCGCCCACCTGACACCGGCAGCCGCCGCACATACCGGTGCCGTCCACCATGATCGGGTTGAGCGCGATGCGGATGGGCACCTGCTCGTCGAGCGGCAGCGCGCTGTTGCGCTCCATCATGAAGGTACAGCCGACGGCGTGGATGGCGCCGATCTCAAGGCCCTCGGCGACCATCTGTCCGACCACGTCGAACGAGAGTCCGCGGTGGCCCGCCGAGCCGTCGCTGGTGGCGACGTGCAGCTCATCGGCCACCTCACGGTGCCGCTCGATCCAGTAGAGCAGCCATGCGCTGTGGCCCTCCAGGACGGTGACCACGCGGTTGCCCGCGGCCTTGTGCGCCTTGGCCACCGGGTACAGCGCGCCGATGCCGTAGCAGCCGCCGCACAGCACGACGGTGCCCACCGGCTCGATGGTACTGGGCGTGCCCAGCGGGCCCATATAGGTGGGCAGCGTGCCGCCGGTCTGCAAGCGGGCCAGCTTCATGGTGGTGGCGCCGGCTTCCAGGAACACGCTGGTCACGGTGCCGGCCTCGCGGTCCCAGTCGGACACCGAGAGCGGAATCCGCTCACTGTCCTCATCGGGCTTGACGATGATGAACTGCCCGGCCTGCACCTTGCGCGCCACATGCGGCGCGTGGACGGTCAGGACGTGGGTATCCGGGACCAACTGCCGTCGCTCGATGATCTCGTACATGCGCTCTTCCGCCGGTTGTCGAACCGCTGGCCATCGGCCTGTTGAGCAAGATATGGTGCCGTCTCGGCGGCACGTCAGTCGGCTGACGCTCCGAGGTCGCCCCGCTCGGTCAGCGCCTGCAGGCCGGGCACCTGCAGGCTGAGCGGCTGGCCGAGGTAGCTGAACGCGCTCGGCCGCGGCTGCCCAGCGTCGTTGACCAACTCGGGCCGCACCGGCCAGCCCTCGGGCCGCTCGCCGGCGGTCGCCGCCGCCAGCAGCGCGCAGGCCGCGGCGGCCGAGCGGGCCTCGCCGGCG
>CAZHGD010000136.1:0-20115 GCA_964531735.1 uncultured Fimbriimonadaceae bacterium | reverse complement strand
CCGCGTCAGCCCTTGCCGCGGGCGGCTTGAGCCACACGAATAGACTCACACCCGCGTCACCTTGGCTCTTGACCCCGACCTGAACCGCGGGCACAATGGGGAGGTGTAAAGACAACCGAGGGTCCTCGGCAGACGAGGCTCCCGCGTGCACACAGGCCACTGCCCGGCCGGCGTCCAAAGACGCTCGCCGACCCGGTAGACCAGGCACTCCCGGACTAAGGGTTTGCTCAAAGTGGCTGAGACCAGCGGTCTCTCACGGCGCGCGGTGCTGAAGTCTGGACCAGAGGGGATCTGGCCGCTGCCGGCGCTGTGCGCCGGCGTTGACCCTTTCCCCCTGGTGGAGAGGGTCTGTTGTTTGGGACCCCCTTCGCGTCGACCCCTTGCCGGAGACATGCATACATGGACGCAGGCCAAGCCGAGCCTCCGAGTACCGGAGGCCCTGAGAGACACGGCGTGGTCGAAGCCTGTGTGACGCGCTGACGCCCGAACGGGCGACGGCCTCGCCTCGCTTCGCCACGTCACGATGGCGACAGCGAGGGAGAGCCGATCGGTCGACATTCGGGTGCACCACACGTATCCGTCGGATTCCGATCTCCTCCTGGCTGTTTGTTCGCGCTGACGGTACCGCCTGAACGGTACCGCGGTCAGGCAACCGGCGCGATGGCCGGCTGCCGAGAGCAGTGGAGGAGTCCCATGGTCGCAACCGCCAGGGCGCAGTCCATCCGCCGCACGCCGGCTGGGCCACCTCGGTCCCAGCAGAATAGGCAGGTGTGGCGATGCCCTTCCTGAGCACCATACTCAGCAAGCCGGTCACCGACATGGACGGCCGCGAAGTCGGCCGCATCGAGGACCTGATCGCGGCCGTCACGGGCGAGGCCACGCCACCGCAAGTGGTGGCCATCGCCGTTCACGGCGCCGGCGCCCAGCGCCTGATCCCGTTCAGCGAGGTGGTCGCGCTGGTCGCGCCCGCCATTCCCCTGGCCCACCGCATCGAGGACATCGCCCCGTTCGCGCCCGGCGACCAGCACATGCACCTGGTCCGCGACGTGCTCGACAAGCAACTGATCGATACCAACGGCATTCGCGTGGTCCGCGTGAACGACCTGGAACTGGCGCGGGTCAACGGCCTGTTCTATGTCGCCAACGTCGACATCGGCGGCATGGGCCTGCTGCGCCGGCTCGGTCTGGAGTGGCTCGGTCGGCTGTTCGGCCGTAAGTCGCACAGCCCGGGCGCCGTCATTTCGTGGCAGGACGTGGAGTTGCTGCCCGGCCACGACAACGTTCGCCTACGGGTGCCGAGCGACAAGATCGGCGACCTGCACCCGGCCGACCTGGCCGAGATCATCAGCGACCTGAGCCGTCAGGAGAGCAGCGCGCTGCTCGAGACCCTCGACATCAAGACCGTCGCCGACGCGCTGGAGGAAGTCGAGCCCGACTTCCAAGCCCAGCTCGTCGAGGCCATGACCGACGACCGGCTGGCCGACGTGCTCGAGGAGATGGCCCCTGACGAAGCCGCCGACCTGGTGGCCGAGCTGCCCGAGGATCGCAAGATGGAAGTGCTCCGCCTGATGGAGGTCGAGGAGGCCCGCGACGTCCGCCGCCTCATGGACTACCCGCCCGACAGCGCCGGCGGCATCATGACCACCGAGTACGTCGCCGTCGGCCCCAATCTCACCGCCGCGCAGGCCATCTCGGTCCTGCGCGAAACCGCCCACGACGCCGAGACCATCAACTGCGTCTACGTCATCGACTCCGACCACAGCCTGCTCGGCGTGTTCTCGCTGCGCGAGTTGGTCATGGCCGATCCGGAGTTGCCGACCAGTGAGTTCATGCACCGCCGCGTGGTCAGCGTCCATGCCATGGACAGTCAGGACGAAGTGGCCCAGGCGGTCTCGAAGTACAACCTGCAGGCCGTGCCGGTGGTCGACGACGACTTCCGCCTGCAGGGCTTGGTCACCGCCGACGACGCGCTCGACAAGATCATCCCGACCGGCTGGAAGAAGCGCCTGCCGCGGTTCTATCACTGAGCCCTGACGCGACGGTCAGCGGACCTTCATCAGGCGTTGACCGTGGCGTCGCAGCCTGACCAGCGTGGGCGGGGGTACCGTCCGACCATTGAGAGGCGAGCATGCAGCGATGGCGGCCGATTCGTGTCCGACTGATGGTGCTGCTGGCGGTCCTGGGACCCGGCATCATCACCGCCAACGTCGACAACGACGCCGGCGGCATCACCACCTACTCGGTGGCTGGCGCGCAGTACGGCTACAGCCTGCTGTGGATGCTGGCCCTGGTGGCGGTCGCGCTGATCGTGGTCCAGGAGCTGAGCGCCCGCCTGGGGGTGGTGACCGGCAAGGGCCTGGCCGACCTGATCCGCGAGGGCTTCGGCCTGCGCGCCACCGCCGCCATCATCGCGGTCGTGCTGTTCGCCAACCTGGCCAACACCATCAGCGAGTTCGCCGGCGTCGCCGCCTCGATGCAGATCTTCGGTATCCCGAAGTACGCCTCGGTGCCGCTCGCCGGACTGGGCGTCTGGCTGCTGATCGTCAAGGGCAACTACCGCGCCGTCGAGCGCGTGTTCCTGGTCGCCAGCGCCATCTACCTCTCGTACGTGGCCTCGGGCGTGATGGCCAAGCCGAACTGGGGCGAGGTCGGCCGCGCGCTGGTCACGCCGTCGTTCCGGTTCGAAGTGGGCTATGTGACCATCTTCGTGACCATCATCGGCACCACCATCGCGCCCTGGATGCAGTTCTACCAGCAGTCGTCCATCGTCGACAAAGGCTTGAAGATCCAGGACTACGCCTACGAATGGCTCGACGTCGTGGTCGGCTCCATCTTCGCGGTGTTCGTGGCGATGTTCATCACCATCGCTTGCGCCGCGACCATCTTCCAGCACGGCGGCATCCGCATCGAGTCGGCCGAGCAGGCCGCCGTGGCGTTGGGGCCGCTGGCGGGCCAGTACGCCAAGACGCTGTTCGCCCTGGGTCTGCTCAACGCCTCGGTGTTCTCAGCGGCCATCTTGCCGCTGTCCACCGCCTACGTGGTCTGCGAGGCGTTCGGCTGGGAATCCGGCGTCAACCACCGCCTGCGTGAAGCCCCGGTGTTCTTCGGCATCTACACCGCGCTGATCGTCATCGGCGCCGGAGTCATCCTGCCGCTGCGCTCCGAGCAACTGGTCCCGGTCATGCTGGCCAGCCAGACGCTCAACGGGGTGCTGCTGCCGGTGATCCTGTTGGTGATGCTCAAGCTCGTCAACGACAAGGCACTGATGGGCCGCTACGCCAACGGCCGCATCGGCAATCTGGTCAGCGGCACCATCGTGGTGGCGCTGATCGTGCTGACGTTGATCCTGCTCGGCGTGACGCTCTTCCCCGGCGCATTCGGCGCCGGCTGAGCCTCACGACGGATCGAACTGCGCGCGAAGCGCGTGGTCGACCAGCTTGAGCATGACGGCCACATTCTCGGACCGGCCCACGCGCCGGTGGCCCAGGTTCTCGATCGCCGTGCGCGCACCGGCCGGCTTGACCTGGTCCACCACGTCCTTCACGGGGCGGTTGGCGCTCCGGGCCATGCCGAGCACGTAGGCCGCCTCGCCGTAGCTCATGCCGTTGCCGAGAGCCACGTCCACATCGGCCGGAGCGGCCAGCATGAACCGGGCAATGATCTGCGCGGCGGCGGCGCGCTCGTTCGGGTGGCGGTCGAGCATCGAGATGTCGATGCTGCTCTCGATGGACCGCACGCGGCCATCAAAGACCTCCTGCACGCCGGGTTGAGCGCGGTCCAGCGCTTTGTCGGCGCGGTACTGCGCGGCTTCCAGGTCGTCGGTCAACTGCTTGGCGACACTGTCGGTGCGCTGACCGGCGGCGGCCGCCTGGCGCACCCGCTCGATGGCCTGGTGGCTCTGCTTCACGGCCGTGCGCATCTCCGGCACCACCTCGTTCAGCCGCTGCACGCCGCTGCGCACGTCGCGCCCGGCCAGTTCGTGCTCGGCCAGCACGCGCCGCGCCAGCGCCACCGTGTCCGGCGTCGGCGCGGCCTTCAGCTTGGCCAACAGGCGCTCACGGTTGCGGTTGACCGTCTCGACGGTCAGTCTGGCTTCGTCGCCGGCGGCGCTGACGGCGCTGGCATCACGCATGGCCACGCCGCGGAGACGCTGGCCACCCAGCACCGCCTGCTGGAACGCCTTGGGCAGCGCGTCGGACAGCCGGTAGAGCTGATCCAGGTGCGTGCCGGCGGCGTTGTGACCCGTCACCAGTCCGGCCGACGCCGCCAGCGGCTCCTGCCAGACGGTGCGGCCGATTTGGGCCACCTTGGCCATGCCCTCGCCCTGCTTGCTCAGCGCCTCGGTGAGGATGACCGCGTCCTGCGTGCTGGCCGGCGTCACGACTGGGGCCGGCGGCTCCGCCGGCGCGTTCGCCAGCGCGGCCAGTTCGGCATTGACCACTTCTGCCTCGGCCCCGTGTGACAGCGCTTCCTGGTAGCGCTGCCGGGCCGTCTTGATGTCACCGCGCCAGGTGGCCACGCGGGCGAGCCCGACGTAGGCCGGCCCGTAGTTGGGATCGGCGGTGACCGCCTTGAAGAAGTAGCCTTCGGCGCTGCGGTGCATGCCGCGCAAGCGGTAGCCATCGGCGATGGCCGCCAAGGTCGGCCCGTCTTGGGCCAACTGCGGCGTCTGCCGCACGGCGGTGATGCGGTCGCGGTTGATCGGGTGCGTCTGCAGGTAGGAGAAGAACCGCGGCGTGGCGCCAAAGCGCTGGTCGAGCTTGCGGAAGAAGTCCAGCCCGGAGTACGGGTCACGGCCGCCGTCGAAGGTGTAGAGCGCACCGTGCCGGTCGGCGGCGTACTCGTTCTCACGCGACCAGTGCAGGTCGAGCAGCGCGTTGCCGATGTACGCGAACTCCATCCAGTCCTGGTTCTTGCGCGTGGTCAGCAGCGCCAGCGCGATGTTCACGATCAGGTTGCGCTGGAACGCCAGCGAGCTGTGGCGCCGCTCCACATGGCCGATCTCGTGGCCGACCACGAAGGCCACCTCGTCCTCACTGTCACTGAAGCGGAGCAGGCCCTTGGTGACGTAGATGCCGCCCCAGGGGATCGCGAAGGCGTTCGGCTCCTCCAACTCGACCACACTGAAGCGGTAGGGCACGTTCTTGCGCTTGACGAAGCGCCGATGCTCCTGCCCGATGCGGTCAGTGAAGCCATGCAGCAGCGGGTCGCGGTCCATGCGGAACGACATGTTGACGGCCCACTCGCTGAGCTTGCCCAGCGGCTGCTCGATCAGCGTGTCGGTGACCTCGTTGGCGCAACCGCCCAGGAGCAGCAACAACGGCAAGAGGCACACCCGCCGCCAGCGGGCCGGTCGCAGTCGCATGGTCGTCTCCGGAGCCAGCCAGCCATCACCGGGCACCGCGCAGGCCCGCTACGAGCCGCCCTCGACGGTCGCCAGCGCGGCGGCGACATCGTCGGCGCCGTTGGGTCCCTGTCCGTCGATCTCGGCGATCTGGTCCTTGGCCACCACGGCGAGGAACGCGTTGACGCAGGATGGATCGAACTGCAGGCCGCGGTTGCGGGCCAGTTCCTCCAGCGCCACGCGCCGCGGCAGACCTTTGCGGTAGGGCCGGTCCGAGGTCATCGCGTCGTAGGTGTCAGCAACACCGATGATACGCGCCATCAGCGGGATTTGTTCCTCGTGCAGCCCGTCGGGATAGCCCTTGGCGCTGTAGCGCTCGTGGTGGTGCCGCAGCCCCGGCAGGATGTGCCGGAGCTGCTTGACCGGGTAGATGATCTCGGCCGACTTGACCGGGTGCGACTGCATCGTCGAGAACTCGTCGTCGGTCAGGCGACCCTCTTTGAGCAGGATGTTGTCGCGAATGCCGATCTTGCCGACGTCGTGCAGCAGGCCCGCGTAGTAGACCGTCTCGATCTCGTCCTCGGGCAGCGCCAGCTCCACGGCGACCAGGCGCGACAGCCGGGCCACCCGGTCGCTGTGGCCGCGCGTGTACGGGTCGCGCGCGTCGATGGCGTTGGCGATGACGCGGATGGAGTGGACGAACTGGTGGCGCAGGTCGGCGTAGAGCTGCGCGTTCTCGATGGCCGCGGCGGCCTGCGCGGCCAGCGTGGCCGCCAACTGGACGTCCTCGTCGGAGAAGTTGCCGCCTTGGTGCTCGCTCAGATTGAGCACGCCGATGATTTGCTGCTTGGCCACCAGCGGCAGGCAGAGCCCGGCGCTGCGGTCGGACGAGGCCGAGCCGCGCACCTGCTCGCCCTGACCCATGACCACCAACTGGCCCGTCGCCGCCACCTGGCCCGACACGCCATCGCCCAGGTGGATGCGCGTGTTGCGCACCACATCCTCAGGCAGGCCCTTGGCCACCACGATCTCCAGGTGCCGATGCGGCTCGCCGCCACCGTCCAGCAACGGACGCGACGGGTCGTAGTCGTCATCGTCCACCGACGCGGCCTGGATCAGCATCAGCGAGCCGCGCTCGCAGCTCAGCAGACGCAGCGCGCTGTCGAGCACGCGGGCCAGCACGTCGTCGCGGTCGAGTGAGCCGGTCAGCATCTGACCGATCTGGTTCAGCGCCGCCAGCGCTTCGGCGCGCGTGGTGACGTTCTCGTACAGCCGAGCGTTGTTGATGGCCAACGCCGCCTGGTTGCCCAGCGCGCCGAGGAACTCCATCTCGTGGTCGGTGAAGTCGCGGCGGTTGCTCTTGTCGGAGACGTTGAGCACGCCGATCACGTGGCCCTCGACGGTCAGCGGCACCGACAGCGCCGCCGCCAGGCGCTTGCCCTCGCTGAGGCTGTCGGCGTCGCGCACCCCGCCCGGCAGGTTGCGCGGCCGGCCGGTCTGCGCCACTTCGCCCGCGATGCCTTCGCCCAGCTTGACCCGGGTGCTGGCCACCACCTCGTCGCTGAGGCCGTGCGCCACCGCGATGGTCAGCTCCTCGGTGTCCAGATCGAGCAGCATGATGGAGCCCTTGCGGGCACCCAGCAGCCGCGTCGCGTGGGCCAGCACGTGTGCCAAGGTGGAGTGGATGTCGAGGCTCTCGTTGACCGCGATGGACACGTCCTGCAGCGCGCGCAGCTCGGCCGCCTGCCGCTCCTGCTCCTCATACGCCTGAGCGTTGCGCAACGCCACGGCGCTCTGGGCCGCCAGCAGCAGCGCCAGCTGCAGGTCGCTGTCGTCGAACTCGCCACCATCGGCGCGGTCCGAGACGTTCAGCACGCCGACCACCTCGGTATCGGCCACCAGCGGCACGCACAGCGCCGCCGGGGCCGCCACGGTCTCGCCATCGCGCTGCCGTGTGCCGGCCGCCAATCGGCGCGGCTCACCGGTGGCGGCCACGGTGCCGGCGATGCCCTCGCCCAGCGCAATGCGCGTGGTGGCGATGACCTCTTCGCTCAGTCCGTAGGCTGCCGCAATGGTGAGTTGCCCGGTCTCGCGGTCGAGCACCATGATGGAGCCTTTACGCGCCACCAGTAGCTCGCACGCCCGCTCCAGGATGAGCCGCTGCACGTGCTCGGCGTCCAGTGATGAGTTGACCGCCAAGGCCACCTGGTGTAGCGCTTCCAGCCGTCGCCCGTCCGCGTCCGCTGCCATGTAGCGCTCCGAACCTCAGCCGCCGGTCACGAGCCGCCCGGCAGGCTGATCTGCTCGCCTCGCCGGCTCGACTCGTAGATGGCGCAGATGATCTCCACCGCGTTCCGCGCTTCATGCACGGCCACCGGCACCGGCGTGTCGTGGCGGATTGCGTCGCACATCAACTGAATTTGCGTCTGATGGCACTGAGAAGGCAAGGCCCGCGGGTCGGCGCCCGCCGCAATCAGCTTCTCCGTGTCGGTCGTCGGCGGGTGGTTGTCCAGCGCCGGGTCGAGGAAGCGCCAGTGGTCGATCTCGCCGTTCTTCAGCGTCACCGAGCCCTGGTCGCCGTGTAACTCGATCCGCCAGTCGAGGCCCGGCGCCGCGGCCGTGGTGCCCTCGATGACGCCGACCGCGCCGTTGCGGAACCGCAGCACCGCCGCCGCGACGTCCTCGACCTTGATATCGTGGGCCAGCGTGTCGCACACGGCGTAGACCGACGCCACCGGACCCATCAGCCACTGCAGCAGGTCGACATAGTGCACGCCCTGGTTCATCAGGCAGCCGCCGCCGTCGAGGTCCCAGGTGGCGCGCCAGTCACCCGAGTCGTAGTACTCCTGGCTGCGGTACCACTTGATGTAGGCGTCGCCCATCACCAACTTGCCGAGCAGACCATCCTCGACGGCCTGCTTCACCAGCCGGGTCTGGTTGAGGAAACGGTTCTGGAAGATGCAGGTGGCCTTGCGGTCGGACTGCTCGGCCACGGCGATCAGCTTGTCGCACGCCGCCGGCGTGACATCCATCGGCTTCTCGGTGACCACGTGCTTGCCGCTCCGCAGCACGGCGATGGCCTGGTCGGCGTGCAGGCCGGACGGCGTGCAGACGTGTACCAGGTCGATGTCCTGGCGGTCGAGCACCGCCTGGAAGCTGGTCAACACCTCGCAACCGTCGGCACCGGCGGCCAGCTTGCGGGCGCGCTCCTCGACCAGGTCGCAGGCCACGACCAGCTTCGAGCCGGCGATGCCGGCAATGCTCTGGGCGTGCAACGGGCCGATGGTCCCACAGCCCACGATGGCATGACGAATCGTCTCCAACCGTCTTCTCCTCGCTGAGCCGCCGGCTACCTGTGCTCTGGCGCGTCGCCTGCCCAGCCGGTCGCCTGGACCGTTCGGCCGGCAGTTCCCCATCGCGCCCGGTTGTCCTGCGCCACCACCGTAATCAGTCGTCCAGCCGCATGGATTCGGTGAACTCGCGCGACATCTCGCGCAGCATCCGGACGTACCGCGCCGCGATGCGCGCCACCTCGGGCAGCCGCTCACCGAACAGCACCACGGCCAGAATGGCGAGCACCACCATTTCCGGCCCGCCAACTCCAAACAGCTCCACAGCCCTCTCCGAGACGCCTCAGCGCCCGCTCGGCCAAGTGCATTATAGCACCGCCGGCCGCCGGCCGCCGGCTCGATGCCGCGGCCCCGGGGTACGCGAGGACGGCCGGCGTCTGGTTGGACGCCGGCGACGCCACGGCAGGTCACTTGGCGCCCAACCCGCCTCGGTAGCAGCAGGGAGTTGGCTCCACACAGCCAACAGGCGCACAGTCTCGCGGGCCTCCTCGGCAGGCAGCGACGCCGCGGACCATGGCAGGGAGCATGTCGCCCGAGGTCTTCATCAGTCACGCCTCGCCTGACCGCACTACCGCCAGCGCGCTGACGAGCGCGCTCGAGCAGGCGGGCATCTCCTGCTGGATCGCGCCGCGAGACATCGTCCCCGGCGACGCCTGGCCAGCGGCCATTGTCCGCGCCTTGCGCGGATGCCGCCTGGTGGTGCTAGTGCTCTCATCACACTCCAACGTCTCGCACCAGGTACATCGCGAACTGGAGCGCGCCGGCAGTCTGGGTCGGCCGATTGTGCCTGTGCGCATTGAGGACGTGGCGCCATCCGAAGTCATGGAGTACTTCATCAGCTCGCGCCATTGGCTGGACGCACCGGTGCCCGTGCAGCCCGAGCAATTGGCGGCCTTGATCGAGTCGGTCAACCATTTGCGGGAGACGCCGGCCGCGCCGGTCAGGCGCCACGCCGCGTCAGCTCCATGGTCCGCTCCGAGCCCCTGGCCGCGGGTGGTCATGGCAACCGTGGCCATGCTGTGCTGCACGCTGATCGCGACGGCGTATCTGCTCCGACCGGTCAGCGCGCCGCCCACGACTCAAGGGGCGCGACCGGCCCCACCGATCACGCCCCCGGCCTGGAACCGGGCCGTGCGCCGTCTACAGCCTTGAGCGGCCACGGCGGCGCTGCGCAGCGCCGCCACCACCTCGCGAGGCCCGCCGGCTTGCGTTATAACGAGGTGCAGAGGAGATGGCCATGCCGGAGGTTGGCGAACGGGCACCGGAGTTCGAGGCGCTGGATGGGAACGGTCAGACGGTCCGGCTGAGCGACTTCGCGGGGCGGACGCTGGTGCTATACTTCTACCCGAAAGACGACACCCCCGGATGCACCACGGAGGCCTGTGACTTCCGTGATCGGCTGCCCGAGGTGTCGGCCCTGGGCGGCGCCGTGGTGGGCGTCAGCCGAGACAGCGTGGCGTCGCACGGCCGGTTCGCCAGCAAGTACGATCTGCCGTTCGCGCTGCTGTCGGATGACGACGAGGCGGTGTGCCAAGCGTACGACGTGATCAAGGAGAAGACGAGGTGTGGCCGCACCTCGCTCGGTGTCGAGCGAACGACCTACATCATCGACGGGACCGGCACGATTCGGGCCAAGTTCCCGCAGGTCTCGGTCAAAGGCCACGCCGATGCCGTGCTGGCCGCGGTCAAGTCGATCGCGCTCGGCTGACGGCGGCATTGCTGCTGGCCGGACTGCTGGCCGGCTGCGAACCGCCCGACCGCATGGTGGCCCGGGCGGTCGCACCGGCCGCGCCGGCGGCCCGCACCGACGCTGAGCCGCCGCTGCCGGTTCAGCAGCTCGATCTGCCCGCCGATGACCTCGGGCAGGTTCGGCAACTGGTCTGGGTGGTCGTCGACCCGACGCGCTGGCAGGTCGAGGTGGTGGCCGCACGCCGCCGCCAGGACTGGCAGACCGCCGCGGCCGTGGCTCAGCAGCACGCGGCGGCGGCGGTGCTGAACGGTGGCTACTTCGACCCCAGAGACCGGCCCATGGGCTGGCTGGTGGCGGGCGGCCGGCAGCTCAACCCGCCCCGCCGCAACGACTGGCCGGTGCTGACGGTCCAGGGCAACCGCGTGCGCATCCGCGCCGCCGACGGCGCCGCCACCTGGCGCGGAGTGCGCCAGGCCGTGCAGTGCGGCCCGCGACTGGTGGTCGACGGGCATCCCACCCAGCTCAAGGACTCGCCGCGGCGCGCGCGGTCGGCGGCGGGGCTCGACAGCCGCCACCACCTGGTACTCGCCGCCACGCGGCAAGGCGGGCTGACCTTGGCCGAACTGGCCGCCGCACTGGCGCGCCCGGTGGCCGCGGGCGGACCGGGCTGCCAGGTGGCCATGAACCTGGACGGCGGACCGTCGACCCAGTTCTGTGTGCCCGGTCAGGTGGACGTGCCGGGTCTCTACCCGATGCCCAGCCATCTGGTCATCCTGCCCCGGAGTCGCCCGTGATCTGGACCGCCGAGACCACCATCTACCTGCCGCTGGTCTTTCCCGAGAGTGTGCTGGCCGCGGCCCACCGGCTCGCGCGCGAGGTCGCCTGGGCGCTGGGCGCCCGGCCGCCACTGCGGCACCAGCCCGCACCGTTCGGGCAACCGGCGCTACTGATTGCGCCGGATCCGGCCTATACCTCGGCGGTGGCACCGAACTCGCCGGAGACCTTCGTGGCCCAGACCAGCGGACCCGAATTGGTGGTCACCGGCGCCGAGGCGTTCGGCACGGTGCTGGGACTGGCCTGGCTCGGCCGGCAACTCGGGTACCCGCCCTTCGGCGGCGGCCCGGCACCGGCCGGCGGCACGCCGGAGTTCGACCTGGGCGAGTTGCACTACGAGCAGCCGCCATGGCCCGAGGAGTCGCGAGCGTGGCGGCTCGACGCCGCCGAACTCGCGGCCCTCGACAGCGACGCCCTGTGGTCGGTTGGTGAGAACCTGATCCGCTGTGGCGGCAACACGCTGACCTGCGTCGGCGAGGTGCCGGCGACGGTCGTCGAGATGGCCGCGACGCTCGGCCTGCGGTGCGGCGCGGCCACGGGCGAACCGGTGCCGGTCGCCGACTTGTCGACGGCCGCGCCACGCTGGTGGTGAGGCGGCCTCAGCCGAGTCGGTCGAGCGCCCGCGCCAGGTAGCTGCCGGCGGTCTTCTCGCGCCGCTGGCAGCGGGCCAGGATGGCCGCCACCGCGGCGCGGGTGTCTGCCTGCCGGTACGCCTCGCGGCGCTCTAGCTCGTCATCGGGGAAGTGCTGCCGAGCCTCGCTCAGCGCGTCAGCCACCTCTTCGTATTCGCGCGCCGCCAGCGCCAGCAGGCGCCCGATGGCACGTGAGAACTGCGCCTCGCCCGCATCGAGCAGGAAGCTCACGGCCGTGCGCCGAGCCGCGGCCAGCCGACTCAGGATGAACGCCTGGCTCCAGGCTTGCCGGCTGATCTCGAGCAGCGGCAACGCCGCCACCTCGTCATCGGCGCGCAACTGCGCCGACCAGGCCGACCAGGCGTCCGACCCGACGATGTAGCCACCCAGACTGGCGGTCTCGGTGTAGCCCCGCGCGGTGGTGAGCGATTGCTGGAGCACCTCGGTGCTGAGCAGTCGCTCGCGCGGACCTTCGACCCAGACCAACGGCGTGCTGTGCCACAGGCGCGCTACCGGCCGGCCGGGCAGATAGCCCGACCACGGCGCCACCTCGACCGTCGTGTACGAGTCGTCGCTGTCCTCAGGGGTCCGGGCGGTGACCTTGACGCTGGGCACCGGCGCCTCGTCGTGCCACGGCGTCTGCTGCCAGACCAGCGCGGCCACGCCCACCACGGCGCTCCACTCGGTCTGGCCCAGCAGTCCCGAAGTCAGCACCGGCCGGTCCAGCGCCAGTTGCTTGCGCAACACCTCCAGCGCCTTCAGGAACGGCAGCGAGCCGTAGCGCCGGAACTGCCAGCCCACCGCCGCGCCCACCCGCTCGAACGGGTCGGCGCGGTGGACCGCCAGCACGCTCGGACAGCACAGGCAGTCCGCTCGCCAGGCCAGCGCGAAGGACGTGCCGCTGACGCCCATCAGCCAGGAGTAGTCGGCTTCCAGACCGCGCCAGGCCAGCATCAGTCGGACGGCCGCCCAGAGCGTGTCGGTCTCGCCCTCGGCAAACCGCGCCACGCCCGGCAACGGCGCCAGACCCAGCTCCACCGTCGGCAACGACGCGCGGAGCAACGGCTCGAGGGCCGCTTCGGTACAGCTTCGCATGGCCTGACTACTCCTCATCCCCCACGCGATTCTCTGAGTCCCCGATGGTCCCGCCGGTTTCGCGACCGCCACCCACCTACCCGTTCACCTTTGACATTTGCTCGTACCCTTGACATTTGTCTGCGCTTGCCGATAGTATGAGCGGAGCGAAGGCGAAGTGACCAGTGGGTGCAACAATTCTCGGGTGCCGGTGTCCATCGGAGCGTGGGAACGTGACCGGACCTGCGCCGTCTATGCCACCCGATGGAGAGGCGACTCGATGATGTCGACGACGGTACCGCCCGCGTTGCACAGTGAGGCGTTCTTCGATGTGGCGGCGGATTGGGCCGGTGCGGGCCTGTTCGCGGCGGGGCAGCCGGTCTGGTCGGCCCTGGCCGGTCTGAGCGACTACCTCGCCGAGCGGGTTGCCGGGGCGGGGGTGCCAGCACTTCCGGCCGGGGTGTTCGCCGACGGCGATGTGGTCCTCGCCGGTGAGGTCGAGATCGAGCCGGGCGTGACCATTCATGGTCCGGCGCTGATTGAAGACGGCGCCGTCCTGCGCCAAGGCGCCTACCTCCGCGGCAATGTGCTGATCGGCCCCGGCTGCGTGGTGGGACACTGCACCGAGCTGAAGCACACCGTGCTCTGGCCCGGAGCGAAGGCACCGCACTTCAACTACTTGGGCGACAGCGTGCTCGGCCGGCGGGTCAACCTGGGCGCGGGCACCGTCCTGAGCAACCTCCGTCTGGACCACGGCGCGGTGGTCCTGCACGTGGACGGGCAACGCTGGCCGACCGGCCTGCGCAAGCTGGGCGCGATACTCGGCGATGACTGCCAGACGGGCTGTCACGTCGTGCTGAATCCGGGCACGGTAGCCGGGCCGAAGTGCTTCTTCTGGCCCCAGGCCAGCGCGGTCGGCTGGTTCGCACCGGGCACCGTGGTGCGCACGCCGCTGCAACGCGGCTGAGGAAAGGTGGCGCTCGCGATGTCACGCCGCTTGTTTGGAACCGACGGTATCCGCGGCACGGCCGGGCAGTACCCGGTGGACGAGACCGGCGCCTGGCAGTTGGGCCGCGCCGTGGCGGCCGAGATGGCGCCGGGCGGCGCCGTGGCCATCGGCCGCGACTCGCGACCCAGCGGCGTCGGGCTGTCGGCGGCCATCGTCGACGGCTTGCGCCAGGGCGGCTGCGACGTGGTCGACCTGGGTCTGGTGCCCACGCCGGCGGTGGCCTGGTACGTGGCGGCCCACGGTGCCGCCGCCGGCATCGCGGTGTCGGCATCACACAACCCCGCCGGTGAGAACGGCTTCAAGCTGTTCGGGCCACGCGGCGAGAAGGTCACCGAGGCCCTCGAAGCCCGCGTCGAGCGGGCGATGGCTCGGTCGTGGCCGGCGTCGGCCGCGCCCGGCCGGCTGCAGGTCATGGCCGACGCCGCCGAGCGCTACGTCGATTTCGCCCTCGGCACCGTGCCGGCGGGGGTCGACCTGCACGGCCTGAAGATCGCGGTCGACTGCGCCCGTGGAGCCACCGCCGGCACCACGCCGGCCGCGCTGACGCGGCTCGGCGCCGAAGTGATCACCACCTGCTGCGAACCCGACGGCGCCCGTATCAACGACGCCTGTGGCTCGCTGCACCCGGAGACCGTGCAGGCGCTGGCCCGCGAGCATAGCGCCAATCTGGGTCTCGCCCACGACGGCGACGGCGACCGGCTGGTGCTGATCGACGAGCGCGGCGAGCTGCTCTGCGGCGACCGCATTCTCGGCCTCACCGCCGCCGTCCTGGGTGCCCGCGGCGAACTGAACGGCGGGCATGTGGTCGGCACGATCCTGTCGAACATCGGCCTGGAGCATTGGCTGCGCGACCGGGGGCTGAACTTCCACCGGTCGGAGGTGGGCGACCGCAACGTCTGGACCATGATGCGTCGCCACAACGCCGATCTCGGCGGCGAGCCGTCGGGCCACACCATCCTGCGCCGGCTGTCGCACACCGATGACGCGCTGCTGACCGCGCTGCACGTGCTCTCGCTGAAGGCGCTCAGCGGCCGCGACCTGCACGATCTGGCCGCCGACATACCGCTCGTGCCGCAACTCACGGCCAACCTGCGCGTGCATCGCAAGCCGCCGCTGGAGTCGCTGCCGCCGGTCTGCGACGCAGTCAACCAGGCCCAGACGCTGCTCCGTGACAACGGCCGCATGGTCCTGCGCTACAGCGGCACCGAGGCCGTGGTGCGCATCCTGGTGGAAGGGCCGGACACGTCGCTGCTGCGCCAGGTGACCGGCCTGCTCTCGACCGCGCTGCACACGGCCGGCATCGCCGCGTAAGCCCGGCCGCGCTGCGCCGGCTACTCCGCCGGCCGGTACTCGTAGACTTGCGCGGCGACGGTCTTGATGACCCGGCCCGCGAGGACCCAGCCGCCGTCGCCAGGGGCCACAGCGGCGACCTTACCGTCCAGCTCGCGACGGCCGGTCGCCTTGCGCTCGCGCCCGCGGCGCTCCTCGATGCGGTCAGGAACCAGCGCGTCGCCTGGCGTGGCCACGATCCGCTTCAGTTGGCGCTGACTCAGGTCGGCGATGCAGTTGCCTCGCTTCCGTTCGAGGTGGTGGACCACCCTGGCCCGCGTGCTCTCCGGTGCATTGGCGAGGCCAGGCAGCCGCTCTGCGGGCAGTGGCTCGTACAGCGCGCGGTCCAGGTCACTCATCAGGCCGGGCGTCAGCTCGGCCTCCTGGCCCTCGTCCAGGATGCTCTGCACCCGCGCGGGCACGCTCTGCAGGAGGGCGATGGCAACCACGGCCGGCGACGGCTCGGAGCCCCTGGCCAGGCCCGCGATCTGGTTGAGCACGCGGTCCAGAGTCTCCTCGTTCAAGGCACCCTCCGGCACCTGCACCTCGGGCGCCGGCGGCGTCGGCTGTGGCCGTGGCGGCGCGGCGCTCGTGGCGTCGCGGGTGATCTGCCACGCCTCGGTCTGCTGCGCCGCTCGTGGGTCTGAGCTCGCCGCGGGCTGGCGCCGTTCGGTCGGCGTCGGCTCACTCGCTCGGACGTCGCGGTCCGCCGTTGAGGATCCGAGCGGGTCGCCGGACCGGACCGGCGCCGACCCAGCGCCGGCGGCCTCGGCGGGCAACGCGTCGAGGTCGGTCGCGCGCTCGCGGCCGCTGGCGATCAGGTGGCGCAGCCCCTCGACCTGACGCTCCAGGCCCGCCACGTCACCGCGCGCGCTCTCCTGTCCGCTGCGAAGTTCGCGGACGGCCGTGGTCAGCCTCTCAACAGCGTCGGGATCGCCCCGCGACCCGAGCAACCCCAAGCGTCCTCGGGTCTGCTCGGTGGCCGGCGCCGGACGCTCAGCCGGTTCGTCGGCGACGGCGGCCGGCACCGAGTGGACCGTGCCCGCTGGGGCGCGGAACAACTGGCAGGCGAGCAACAAGCCAAGGCCCACGGCCAGCACGATGAGCAGACGCAGCAGGTTGGCGATCTGGGCCAAGGCGTGCTCGACCGACTGCAACCGCGGCTCGACGGCCTTGCTCACCTGCTCGGCAATCTGCGCGGCCCGTCCGGCGGCCGCGCTCGCCGGTTCCGCCGCCTTCGCGGGCTCCTTTGGTCCGGCCTGGCCATCCGTCGATGCGGCCGGCCCGCCCGGCGTGGGCTGCGGCTGCGCCACCGGCCCGCCCGGCGTGGGCTGCGGCTGCGCCCCGGGCGCATGAGGGCCTTGAGCCCAGAGTGAGCCCGCCACCGTCACGATCACGAGACACCACCCAAGGTTGCGCATGTCACTCCCCTTACGTCGGCAGCTTCACCGGCTCGACCGGCACTAGCAGCGGGGTCGCCTGTGGAGCCGGCGGGTCCGAGGGGTCGGCAGCGTCGTCGTCCTCGTCAATGCCCAGGTGCACCAGCAGTCCCAGTTGCTGCCCGGGCCGGTACTGCACATGGGCGTCAACGGGCACCCACGAACCATCCCACGCATCGCCGCGCGACCAGCCGCCGATCCGCTCGAGGGCTCGCGCGACGTCTTCGGTCGACACCGGTAGCTGCGCCAGCACGCGTCGCCCGAGCAGCAGCCGAGCCACCACCAAGGTGCTGGGGTCGTCCACCATCAGAATGCTGGCCGGCGCCGAGAGCTGGCGCTCGGCGTCCGGTGTCCCCGCCGGCAGCATCTGCCGACTCTGCGCGCCCTCATCGGCTTGGTACCCCTGGTCGGCCCGCCAGGTACCCACCTCGACGGTGGCCGCCTCCGGCAGCCGCGAGCCGACCTGCACCTTGAGCATCTGCGCCGCGCCGCGCGCCACATGGAACCGCCGCCAGGCGCGATCCACCTCGGCCAGCTCACCGTATTCCGGCCGCTGGCTCAGCACATAGTCGCGACAGCCGCTGACCAGCGAGCCACCACCAACCAGGAACACGTGCTGGATGCGGTCACCAGCCAACTGGTCCACGACCAGTGTCTGCCAGACATTCTGCAGCGGGCCGGTCTGGTCGTCGCGTACCATCCGGAACTGCTGTCCGAAGCGGTCCGCGAACTGCGGCAGGTCGATCTCCTCGGTGGCTCGAGCCAGCTCGCCGATGCCGCCTTCACCCAACTCGCTCGCCACCGGCACCGCCAGCGTCACCGGCCCAGCGCCCGGCTCTTCGACGGCGGCCTCAGTGAAGTGCTTCTCTTTGAAGTGCGACACGCACCCGAGCAGCTCGGCGTTGGTCACCACCTGGCCGCCCTTGAAGCGTAACGACTTCGCTTCCTGGAAGTACGCCTGCCAGCCACTGGCCTCCTCGGCCGGCGGCTCGGGAGACGGTTCGCCCTCGGCCACCTCCAGATAGCGCGGCGTGGACTGCGCCGCCGCCCCGAACGGCGCGACCCACTCGTTGATCAGCATCCGCCGGAGACTGTCGTCGATCTCGTCGCCGCCCCAGCGGTAGCCCAGCGCAATGGTCTGCAAGAAGCGGATGCTCTTGCCATCGTACTTCACGCGGGCCACACTCAGGTCGGTGGTGCCGGCACCGCAGTCGAACACCAGCAGCCACTCACCTTCGGCGGCGTCAGGTGCCGCACCCACCGCGATGGCCTGCCGACGCAGCTCGTGGGCCTGGTCGACCGCGGCACAGAACGGCTCGGCATGGCACTGCACCTGCGTCGGCGCCAGGGCGAGCCCGACCTCCGACGCGGCGTCGCGGAACACGGCGCGGGTCTCCTCAGCCTGGCGCTCATGCTCCGGGCCGGCGTCGAGCACCGGCAGCGTCAGCACGAACAGAGTCTGGCTCAGATCGAGCTTGAGGCCGTTCGCCAGCGGTTCGTTCTTCAGATGGCTCAGCACGTAGCGCAGGAAGCGGACGGCGGCTTCGCGCGACGTTGGTCCCTCCGCCGTGGCGCCCTGGCTCAGCAGGTGCATCTTCATGCCTACGAACAGCCAGCCGACACGGTCGACATGCTGCCGACCACCTTCTCTGAGCCGGACTTCGACGCCGTTGCGGTGGCTCATCGTCAGGGCCCGGCGCCCGAACAGCGCCGTACCTTCGCCATCGAGGAACAGCACGGCCGACGGCAGATAGCGTCGGTCGGCCTGGTCGGCCACCTCCGTCGGCCACTCCACCAGCCGCACGCGGCCACCGAGGGCGTAGTTGTCGAGCCAGGCCACCGCGGTCTTCGAGGTGCCGAAGTCGATGCCGACGGTGTAGCGGTAGGGCGGTGCCTCGGCCGGCTTGGGCCGCAGTCGCTCCAGCTCGACATCGTGCCGCTGGTCGGGCAGCCCGGCGCCCGAGCGGTAGGTCAACCAGCCCTGGTCGGCCGCGTCGCCGATGGCGCGCACGTGGATGCGTGCCACCCCCGGCAGGCCATCGGCCACCGGCGGCACCACCAGGTCCGCCCGCAGCCCGAAGCCGCCACCGTTGACCGCCACCTCGTACCCATCGGAGCAGTCGAGCGTGCCACTAGCCTCGAGAGTGCCGTAGTTGATGACGCGCAAGCTGACGGTGTCCACCTCCTTGCCGAACAGCAGGTGCTCGGCGGTGAACAACAGCGGGCACGCGGTCAGCCGCTCGACGCGCAGCCGATGCGTCGCCTGCAGCTCCCACAGCTCCTCGACCGGCTCCGAGCGCCGCGCGCCCGCCTGTGCCGGCTGGCGCGTCAAGCTGTGGACTTCGACGCCGACTTCGTGGATGGCCGCGGGCACGTCCTCGGCGCGCACCTCCAGCACCACGTGCCGCTGCTGCCGCGGACCCAGATTGCCGCGCGCGCCGCCGTCCTGCGCCCGGAAGGGCAGGTCGCCGGCCAGGTTGATGGCGTAGTAGAGCAGTCCGTCACCCCGACTGTGGATGGTCACCTCGATGGTGGCCGTGCCCCCATCGGGCAGCGGTAGCGTGGTCGCCGGGCCGACGTCGCTGCTGGCCCTGGCCAACGGATAGCCGCAGTTCGCGCAGAACGCCGCGCGCTCGCGTATCTCCGGCGAGAGGTCGTCCGCGACCGTCACCTGACAGTTATGGCATCTCATCGGCACTTCCTGATAGTCGCACACCACCGGTCGGCAGGCCCATGTCCGCGGTGCTGGCCGTGGTCAGGATCCCCGGCGGCGCCAGCGCCTCGCGCCAGTCTGTCGCGCCGCCGACCACCCGTCGGACCAGGTCCCAACCGCCCGCCTCGGCCTGCCACCAGGCTTCGGCCGCCAGCCACCGCCTGACCTCGTGACCGCCGGCGCGCCGCGGACCAGACTGCCCACAGCCTCGCCAGCTATTGCGCAACTGCGCGGCGGCCCAGTGCCGCTTCGTGCACTCAGCGGCAAAGCCGTTGGTGCTCGCACCAGCAACCGCCAGCGCCAGCGCCGCCGGCCACGAGGTCAGGCGCCAGTCGCGCGCCACGGCGGCGGCCGCCGTAGTGTCGCCCTGGCGCAGCCGCTGCCAGACGGCCACTGTCGCCATTTGCTCGGCCACCCACCGGGCCCGGTCATCGTCGGCCGTCGGCCAGGGCAGCGCCGCCGACTCGACCACGTCGGCCCGGTCGGGCCGCCGCCGTTGCTCGCGCAGCCAACCAATCGCTGCGTTCAGCCCGGCCACCTCACTGTCCGGCTGCGGCGCCAGATCGGCAATGGCCAGCAGGACGGCCGCGCTCTCCGGTGCGACCAGCAGCGCGCCACTCGGGTCGCGCTGCCGGCACCAGTCGGCCAGGTGTGCGGTCAACCGCAGTCGAGCCGCCAGCGCGGCGGCCGCCGTGCCAGCC
>CAZHGD010000135.1:0-20121 GCA_964531735.1 uncultured Fimbriimonadaceae bacterium | reverse complement strand
ACTCCCCGGACCGCCTTGACTCTCAGATCCAGCCACACGATTCGACGCGCACCCACCTGACGGCTCGGCCGGTAGAGGGCAGGGCCATCCGTCGGCGAAAGCACGCGCCAACTCAGGAGTACCGCGTTGGCGCCCATGCTGCTCTGCCTGCTGGTCCTGGCCCCGCCGCCCACGATGGAGACCGCCGACGGTCTGACGGTGACACCGGATGGCGTCGCCCTGTCGCGGGTCATGCTCGACACTCAACGGCTGCCGGTCACGGTGCAGGTGGAACTACGGCAGCCGGGTACCGGCCGGCCGCTGAGCCAAGGCTTCGCTGTGCAAGGCAGTTGGAGCGGCTCGCGCGACTCAGTGCGCCTCGATGGCGAGGTGCGCGCCGCAGGCGAGAGCGACCAGACGGCCATGCTGGTCATCAAGGTCAGCGGCGCGCGCCTGCGGCTGGCCACGCTGGCCACCGACCCGCTGGCGCTGCCAGCCAAGCTGCTGTCGCGCCTGCCGGTGGTGGCGCTGACGGTTGGCGACCAGGACGTTCTCGCGCTGGCGGTGCCGACCGACAAGCTGGCGCTGTTCGAGTTCGGCGAGCGCGAGGGCGGGGTGGAACTGCGCTACCCGTTCGGGTTCACGCGCGAGGCCCGTGACGACCTGAAGATGCGCGCGCCGTTTGCCTGTGAGCTCTACCGCATCGACCCGCGCTGGCGCTTCCGGTCGGCCCTCGAGCGGTACTACCGCCTCCACCCACAGCCGTTCCAGCGTTTCGGTGACCGTCTCGGCGGCTGGTTCTTCGCGGCCGAGCCGACCGCCGTGCCGAACCCGCAGCACTTCGCCTTCTACGAGGGCGGCCCCGGCGGCTGGGACGTCGCCGCGGCGCGGGGCATGGGGACCTACCCGTACCGCGAGTCGTCGTCGGCCACGGTTGGCTTGAGCGGCAAGCCGCCGAAGAGCTACGACGAGGCGATGCAGCGATTCGCCGAGCTGGAGCAGCGCCGCTCACCGCAGGACTGGCAGGCGCAACAGACCTTCGCCATCGACGAGCAGCAGCGCCACGGTCGTCAGCAGTCGGTGCTGGCCGACAGCGGCGAGACCGGTGCCTGGGCCGGTGTGCTGCAAGAGGTGGCCCTCGACCCGGCCGTGCCCGAACCGATCGTGGTCAGTGGCTGGAGCCGCGCTGAAGGTGTGACCGGTACCAAGGACCACAACTACTCGATCTATGTGGACGCGGTGCTGGCCGATGGCAGCTACCTGTTCGGGCAATGCGCCGAGTTCGAGCCCGGCACCCACGACTGGCAGCAGGCCACCTACACGATCCGGGCCGCGAAGCCCGTGGCGCGGCTGCGGGTGTTCTGCCTGCTGCGCGGACACCATGGCAAAGCCTGGTTCGATGACCTCCGGGTGGGCCCATTGGCTCGCCCAGAGACGAACTGGCTGCGCAACCCGGGGTTCGAGGTGCTGGCGCCGCCACGCCAGGTGCAGTACATCAAGCGCCACGTGGTCCACAACCCCGACGGCCGGTGGGCCTTTTGGATCACCGACAACCTGGCCGCGGACGTCGGCCCGGCGCAGCCGATGAACCTGCTGCGGTTCTCGCTCAACGTGGATCCGGACCTCGTCGGCGCGCCCGGCGAGCCGACGGTGGCGCAGACGGAGTTCGACTACTACGACAGCATCTTCCGGCAGACGCCGGAACTGGCCGGCTGCTACATCGACTCGGTCTCGGCCTGGTGCGCCGGGGTGGCCAACACGCGCCGCGACCAGTGGGCCGCCGCGCGCGTCCCGTTCACCTACGCGGGCAACCCGCCGAAGGTGGCCAGCCACGGCCGGTTTGCCATGATGAAGTACCTGGCGGCGCTGCAAGCACGGTACCATGGCCAGGGCAAGGGCGTGTTCACCAACATCCATGTGGAGTTGGCGAGCTTCCCGCTGTACCTGGTCTCCGATGTGCCGGGCATCGAGAGCAGTCAGTTCCAGGATCTGGACTGGCTGTTCTTCCACCGGGCCGCCGCCGGCCCGGCGAAGCCGGTGCCGCTGCTCAACTTCATGAACCTGCACCATCTGGACCGGCGAGCGGTGGCGGAGGTGTATCATCGGAACGCGGCGCAGTTCGCCTTGTTCCCGTCGACGGGACGGTTCGTGGCCGAAGCCTATCAGCTCTACGGCGACGTGACCCACGACTGGCTGCCGACGATCCAGGACTTGGCTCGCGCCGGCTGGCAGCCGGTGCCGTCGGCCGCCGGGGCCTGGTGCGAGCGGTTCGGCGGCCAGGGCGCCGTGTGGTTCACGGTGCGCGCCGCCAGCGACACACCGGTGGCGCTGGCGGTGGAGGCCGCGGCGCTACGAGACCTCGCCGGTCCGCTGCAGGCGTGGGATCCCGTGCGCCTGGAGCCGCTGACGATGGAGCGCCGTGACGGTGGCGCGGTGGTGCGGCTGCCCGCCGGCGACACCGAGCGCGTGGTGCGGCTGTCGGCGGCTGAGGGCACGCGGCGTTGGTTGCGTGAGCGCGCGCGGTGGCATCTGCGGGCGGCGCAGCAGGTGCGCGGCCAGGCCACGGCCGACGCCGAGTTGAGCGCGATCGAGCAGGGCCTGGGCCAGGCGGATCGCGCTGCGGCGCGCCGGTTGGCCGAACGGTTGGCCGCCTGCCAGCAGCGACTGCCGGCGGGTGATGCGGACCTGTTCGCGCGCAGTGTGCGGCGCGAAGTGAGCGACGCGGCGCGGGCGCTGAGAAGGTTGGTCGAGGCACTGCCGGAATAGCCGGTGGTGAGATAGGACGTGGAGCCATGAGCGTGGTACGAGTAGGCATTGTCGGCCTGGGCGGCATGGGCAGCCACCATGCCGGATACCTGATCCGCGGCGAGGTGCCGGGCGCTGAGTTGACCGCGGTGTGCGATGTAGCACCGGGGCGCCTGGAATGGGCCCAAGCGAACCTCGGCGGCAAGGTGCAGTGCTTCGCTGACGCCGAGGCGCTGTTCGCGGCCCAGGTGGTGGACGCGGTGGTGATCGCCACGCCGCACTACTTCCACCCGACGGTGGCCGTGCAGGCGTTCGGGCACGGCGTGCATGTGCTCAGCGAGAAGCCGGCTGGTGTCTACACCAAGCAGGTGCGGGAGATGAACGAGGCCGCCGAGGCCTCCGGCTTGGTGTTCGGGCTGATGTTCAACCAGCGCACGCGGCCGGTGCACCGCAAGATGCGTGACCTGGTGGCGTCCGGCGAACTGGGTGAGATCCGCCGGACCAACTGGATCATCACCGACTGGTTCCGCTCGCAGGCCTACTATGATTCGGGCGGCTGGCGCGCCACCTGGGCTGGCGAGGGCGGCGGTGTACTGATCAACCAGTGCCCGCACAACCTCGACCTCTGGCAGTGGATCTGCGGCATGCCGGTGCGCTGCCGCGCGTCGATCGGCTTCGGTCGCTACCACGAGATCGAGGTCGACGATGACGTCACCGCGTTCGTGGAGTACGAGAACGGCGCCACCGGGGTGTTCATCACGACCACCGGCGAGGCCCCGGGCACCAATCGCTTCGAGGTCACCGGTGACCGCGGCAAGCTGGTGCTCGAGGACGGTCGCCTGACCTTCTGGCGTACCACCACTTCGGTGGCGGAGTTCATCCGCGAATCGCAGACCGGCTTCGCGACGCCGGAAGTGTGGAAGTGCGACATCCCGTCGGGCGGCAGTGCCGAGGAGCACAAGGCGGTGACCAAGGCCTGGGTCAAGGCCATCAGCGACGGCACGCCGCTGGTGGCACCCGGCCAGGAGGGCATCCGCAGCCTGCAGATCTCGAACGCGATGATGCTCTCGGCCTGGACGGATTCGTGGATCGACCTGCCGGTGGACGAAGAGCTGTTCTACGCCCAACTGCAGGAGCGCATCAGTGCGTCGCAGGTGAACAAGGCCGAGGGCGGCAAGACCATGGACGTGACCGGCACGTTCTAGGCGCGGCCGAGTCTTTGCGGAGGTCCCATGAAGCGCTACCTGCTCGTTGCTCTGTTGGTCAGTGGTCTGCTGCCGGGCCGGGCGCCGGCGGCGGCGCCGGTGCCGACGGTGATGGCGTTCAACAGCGTCACCGACATGCTGGCCGGCGACATGTGGGACGTGGTCTACCCATGGGACCTCCGCGAAGCCCTACGCGACTATCCGGCCGACTGGCTGCTGCTGGGCCTGGGTACGACGACGCACGCGTTCGCCAATGGCGAGGTGGTGGCGCGGGGCACCGTCGCCCGGCCGGAACTGCTCTACTGCGATCCGGAATGGCCACAGGTGCCGCGCGCGGTCACTGAAGCCATGCCGTTTCTGGGCCTGGCGGTGGTCGATCCATCGACCGCGGTGGCCATTGCGGCCCGCCGCGGTGAGGACGTCCACGCCCAGGTGCGCGCGTTGTGTGAAGCCAAGGGCTGGCCGCTGGCCGCGGTGAGCGTCCACGGCCGCTGCCAGGGCGTCTCCGGCACCATCGCGCACGATCTGCGCAAGAGCGGTTCGCCGCTGGGCGACTACCGCGTCGACAAGGCCGAATACCTGTTGCCGTTCGCGGCCGCCGAGGCTCGGCCTTGGCAGATCCTGGGGGCCTGGGCGGGCACGGCGGCGGGGCAACGCTGCATGTCCATCGCCGGCCACCCGCTGCACCTGCACGGCGTGAGCGATGACGGCCAGGCCGGCGGCCACATCGGCAAGGCCACGGCTGACGACGCGATCATCCGGGTCTACCCGGTGGCGCAACTGGTCGAGCGGCAAGCTGACCTGACCGTGCAGAGCGCCGGCCGCGTGGCGGGCGGCCTGGTGTTCCAGGTGGCCAACGTCGGCCAGAACCGCGTCTTGCACGTGCCGGTGCGGATCAGTGCGGGCAACGCGTCGCTGTGGCAGATGCAGTTGGGCGAGTTGGCACCAGGCGTCGTGCGTGAAGTGACCGTGCCGCTGGCGCTGCCGACCGGCCGCATCGAGATTGTCGTGGACCCGGCCAACCAGGTCCTCGAGTCGAACGAGGCCAACAACCGGGCGGTGCTGTGAGGCGCCGCCGCGCGCCGCGAGGACGCGTCTGCAACCTTCGCCGGCGCGCGGCGGTCTGACTGATCGAGGAAAACCGAATGCTGAGCATGGCCGCGCGCTTCCGACTGCCGCTCTTGGCGGTGCTGGTCTTGGGACTGCTCACCGGCTGTGGGGCGGCCAGCCTGGTGCCGTTGCTCGATCTGATCGACACCGGCGGCTCGTCGGGCGGCAACGCGACGGGCGACTTGGTCGGCGAGTGGCGTGTGCAGAGCTACAGCGGCACCAGTGTCGGTTCGGTGACGGTGAGCACCGACGCCAACATGAAGTGGAAGTTCGGCACCGACGCCACCTTCTCCATCACCTCCGCCAAGGCGCTGTCGGTCGGGTCCAACACGACCAAGACGTACGATGTGGCCGGCGCCTGGCTGGTCACCAACACCGAAGGTCAGACCATCGGCCTGACCGTCCTGCGCGACGGTACCACGACGGTGCCCAGCACCAGCCAGGTCCAGCGGGCTGGCACCTACACGCTGAGCGGCTCGCAACTGGTCATCCAGACCGACGCCATCGGTCCGGGCACCGTGCGCTACATCCTCACGCGCTGAGCCTGCCCGGCGGGGCAGTAACGGTCCAGGCCACAGACCGTGCATTGCGGACCGCGCGCGAGGCACGTGCTGCGGCCGTGCCGAATGAGGTCGACATGCAGGCTGTGCCGCCACTGAGGCGGCACAGGCGCCAGGGCTTGCTGGGTGCGAGCGGGCCTGCCGCCGGGCGCCACCCAACCCAGGCGCTCGGCCAGCCGGTGGACGTGGGTGTCGACGGGGAACACCGGGCGGCCAAGACCGAACAGCCACACGCAAGCGGCAGTCTTGTCGCCAACGCCGCGCCGGGCCACCAGATAGCTCATCGCACCATCGTCAGCCAACTCCCGTAGCCGCTCCAGACTCAACTCGCCCTCGGTCGCCTGCACGCGGTGCAGGATGCCCGGGATCCGCTCCGCGCGCATGGGCATTGCCCAGCTGGCCGGGCTGGCACCGGTGCGGCCAGGTGACGGAGGTGTAACCGACCGGCCCTGAACACGCCGGCGCCGTGGACGTCGGTAAGCCAACCGCGGGCATGTTCGGCGGCGGCCCGAACTGTCCCGGCCGGGAGGTGACCATGGCACAGGTGCTACCACTGCGAGCCACGAGGGTGCCGGAGGCGCGGCTCGGCCGCACCGTGGCGCTTGGCTGGGCCCTGGTGGTGGCGCCTCTGGCGGCAGTCGCGCTGGCCGCGTTAGCGTCGGGCGCGGAACCCGAGCGGCTGCATTGCGCCGGGGCGGTGAAGCTCCGCGGTCCGGTCCGGTATGCGCGGGTGGGCACCGACGCCTCCGGTGACCTGGTCGTCGTCAGCGACGGCGCCGGAGCGGTCTACCAGATCGACCTCTCCCACCAGCGCGTCCGCAGCCGTCTCGTCTACGCTCCGCGCCCATCGCGCGAGTTGTGGGCGACGGCACTCGCTTTGGTGGCCACTGCCCCCGACCGGCCGCTGACTCTGGTGCCGGTGACGCTGATGCGCGGCGAGGAGCCCGACGTCTGGCCCGCACTCGGCGAGGGCCCGCTGCCGCCGAAGGAGTGCCCGCGGTTTGCTCCCGACAGCACCGGCCGGCTCGTCTATCGGGGATCAGGTCCAGCGCCGGTCGACGCCATCGCTGCAGACGGGCCGACGGAGGTGGTTGGTTTCGGCCGGAGCCTCGGGCTCAAGGTGATGGCCGGCGTATCCTGCTCGACGATGATCCTGGATCGGGGCCAGTGCATCCAGTGCCTGACCGGGCGAGTGGTGGCGGCTGGCGACATGGACGGCGATGGCGACCAGGAGGTCCTGACCGCGGCCCAGGCTGCACCCGACGCACCCTCGATCATACCGCTCCGCCTCTATTCGGTGCAGGGCCGGCGGTACCGCGAGGTGTGGCATGGGAGCACCTCGGTGCCCGTGGAGGAGGGTGAGGCGGCGGGCCTCGCGCCGTTGGCGATGCTGGCCGACCTGGACGGCGACTGCCGCGACGAACTCGTCGTCTGCGACGGGCTGACCGGTCGACTGACCGTCTGGGTCTGGGATGCGGAAGCCTGAAGGCGCTACGCGACGCTGACCCGCAGTTCGTGCGCCCCATCCGGCCGGGCCATCTCGTAGTAGAACCAGGTCCGGCCGTCCACGGTCAGGCAGTCGACATAGCGAACCGAGCCACTGGCGTGCGGCACCGTGATGATTGGTCCCTCGACGCTGACACGCTGCCAGTGCTCCAGGTCCAGGCTCTGGGCCAGGCCGCAGCGTTCTTCGTAGTTCTCCTCGACCGCCGCGCTGCCGTCGTACCAGGCCGTGAACACCGGCGGCGTCCAGAGCACGGAGTTCATCCGCAGGCAGTAGCGGTCCCACTGGCCGCGCTCCGGATCGATGACACCGAGCCAGCGGAAGTGGCGCGCGTCGTGGCTGACGGCCAATCCGCTGCCGGACACGGTCAGGCCGGTGTTGAAGACGTCACCGGTGGCGTGCTGCGACGCGCGCTCGGCCGTGGTCACCTCGACGGTCAGCGCCACGCTGGCCAGTAGGTAGGTCAGGCGTCCCACCTGGAACAGGTACGGGTCCTTGATGCCTTCCAGATCAGGCAAGTCGGCCGCGGTGTAGAGCGGCTGGCGTTGGGCGGGGTCCAGCAACTCCGGACGATCCGCCTCGACGCGGTCGATGCGCCACTGGTTGGTCTGCGGATCGACGAAGCTCAGGTACCAGTGCCACCGCCCGTCAGCGCCGCGTAGCAGCGCGCAGCGCTCGATGCTCAGGGAGTCCAGTTGCTCCTTGCGGCACTCGTTGAGGTCGGTGAACTGGCGGCCGTCGGCACTGACCGCGATGCGCGTCACCCAACCGCGCTGCGGCCGCGGTCCGCGGAGCCGGTAGGTCAGGTAGAAGCGGCCGGTGTCGGCGTCATGGAAGACGCCGGGCGCACCGGCCCACCAGCCGGGGCCGGCGCCCTCCGGTGCGCGGACGAGTTGGCCGGTCTCCGGTGTGAACAGCGGCGGCGTGGCGCCGAGGCGGCGGCTGGTCGACACAGGCTGCTCCTTGGTGGCGCGTCGGCTGGGTACCGGGCGCGGTCGTGCCACCGGATACGCCCCGCGGCCAGGCGCTCCTGCTTCGTCGCCGGCGCGGCACAGCCTATAATGGCGGTGGGCTGGGCGGGCTGGTGGCCCGGCGGAGTGACGCGCCATGGGTGAGAGCCGACTGGTGGTGGGGCTGATGGCGACCGGCTCTGTGCCGGCGGTCATCGCACTGGTGGCAACGGTCTGGCTGTGGCTGGGCCGTCGCCAACTGACCGAGGAGGCGGTTCGCGGCTGGGCGCGCTGTGGTTACGGTTGGCTGGCCGGCTGGGTGGTGGTGGCGTTGGTGCTGACCGAGGGGGCCGAGGCCAGTCCGGTGATGGTCGCCATGGGCTGGATCGCCACGCCCTGCTTCGCGAGCATCATCGGGTTGTGGGTGTTCACCGAGCGGCAGCGGCTGGCGTTGGAGCGCTGGCCGAGCGTGGAGCGGATGGCCGCGTTGACCGAGAGCGGCGAGCAGGAGGCCGGCTTCCTACTCGCCGAACTGCTCAGCGACCTGGACCGCGCGACTGCGTCCGTGGCCGCCTTGGAGAACGGCAGCGCGTCGCCGCGCCCACTCAGCCGCGACCGGCAGGAGGCCCAGGATGCCGTGACGCAGGTCCGCGCCACCGTGCAGCGCCTGCGCGAGTTGCAGGCCCGCTTGGCCGAGCACCGGCGCGAGGTCGCGGCAGCGGCCCGCGACGCAGCGGATCCGGAGACGGTGGCCAGGCTACAGGCTGACCAAGCGGCGTTGGCCGCTACGGGCCAGCAGATCGTCGAGGCGTCGATCACCTGCCGCAACGAGACCAACCGCGTGCTGGCCAACCTGCTCTGGAACTGACCGCGAATAGGGGCTGCCGGTGGGCTACTCGGGCGTGACGTAGCCGCCGCGGCGGGCCAACTGCTGCATCACCGCGATCGCGCGATCGTAACGCAGCGCGGTCTTGATGCGGTCGGGCGGGACCTGTTTGGGGCCGGCCGGCCCGCCGGCGGCGCGGGTGCCGCCGACGCGGATGATCACCGCGACGGTCTCGTCAGCCATCTCCAGGCAGACGCGCGGGCCGACGTCGTTGAACTCGCGCGGCTTGAGCACGCGCAACTGCTCGATGCGCTCGTAGTAGTAGGCGACCAGTTGGCGCGTCAGGTCGGCATCCGGCGCGAGACCGGTGATCTCGACCACTGCGGCGCGGATGATGTCCGGGGCCTCGGTGCGGAAGCGCGCGGGCGGCCCGAAGTCCTTCAGTCCGGTGATCAGTTGCTCGAGGCGGCGGTAGACCAGTTCGCGCTGGCGCTGGATCTCCTGCTGGCGGGCGGCCGCGGCGGCCGGGTCTTCGGCCGGCGTGGTCACCTGGCTGCCGGGCGGCAGCACCTGGTTGCGCTGTTCGGCTTCGAGCAGGGCCAGCAGGCGCTCGACGGTTTCGTCGAGCGCCTCTTCACGCTGGGCCAGCAAGGTGGCCCGCGTCTGCTCGTAGCGCGCCAACTCGACCAGGCTGCCAGGGGCCAACGGGCGGCCGGCCAGCAGCGCGTCACGCTTGCGGCGCAGATCCTGGGCCGCTGCCTGGCGGGCGGTGGTGAGTTGCCCGGCGAGCGAATCCAGCTTGCGCTTGAGCAGCACCAACGGCTCGATGGCCTTCGACGCCTGCGCCGGCGTGATGCGCAGGTCGACGAAGACGTTGGCAAACTCGACATCGCCGAAGGCCTGGCGACTGCCGTACTCCCTCTGGTCGTCGGAGACCTGCGCGGCCAACGGCCAAGCGAGGGCGAGCAACAGCCCGATGAGCGACAAGCGGGTGGTCATGATCAGCCCTCCGGCAACGTCGGGACCAGCTTGACGAGCAGGTCGGCGGTGAGCGGGTCGACGACGAACTGGGCCCACTCGCTGCGCGTCATGAGGTAGCGTGAAGGCGTCTGCACCGGCGGCGGCAGCACCCGCTGGAGCTTCTGCGGCAGTTCCGCCTGCTTGGCGGCCGACGTCTCCGGTGTGGCGGCCCGGATCTCGTCGTACAGCTTGTCCAGCTCGCGGATGACGGTGGCCAGCCAGTTCAGCGCGATGCCGGGGTAGGCCACCTGGGCCACTTGCCGAATGCGGTTGGGCTTCTCGCGGCGGTAGGTGGCGTCGTCGGCCGTGCGGGCCCATTCGGTCAGGTCGCTGGCGGCCAAGCGCATACCGGCGGCGCGGGCTTCGGACTGCCGCGTGGCGGTGGCGATCCGGCGCTGGTAGACGGCATCGGGCTCGAACACCGCCCGTTGGGCCGCGCTGAGTGAGTCGTCGATGCCGCGCATGGCGGTGTCGAGGCGGCGGTTCAGCGTGCCCTCGGTCTCGCGGAAGCGGCCCATGGCGCCGTTGACGTGGCTGAGGTGGTTCGGATCGAGTTGCTGCCCGGCGATCACGGCGGCGGTCAGGTAGGTGACCGATGGGAAGCAGGCGATGTACATCTTGCTCCGCGCCGCCTCGCGTTGCGCGATCAGCTCGCGCATCCGGAGCATCTGCGGTAGGATGTTCTGCGCCTGCGCTCGTGACAGCCGTAGCGCCGAGAGCGTCTCGAGCACCTTCACCTCGCGCTCGAGCGCTTCGAGATCGTCGCCGCCCGCGGCGGCGGCCGCCGGTGCGGGGGCCGGTGGTGGAGCGGGCTGGGCCGGCAGGGCCGTGGCCAGCCCGACAAGGAATAGCGCCAGCGCTGGCCAACTGCGTAACGACATCGGGCCTGCTCCTGTCTGTCGTGCCTTGCACGCCGCCCGATCAGGGCGGGGTGGCGCCACCGTGGCGGCGCCTGGGTACCCACGTATGAAATTGGTCGATCGGTACGTGCTTCGCGAACTGGGTGCCCCGTTTGCTGCTGGCACGGCCATCTTCCTGGCAGTGATCCTGGCCAACACGGTCATCTCCAACAGCGGCGATCTGTTCGCGCTCCGGCCCGGGTTCATGGTGGTGCTGCGCTGGCTGCTCCTGCGCGTGCCACTGATCCTGACCCTGGCCCTGCCGATTGGCTGCCTCCTGGCGACCTCGCTGCTGGTGATCCGCATGGGTCGTGACGGCGAGATTGTCGCCTGGCGCATGGGCGGGGTGAGCATTCGCCGCCTGTTCCGCCCTTTCCTGCTGGGTGGCGCGGCGATCAGCCTGGTGGCGCTGCTCAACAACGAACTGCTGGCGCCCCGCTACCGCGTCAAGGCCAATGAGGTCCTCTTACAGCGGATCTTACAAGGCCCCGGATCGGGGGTCAAGACGGATATGCCGCTGCTGGCCGGCGACGACGCGGTGGTCCATGTCGGGCGGGTCGACCTGCGCCGCAACGAGATGTACTTCGTGCTGGTCTACCGCTTCCACGACGGCCGGCCGCAGGAGGCGCTCTGCGCCCAACGCTGCGTCAAGGAGAGCGGCCGCTGGATGCTCTGCGACGGGCAGCACAACTGGTTCGACGAGGACGGGCGCCTGTCGCGAACCGAACGCTTCGATCGGTATCCGGCGCACCTCGACCCGAACATCGCGCGCCTGTGGGAGAGCGACCTCGACGCCGAATTCATGGCCGCGGTCGACCTCTGGCGGCGCGCCCGCCTCTATGCCAGCACGGGCGAGCGCGACAACCTGGTGCGGATGCGCTACTACTTCCAGACGAAGTTCACCTTGCCGTTGACCTGCCTCGTCTTCACCCTCCTGGCGGCCCCGCTGAGCTTGCGCTACGCCGGGCCGAAGAGCCATCCGTTCGCCGGGGTGCTGCTGTCCATCGTGGTGGTCTTCTTCTGCAACGGCACCATCAACTGGGCCCGGGCGATTGCGCTCAGCGGCCCGCAGGCGTGGATACCGCCCGAAGTGGCCGCCTGGATCCACGTCGTGGTGTTCGGTGGCCTGGCGTTCTACCTGGCGGTGCGGGCCGAGCGCTGAGCGGTCCGCTGTTGGCCGGCTGGTACGTCCCAACGGTGCGCGTCTGCTCTTGACAACCCCCCTGGCGCCGCCGATAATGCAAACGGATGTTTGCTCAATGAGGTGGCGAGATGCCGCGGGCGGTGTTGCACTTGGAACTGCCGGGGATCCACGCGGCGGCGGCGGTGGAGTTGGGGCATGCGCGGCCGGACGAGGAGGTGGTGGTGCACCACGAGGAGCGGGTGGTGGATGTGGTCGGGGTGCCGCTGTTGCGGCCGGGGCAGCCGCTGCGTCTGGCGCGGCAATGGGCGCCACAGGCGGTGCTGGTGCCGGTGGGGGTGTTGGCCGGCGCGGAGACCTATCGCGCGGTGTGGGACCGGCTGATGGAGGTGGGGCCGCGTCTGGAGCCGACCGCCTGGCACGCGGGCTATGTCGATGTGACGGGCTGCTTGCCCCGGCGAGGGCCCAAGGTCTATCTGGCCGGTCTGGCCAAGCGGTTGGCCACCTTGACCGGCCAGTTGCCCAGCCAAGGGGTGGGCGGCAGCAAGCTGGTGGCCCGTCATGCTTCGCCGGCCGGTGAGATCGTCACCGCCGACGAGACCTTGCGGTTTCTGCACGGCCAGCGTTTGCGCCCGGACCAGGGGCTGACGGTGCCGATGATCCAACAACTCGATGAATTGGGCTGCCACCGCTGGGGCGATGTCGCCGAGGTGCCCGAGCCGCGGTTACGCGCCTTGTTCGGCGTCGGGGGGACGATTCTGCACCGCTGGTCGCAAGGCATCGATCCCCGGTTGGTGCAGGCGCGCTATCCGCCGCCGAGCGAGACCGTCTCGGCGGCGGTGGAGCCCGACGAGCACGGGCTGTGGCTGGCTGGTTTCGAGCCCTTGTGCCAAACCCTGGCGCAACGGCTGCAGCGGCGGGGCGAAGTGGCGACGGAGATCTCCTTGGGCCTGGGTGGCCGGGAGGGCTGGCGGGCGTTCCGGCGGCGGCTGGCGCGGGGAATTGACGGTGCCGAACGGATTCGGGCGGTGGTGATCGGGCTCATTCCGGCGGATCTGGACCCGTGGAGCGTGGATGAACTGCGCCTGACGCTGCGCGGTTTGCGCCTGCGCGAATCGGTTCAGGGCGTGCTGTTCGAGGACGAGGAGGAAGAGCGCGGGCATCTCTTGTCGGACGCCCTGACTCGGGTGCGCGAGCGCTATGGGCTGGGCAGTCTCGGTTATGGCCATGAACTGCTGGCCTCGCGCGAGCGGCTGGCCGAGGCGGTCTGGCGACTGGAAGGGGTGTGGGCCTGAACAAGCGCCACGGAGGCTGGTGCCCATGCGGCGACTGAACCACCCGATCAACGTGCGCACCGATGCCACCGGTCGGCCGGTGGCGCTGGAGCTGAGCGGGCAGAGCCGGCCGGTGCAGCAGGTGCTGGACCGTTGGCGCGAGAGCGGCCGGTGGTGGGAAGGCGATCTGCCGCGCCGGTTCTACCGCGTCGAGGCGGGCGGCCTGTTCGATGTGAGTTGCGACGAACTGGGCCAATGGCGGATGGAGACGATGTGGGACTGAGCCGCGCTAGGCGGTCACCTGGTAGACCGCCAGGCAGCCGCTCGCGTAGCGCACCTGCACCGGCGGAGCGACGGCCTCATTGCTGATGGAGAAGCCGCCGTCCATCAGGTGTAGCGTCGCCTGCTTGAGCGGCCAGCGCACCCCGGTGATGCAGACGCCCTCGGCGGCTGGCAGTGGCAGGAGCGAAACCACCGTGCCGGCGGCGAGGTCGCAGTCGTGCCACGGTCCGGCGGCGAGGGTGGTCAGCCAGCCGTGGGCATCGCCGGCCTCGATGCTCAACGTCGCCGCGTAGCGGGCGAACACGCCGAGGTTGGCGTAGAACTGGTCCCAGCGGCCGCCACCGGCGCCGAGCACCACGGCGCGCGAGAAGCCGCGGCCGGCCACCAGCGCCAACGTCTTCTCCAGATCGTTGGTGTCCTGGGCCGGGGTGAGCACCTGCTCCACCGCCGCGGGGACCACGGCCGGCAGCGAGTCGAAGTCGCCCGCGACGGCCGCCGGCGTGACGCCACTGGCCAAAGCTGCGGACAGGGCTCCGTCGGTGCAGACGAACCAGTCCGCCGCCTCCGCCTGTTGCCGGAGCAAGGCAGGCGGAGGCGGCTCGCCGTTGGCCAGGACCAGGGCCGTGCGCGGGCGCATCGGCGGCGGTCCCGGCTACTCGGCGACCGGCGGTATGTCGACCGGGGCGCCGTTGCCGCGCAGCGAATCCGTGGCGCAGCAACCGACGGCCACCGCCTGGCGACCGGCCAGCGGCGGCACCGGCGGCTCGGTGTTGTGCAGGATCATGTCGACGAACGCGGCGGTGATCTGCGGGTCGGCGCCGCCGTGCGAGCCCTGGGCCGGCTTGACCCGGTGGGTGCGGTCCGAGAGCTGCTTGTAGTGCGTGCCGCCCCGCGTCTTGACCTCGATCACCTCTTCGCCGATGGTGTTCTCCAGCCGGCCTTCGGTGCCGATGAAGACGTAGTTGCGGTGGTACTCCGGCGTGAAGTGGCACTGCAGGTAGCTGGCCAGGATGCCGCCCTCGAGCTGCATCAGGACCATGTTGTTGTCTTCGACGTCCACCTCCTGGCGGAAGCAGCACTTCTCGTGGCCGGGCCACGGCGACTGCTTGTCGGGGCAGGTGGCGGCCTCGGGGCACTCGGGGCAGATCAGGTCGTTCGGCTTGTCGCCGCCGTACCAGCTCAGCGCGCCGAACGCGGTCACCCGCTGCGTATAGGCCCCGGTCAGCCAGTGGATCATGTCCAGGTCGTGGCTGCCCTTCTGCAGCAGCAGCGAGGTGGCCGTCTGCTGCACGGCGTGCCAGTCGTGGTAGTAGAAGTGCCCGCCCAGGCCGACGAAGTGCCGCACCCAGACCGCCTTGATGGCGCCGATGGTGCCGGAGTCGATGATCTCCTTCATGACCCGGAAGCAGTTCATGTAGCGCATGTTGAAGCCGACCATGAAGTGCTTGCCGCTGGCCTTCCAGGCGCGCATCATGCGGTCGCAGCCGGCCACCGTGATGGCCATCGGCTTCTCGCAGTACACGTGCTTGCCGGCCTCCAAGGCCGCGACCGCGTGCTCTTCGTGCATGAAGTCCGGCGAGGTGACCATGACCGCGTCGATGTCGTCACGGTCGAGCAACCGGCGGTAGTCGGTATAGGTGGCGGCGCCATCGACCTCGCGGCCGAAGTTGCCGAGAATCCCTTCGTTGACGTCGGCGCCGGCCACCAGCACCGACCTGCCGCCGCTCTCGGGCTGATGCAGGTTGCGGGCCAGGCCGCCACGCCCACCGACGCCGATTACGCCTACTCGTAGCTTGTCCACTGTCTTCTCCAACTCACTCGCTGGTCTACTGCGCCAAGATCACCAGGGTTCGGGCGTGCTGTCAAGCCGGATGCAGCACAACCTTGACGGCTTCCTGCCGCTCCATGGTCTCGAACGCCGGCAGCCAGTCACTCAAGGCGAACTGATGCGTGACCATCGCCGCCATGTCGATCCGGCCCGCGGCCAGCAGTGCCAGCACGGCTTCCCAACTGCGCCAGGTATGGCTGAAGCTGCCTGCCAGCGTGACCGCTTTCTGTACCAACGGGTCGTAGTCGACCTCCAGCGGTCGCCGCCCCCAGCCGAGTTTGACGATCTCGCCGTCGCGCGCGGCCACGGTGAGTGCCAGTTGCTCGGCCGCGCTGTTGCCCGCGGCGTCGATGACGGTCGGCACGCCCCAGCGGCCGGTGGCAGCGAGGATCGCCTCGGCCGCCTCCGCGGCGTCGAGCCGGTGGTCGGCGCCGACGGCCAGCGCCGTGCCCAGCCGGCGGTCGTCGGCCGGCGTGCCCACCGCGTAGATCGGCGTGGCGCCGGAGACGCGGGCCATCTGCACGCAGAACAGGCCGATGGGCCCCGGGCCGATGACCACCAACGGTTCGCCCGGCCTGACCCGCGCGCGGGTGACCACGGCGCTGTAGGCCACGCTCAGCGGCTCGGCCAGGCAGGCATACTCGTCCGGCACGCTCGCGGGCACGTGGTGCAGGCAGCGCTCGGGCACCTTGACCAGACGAGTGAACGCGCCATCGGTGCCGTAACCGAAGCCGAGTCGCGACGGGCACAGGTTGTAGTGCCCGCTACGACAGGCCGGGCAGCGGCCGCAGATGACCGCGGCGGTCTCGGAGACCACGCGGTGACCGGTGGCGAAGGCGGTGACCTGATCGCCGACGGCGACGACTCGGCCGCAGAACTCGTGGCCGCAGATCACGGGGACGTTGATGGGCCAGGGCACGCCGTCGTGCCACTGTTCGATGTCGCTGCCACAGATGCCCGCGGCGTGGACGGCGACGAGCGCATCGGCTGGGCCGATGGGCGGCTCCGGCACGTCGCGCAGCTCAATCTCTTTGAAGCCGCGCCCGTACTTGACCACTGCCTGCATGGTTGCGCTCCCAAGCACTGCGGCCCGGACCGCGTCGAGCGCGACATCCGGGCCGCAGGTGGCAGGCTGTGACCGTGGTGGTCGCAGCCGTGGAAGGTCAGACGTACGGGGCGTCGTTGCGCCCGCCGCCAAAGGCGCTCAGGAAGCCGTAGGCCATCATCATCTGCCCAATCGGCATGGTGACGATTTGGCCGAGACCGCCAATGGCGCTGCCGACGCTGCCGACGATGCCGGCCACCAGCACGAAGACGATGGCGGCGCCGAAGTTGGCGCGGGTGAATTCCCACGAGCGGCGCAGGCAGCTCATCGGGTCGGTGTCGCCGTCGGCCATGAGGAACGGCGCCCAGGCCAGCGCGAAGCACAGCAACAGGCCCGGCAGCACGCAGAGCACGAAGCCGATGCTGATGGCAATGCCCATGATCAGGAACAGCAGGAACGACGGCACGATGACGCTGAACCCGCTGAAGACGTCACCGATCTCAGCATTCTCACCGCGCGCCGCCTTGAGGCAGAGCTTGGCATAGCCAACCGTCATCGGGCCGGCCAGAAGGCACAGGGAGCAACAGACCACGATGCCCATGATGATGGCACCGACGATCAGCGCGGCGACGTTCTTGACGAAGCCGTCCCAGGCCAGCTTGAGCGCACCTCCGACGTCCAGCGCGTTAGTCTGCATCGCTTCAGTCCTTTCCTGCCAGGATACCTTGGCTCATCGGCCCGCGCTATGCAGGAGCCGAAGTCCGCATAACGCCGACCCAAAGCGGCTCGAGTCTGTGGCGGCCAGCCACCTGCCGGCGTCTTGTGACCGCTCACGCAGCCCGTAGACACGGCTCGCTGGCCGGTTGTTCCCGACTCACCGCGCTGGGCAAGTGAACAACTCGTGACGGCGGTGCGGCTCCGGCGAGCGGTGGGCCACCCGTCCGTCCGCCAGCGAGTCGCCGGGCGGTTCGACCGCCCCGATCGCTCTCCTCCCGGCTGTTCATGACAGCAGTATTGCGCTATGCTCCGCCGCAGTTGGAGAGTGCCCATGCGGCCCTACTGCCTGATGACCTTGTGCGGCCACGGCCGTGTTCTCAGCGGCGAGTGGACCATGACGCAGATGCTCACCGGCATTCGCGGTGTCGGCATCGAAGCGGTTGAGCCGGCGACCACGTTGTTCCGCGGTCGGCCGGACCTGGAACGCGACTTCGCCCAGCAGGTCGCCGACGCCGGGCTGACCATGCCTTGCTACGACGCGCTGGCCAACCTGGTGGAGCCGGATGTAGTCGTGCGCCGGAAGACCAACGACCTGCTGCGCGAGGACATCGAGCGCTGCCACAAGTGGGGCATTCCGCGCGCCATGATCGCCGGCTCGCGCAGCCATCCCAACCTCAGCGGCACCGAGGCGCGCAAGCTGGTGGCCGACGGCATGAACGCCTGTCTGGGCTTCGCGCGTGACGCCGGCGTGGAACTGCTGCTGGAAGCGTTTGGCGCCGACCTGGGTGTGCACGCCTCGAGCGCGCAACTGAAAGAAGTCGTCGACCAGTGCCAGCCGGAGATCATGACGACCTTCGACATGGGCAACTTCGTGCTCGGCGGTGACCGGCCGCTCGACGTGCTGGAGACCTGGGCGCCGCGCATCAAGCACGTCCACGTGAAGGACTTCGTGCGCCTGCCGGCCGACAGCAAGGCCGGTTTGCCGTCGCTCGACGGGCACCGCTACGACTCCTGTCGGCTCGGCGCGGGCGCGGTGGAGGCGGCGGCCGTCCTGAAGCGGCTGAAGGCGCTGGGCTACAGCCAGGCGTTGTCGCTCGAGACCGGTGGCGCCGACTGGTTCGCCGAGGTGGCCGCGGACCTGGCGGTGGTCAAGGCGGCGGTGGAGGGCTGAGGCACGGCATGGACCAGCACGACCTGACCGGCGAGGTAATGGTGGCCGGCGGCGGCATGGCCGGCGTCTGTTGCGCCCTGGCGGCCGCTCGCTGCGGGGCTCAGGTGGTGCTGGTCCATGACCGTCCCGTGCTGGGCGGCAACGCGTCCAGCGAAGTGCGGATGCATATCGTCGGCGCCGACGCCAGCGGCGGCCGCGGGCAGGAGTTGGCCACCGAGGCGCGCGAGGGCGGCCTGATCGAGGAGATCCGCCTGGAGTGCAGCGTCCGCAATCCGCAGCGGTCGGCGTCGATGCTCGATCTGGTGCTCTACGACCTCTGCCGCGCCGAGCCGAACCTCGAACTGCTGCTCAACACCAGTGTGGTCGACGTCGAGATGGCCGCCGGCCGCCTCGTCTCGGCCCGAGCCTTGCGCCCGAGCACCGAGGACGAGTTCCGCATCACCGCCGACGTCTTCTGCGACTGCACCGGTGACGGCGGGCTGGGCGCGGCGGCGGGAGCGCCGTTCCGCCGCGGGCGCGAGAGCCGCGAGGAGTATGCTGAGCCGCTGGCCGAGGAGACCGCCGACACGCTGTCGCTCGGCTCGACGCTGCTGTTCACCGCGCGCCGGCACGATCGGCCGATGCCGTTCCAGGCGCCGCCCTGGGCGCGCGTGTTCACTGAGGACGACCTGCGCCTGCGCTCGCACGCGCAAGCCGGTGTGGATCGCGGTCTGGAGTACGGCTACTGGTGGGTGGAGTGGGGCGGCACGCTCGACACCATCAAGGACAACGAGGCCATCCGCGACGAGCTGCTGGCCATCATGCTCGGCGTCTGGGACCACATCAAGAACGGTGGTGACCACGGCGCGGAGCACTGGGCGCTCGATTGGTTCGGCTTCCTGCCGGGCAAACGCGAGAGCCGGCGGTTCATCGGTCAACACGTGCTCTGCGAAGCGGATGTGCTGGAGAGCCGCCGACAGCCGGACGCCATCGCCTACGGTGGCTGGCCGGTGGACCGGCATCCGCCTGAGGGCATCGACGCGCCGCACCTGGCGCCGGCGTCGGGTCCGTTGCCGCCGCACCTGTACGACATCCCGCTGCGCTCGTGCGTCTCGGCGACGGTGCCGAACCTGCTGTTCGCCGGCCGCAACCTGAGCGCGACGCATATCGGCTTCGCGAGCATTCGGGTGATGGCCACCTGCGCGGCGGTGGGGCAGGGCGTCGGCACGGCCGCGGCCTACTGCGCGGCGCACGGTGTCGATCCGGCCACCATCGCCGGTGACGAGGCGGCCGTCGGCGCCATCCAACAACGCCTGTTGCGCGATGACGCGTACCTGATCGGCGTGCGCAACAACGACTTCTTCGACCTGGCCAAGCGCGCCGAGATCACGGCGTCGAGCGCGCAGGCCGACGGCCCGGCCCTGAACGTGGTGACCGGCTTCACGCGCGCCGACAGCGGGCCGAAGGGCGCGCCGGCCGGCCGCGCGGTGCCGGGCACGGGCCGCTGGATGTCCGACCCGGCGGTGGGCTTGCCGGCCTGGCTGGAACTGCGCTGGTCCGACCCGATCGAGGTCGCCCAGGTGCAGTTGGTCTTCGACACCGGCCTGCACCGCGTGCTGACGCTCACGCAGAGCGACGACTACGCGGCACGGATGCAGTGGGGCCGCGCGCAGCCGGAGACTGTTGCCGACTACGAGATTGCCCTGGACGTGGGCGGCGACGAGTGGTCGCCGGTGGTCTCGGTGACCGGCAACTACCAGCGCCGACGCGTCCACGACCTGATGCCCTGCGCCGGTGTCCGCGCGCTGCGGCTGATGGTGACGGGCACCAACGGACTGGACCACGCGCGGGTGTGCGAGGTGCGGGTGTACGCGCGGGGGTTGTGA
>CAZHGD010000134.1:0-20588 GCA_964531735.1 uncultured Fimbriimonadaceae bacterium | reverse complement strand
GGCCGACGGCGCGACGGCCTGCCCGGCGGCCCTTACGGTCCAGGTCAGCGACGCGGGCTCCGGGGTCAGCCCGGCCGACCTGCGTCTGAGCATCAACGGCCGCACCTGGACGTCGGGCGACGGCGCCCTGAGTTGGGATGCCGCCGCCGGTCGCCTGACCTGGTCGCTGCCGGCGGGGCTGACGCTCGGGCCTGACGGCGCGCGGGTCAACTGCCGGCTCGAGGCCGCCGATCTGGCGGGCAACGAGTCGCCGCCGCTGAACTGGGCCTTCCGGCTCGATCGGTCGCTCGACCAGCAGTTGCCGGCGGCGCCGACGGTGAGCTACCTGCCGGCGCGGTGCGCGGACCGCAACGCGTTCGAGACCGAGACCGGCGGCTGGGGCGACTTTGTCGGCAGCGCGGTCGTGCGCCAGTCCTCGGGCGGAGCCACCGGGCCCGGCTGTGTGGCGCTGCGGCAGGCCAGCCGCGACCGCAGCGGCGGCTTCGTGCTGGTCAGGGATTTCGGCGAGGGCTGGCGCGACTGCCCGCTGCTGCGCTTTCGCTATCGCGCCCTGCGTGCGCCGGAAGGCAGCCTGCAGGTCTACGGCACGACCTTCGATGGTCAGCGCGAAAACTGGACGCCGCTGGGCTCCTTCCCACTCGGCGGCGGCGAGTGGCAGACCGCCGAGGTGGACATCGCCCGGCAACTGCAGGCCGCCGGCCCCACGCTGGACATCCACCGCATCTTCCTCAGCGTGGCGCTGCCCCCTGATGGCGTGCTGTTGGTCGACGACTACGCCATGTACTCATCCGTGGCCACCGCAGCGTCGTTCGGCTGGTCGGAACCGGCGGCGCCGAGTGGTATCGCCGGGTACTCGTGGGTGTTGGACACCGCCGACGGCACGGTACCGCCCGAGACGAACCGCGGCCCGGCGCGGCAGGCGACGGTCGACGGCCTGAAGCCGGGTCGGTATGTCTTCCATGTGCGCGCCCGCAGCGGCGCGGGCCGGTGGGGGGCGACCAGCCACCAGGCGTTCGAGATCGCCGCGCCCGCCGGTCGCCCGAGCGAGCGCGGCGGGTAGGGGACCAGGCCTGGACGGCACCAGCCGGCCAGGCGGGGCTCCTTGCTGAACGCGATCCTCATCCCGCTTGCACCCGTCGGCCCGGCAGGCTAACATGGCGCGCGGTCGGGCGGCTGTCAGGCGGACCGTCCGTAGCGCGCGGAGATGATCGATGGCAGAGCGCAACTTCGAGTTTCGCCAGCGGCTGAACCAGGTGCATACGCCGAACCGGCGTGACCCGGCGCTCCGGCCCGAGCCCGGCGAGACGGCCATCGGGCCAGGCTGGCGCATTGCGGTCAGTCCGGATGCCGGCGACTACCTGACCGGCGTTGCCCAGGACCTGCAGGACTACCTGCTGCGCAGCCAGCACGTGTCGGTGCTGCTGACCCGCGAGGCTCCGCCGGCGGCGGACGAGGTGGAGGCGCGGACCATTCGGCTGACCACCGCCGCGCAGTCGCCCGCCTGGGGTGCGGCGCTGGCCAAGCCGCGCAGCTACCGGCTGGTGATCGAGCCCGAGGGGGTCGTGGTCTGTGGCCGCGATGAACGCGGCGCGGCGCAAGGCTCCTACTGGCTCGAAGACCTGATGAACCTGCGCGAGGCCCCCTACCTGGCGCCGACCGATATCGTTCGCGAGCCGGTGTTCCAGCCGCGGATGATCCACTCCGGCTGGGGCATCGACCAGTTCCCCGATCCGCACCTGAACGCCATTGCCCATGCCGGCATGGACGCGATTCTGGTGTTCGTGAAGGGTCCCGACCAGACCACCACCGGCTACCTGGACATCAACAACCTGATCGACCGCGCCGCGCTCTTCGGCATCGATGTCTACCTGTACAGCTACCTGGTGAGCCGGCTGCACCCGGATGATCCGGCCGCGCCCGACTACTACGAGAGCACTTACGGCGCGCTGTTGCGCTCGTGCCCGCGAGCCAAGGGCTTGGTGTTCGTCGGCGAGTCGTGCGAGTTTCCGAGCAAGGACCAGCGCACGCGCGGCCGTCTGCGACTCGATCCGTCGCCCGACGGCCAGCCTGATCCGCGGCCGAGCCCGGGCTGGTGGCCCTGCACCGACTACCCGCAGTGGCTCGATTTGTTGAAGAAGACCGTCCGGCGCTACAACCCCGAACTCGACATCGTCTTCTGGACCTACAACTGGGGCTGGGCGCCCGAAGCGGACCGGCTGGCGCTGATCCGTTCGCTGCCCACCGACATCTCGCTCCAGGCCACGTTCGAGATGTTCGAGAACGTGGTCAAGGAAGGCATCGTCACGCGGTGCGTGGACTACACCGCCTCGTTCGAAGGTCCGGGCCAGTATTTCCGCACTGAGGCTCAGACCGCGCACGAGCGCGGCATTCCGCTGTACACCATGAGCAACACTGGTGGCTTGACCTGGGACATCGGCGTGATCCCCTACGAGCCGGTGCCGTTCCACTGGGCGCGGCGCTGGTCGGCGCTGCTCCAGGCCCATGAGGACTGGGGCCTGGTCGGCCTGATGGAATCGCATCACTACGGCTGGTGGCCGTCCATCGTCAGCGAGTTGGCCAAGTGGGCCTACTGGACGCCGGCGGTGTCGATTCCCGAGCTGGCCGAGCGCATCGCTGCGCGTGATTTCGGCGCGGCCGGCGGGCCATTGGCAATTCGTGCCTGGCAGGCGTGGAGCGAGGCGATTCGCGACTACGTGCCGACCAACGAGGACCAGTACGGGCCGTTCCGCGTCGGGCCGGCCTACCCGCTGCAGTTCCAGGCCGACGTCGATGTGTTCCCGTCGGCGCCCTACGCGCACTTCGGCAACGAGATCCTGACCACCCACTACAGGCCGCACAAGCCGGAGGACCTGCCGACCGAGATCCGGCTGTTGGAGCGCATGGGCCGCCGCTGGGCCGAAGGGCTCGACTGCCTGGAGCAGGCGCTGGCGCAGACGCCCGAGCCGAAGCGCGACAATGCGCTCCGGATGGTCAACCTGGGCCGGTTCATCGGGCGGTGTGTGCAGACGACCATCCACACCAAGCGCTGGTGGCTGCTGCGCGAGCAGGTCTTGGCCGAGACCGGCCAGGCGCGCGCGACGGCGCTGCTCGCTGAGCTGGTGGCCCTCGGCGAGGCGGAGATCGCCAACGCCGAGGCGACGATTCCGCTGGTCGAGTTCGACTCCCGGCTGGGCTGGGAGCCGAGCATGGAGTACATGACCGACCGCTCGCACCTGGAGTGGAAGATCGCCTGGATGCGCCGCCTGCTCGACGAAGAGGTGGCCGCCTACCGCCCGTAGGGGCGACCCCCTGGGGTCGCCCGCGGTTGTGTGGGCTGCCGGCTACGCTCAGCCGCTGGCGCCGCGGGCCTTGCCTTCGGCGGCCCAGCGGCGGAGCGCGTCGATCTCGGGCGCCTTGGTGCGCGAGAGCGGTACGGAGTCGGCCAGCGAGGCGGCGATATCGGCCGTGGTGAACTCGCGCCGCGCTTCGAAGCCGACGTACATGGCGTCGATCACCGCCTGCTCGATCTCGGCGCCGCTGTAGCCGTCGCTGCCGTCGGCCAGCGCCGGCAGGTCGAACTCGCGCAAGCGGTGGGCGCGCCGCTTGGTCAGGTGGACTTCAAGGATCTCCTGGCGCTCGCCGACGTTCGGCAGATCGATGAAGAAGATCTCGTCGAACCGGCCCTTGCGCAGCAGTTCCGGGGGCAGCACCTCGATGTTGTTGGCTGTGGCCACCACGAACACCGGGCTGGTCTTCTCCTGCATCCAGGTGATCAGCGTGCCGAACACGCGCGCCGAAGTGCCGCTGTCGCCGACGAACGAGCTGCCGACGCCGCGGAAGCCCTTGTCGATCTCGTCGATCCAGAGCACGCACGGCGCCATCGCCTCGGCGACCTGGATCATCTCCCTGGCGCGGCTCTCGCTCTCGCCGACCAGTGAACCCATCAGCCGGCCGACGTCCAGGCGCAGCAGCGGCACGCGCAGCAGTTGCGCGGTGGCCTTGGCGCTCAGCGACTTGCCGGTGCCCTGAATGCCGACCAGCAGCAGGCCCTTCGGGTTCGGCAGGCCATAACGCCGGGCCCGTTCACTAAAGGCCAGCGCGCGGCGCTCCAGCCACGACTTCAGCCCGTGCAGCCCGCCGATGTCGTCCAGGTCTTCGGTGCTGGCGATGAACTCGAGCACGCCGGTGCGGCGCACGGCCTGCCGCTTTTCCTCCAGCACGCGGTCGATGATCGACTCGTCCAGCGTGCCCTTCTCGGCCAGACCGAGGCGCACCACCTGCTCGATGCGCGCCAGGGTCATGCCTTGCGCGGCCTTGACCAGCGCCTCCCAGGTGCCGGGCTCCAGCCGCTGATCGAGGCCGTCGAGCAGCGCGCGGAGGTGCCGGTCGATCTCGTCGTAGCGCGGCAGCGGGAAGTCGAGAATCGTCACGTCGTCGGCCAGCGAGGCGGGCAGCTCCAGCAGCGGCGAAACGATGACGATGGTCTGGCGCCGCGAGGGCAGCAGGCCGGCGAGATTGCGCAGATAGCGGGCTACCTGCGGCTCGCGCAGGTACACCTGGAAGTCGCGCAGGACGAACACCGCCGGCTCGTCGCCGGCCGATCGCGCGATGTACTCCAGCGCCGGCAGCGGCAGGCCCTTGGCCACGTCGGCGTTGTGGAAGCCGTTGACGGCGTCCCAGATGAGCACGCGCCGCGGCGGCTGCAACCGCTCGGCGACCGCGGTGATCTCCAACTCGGCCCGCCGCTCCTCGGCGGTGGGCAGGTAGAGCAGCGGGTAGCCCGCGCGCAGGTGCAGGTCAAAACTGGTGCCGAAGCTCATGGGCGCATTCGCTCCACCCTTACAAGTACCACGTCGCCCGCAAACCGGCTATGCCCTGGCCGTGGCGCCGGCTCAGGTTCACTGGCGCGCCGCAGCGCGATGCGATATGATCGCGACAGCGGAGAATTCCGGTCGTGGGTTGGGTCGTCCGGAGTCATGTCATGAAGCGACGTGCGTTCACGCTGATCGAACTGCTGGTCGTGATCGCCATTATCGCGATCTTGGCCGCCATTCTGTTTCCCGTTTTCGCCAAGGCCCGCGCCAAGGCTCGCCAGAGCAGTTGCATGTCCAACATCAAGCAGTTGACGCTGGCGTCGCTGCAGTACACCCAGGACTACGACCAGCTCTGGATGCTGACCGATGTGGTGCCCGGGATGCCGCAAGGCAGCCAAGGCCCCAATGTCTGCTGGTGGCGGTTCTATCCCTATCCGTATGTGAAGAGCTGGCAGTTGTTCGTCTGTCCCGATGGCATTCGCAACGCGGCCAACGCAGCGGACTCCACCAACCAGTTCCACTTCAACTACGGCTACAACAGCGCGCTGCGGGCCCGCCCCGACGCGGCCATCACCACGCCAGCCGCGCTGATCGCGCTGGGCGACGCCTCGCACTGGCACGGTGACGGCTGCGGCGGGCGGTCGTTTGCTTGGGCGCGGGTCGACGTGCGGCCGACGGGCAACGCCTGCAACGCCAGCCAGGCGGGCAACTGGGTGGAAGCCTGCACGCGACACGCCGCGGGGTCGAACCTCGGCTTCGCCGATGGCCACGCCAAGTGGATGCAGGCCGCCTCGGCCTCCGGCCAGATGCCGGGACTGGTCACGCCCTGACCGCGCCGCGCCGCCGGTGGTGTTGAGCGTCGCCGGCGGCGCACGCTATACTGAACGGCCAGGAGCCGCTGATGCGTGTTGCTCTGGCCGGGCTGTTGGCCCTGGTGTCGTGCCAGGCGGCCGGGCGCTGGTCGCCGGTCGGGCCGGGCGGCGGGGGCACGGTCATCGCACCGGCGATCTCGCCGCATGACGACCAGTTGATGTTCGCCGGCTGCGACATGTCCGGTGCCTACCGCAGCACCGACGGCGGCCGCTCGTGGGCCATGCTGCCGGGCGAGCAGATCCGCAGTGTCAACGGCTACCGGCACAGCGCCTGGGGCTTCAGCGTGCGCCAGCCCGCGCGCGTGTTCTGTGGCACCACCAGCGCTTTCCTGGTCAGCGACGACCGCGGCGCCACTTGGCGCGCATTGACCGGGCCGTGGGGCCAGCCGGACTGGGGCGTCAGCGTCGGCCCGCACGTGTTCCGCTTCGACCGGGCGCGGCCCGGGGTCGGCCTGGCGGCCTTCTGCGCCTATCGCAAGGCGGGCCAGGTCAAGCTGTTCGTCACGCGTGACGACGGCCAGACCTGGGCGGCCGCCGGCGACCTGCCGGGCGACGCCGGTCTGGTGCTCGGCGCCGCCTACGACGGCCGGCAGCCGGGTGCGCTGGTGGTCGGCTGCGAGCACGGGGTCTTCCGCAGCGGCGACGACGGCGCCACCTGGCAGCGGGCCACCACCGGGCTGGACCAGGATGGGCGCGACCTGCTGGGCTTCGCCGGCGGCAGCGACGGGCGGCAGACGCGCCTCTATGCCACGCTGCGGGGCCGCCAGGCCGATGGGCGCTACGCGGGCGGCGTCTACCGCTCGCTCGACGGCGGCGCCAGTTGGCAGCCGGCCATGGGTGGCCTCAACGACCACGTGGGCAAGGAAGACGAATGGTCGCGCGACCTGCCGGCCTATGACTTCATCGTCTGCGCCGACACGCGACCGGACGTGGCTTACGTGTCGCACCTGGGCACGCGCGTGCTGTCACCGCACCATGCCACCATCTACCGCACGACCAATGGGGGCGAGAGCTGGCAACCGGTGCTCTACGGTGATCCGCGAATGCGCGAGTACAACATGGGCCCGGAGTGGATCACGTCGTCGATGCAGTGGGGCTGGGGCGCGGAGGCCAGTGGTCTGGCCGTCAGCGACACCAACCCGCAGATCGTGCTGCGGCCCGACCCCGGTCGGCTGGTGTTGACCACCGACGGCGGCGCCACCTGGCGACAGGCCCACGCGCCCGCCCTGCGGGACGGCGCCATACCGAATGGCGGCATGAACGTGACCACCACCTGGCAGTACGTGATCGACCCGCGCGAGCCAGAGCGCCACTACATCTGCTACACCGACATCGGCTGCTTCCGCAGCACCGATGGCGGCGAGACCTGGCGGCACGCGGTGAAGGGCAGCCCGTGGACGAACACGTTCTACGCGCTGACCTGCGACCCGGCGGTGCCGGGCCGGCTGTGGGCCGCGGCGAGCAACACGCACGACATCCCCTACTGGGGCTATGTGACGCGTGACGCCGCGAAGTACCCGGGCGGCGTGGTCCGGTCGGACGACTACGGCGCCACCTGGCGCAAGGTGGCCGATCTGGGCGGCTGCACCGACCTGTGGCTCGATCCTGACTCACCGGCCGAGCGGCGCACCATGCTGGCGGCGGTGATGGGCAAGGGCGTGGCCCGCAGCCGCGATGGGGGGGCCACCTGGCAATGGTGCAACGAGGGCCTCGACCTGGGCCGCAACCCGAACGTCATCCGCGTGCGCCGCGGGCCCGACCAGCGCCTCTGGGCCTTGGTGACCATGAAGTACGACCCGCGGACGCGTGACATCCGCGCCGGCGGGCTGTTCTGTAGCGCCGACGGCGAGCGCTGGACGCGCGTCAACACCGGGCAGCCGTTGTGGCACCCGGCGGAGTTCGCGGTGGTGCCGGGCGATGGCCGCACCGTCTATGTGAGCTGCATGGAGGCGCCGGCCGGCAAAGCCGGTGGTGGCCTCTGGCGGACCACCGATGGCGGCGCGAGTTGGGTGCGTGTTCACCACACCGGACCAGGTTTTGCGCCGATCACAGATCCACAAGACCCGAAAGTGGTCTACCATTGCACCTATGGCGCCGGGGTATGGCTCAGCCGTGACGGCGGCGCCGGTTGGTCGCGCCTGGAGGGGCTGCCGTTCCTCAATGCGCACCGCATCACCTTCGACCCGCGCCAACGCGGCCGCCTCTGGGTCACCACCTTTGGCGGCGGCGTCCAGCGCCTGGCCGAGCCGTAGGAGAGGGCTGTGCCGCACACTGTACTGGTCGATGTCTTCTGTGCCCCCGGCGCGGCCGGCAATGCCGCCGGCGTCGTGCCCGACGCCGCCGGGCTCGACGATGCCGCGATGCAGGCCATCGCCGCCGAGGTGGGACTATCCGAGACCGCCTTCGTGACCGCTGTCGATGGCCGGCGGTCGCTGCGCTGGTTCACGCCCACCTGCGAGGTGGACCTCTGCGGCCACGCCACGCTGGCGGCTGCGGCCGCCCTCGAGGCCACCGCACCCGTCGAGTTCACCTACGCCGGTGGCACGCTCACCGTGCGGCCCGAGACGCTGGGCGGCGAGACCATCTACTGGCTGTCGCGACCGGCACCGGAGGTGCGCGCGTTCCGCGGCCAGACCGAGCCCTTGCTGGCGGCCCTGGGCCACCCGCCGCTGGACGACGAGCTGCCGCTGGCGGTCACGGCCGAGCAGGACCTGCTGCTGCCGTTGCGTGACGCTCGGGTGGTGGACCGTCTGCGGCCGGACGACGACCGGCTGGCCGAGGTCTGTCGCGCCGAGCGTCTGCGCGGCGTCACGGCGCTGGCCCTGCCCGGTCCGAGCATCCACGAACTGCGCGTGCGCTTCTTCGCCCCGGCGCTCGGCGTGCCGGAGGATCCGGCCACCGGCTCGGTCCATGGCGCCATCGCCGTCTATCTGCACCAGATGGAGATTCTGGAGCACTTCCCCGAAGAGCTGCGCGCCCTGAGCTGGCAGGGCCATCCGGCCGGCCCGTGCGGCCAGATCTGGCTGCGCCTGCTGCTCGATCCCGAGCGCAACCAGCCGGTCACCGCTGAGGTGGGCGGCCTGACGCGTGTCCGTTCGTGACCAGCGACCGATCGGTCGGAAGGACCACCACGATGCACCGCTGCCGTAACCTGCTCGCCCTGGCCGTGAGCGTCCTGTCGTGCTCTGCCGGTCAGGCCCATCTGGGCGTCGAGTCCGAGAGCCACTACTATGGCACCGGCTACCACCTGTTCCGCGGCCGCCCGTTGGGTCCGGCCGGGTTCGTGCAGCAGGACGACATGCACTACTCGTTCGGCCGCGGGCTCAGTGTCGGTCTGGGCACCGAATCCTACTTCGCGCTGAGCGGCCGCTGGCGCAACGGCGAATCGCGCTATGCGCCACGGCTGGACTACCAGCCGCCGGCTCTGCCGGTGGCGGTCCGCGTCGGCTACACGTACTACGGCCGGCTGAAGTGGCTGGGCGGCGAGACCGGCGAGTTCACCGCGCGGGTCACCGGGCGGGTGCCGTTCAGCCCCTACCTCGAAGCCAGTTACGACCACCACCGCAATGTGGGCCTGCACCTGCGCGGCGGCGTGCAGCAGGACTGGCCGCTGGGCGAATGGGGCACGTTGGCCACCTCGGCGTCCGTCGGCTTCAACAGCCGGCGGCTGCTCGATACGTTCAACGACGTGCAGATGCGCCTGGCCTGGCAGGTGCCCGTCGGCCGGCGCTTCTTCGTGGAGCCGGCACTGGACGTGGTGGTGCCGTCGCACCAGTTGTCGACCTATGGGGCCCGCCTGTCGCCGACGCTGGGCGTGGGTTACCGCAGCCGGTGGTAGGCCGGACACCGCTGGGTGCGCCCACCGCCGGTGGGGCGGTGGTGCGCCTCCGGTGCCCGTCGGTGTCAGCCTGGGTCACCGTGCGCGTCGGTGACGGTGAACCGCTGGCCGCAGCTCCGGCAGACCACCTGGCGGCCGACCACGGCCGCGGGCAACTGGGCTGTGTTGCGGCAGGCCGGGTTCGGGCAGACGACCTCGAGGGGCCCTGACGGGTCCGCCGATCGGGGGGTCTGCGGCCACCGCAGGCCGATGCCGACGTCGGTGTGCTCGGACTCATCCGTCGTGCGGTCGGTGTGGACATTGCCCAGCAGCGGCCTGTGGTCGGTGTGCGGCGTGTAGTCGTAGTCGATGTGCTCCCAGTCGCGAGGGTCGTGGTCCTCGTGTGTCTCTTTGCCCTGTTGGTCGACATGGGGGCCGTAGTTCGGGTCGCTCTGGTCGGTGTGCCGGTCTTCGTGGCGTCGGCGGTCCACGTGCGGCTGCTCCACCGTCGCTCGCACGGTCTGGGCCACGTCAGCCAGCCAGGCGGGGTGATTGGCCGCCTGCTGGATGAGGACCTCGGCGGCGGCGACTCGCAGGCGGCGCCGCGGATAGGACAGTAACGGCAGCAGGTACGGCAGGGCCGGCTCGGCGCCGGCCCGCGCAAAGCAGCCGCAGGCCGCGAGCCATTCGTTCTCCGACAGCGCCCGCCCGGCGGCCAGGTCCTTCAGGTAGCCCGCTGCGCGGTACTCGTAGTCCTCCTGGCTGGGCGGCCGGACGACGACCGGTGACGACGAGTGGGCCCGCGTCGCGGCCTCGCGGCGCGTGACCAGGCACACCACCGCGGTGTGGAGCAGGGCGAGCAGGCACCAGAGGCTGCTCACGTACAGGATCAGGTGCTGGAGCGTGGGCCGCCAGACCGAGACGGCGCCGACGCCCAGGACAGCCCAGAGCAGCAAGCCACAACCGACCAGCGGCGCGGGCGCCCAACGGTCGAGTTCGGTGGCGTGCCAGCGCAGGACGACCAGCCAGCCGATGACGCCGCCGCCGGCGAGGGCCGCGGTGACCAGCACTTTGAGGATCAGCGCCACCATTGCTCACCGCCCTTCCATCGGCTCGTGGGCGACCGCCTCAGTGGCCAACTGAGCCGTGGCCCGGGCCTCGAGCGCGCGCCAGGCGGCGCGCTGAGCATCCGGGCAAGCCGCCTCGGCCGGCTCGGGCAGGGCCACCGCCTCGGCCAGGTACGGCGCCGAGCAGGTGCCACCACACAGGTACCGGTGTCCGCAGCCCGAACACGGGCGGCGCGTGTCGACCGTCCAGGTGGCCAGTTCGTCCCAGACCGCTCGGGCCTGCTCCTGGTCCGGGCCAGGGCCCGGGTAGCGGCCCAGCCACCACTGGTCGTGGTGCAGACGCGGGCAGGGATAGCAGTCGCCGCTGGCGGTCACCGACAGTGTCTGACCCAGGCCACAGTGCCGCCGGAGCGGCGCGCCCTCGCGCAGCAGGTCGCGCCAGCGCCGGAGCCGGCGCGCCGCGCTGCAATCCGGGTAGTCGATGGCCTCGATCAGAGCGACGTGTGGGCTCGTGAGCACGCCCTGCCACGGCAACTGCAGACTGGCCGCGGCACGGGCCATCGCCCGCAACTCCGCGCGAGCGGGCGTCGTGTGCCACGGCCAGACCAAGGCCACAGTGCGCCGATGGTGGTCGCTGTCGATGGCGCGGCGCAGCCTGTCGACTGCGGCCAGACCGTCGTGCGGGCCGTCCACATACACCTCGACGCAGTCGGCGGCCTGTGCCACTTGGCCGGCCAGGCCGGCCAACCGACCTACGTCCCGGCCAGCGAGGCGCAGGACCACGCGCCGTGCCGGCCGCGGCCGCGCCAGCCGCTCGAGGAGTGACCCGAGGTTGGGATGGGCCGCAACCGAGCCGCAGAGCACCAGTTCGACCTGCGAGATCAGCGGCGACGCGAGCACGGCTTCGAGGACCTCGGTCGCCAGGCACCGGGGCCGCATCGCCTGGAGCAGGATCGCCGCTGGCGCCAGCCAAGCACACCGGAGCTGGCGCCCGATGCGCCGGTGCAGCCAGTCATCGCCGGCCGGCGCCTGCTGCGCCAGGCCGGCAGTGGTGCGCACGTGTCGCGCCAGGCGACGCCCCAGTGACGGATGACGATCCGGTCGCGTCACGCTGGTCAGGGCGCCGGCCCGCAGCAAGGGATGCTGCTGGCCTGCCGGCGCGCGGTTGGCGATGGCGGCCAGGTTGGCCGGTGTCGCGGACTCGGCGGCCAGCCGTTGGCCCACCGCGTCGTACAGAGCCTGGTAGGCGACGCAGTACGGATCGCGCGCTGGGTCCGGCCGCGAGGCCAGGGCGTGGTAGGGACACCCGCCGTGGCAGTAGCCCAGGTGGCGGCAGCCGCGGCAGAGCTGCTCGACGGCGAGTTCGCGGTGCCGGAGCAGGCGCAGTGGCGCGCTGCGATCGAGCTCGGTCAGCGTCGGCCGCGTCATGACGGTGCCCATCTGGAACGCCGGCTGGCCGCAGAACCGGCTGCAAGGGTAGATCCCGCCATCGGGCGCGATGGCCAGGTGCCTGCCCGCGCAGTGCCCCTGATGGCAGCTCTGGGGCCGGCCGGTGGCCACCGCCCGGGCGGCTCGATCGATGGTGGACACGCTGAACTCGCGGACGTGCGGCGGATACCAGGCGACGATGCCCTGCAACGCGGTCGCATACTGCTCGGTCGAGACCGTCCAGTCGGTCCTCGGACCGCCCACGAGCGGCGCGGCGGGATGCAGGGCCACAGCGAGGGCTTCGCGGCGGAAGAACTCGAGCACGTCGCGCCAGCGCGCGGCGCTCCACGACGTCAAGGTCGCAATGCAGCCCGGCGACAGCCCGTGCTCGCGGGCCAGATCCAGACCGCGGCGCGTGCGTTCATAGTAACCGGCTCCCCGTTGCCGGTCCGTGATGGCTGGTGGTCCATCCAAGCTTGTGCCGACATCGACACCGTAGCCGGCCAGCAGTTCACACCAGCGCTCGTCGAGGAGCCACAGGTTGCTCTGCACCGCCAGCGCGAGGCGACCTGGCGGGCACCGCTGGTCCAGGCCCTTCAGTGCCTGCACCCAGAGACCATAGCCGGCGGCCAGCGGCTCGCCACCGTGGAAGGTCAGCTCACTACGCCGCATGGGCGCGTCGGCCACGAGCGACGCTATCCAATCCAGCGCCGCCGCCAGCACCGCGCCGGACATCACGCCGCCGTGTCGCGGGCCGAAGCAGTAGCTGCACTGGGCGGGGCACGCCGCCGACAGCATCAGCATCACGTGCGGCCCGGCCGTCAGGTCAGGCATAGCCGGTGCTCCATACCGCGCGGCCGAAGGTCGGGCTGGCCACGGCGGCCAACCCGTCCGCAGCGCCTACCCCTTTCGGCGGTCTGGTAATCTGTCCTCTGGCCGTCGGCTCATCGCGCCAGCGACTCCGCGACCGCGGTCAGCGTGGCCGCGGGCAGGTCGCCCACCAGCACCACTTCCTGCCCGCCGACGCGCGTGCGGACCACCACCTGGAGCGCGTTGGTCTGCGTCTGGCACCGGCGCCGCCAGCCCCAGCGCCAGCCGCGGCGATTGCCGCCGGCCGGCTCCATGACGGTGAAGCTGTTCAGCCCATCGAAGTAGACACTGAGCGGCGACCAGCCGCCGCGGCGGCAGGACTTCAGATAGGTGGCGCGCAGGCGGTAGCCTGCGGGCGGGCTCTGGGGCCGCAGCGGCCGGCGTCCGAGCGTGCGTTCCAGCTCCGCGGCCGAGTCGACCCGCGTCAGACAGCCGGGCGCCACACCCTCGGCGCGTCGGGCGTCGGCCGGCAGCGCCACCTCGTGGTCGGCCGGCCGTTTGAACGAGACGCTCGTGTAGGTCGTGCGGCCGACCAGCCGGCCGTCACGGTTGTACAGGTCGATCCGCAGCGGCAGGCCGGTGTAGCGGTCGAGCCAGAGGTCGCGGCGCGCGTTGCCGGCGTGGCGAGGTCGCAGTTGCCAGCAGACCGTGGTGCGGCCGGCAACCGTCCGGTCGTCGCCACGGGTCAACTGGTAGTTGGCGCGGATCTGGGCCATGTCTTCCCGCGGTGAGGGCCGCAGCAGAGCCACGGTGGGCACCCACAGGTCGGAGCCGGGCTGCTTGTGCCACTCCCAGCGGCCGTCGTCGACGACCTCCAGGCCACGGCGCGGGCCGCTGCGATGGATGCGGTGGGTGTGACCGGCGCCGTCGCCGGCCACGGCCACTTCGGAGGCGAGGGGTGGCTCGCTGCACAGCACCTCGACCACCTGCACGCCGCGGTGCGGCACGGCAGCTTCGGCTCCCAGCGCTCGCTGGAGCAGGTCGTCCTCATCGGCCGGTGCCGCCACGGTCAGCAGCGCGGCCGCCGCGGCCAGCAGAGCCCATCGCCTCACCGCGGTTCCTCCACCACGACCTGCAACACGTCGCCCAGGGCCGAACTGCCCAGTGGCGTCTGCGACACCGCCACGTAGTGGTCACGCAGCATGGGACCGTTGTTGACCGGCGTCGGCTCGGCCGCGGGCGGCCGCAGCCACAGGACGGTCAGGCCGATCACCACCGCGGCCGAGCCGGCCCAGGCCAGCTTCGGCCACCAGGCGCGCGCCGGCGCCGGGGCGTGCTCCAGATCCGCGGCGACGCGCTCCCAGAGGTCGGCCGGCGGCGTCTGCTGCGGTGCGCCCGCCAGCAACTCGCCGGTGCGCTGCAGAGCGGCCAGCTCCTCGCGGCACGCGGCGCAGTCGGACAGGTGGCCGGCAACCTGGCGGCGCCGGCGCGGACGCAGGCTGTCCTCCAGGTACTCGGCCAGTGTGGTGGCGTTCGGGTGGCGTGACATATCAGCCCTCCACATAGGGCGCCAGACGTCGGCGCAGTATCTCGCGGGCCCGCGCCAGGCGGGACTTCACCGTGCCCTCAGCCAACCCCAAGGCCGCGGCCACCTCGCTCACCTCCAGGCCCTGCAAGTGGTGCAGGACGACCACCTCCTGGTGGGGCTCCGTCAGCGTGGCCACCGCGCGGTCGACGACTGCGGCCAACTCGGCCTGGGCCACGCGAGCCGCCGGGTCGGCGGCCGGGTCCGGGGCGTCAGCGGCCTCGTCCAACGGCTGTACCGGCGGGATGGCCGCGCGGTCGCGCACCAGGTTGCAGGCGATCTGGAACAGCCAACTGCGGAACGACCGCGTCGACCGCAGGCTGCCCAGGTGCTGGAACGCCCGCACGAAGGTGGTCTGGGCGGCATCGGCGGCGGCCTCGTCGTCGCGCAAGCGCCGCCGCAGGTAGTTGTAGACTTCGACCTGATGTTGCTCGAACAGACTGCGTTGGGCGGCGCGGTCGCCTTCCAGCGCCCGCGCCACCAGATGGTCACCGTCGGTGGTCGACCACCGTTGTTCGCCCAACGCGTCCATCCTCAGCGGTACGGGCAGTCGGGATTGTTGCCGCGGCCATAGCCACAGCCACCGCCACCACGACCACGCCCGCAGCCGCCGCCACCGCCACCACCCGCGCCGCGGCCATAGCCACGACCGCCGCCGGCACCACGGCCCGCGCCACGGCCACCGCCGTAGCCACCGCCGCTGCCGGGCGCCGCGCCGGTGGCACAAGGCCCACGGCCCTGACCTTGGCCCGGCCCGCGAGCGGCCAGTTCGGCGGCGCGCATCTGCCGTAGCCGTGCCCGTAGCGCGTCGACCTCGGCCTGCTTGGTCGCAATGGCGGCTGCGTCAGGGCTGGCCGCCGCTTGCAGCGCCGACAGCTCGATCTGGGCCTGGCGGACACGCTCCTGCATGTCGGCCGCGGCCTGGCTCTGCCACCACGGGCCGGGCCCGGCGGTGTTGGTCACGCACGGCGGCGGGTTCGGGCGCTCTTTGTCGCGTAGCGCCCACAACTCCTCCCGCAGCGACTGCACCTGCGCCCGCTTGGCCGTGATGGCCGCCTCGTCGCGCGGGTTGGCCGCCTCCAGCGCCCACAGCTCACGCTGCGCGTCGCGCACCTGCTGCTGCTGGGCTGCGGCGGTCGGGCTCTGCCAGACCGGGCCGGCACCGCGCTGAGCTGCACCGGCCGGCGCGTTGCTGGTCGCCGCGTTGTTCTGCGGGCAGGATGGCGTACCCGCCAACGGGCACGCCGCCGACGTGTTGCCGGCGTTCGGGCACGACTTCGGACACTGCGCTCGATTCTGCGCCCACAGACCCGCCAGCGGCAACGCCAGCAGCAGCGGCGCCGCCCACCACAATCGTCTCATGCTACCTCTCCTCAGCACGTTCGGCAGCCAGGACGGTGGCGCCGCCATCGCGTTCCCACAATTTCGCCGCGCCGGGTGAACCACGGACTGCGGGTTGGGCTACTCAGCGGCCAGGGACACCGCCTCGCCCTCCAGCAGCTCGAGTGTCCAGGTCGGGCCGGTGCGGCTCTGCGAGCCGAGTTGACCGGTCAGCTTCAGCGCGCGGTCGGCTGACCAGCCGCAGAGCTGGACAGGATCGAGGCGCACAGTGGCGTCGGCCGTGGCCACCAGGCTGAGGCGCCGGGCGTCCCAGCGCACCAGAACCACCGCCGCCTCGCGCGAGTCGAAGCCGAAGCCGGGCTCCTGGTGACGCCGGTTGCCGACGATCCGCGCGCCCGGTGCGCGGAACACGTAGCCGGTGCCGAGACGGTTGTCCGCCGGGGCCACGGTCAGCTCACCACGCGGCCCGCCCGCGTCGACATACTCGCGGAAGAACCGCAACGCCCACATCAGCGGCTTCGGCCGCGCGTCGTCGGTGCCGTCGCTCCAGAACATGCCGTATCGGCCCTGCTCGATGTGCCGCGGCAGATCGTCGGCGGGCATCCAGCGCATCTGCTGGCGCGACAGCTCCAAGGGCTGGTCGGTCAGCGTCCACTTCATGGCGCCGGCGAAGCCGTGAGCCCAGGCGTGCAGGTAATGCAGGAACTCGCCCACCGCGCTGCTGTGCAGGTCGAGATAGCCGTCGGGTAGCTTCAGACCGTTGCTGTAGCCGAACTCACCGAGCGTGATCGGCCGGTCCGGCCAGACCAGGCGCAGGCGGTCGAGCGTGGTCAGGTTCTTGACCACCTCGGCGTGGCTCGTCGGCGGCTGGTAGGCGTGGTGCGACACGAAGTCCAGGTCGGCATTGGCCGGCAGGCAGCCGAAGACGGAGTTGTAGCCGACCGAGATCGGGTGGGTGGGGTCAATGGCCCGGATCGCGGCCACCTGCCAGCGCAGCCAGTCGCCGAACACGCCGTCGGTACCGTCGAGCACCGGGCCCATCTCGGCGTTGCGCGGCAGCGGACCCTTCACGCCCGGGAAGCTGGTGAAGTTGCCGGCCACCTGCAGGCCGGCCCACTGCTCGTAATCGCCCCAGCGCCGCCACAGCGGGTAGCGGTCGCCGAGCTTCTGGTTGCCGTCCTTGACCTCGGCCACGCGATAGGCGTACGGCTCGTTCTGCAGGTCGTAGCCCAGGAGCATCGGCTCGTCACGGAAGGCGCCGGCGACCTGCCGGCAGCGTTCTTCCAGGGCCGCGCGGGTCATCAGTTCGGTGTGGTCGGTGACCACCACCAGCAAGTAGATGCCGTAGCGCCGGGCGCACTCCTTGAGTTCGGCGAGCTTCTGCGGTTCGCGCCAGAACGCGCTGGCCCCGTACAGGCGCATGCTGTTGAGGCCCATCGCGCGCGCCCGGCGGAAGTCCGCCTCCAGCCAGTGCACCCACGGGCCGCCGAAGAACTTGCGGTCGAGACTGCCGATGTGGTCGCAGCCGATCAGGAAGAACGGCTGGCCGTCGGCGGTCTGGAAGTGCTGGCCCTGCCGGCGCAGACCAGCCGGCGGCGGCGTGGTCAGTGGCAGAGTCTCGGCCAGGCGCCGCTGGTTGCGCTCGGCGCACTCCTGCGGCAGGTTGCGGCCGGCTGCCGCCGTCAGCCAGCCGGTCAGGCAGCGGTCGAATGCCGCCGACTGGTAGAACGCCGGCGTGGTGACGCCGGACAGCAGCCAGGCGCCACCGGTGTACAGGCCGCCATAGTGGACCAGCGTGGCACAGGCCCAGCCGCGGTCGCGCCCATGACGATCGCGCGCGGCCAGCAGCGGGATGAGGCGCGAGCGGTCCCATAGCGTGAACCCGACCGCCGACAGGCCCGACAGCGCGCCTGGCCACCGGACCGCGTCCGGCACCAGGTCCTGCTCGCCGCACGTGGCGGCGCCGGTCACCTCGCGCAGGTGGTACGGCTCGTAGTCATCGAAGCAGACCGTGTTCGGCCCGCGGTAGTCGTCCAGCGACACACCGAGCGCGTTGACGCCCGTGCCGACCTCGTCGAGTTCGACGAGGTGGTCCCCGTAGCGTTCGGGCTCCTGCGCCGTGGCCAGGCCAAACGAGACGCGCGCCACCTGGGCGAGCCGCAGCCGGTCGCCCGGCCCGCCGCGCCCGGCCGGTGAGCCGTCCTGGTGGAACCGGAACCGCGGCGTCTCCAGTGCGATCCGGCGCCATTGCGGCGTCAGCGCCACCTCGGCTGTCCACCGCGCGCCGTCGCGCTCGGTCAACTCGACCAGGACCTGCGGCGTCCGCTCGCCACCACGCGCCCAGAAGGCGAACAGGTCGTGCTCCGGTGGAATGGCCCGTGGCAGACTGGCGGCAAAGACATCCCACTGCCACGGGCCCAGCTCGCGCAGCTCCAGCCGCAGACACGGACCGTGCGGTCCGCTGCCCGCCGACAGGCGCGAGGGATGCTCCGGGTGGTTGGTACTGCGGTGCCAGGCGCCGGCGTTCAGCGGGTCGAAGCCGAACTGCGTCACCGCGTTCGGCACCGCGCTCAACGCCTGCTCGAACCCGGCCCGCTCGCGCCAGACGCCCTGTACCCGCGCCATCGGCTGCGCGTAGGCGAACCCGCCGAGCAGCGCCAGATGCCCGCCCGCCCGCAGAAACGCCTCGACGTTGCCCGCGGCCTGGCCGGGGAAGGCGGGGCTGTGGCTCAACACCAGCACCTCGAACCGCGCCCGCGCGAAGGCGGTCGGCTTGGCCAGTTCAGCGGCGCTCAACGCGGTGACGGTGTGTCCGCCGCCGGCGACCACCTGCCGCAGGTGCGCCGTCAGCGCGGGCTCGAGCCCCGGCAGGTCGTCGACCAGCACGGCCACGCGCAGCGGCGCGGCCTGGAGGCACCCGACCCAGAGCAACAGAGCGGCCAGACGCACGAGCGGTCTCCGGCCCCTGGCGAGTGCGAGAGGCTTGGCCCGCCGGTGCGCAACTCCTGCTGGGGGCAGCCGCCGAACGGAAGCAGCCAGACCGGCGCCCATGCGTCGGCGGTGCTGATCGTGCAGGACACCGCGCCAGGCTTCCGGCGGCGAGGGCCGGCACCGGCACCGTCGTGGCCCTGCTTTGCTCGCCAACCTTGGCGTTGCGGAGCTCTTGGCCAGTTGCCAGGGCTTGGCCGGTTGGCACCTGGCGAGGTGGCGGCTGGTCGGTGGGGCCTAACCACCATCTGCACTTGCATGACCACGCCGGAGCGTTTACAGTCTGAGGCGGCGGGACGCGGTGAGGCGGGTGGAGCAGAAGATGCTGGGCCTCTGGGTGACGGCGAGCAAGCCCCCAACGCTGGCGGGCTCGAGGCGGCGATGGCTTGCGGCGGGACGGCCACAAGTGGCTCCTGACCCCTCAACTCCGGCAGCTTCGCTCGGAGAAGGTTAGTATGCCAGCGACCAGAGCTTGCCCCCAGTGTGGGACGCGCGTCTACGCAGAGGCCGTCTGTGTGTGCTGCAAGATCTGTGGCCACCTGGTCAGCTTCGATGAGGAAGAGATGAGTGCCCTCGACCGCGAACTAGGCGGTCGCGTCCAGCGGCAGATAGCGGCCGGGGCCGCCGTGGGGGTGTCAAAGGCTAAGGCCGCTGAACGGCGTGAGCGAGTACAGCAGCGCGCCGAGGGCTTGGGCCTAACGGTCTTCGTTGTGCTGGCCATGGTCGGTATGGTGGTGGGCGTCTGCGCCGTGGTGGTCCTGGTCAGCGACATGGTCTGCGGTCAGGCACTTGCCGGCAACTCCAGCGGCCGGGTCAGTCCAACCGAGGTGGCCTTCAGCCACGGCTACTACGGGCTGTTGTTGCTGCACGCTTTCTGCGCGCTGGTCACGGCCGTCAGCGGACTGCTCTGTTTCTGCGCGGGACCGCGAGCTGGTACCAACACATACCGTGACGAGTCACACTACTGGTCGCAGGCGTTGCTGTTCTGGCTAACTCTCTTCCTGACTGCCGGGGCGGCCATGGCTACACTCGCCACCGGTCGGACCATCCTCGCGGAAGCGGGCATGTTGTAGCCGGCCTTCAGGCCAGACTGCCGCGCGTTGGGGTGTCCGGGCGGAGCGATGGCAGGGGCACCCGGCCCCCCAGCCGAGCGCGGACCGAAGCGCGCACAGGCGAGACGCCTGTGCTACCCACCGCCCGTCGTGTCCGGCCCGAGCCGTTCCGACGCTGCGGGCGAGGACGCCCGCGGTCCGCGGCGACGCACCCGGCCCCCCAGCCGGGTGAGGATTGAAGCTTGTCGCCCTTGCCAGCCCACGGACCGGCGTACCGTCGCACCCGGCCCCCCGGCCGGGTGAGGATTGAAACACGCCCTCCTGCAGCGCTTCGATGATCTTGGCGCGTCGCACCCGGCCCCCCGGCCGGGTGAGGATTGAAACGCCAAGCTTCGGCAAAATCCGGTGACCCAATGGCGTCGCACCCGGCCCCCCGGCCGGGTGAGGATTGAAACAGCACCTGCGAGCGCACGCGCACGACGCCGCGGCTGTCGCACCCGGCCCCCCAGCCGGGTGAGGATTGAAACCACGACGTGTTGACCAGCACCGTCGGACCGCGCGCGTCGCACCCGGCCCGCCAGCCGGGTGAGGATTGAAACCCGCTCGACCACACGCGCAATTGGCCATGCTGCGTCGCACCCGGCCCCCCAGCCGGGTGAGGATTGGGCCCGTAGGGGCGCTGCTTGCTGCGCCCGCCGCGATGGCCGCGCCCGGTCGCAGCCGTCCCATCGCTGCCGGCGAGGACGCCCGGGGTCCGCGGCGTCGCACCCGGCCCCCCAGCCGGGTGAGGATTGGGCCCGTAGGGGCGCTGCTT
>CAZHGD010000133.1:14672-20815 GCA_964531735.1 uncultured Fimbriimonadaceae bacterium | reverse complement strand
ACGCCGCGGGCCAAGTCGAGGACGCGGCGCCGAAGGCGGCCAACACCGCGGCTCGGCCGGCGGGCCCCGCCACGGCACCGACCGGCTCGGCGCGCAACGCGCGCCCGTCGCTGCGCATGGTGATGGACGGCGGCGCACCGGTCACTCAGGCCGACGCCAGCGACCTGGCCGGCCAGGTCAGCCAAGCGGTCAGCAGTCTGTTCGAGGAGCCGAAGACGAAGGCGCCCGAGGAGCACCACGCCGAGCAGACGCCGCCGGCGGTGGCGGCCCAGGTGCCGGTGGAGCGCTCGAACCAGCGCACCGGCAGTGGCTCGGACGCGTCGCAGACGGCGGTGCAGGCGCAGGTGACGCACCCGACGGCGCCGGCCAGCCAGGGCGAGACGAGCCACGAGCGTGGGCGCGAGCAGCGCCGCGACGCCACGGTGACGGCGACCGAGCGCGCCGAAGGCAACGAGGCGGTGTTCTCACTGGACGCCGCCGGCCGCACCGAGCCGACGCGCGCCACCGGTACGGTGGTGGGTACGGGCAGTTCGCGAGCGGTCGAGAACCCGCGCGAACTGACCTGGACCATCAGCAACCAGGCGCGGCTGATGCGCACGCCGTCCAGTGACGAGTTCACCGTGGCGATGCGCCATCCCGAAGTGGGCCAGCTCAGCGTCCGCATCACGCGCGAGGCCGAGGCTGTGCACGTGGTCCTGCAGACCACCAACGACGCGTTGCGGCGCGAGATGCAGGCGCAACTGCCGCAGTTGGAGCAGTCGCTGCGCGACCATGGGCTGCAACTGGGTGGCTTCGACCTCGGCTCGAGCGCGCAGCACCAGATGGGCGGCGGCCAGACGGGCCAGGAATCGCAGACGACGACCGGCACCGTCGGCCGCACTGAAGTGTCGGACAACGTACCGCGGCGCAGCGATACGCCGCGTGGCAACGACGGCAGTGGCTTGGCCGTGTGGGCCTGACCGAAAGGAGGCGTGATGTCCACTACCATTCAACAACTGCCCACCTACGACGCCATCCGGAGTGCGACCAGCACGAGGACCGGTTCCTCGGATCTGGACCCGCAGGCGTTCCTGAAGCTGCTCATGGCGCAGATGAAGTACCAGGATCCGCTCCAGGGCACCGACACGCAGCAGTTCATGCAGCAGGTGTCGACGCTCAGCAGTATGCAGCAGCAGTACAGCCTGAACGAGCAGATGGCGAACCTGATGAGCCAGCAGTCGCTGCAAGGCGCGGCGGCGCTGGTCGGCAAGACCATCAAGGCGACGGTCAATGACCAGGCCATTGAGGGTCAGGTCACCAAGGTGGGCCTGAAGGACGGGGTGGCAACCCTGTACGTGGGCGAGAACCAGGTGCCCTACAGTGCCGTGACGCAGATCAGCTGACCTGACGCCGGTCAGAGAGGAGAGTGCCATGAGGCTCGACCCAATCCGACAAGCCCAGGAAACCCGTCAGTCCGAGGCCACGGCGCCGAAGAAGACCGGGGACACCCGGTTTGCTGAAGCGCTGGCCGCGGCGACCACCACCGCCACCGGCCAAAAGTCGCAGGTGGAGTTCTCGAAGCACGCCCTGGAGCGGCTCGAGCAGCGCGGGATCCGGCTGGATGACAGCCTGATGGACCGCCTGAACGACGGGGTGGACCGAGCGGCCTCCAAGGGCTCGCGGACGACGCTGGTGCTGGTCGACCAGGCGGCCTTTGTGGTGGGTGTCGGCAACCGGACCGTGGTCACGGTGGCCGATCAGGACGCGCTCAAGGAGCGCGTGTTCACGAACATCGACAGCATGGTGATCGCCTAGGCGAGCACCAGTTAGCGGCAATCGAGTGAAAGGGACTGGGGCTGGTCCTCGTGGAGGAGGCCCTGCAGGCGGACCGGAGACAACGGTCCGGCGGACGGCTGACGCCGTGGTCCCTCCAGGAGGATAGAGATGGCTCGCACTTTCTCGAATGCCTTGAGCAGCATGCAGACGCATTCGCTCGGCATGGACGTCCACTCGAACAACATCGCGAACATGAACACGACGGGCTTCAAGTCCCAGCGTGCCACGTTCAAGACCCTGTTCTCGCAGACCCTGCGCACCGCGCGCGGTGCCTCCGACGGCATGGCCGGTCTGGACCCGCTGGAAGCCGGGGCCGGTGTCCGGCTGGGCAGCACGGCCACCAACTACTCGCAGGGCTCGCTGACCAACACGGGTGAGAACCTCGACCTGGCCATCCTGGGCAAGGGCTTCTTCATGCTCAAGGACGCCGGCGGCAATGACTACTACACGCGCGATGGCGCCCTCACCATGGACGCCAACGGGCGCCTGAGCCACGCCGCCAGCGGCTTGGCCGTGCAGGGCCTGGTCTACGACACCACGACCGGCACGGTGCCGCCGGGTGCTCTGGCGCAGGACATCATCATTCCGCCCGGCTTGACGCTGAACGCCAAGGGCACGTCGAGCGCGACCATCGCGGGCAACCTGGACGCGAGCACGGCCACGGCCGGCACGACGTCGATGCAGTACCGCTACTACGACAGCTTCGGTGTGTCGCACGTGATGAACGTGGTGTTCACCAAGAGCGCCACGGCCAACACCTGGAACTGGACCGCCAGCGTGGGCAGCGGTCCGACCACTGTGGGCAGCGGCGCGCTGGTGTTCAACAGCGTCGGTGACGTGACCTCCGGCGGCACCGGCACGGCCACCGTGACCGTGGCCAGTGGCGGCGTGACGACCGGCGGTACCGACCCGCAGGCCATCACGCTCGACATGACCCGCATGACGCAGTTCTCGGCCAACGCCATCGTGCAGGCCACCAACCAGGACGGCTTCCCGCCTGGTTCGCTGACCGACGTCACCACCGACGACACCGGCACGGTCTCGGCCGTGTTCAGCAACGGTCAGACGCGGCCGTTGGCCAAACTGGTCATCGCCAACTTCTCGAACGTCCAGGGCCTCAACCGCAAGGGCAGCAACCTCTTCCAGCAGTCGGCCAACAGCGGTTCGCCGCAGCAGTTGATCGCCGGCAGTTCGGGTGTGGGCACGGTCCAGTCGCAGACCCTGGAAATGTCGAACGTCGACCTGGCCGGCGAACTGACCGAGATGATCGTGCTGCAGCGTGGCTACCAGGCCGCGACGCGGATGATCACCACGGCGGACGAGTTGCTCCAGGACGCCCTGAGCCTGAAGCGCTAGTGACGCGGGCCGCCCGCCGCCCCGCGTGGGGGCGGCGGGCGGCGGCACACCGACCTCGGCCGCAAAGGCGTAGGGCGAAGGCCATGATCCGAGTACACCGTCTGGATGGTTCGCAGTTCATGCTGAACGCCGATCTGATCGAGACGGCTGAAGCGACGCCGGACACCGTGCTGCGGCTGAGCAACGGCAAGGTGTACGTGGTCCGCGAGACGATCGACCAGATCCTGTCGCGCGTGATCGCCTACAAGCGGGCCGTGTTCGAAGGCCTGGTGGGCGGCGCGATGGGCATACTGCCGTCGCGCTGGAACCAGCCTGAGCCAGAGGAAGAGCAGTGATTGCCGCACTCCTGGCGCTGGTCACCGCGGCTGCGGCGGGCGCTACGCCCGAGGCCGTGGCTGCCGAGGCGGCGGCCCTGTGTGGCCGCGCCGGCCACCTGTGGTATGAGGTGGCCGGCACCACGCCGGGCGGGCGTGACCTGCCCTTGGTCATTGCGACGGCTCGCCCCGAGCAGGTGGCCGGCCAGATGCGGGTGCTGGTGGTGGCCGGGCAGCACGGCGACGAAGGCTGCCCGACGCGGGCCGCGTTGCTCTGGCTCCGGGCCGAGGCGATGCGGGCGGCCCGGTTCGAACGGGTGGCGGTGCTGCTGATGCCGCTGATCAACCCGGATGGCCTGGCGGCCGGGACGCGCGACAACGGCCTCGGCGTCGACCTCAACCGTGACTGGGAGGCGCAGACGCAGCCCGAGACACAGGTCGTCATGGAGGTGTTCGGGCGCTGGAAGCCACACGTCGTCGTGGACGTGCACGGGTTCACCGGTGTGGTCGGTGGCCGGCGCGTGCAGTCGGACTGGATGGAGTGGTTCGAGGTCGGCCAGCCCGGCTCGGCGGCGCAGGACGATGCGTCGCGGCAGTTGGTGGCTCGGGTGGTGGCACAGCAGCAGGCTCTCGGTGAGCCACTGCGCGGGGTGGCCACGCACCTGGGGCGCCATCCGGTATCGCTGGCCCACCGCCACTTCGCGGCGCGACACCAGACGCCGGCGTTCCTCCTGGAGACGGGCGATGACCGTGCCGATCCGGAGGCGCGAGCGCTGGCCCTGTTGGTGGCCGAACTGGATCGGCGCGCCAACGCTCTAGGACCTGTGTTGGAACGCGGCCGCGACCTGTCGGCCTGGGCCCCGCCGCGGCTGGCGCCCAAAGCGGCGCCGGCGCCCAGGCCGGTGCCGATGCCGGCCTCGCAGGCGGGCGGGCCGCAGCCGGCGCCGTTCCGGCCGCAGTGGGCCATCTGGTGCTATCTACTGGTGGTCGCGGCCGGAGCTAAGTTCTCAGGCTACCTTGACGATGATGAGTACAGACGGTCGCCGAGATGAAAACAGAGCTTCGAACATCGATATGGTGCGGCTACCTGGTGGTGGCGAGTGTGCTGGGTGTGGCCTGGCACCTGGCCACTAGCGGCCGGCCGGTGGACAGCCTGAGTACCTACGGGCTGGTGCTACTGCTGGCCGGCGGCTATGCGCTGGTCTGCCATGCGCCGAGCGAGTGGCGGCCGCTGTTGCAGCCGCTGCCGGCCGACGACCGCGCCCGGACACAGCAGCGGCTGGTGGCGCTGGCGGCGCGGTACCGCTCGGACGGGGCGCGTGGCCTGGAGCGTGAGTTGGCGCCGTGCCGTTCGTCCATCGAGGCCCAAGGCGTCCGGCTGGTGGCCGACGGGGCCGATGCGGTCGCGCTGGAGGCGGCGCTCCGGCGGACGGCGCAGCAACTGCGCGACGTCGATGAGGCGCCGGCTCGCCTGTGGGCGGTGCTCGGGCGCGGTGCCGTCAACGGCGGCGTGCTGCTGTCGCTGATCCAGATGAGCGTGGCGCTGCAGCAGCCTGGCCCGGTGGCGCAAGCGACCGTGGCGGCGGCCTGCTCCGCCACCATCTACGGTTTCCTGTTGGGCTGGTTCGTGTGTCATCCGCAAGCGTGCCGCCGGCGGCACGCCGCGGCACGCGCGGCAGCCGTGAACGAGCTCTGGATTGATGGCCTCCTGGCCATCGCTGCCGGTGTGCATCCACGTCGGCTCGAGGAGCAACTGGTGGCCGCTGGGCCGCCCGCGCTGCGGGTCCAGGTGGCCTGACTGAGGAGAGACGACCATGGCTCAGGTGCCAAATCCGGAAGCGGCCGCCCCGGCTGCGCCGCCGCCGGCTCCGCCGGCGAAAGGCAAGTCACCGATGGTGGCGGTGATCGTGACCGCGCTGGTGGTCTTCCCGATCGCCGGCGGCTTGGTCAAGTTCATGAGCAAGCCCAACGCCGCGGCGACCAAGGCCAAAGAGGCGACGACCGAAGAGGAAGAGGAGAAGGCCACCGGTGAGACGGTGACGTTCGCCTTGGCCACGCAGACCGTCAACCTGGCCGAGGGCGACCGCTATGTGCGGGTCAAGATCGAAATGGCCTTCGACCTCGAGCCTGACGATGCCGAGTTCTTCCGCGCCAAAGTGGCCGCGCTGGCCGCCGAGGGCAAGGAGAAGAGCGGCGGCGAAGGCGGCGAGGGCGAGAAGAAGTCGAAGAAGAAGAAGGAGCCGGGCCCCAAGTGCACGCGCCTGCTGCACCTGCTCAGCACTCGCTCGGCCCAGCTCAATGACGCCCTCATCCACGAACTGAGCAGTCGCCACTACGACGACATGCTGCGTCCGAAGGACAAGCAGGCCTTCAAGGAGGCGATCATGAAGCGCTTCAACGAGATCTTGACGGAGGCCAAGGTGCCGGTGCATGATATCTACCTGAGCGAGTTCGTGATGCAGTAAGCCGCTCGCGAAGAGGTGACCATGGCCGACGATTCGCCACGGGACGAGCGACCCGAAGACCAGCCGGCGCAACCAGCCGGTGACGAGTCAGAGGGTGGTCTCGACCAAGCGACGATCGATGCCATGATGGCCGGCGAGGCCGAAGACAGCGGCGCAATCGATCAGGCGGCGATCGATGCGTTGATGGCCGGCG
>CAZHGD010000133.1:0-14572 GCA_964531735.1 uncultured Fimbriimonadaceae bacterium | reverse complement strand
GCCGACGACAGCGGCGACATCGACCAGGCCGAGATCGATGCCCTGATGGCCGGTGCCGCGGGCGCGGCCGACGACAGCGGCGACATCGACCAGGCCGAGATCGATGCCCTGATGGCCGGCGCGGCCGCGCCCGCCGCGCCGCAGTCGTTCGCGAGCGACGGCCCGTTGGACCAGGCCGAGCTCGACGCGCTGCTGCAGCAAGGCACCACGGGTGGCGGCGCAGCGGCTGGAGGCACGCTCGATCAGTCCACCATCGACCGCATGTTGGGTACCGAGGACACTGGCGGCGATCTCGATCAGGCCACCATCGATGCCCTGCTGCGGCCGGACGATGATGCGGACGAGGGCCTGATGGGCGGCGGCGGGCTGCTCGACCAGGCCACGCTCGACGCGCTCTGGGCGCAGGCCGAGTCCGAGGCCAACGCCAACATGGCCGAAGCCGAGTCGCGGGTCATGGGGCCGGCGCCGACCAGCGCGCCCAAACCGCCACCGACGCCGACCATCTCGATGCCGGCGGCCGCGCCGGCAGCCGCGCCGGCCGGTCGGCCGAAGGTCACGCAGAGCACCGTCGGCGACCTCGACCTGCTGTCCGACGTCGTCCTCACGGTGACGGCGGAGATCGGTCGCACCGATGTCACCATCGAGGAGATCCTGAAGCTCGGACCGGGCTACCTGATCGAGCTGGACAAGGTGGCCGGCGAACCCGTGGAGCTGTTCGTCAACGACCGCTGCATCGCGCGTGGCGAAGTGGTGGTCGTCGAGGACCACTTCGCGGTGCGCATCACCGAGTTGGGACACTGAGCCGATCATGTCAGAAGAGGCCGGATACCAACACATCAGTCTGGTCCAGATCACGCTCCACGCCGAACTGGGGCGCTGCGCCATCCGGTTTGGTGACCTCGCGCGGCTACAGGCTGGTTCGTTGGTCACGCTCAACCGGCTGGCCGGTGAGCCGGTGGAGGTGCGCTGCCGCGGTCAGTGCATCGCCAAGGGCGAAGTGGTCATCCAGGACGATGCGTTCGCGATCCGGGTGACCGAGATCCTCGACCGGCGCGACAACGCGCTCGCGAATTCACCTCATCGGACGCGGCACCGGAAGAAATAGCCCAATTCGGCCATTTATGCCCGCCGAGTGCCCCGGCATAATCTCCCCTGGCGGCCGGACTTAAGCCGGCGTGAGTCTCCGGACCGGCCCGCCGGGAATGCCGATGAGCCAGACCGACACCGATCGCTCGCCCGTACCGCCGTTCCGCCAAGCCGCGCTGTGGCTGCTGGTCGGCGCGGCGTGGGTCGGCCGCGTGGCCGCCGAGCCGCCGGCGCTTGGGCCGTATGTGCCGCCCGAGAGCGTCGCCGCCGCGGGCCCGTCGCCGACGCTGATGTTGGTGCGCACGCTGGCCAGCCTCGCGCTCGTGCTGGGCCTGGTGGTCGGCGTGGCCTGGTTGCTCCGGGTCAAGGGCAACCTGGCCAGCCCGGGCCTGACCTCGCGGCTGCGCGTGCTGGAATCAGCCTCGCTGGGCCCCAGCCGGTCGCTGCACCTGGTGGTGGTCGGCAAGCAGGTGCTCTTGCTGGGCGGCGGCAGCCAGGTGACCTGCCTGGCCACCTACGACGCCGACGAACTGGGCATCGATCCCGATGCGCCGCACCCCGCGTTCGATACCTTCCTGGCCAAGCTGCAGTGGCCTGCCCGTGAGCGTACCTCGCCGGCCGAGGAGGACTGACCCATGGGCGCTGCCAAGTGGCTGTTGGTGGCCCTGGTGCTGATGACCGCCACGGCGGGTATGGCCCAGACGCCGACCGGTCCGGCGCGCGCGGCGGCGCTGGCCGGTGACGCGCTGCCGCTGCCCGGCGTCAACATTCAGCTCAACCAGCCGAAGACCAACGTCGAGAAGTACTCGGCGCTGCAGGTCATGTTCCTGCTCACGGCCATCGTCATGGCGCCGACGATGCTGCTGATGCTGACCAGCTTCACGCGCATCATCATCGTCTTCGGCTTCCTGCGGCAGGCCCTGGGCACGCAGCAGGTGCCGCCGAACCAGGTGCTGATCGGTCTGGCGCTGTTCACCACCATCTTCATCATGGCGCCCACCTTCCGGCAGGTCCAGAAGAGCGCCATCGAGCCGTATCTCGACAACAAGATCACCACCGAGCAGGCGGTCGAGGCGGCCTTGGTGCCGCTGCGTGGCTTCATGCTGCGCAACACCCGCGGCAACGACCTGCTGCTGTTCATCGAGATGGCGCGCGAGGCCCGGCCGCGCACCGCGGCCGACACGCCCACCTATGTGCTGATCCCCGCCTTCTGCCTGAGCGAGTTGAAGACGGCGTTCGAGATCGGGTTCCTCATCTACATCCCGTTCCTGATCATCGACGTGGTGGTGGCCAGCACCATCATGTCGATGGGCATGATGATGCTGCCGCCGGTCATTCTGTCGCTGCCGTTCAAGCTGCTCCTGTTCGTGCTGGTCGACGGCTGGCACCTGATCCTGCGCGGACTGGCGCAGAGCTTCGGATAGTCCCATGACCGACACCACGGTACTCCAGATCGGGCGTGACACGCTCTCGATGATGTTGCTGATGATGACGCCGGTGATGATCATCGCCATGGCCGTCGGCCTGCTGATCTCGGTCTTCCAGGCGGCCACGCAGGTCCAGGAGATGACGCTCACCTTCGTGCCGAAGATCCTCGCCGTGGTGGCCACGCTGGCCGTCTTCGGCCCGTGGATGGCGCACACCATGATCACGTTCTCGCAGCGTCTGCTGGGCGGCTTCCCCGCCCTCATCCGGTGAGTGGGCCATGCCGCTCGATGTCTTCCATCTGAATGACCAACTGTTCCTGGCCTTCCTGATGGTGACCTGCCGCGTGATCGGCCTGCTCTCGTCCATGCCGCTCATCGGCGAGCGGAGCGTGCCCTGGCAGCTCAAGGTCGGGCTGTCGCTGATCCTCGGCCTGCTGCTCATGCCCATCGCCCGCACCGTGGGCGAACTGCCCAGTGAGTCGTTCGTCGGCCTCGGCCTGGGCCTGATGCGCGAGTTGATGGTCGGGCTGTTCATCGGCTTCGTGGCCCGCATGTTCTTCGGCGCCTTCCAGTTCGCTGTGAACGCCATCGACTTCCAGTCGGGCCTGAGCTTCATCCAGATCATCAGCCCGGGCACCGGGGCCAACATGAGCGTGCTGGCCCAACTGCTCAACACGCTGATGTTGCTCCTGTTCCTGGAGATGAACGGCCACCACCTGCTGCTGATCGGGCTCGGGCGGTCGCTGGAGATTGTGCCGCTCGGCACGGCCACGGCGTCGTCCGAGATGGCCGCGAGCCTGGTGCGCATGTTCTCGATGTTCGTCAGCATCTCGTTCCAGATCGCCTTGCCGGTGATCGTCGTCTTGCTGCTCATCGACGTGGCCATGGGCATCATCGGCCGTGTCGTGCCCCAGCTCAACGTGTTCATGGTCGCCTTGCCGGTCAAGATCATGATCGCCCTGGCGACCCTGTCGATCACGCTGCCCACGCTCTCCACCTTGCTGGCTCGGCTGCTCCAGGTGCTGGGTCACGACCTCATCTCGCTCCTGAGGATGATGCACTAATGGGGCTGAACGACGGAAAGACCGAAGCCCCAACCGGGAAGCGACGAGAAGACGCCCGCCGCAAGGGCCAGGTGGCCAAGAGCCGTGACGTCATCGGCGTCGCGGTGCTGTTGGGCGGCTTCTGCGCCCTGCGCGTCTCCGCGCCGCAGTTCTACGAGTTCATGCACCGCAGCATGGTCTACTACCTGACCGATGCCCTGCGCGGCGACCGCACCGACGCGGTCAACCACGCGATGCTGAAGCTGGTCTCCGGCACGCTGATGGTGCTGATGCCGCTCCTGATCGCGGTGGTCGTGGCCAGCGTCGTCTCCAACGTGATGCAGACCGGCCCGATGCTGATCACCGAGCCACTGAAGGTCGACTTCACGAAGATGAACCCGCTGCAGGGCCTGCAGCGGATGTTCTCGAAGAACGCCCTGGCCGAACTGGCGAAGTCGTCGGCCAAGATCGGCATCGTCGGCTGGGTGGCCTACGGCTGGATGCTCGAGAACTACCCGCGGTTCCTTGAGATGGCCGACATGGACCTGATCGCGGCGTCGCAGTTCGCGGGGGCCAAGGTCGTCGAGCTGTTCTGGAAGCTCGTCCTCTGGCTGGGCATCGTGGCTGCGGTCGACTATGCCTGGCAGAAGTACCAGCTTGAGCGCTCGCTGATGATGACGCGGCAGGAGGTCCGGGACGAGTACAAGCAGTCCGAAGGGTCGCCGGAGATCAAGGGCGCCATCCGTCGCCGCATGGCCGAGATCCAGCGCGGCCGCATGATGGCCGATGTGCCCAAGGCCGACGTGGTGGTGACCAACCCGACCCACTACGCGGTGGCCCTGAAGTATGACCCGGACAAGATGGATGCGCCGGAGGTGGTGGCCAAAGGCCAGCGGCTGGTGGCTCTGCGCATTCGCGAACTGGCCACCCAGCATGGCGTGCCGATTGTGGAGAACCCGCCGCTGGCGCGGTCGTTGCATGCCGCGTGCCGGGTTGGACAGGGCGTGCCACCCGAGCTCTACGCCGCGGTGGCCGAGGTGCTGGCGTACGTCTACCGCTTGAGCGGCAAGGCCCTGGGCGGGCCGGGACGCGCTTGACCGGCCTCCGGGCGCCACGTACAATCGGCGCCGAAGGGGCCCATAGCTCAAGGGTTAGAGCAGCCCGCTCATAACGGGTAGGTTGCAGGTTCGAATCCTGCTGGGCCCATTCCCCGCAATTGGCGGGAACCACCGCGGGTCTCGTGGCTCACTGTGCATGCAAGGCGGCCACCCGGGACATGTCGGAGCACCTCAAAGACCTGGTCTGCCGGGCCCGCCAAGGCGAACAGGCGGCCTATGGCGAGCTGTACGAGCACTTCGAGCGTAGCGTGTATGGCCTCTGCCACGCGCTGCTGGACAACCCCGCCGACGCCGCCGACGCCACCCAGGAGGCCTTTGTGAACGTCTGGGAGCGCCTGCCCGGCTTGCGACACCCCGAAGCCTTCAGTGCCTTCCTGCGCGGCGCCGCCGTGCAGGCGTGCCGGTCACGGCGCCGACGCAGCCGCTGGCTGAGCTTCTGGTCGGAACTGGGCGGCGCGCACGACGGCGCGCCGGAGCCGGTGGACGAGGCGCCGCTGGTCGAGGCCGACCTGGTCCGGCGCGAACTGGCGGCGGAGGTGCGGCGCGGCCTGGCCCGGCTGTCGCCCGAGCACCGCGAGGTGGTGGTGCTGCACTACTTCGAGGGCCTGCCACTCGGCGAGATCGCCGCCACGCTGGGCGTCGCCGTGGGCACGGTGAAGTCGCGGCTCGGGCGCGCCCGCGAGCACCTGGAGCGCCTGCTGCGGCCGGTGCTGGAGGACGAACAATGAGCTGCCGCCGAACTCAGCGCTGGTTGCGCGCACACGCGTCTGGCGAGCTCGTGCCGGCACCGGCTGCGGTGCGGGAGCACTTGGCGCGCTGTGCCGAGTGCCGCGAGGTGGAGCAGCGCCAGGCCCGGCTGACCGGTTTGCTGGCCGCGCAGGTGTACGATGCCCCGCCGCCCGAACTGCGCGCGCGGGTGCTCTCGGCCTTGGCGCCGCGGCCGTCGAGGCGCGTCATGGTCTGGCGTCTGGCCTCGGTCGCGGCGGCGCTGGCGGTACTGCTGACGGTCACGCTGGCGCAGCGGCAGCCGGCCCTGACGACGCTGCCGGGCGATGGGCAGGAGGCCGGCTCGCTAGCCCAGCAACATGCCACGCTCGCCTCGTTCGATCCACTCGGCGATCCCACCGCGCTCAACGCGATGGGCGCGGTGGCCCTGCGCCACGAGGTGCTGCACTGATGCGCGGACGCCGTGGCTGGTGGCTGGTGGCGATCGTGGCCGTCGGCGCGGCTTGGCCGGCGCGCGAAGCGGTCGCGCGGCGGTCGGCGGCGCGTTGGCTGATGGCGGCCCGGGCGGCCGACCAGCGCTGCGACTGGTACGGCCTGCAGCAGACGCAGGTCCAGATGGCTGGTCGCACGCTGACCTCGCGGGTGCGGCTGGATCACCGCGCGCCGGGGAGCACGCGGCGCGAGTACCTGGATGGCGAACTGGCGGGCTGCCTGGTGCTGCAGGAAGGCCGCCAGCAGTGGCGCTGCGACCCGCGGCTGGGCTGGGCACTCGCCAGCGCGGCGCCGGAAGACCTGCCGCTCGATCTGCGCGGCTGGCGGGCGCGCCTGACCCGTGGCCAGACGGTGGCCGGGCGCCGGACGGTGCTGGTCCGCCTGGAGCGCCGCGAACTGCGCCGCGAACTGTGGCTCGACCGCGAGACCGGCCTCTTGCTCCGGATGCGCATGCGGCGGGCGGGGCAGGCCACCGATACGTGGTTCAGCGAGTTCAGCCTGGGCCGCCGCGCCGAGGAGGTGGACTTCACCCCGCCGGTTGGGCCACAGCGGAGCCTGTCGGAGGTCCACCCAGGGCCCACCCAGCTCGTGGCGACACCGCCGCGGGAGCCCACTTGGCTGCCCCGTGGGTACCGGCGGCTGCCGGGCGAGTACCGGTACCACTGTCCGTGCGGCTGCGGCATGGTCGCAGCGCATCTGGTCTACAGCGACGGGCTCAACCAGGTCAGTGTATTCTACCTGGACCCGGCCCATGCTGGCTGCGCGCTGTCTGACGGCTGCTGTCGCGAAGGTGGCGCGCAGGTCGGCTGCGTGCTGTCCGCGGGCGCGGCCGGGCCACTGGTGGCCCGGTTCGGGCCGGAGCGGCTGGTGGTGGTCATGGGCGATCTGCCCAACGCTGACCTGGCCCGCATCGCCGGTTCGGTGCCCGGGGTGACTCAGACGCGGTAGCGCAGGATCTGGAAGCACTCGGCGGCATCGACGCCGACTTCGGCACCGCGCGCCAGGGCCCGGGCGCGAATGCCGTCGATCCAGTTGAACCACGAGTTGCGCGACACCTGGCTGTGGTGGCAGTGCAGGGCCTCGACTTTGGTTTCCAGGTGCGGGCTGATGTCGACGTAGACCTGTGGCGCAAACTGGTGGTAGCTGCCGCCGGAGGGCGGGTAGGGCTCGACGAACCACAGGCGATGGTGCTGCCGGCAGGCGCACATGGTGGCCCGGGCCACGCTGAAGTGGTCCTGGTGCTGCTCCTCCGGATGGTGCGTGATGACGAGGTCGGGCTGGACGGCCTTGACGACCTGCTCGATGCAGCTCACCGAGGTGTTGGCCCAGGGGATCTCGTTGTGGACGAACTCACCCCAGTAGAGTAGCGTGTTGAGCAGGCGGCAGGCGGCTTCCTGCTCGGCGACCCGCACCCGCTCCTGGGTCAGCATCTCGCCCCCGAGGACCAACAGATGGGCTTCCTCGGCCCGCGCCAGCGTCCCGCCGGCGAGGATCTCCGCGTCATCCGGATGCGCGAAGACGCCCAGCACTCGTTTCAGCACCAGATTGCTTCCCTCGGCCCGCGCCGACGTCCGCTCCAGCCTCGTCGGCACCCGCCGCGCCGTGGGGCACGCTCGGTGAGGTCGGTCACAGGGCGCCGCGCCCCGGGCGCGACGCCGCCAGTCTAGTAACGGGCCGCGGTCCTGTCAACCGTCAGCGAGCTGGTTGGCGCAGGGCCGCCATGCCCTTCAGCCCGGCCTCGGTGTGGCCGGCGGCCAGTTGCGCCACGGCCAGCGCATAGGCGGCCTCGCGATTCCGCGGTTCGGCGCTGAGCAGCTTGGTCAGCGGTTCCACGGCTTGGCCCGGTTGCGGGCCTTTGAGCTGGGCCAGGGCCAGAATCCACAGTCCGCTGCTCTGGGTGGGCTGTGCCGTCACGGCGTTCTGCGCGGCTTCTTCGCCGGCCTTGCGGGCGCGCTCGCGCCCAGCGGTGTCGTTGTCCGGCAGGCAGTCACGCAGGGCCAGTTGCAGCTTGGCGAGCAGCAGTTGCGGGCCCCAGCCGCTCAGTGAGCCATCGGCCAGGCGCCGCTGGACGTCGGCCAGCGAGGCGCGCAGCAGATCGGCGGCCCGCGCCGGATCGCTCTGCCGGCTCTGGATGCAGGTCATCACGTAGATGTCGACCAGCCGCTCGTTGGTGGCCTGTCGGCCGAGGCCGCGCAGCGCCACGGCGCGGGTGGCGGCGGCATCGTCGCGAACCAGATCGTTGAGCGCGAGGAAGAACCAGGCTCCCGGGTCGGTGGTGGTCTCGATGTCGTGGCTCAGGAACTCCTGACGGGTGTACTTGAGCAACTCGACGAAGTCGGGCCAGGTATCGGCCGGGGCCACATCGGGCCCGGCCACCTTGGCGGCAAACCCGACGATGGTGACCAGGCGGCCGAGGTGGCGGTCGACCACGGCGGTGACTTTGTCGCGCAGGAGTTCCTGGGTGCGGCCCATCAGGCGGCGTCCGGCCGCGCCGTCGAGGCGCAGCGGCGCGCGCAGGCTGGCGTCGAGGAGCGAGACGGTCAGCGCGCTGTAGTAGAGCTGGTAGGCACCGGTCAGCTCCTCCAGGTTGGCGTTGGCCGCCAGGTTGGCCACCACCTCGGCGGCCTCCACGACGGTCTGCCGGAGCAGTTGCTGGCCTTCGTTGTCACCGCGTCCCAGCGCGGCCAGGCGCAGGTTGAGCAGCAGGCTGTAGGCTTCGCACCGGCACGAGGCGTCGCGGGCGGCCAGGTTGGCCTCGGCCGCGGCCTCGGGCACCTCCAGCACATCCATCACCTGAGCCAGCCGGAGGTGCAGGCGGGGCGTCGGTGCCTTGGCTACGGCGGCGCGCAACACCGGCAGGGCCTGCTTGGCGGCTCCGAGGGCGTCACCACCGGCGCGCCGCTGCCAGGCATAGACCTGGTAGCGGGCCTCGCCGTCGTCGGGCTGGGCCTCAGCCTGGCGAACCGCCGCCGCCAGCTTCTCCTGGACTTCGGCGGGCGCCAGGTAGAGGTCGAAGTCGGCGCGCTCCACCGGCACGTCGACGGCCTGGAAGCGGAGCACCTGGGCCAGTCGCACGGCATCGACCAGCGCCAGCGAGGCGGCGTCCAGCAGCGGCCGGTCGTGCTCGACGGTGGTGTAGGCGATCGGCGCCTGGCCGTTGGCGTCGGCGTCGCCCACGCGCGGCGCGCCGATGTCGTTGAGCAGCCCGCAGCTCATCAGCTTCTCGGCCTGCTCGACCAGGCGCTGCTCGACGAGCAGTTCGCCGGGCTGCAGGATGATGTAGGGGCCGAGCTTGTCCCGCCGGACATAGTAGAGGGGGGCGAGCTGCACCTGGCCGCACTTGATCTCGGTCAGCTTATAGAGCACCAGGACCGGTGTGCCCGGGCCGGCCGTCGGCGGGTCGAGCACCACCTCCACGGCCACGCGCATGCCCATGCGCACATACGCCTGGCCGATCACATTGGCATCCACCACCAGCGAGCGGCGGTTGAGGATCTGCTTGGGCTGCGTCAGCAGCGACGGGCGCAGGGCCGCGGAAGCGATCTGTGTGTTACCCTCGACACGGACGGCGCGGACTTCGGGGTTCTCGGTCACCCGGTAGGTCAGGTCGATGATCTGACCCTCCTCGTGGGTGGTCAACTGGACATCCTGGAAGACACCCATGCTGAGCAGCCACTCGCGCCCTTTGGTGGCCTCGGCCTGGTCGTAGGTTTGGCCCGGCTTGACCGGGAAGTCGCGGCGCACGGCGGCGACGGGCACGAGCTTGAAGCCTTCCAGGTCGATGCGCCGAATGTTGAGCGCGTCGGCGCCGCTCGTCGCCATCAGGGCCGCCAACCAGAGCAGGCTTGTCGCCTTCCGCATGGGTCTCACCTCCGCGCCTCGGCGCAGGAACCGGCGGGTGCCGGTCGAACGTTGCTGTGCATCGAACAGGATAACGCGTTGGACGCCAATGCCCTAGCAGTGTATCTCATCGGCCGCCCTGGCTGCGGCAAGACGACCGCCTTCAATGCCCTCACCGGCGCCGACGACTCGAGCCACTTGCGCATCACCAAGGTGCCCGACGCGCGCCTCGATCGGCTCGACGCGATGTTCCAGCCGCGCCGCAAGGTCCATGCCGAAATCGCCTTCTGCGACATCTTCGCGCACAAGGCCGCCGAACTGTCCGGCCGCCAGGCCGAGCGGTTCACCGCCGCGTTGGGCACGGCCGACATGTTCGCGATCGTCGTCGCCTGCTTCGGCGAGTTGGACGCCGACGGCCGGCCGCTCGATCCACCGGCCGCGCTCGACGAGGTGCTGCTGGAACTGGTGGTGGCCGACCACAGCGTGGTCGAGCGCCGGCTGCAGCGCATCGAGGCCGATCTGAAGAAGGGCAAGAAGGAGCTGCTACCGGAGCAGTCGCTGCTGCAGCGCTGCCTGGCGTTGCTGGAGCAGGAGCAGCCGCTGTCGCGCCTCGACGTCGACGAGGCCGAGGAGCGCCTGCTGCGCGGGTTCAGCTTCCTGACGCGCAAGCCGGCCATCATCCTGGCCAACGTCGAGGAGTCCGCACTCGGCGCTCCGCCGCCGCAGGCCCTGGTCGACCAGGCGGCCTCACGCGGCTTCGAGACCGTGGCCTTCTGTGCCCAGGTCGAGGCCGAAATCGCCTCGCTCGACGCCGCCGAACAGGAGTCGTTTCTGGCCGACTACGGCATCAGCGAACCGGTCGGGCCGCGCGTCATTCGGGCCTGCTACCACAGCCTCGACCTGATCAGCTTCCTCACCGCTGGCGGGCCCGATGAAGTCCGGGCCTGGACCATCCACCGCCACACCCGAGCGCAGAATGCGGCCGGCGCCATCCATTCCGATCTGGAGCGTGGCTTCATTCGGGCCGAGACGGTCGCCTTCACCGACCTCGACCGCCTGGGCAGCTTTGCCGCCTGCCGCGATGCGGGGCTGCTCCGCCTGGAGGGCAAGGACTACCTCGTCCAGGACGGCGACGTCATCACCTTCCGGTTCAACGTCTAGCCCGCCGACTCCGGGCGCTGCGCCGCGGGTCAGGATTTGTAACCTGGAGCGCCCAAGGGCGCTTCGCGGGCCGGATCACGGTTCGCGCGACCGACGCCAAGGCGCCATCCAGGCGGCTTGGCCGCGGTCGCCGGGGCGCTTGACAGACACCCCGGGGTCTAGTACTTTCGGCATCCCGGGCTACGATGGGCTACAACATATCGGTCCCGAGGGGTGTCGGACCACAATATCTAGTGGTTAGCTCGCTGGCGGGTCCAACCAGGCGAGGGCTGGGTGAGAGCCATCATTCTCCAAGGGAGTCATGAGCGATGAAGATTGAACGACGCTTCACGAGGCCGGGCGAGTCGCCCTATGCCGACCTGGTGTTCGAGGAGCGCAGTTCGCGTATCCAGAATCCGGACGGCTCGGACGCCTTCCGGCTGGACTCGTTCATGGTGCCGGGGGAGTGGTCGCAGGTAGCCGGTGACATCCTGGCCCAGAAGTACTTCCGGCGGGCCGGTGTGCCCCAGTACAGCGAGTCCGGCGAAGCGTTGCTGGACGACTCGGGCAAGCAGGTCCACGGCGGCGAGACCGACGCGCGGCAGGTGTTCGACCGTATGGCCGGTTGCTGGCGACACTGGGGCGAACGGTTCGGCTACTTCGACACGCCGGCCGACGCGCAGTCGTTCCACGACGAGCTGTGCTACATGCTGGCCAAGCAGATTGCCTCGCCGAACTCGCCGCAGTGGTTCAACACCGGTCTGCACTGGGCCTATGGCATCAGCGGTCCGGCCCAAGGGCACTGGTACGCCGATCCGGCCACCGGTGAACTGACCGCCTCGAAGAACGCCTACGAGCATCCGCAGCCGCACGCCTGCTTCATCCAGAGCGTCGACGACGACCTGGTCAACGAAGGCGGTATCATGGACTTGTGGACTCGCGAGGCGCGGGTCTTCAAGTACGGCAGCGGCACGGGCAGCAACTTCTCGCGGCTGCGCGGCTCGGGCGAGTCGCTCAGCGGTGGTGGGCGCAGCTCCGGGTTGATGTCGTTCCTCAAGATCGGTGACCGCGCCGCCGGCGCGATCAAGTCGGGCGGCACCACGCGGCGCGCGGCGAAGATGGTCTGTCTGGACGTCGACCATCCGGATGTCGAGGCGTTCATCGAGTGGAAGGCGCGGGAGGAGCAGAAGGTGGCCGCCCTGGTGGCGGGCAGTCGACTCTGCCGCCGGCACCTCCAGCAGGTGATGCGGGCGTGCGTGGAGTTCACCGGGGCCGACGAGCAGCGCTTCGACCCCGCTGGCAACGCGGCCCTGGGCGAGGCCATCCGGGCCGCGGTGGCGGCCGAAGTGCCGGCGGCGATGATCCACCGCGTGGTGGAGTTCGCCAAGCAGGGCTTCCAGGACATCGAGTTCGACGAGTACGACACCGACTGGCAGAGCGACGCCTACAACACTGTCTCGGGCCAGAACGCGAACAACTCGCTGCGGGTGAGCAACGACTTCTTGCAGGCGGTGGTGGACGACGAGGAGTGGTCGCTGCGGGCGCGCGTTTCCGGCGAGGTGACCCGGCAACTCCGCGCCGCCGAGCTGTGGGACCGTGTCGCGCACGCCGCCTGGGCTTGCGCCGATCCGGGGCTGCAGTACGACAGCACCATCAACGAGTGGCACACCTGCCCGACGGGCGGGCGCATCAACGCCAGTAACCCGTGCTCGGAGTACATGTTCCTGGACGATACGGCCTGCAACCTGGCCAGTATCAACCTGTGCCGTTTCTACGATGATGAGACCGGCACCTATGATTTGCGCGGCTATCGCCACGCGATCCGGTTGTGGACCATCGTGCTGGAGATCAGCGTCCTGATGGCGCAATTCCCCAGCCCGACCATTGCCCGGCTGAGCTACGAGTACCGCACACTCGGCTTGGGTTACGCCAACCTGGGCGCGCTGCTGATGCGCATGGCGTTGTCCTACGACAGTGAGGCCGGGCGTGCGTGGGCGGCCGCGCTGAGCGCCATCCTGACCGGCGAGGCGTATGCCACGTCGGCCGAAATGGCGGAGCAACTCGGGCCGTTCAGCCAGTACGCCGATAACCGCGAGGCCATGCTGCGGGTCGTGCGCAACCATCGGCGGGCGGCGTACGGCGTGCCCGACGAGGAGTACGAGGCGCTGGTCATCCGGCCGCAGGCGCTGGACGAGCACCAACTGCCCGCCGACGTGGCGCTGGCCGCGCGCGAGGCCTGGGACCGCGCGCTCAGCCTGGGCGAGAGCCACGGCTTCCGCAATGCCCAGGTGACCTGCCTGGCGCCGACGGGCACCATCGGCCTGGTCATGGACTGTGACACCACCGGCATCGAGCCCGACTACGCCTTGGTCAAGTTCAAGAAGCTCGCGGGCGGCGGCTACTTCAAGATCATCAACCAGTCGGTGCCGCCGGCGCTGCGTCGCCTGGGCTACAGCGTCGAGGAGAGCGCCGCCATCGAGCGCTACTGCTGCGGCACCGGCACACTGCGCAACGCCCGCGGCATCAACCACAGCCGGCTGAAGGAGAAGGGCTTCACGGCCTCGGTGCTGGAGAAGGTCGAAGCGGCGCTGCCGAGCGCGTTCGACATCAGCTTCGCGTTCAACCGCTACACGCTGGGTGAGGAGTTCTGCCGCAAGACGCTGGGCTTCAGCGAGGAGCAGCTCAACGCCTTCGACTTCAACCTGCTGGAGGCGCTCGGGTTCAGCCGGGACGAGATCCGCCAGGCGAACGACGACGTCTGCGGCACCATGACGCTCGAGGGCGCGCCGTACCTGAAGCCGGAGCACCTGCCGGTGTTCGACTGCGCCAACAAGTGCGGTCGCTACGGCCAGCGGTTCCTCAGTGTCGAATCGCACATCCGCATCATGGGCGCCGTGCAGCCGTTCATCAGCGGCGCCATCTCCAAGACCATCAACATGCCCTACCACGCCACCGTCGAGGAGGTGAAGGACGCCTACCTGCTGTCCTGGCGGTTGATGATCAAGGCGGTGGCCCTCTACCGCGACGGCTCGAAGCTGAGCCAGCCGCTGAGCACCGTGACGGGCGAGACCGGCGACCTGGTGGCGCAGGCCCTGGCCGCGGCACCGGTGCCCAGTGACGTGCCGCCGCCGGTGGCCGTCAACGACACGCCGGCCCAGGTGGCCGAGAAACTGATCTACCGCTACCACCACGAACGGCACCGGCTGCCGCAACGCCGGAGCGGCTACACGCAGAAGGCGCGCGTCGGTGGCCACAAGGTCTACCTGCGCACGGGCGAGTATCCCGACGGCTCACTCGGCGAGGTGTTCGTCGACATGCACAAGGAAGGCGCGGCCTTCCGCAGCCTGATGAACTGCTTCGCCATCGCCATCTCGCTCGGCTTGCAGCACGGCGTGCCGCTGGAGGAGTTCGTCGACGCCTTCGTGTTCACGCGGTTCGAGCCCAACGGAGTGGTCACCGGGCACGACAACATCCGCATGGCCACCAGCGTCATCGACTACATCTTCCGCGATCTGGCGATGACCTATCTCGGCCGCCATGACCTGGTGCAGGTGTCGCCCGAGGACCTGCGGAGCGACGTGGTGCGGGCCAGCACCGCCTACGACGACGACGATGCCGAGGAAGACGCGCCGGCCGCGGCCAAGGCGCCGGCCAGCAACGGCCACAACCCGGCGCCGAAGCCGGCGCCGGTCCGCGCCGG
>CAZHGD010000132.1:0-21077 GCA_964531735.1 uncultured Fimbriimonadaceae bacterium | reverse complement strand
TTAGGGTCCGGCCAGGGCACTCGGCCCGAGGTGGGGCCGTTGTCCCGTTTTGGGACAACCTGTCCCACATCGGGACATGGACGGGCATCCAGGGCACGGAATCACGCCTTTCGTGGCTGGCAGGTCCGTTGAGTACACACCAGATGTGACCGCGCCGATCGCGGAGGCTGACCCGATGACGGATTCGATCCTGCTGGTGGACCGAGAAGCGAACCGGAGCCGACTGCTGCAGAAGCGGCTGGAGCGGCACGGGTTCGCGGTCACCTCGGTCGGGTCGCTCGACGAGATGCCTCCCTTGAGCGACCGCGCGGCGCGGATCCTGCTGGTTGACCTGGGCCTGTTCTACGGTCCCGAGCGCGGCCGGCTGGAAGAGCTGGTCTCGCGCGCCGTGGGCGCCCGGACCTATGCGTGCGGCACGTGTGGCCGCCGCCTGTTCGAAGCCGTCAGCGGACACGGAGAGCTGTTGTGTTGTGGCCGGCCGATGGAACTGGCCACCCCTGGACATACGAGCGAAGACTGAAGAGGAAGACTATCATGGTAGCGATCGACTTCCCCGAAACCGACACCGAATCTGACCACGCCGAGTTTGAACGGCTGTGTGACCGGTACCGCGCCCAGTTCGAGCGCGCGGCCCTGGCGCTCACCGGCGACCGCGATGATGCGGCCGATCTGGTGCAAGAGACGCTGATCCGCGCTTTTCGGTACTTCCACAACTTCGAGGCCGGCAGCAACTTCCGCGCCTGGGTCTTGCGGATCCTGCACAACACGCACATCAGCCGCTATCGGCAGCGGCGCAAGAGCCAGGACCAGGTGGCCTGGGAAGAGATCGCCGAGCACGGCGAGGCCCGGCTCGAGGACACCCAGGTCGACCACCTCTCGTCGCCCGACGACATGCTGCTGCTCAACCTGCCGGACGAAGAGGTCCAGAACGCGCTCGACAGCCTGCCCGACAGCTTCAAGGTGGTGGTCGAGTTGGCGGACCTGCGCGACTACAGCTACGCGGAGATCGGGCACCTGCTGCGCCTGCCGATCGGCACGGTGCGCTCGCGCCTGTTCCGCGCCCGGCAGCGGCTGCGCACGCTGCTCTGCGAGTACGCCGTGCGCAACGGCTACCTGCGGCCTGAAGAGATGGCCGAGGCGCTGGCCAACGCGGCCTGATCGTTTCGATCGCTACCAAGTCGGAAGAGGCGAGCCCACCGGGGTCACCCCCGGTGGGCTCGTCTCATTTGCGGGCCAGCCGCCTCACAGCTTCGGCGAAGCCGGCCAGCAGGGCATGCCTCGCGTCGTGGTCGCCAGGAGCGGCGGCCGTTGCAGCATCGCGGCATGGTCAGCCAGAGCCTCGGCGGTGACCTCGGCGCCGAGCAGGAACCGGAAGCGGAACTCGTGCGCGCCCTGGTCGGCCACCACCGCGCGCTGGCCATCCGGCGGCTGCGGGTCATGGTGCGCCATCAGCGGCGAGCGCAGCAAGGTCAGTCGCAGCCGCTCAGCGGTGGCATCCAGCGCGTAGACGTCCGGGCCGACCACGCCGAGCGCGTCGCCGTCCGCGGTCACCAGTTGCACGAAGTCGCGCACCGGCCGCTCGGCCCCGTCCAGCGGCCGCCGCAGCACGCCACCGGAGACGCCGTCGTGCCGCTCGATGGCGGCCTGCGGCAGCCGCTGGACGAGCTTGAGCACCTGGTGGCGTTCGCGCCAGTTGACCTGCACGATCAGGTCGACCAGCGGCAGGTCGGCGTAGACGCGCCATTCGACCCGCAGCCGGCTGTCACCCACCCGCCCGCACTGCTGCAGCGCCGCCCGCAACGGGCCCTCCTCCAGCACTGCCACCTCGCCCCAGACCGGCTGCTCGGTCGGCTCCTCGGCGTAACGGTCGATGCCATGCGACCAGGTATCGGTCGGGTCGGGCACCAGATGGAACTCCGGCAGCGGCAGTTCGCGGCCGTTGGTCGCGCGCCAGATGCCGCGCCGCAACGACACGCCGAGTCCGTTCAGGCCGCGCAGGTCGCCCTCGACCACGCTCGCACCGGGCGCCCCGTCGGCCCGGGCACCGTCGAGCGGCACCATCCGCAGCACCTGCTGCTCGCCCGGCGCCAAGGCCAGGCGGAACAGCGCCGCGTCCACCCCGCCTTTCCAGACCACCGGCTCGGCCTCGACGTTCTGGAACGGCACCTCGCGGCCGGTCTCGTCCAGCAGACGCCAGTGCGACGCCCAAGGCTGGCCCTCGACCCAGGCTTCGACCGCCACGTAGTCGTCGAAGGCGCGCTCGGAGGCGTTCAGCAGCACCAGCCGCTGGTGCGGATCGTCGCCGAGTTGGGCCACCCGCCGGCGCAGTTCGGTGTGCAGCAACTGGTCGGCCAGGGCCGTCGCGCCGCCAAGCTGGTCGTGGACCGCGGTGTAGGCGGTCGGCAAACAGGTGCCGCCGAGCGTGTCATGGAACTGGTGGAAGCAGACGGCCCGCCAGCCTTCCTTCAGCCGCGCCAGGCCGGTGGCATCTTTGCCCAGGACGACTTCGGCCTGTGACAGGCGCTCCTCGGCCCGCCGCACACCCGTCTTCACCGCGCGGTGGACCGTGTAGCAGCCGATGGCGTGGTACTGCAGCTCACCGGTCACCAGCGGCAGGCGGTCGTGCTGCTCGCCGATGGCGGCGAAGAAGCGCGACGGCGAGGAGAACTGCAACTCGACGCCGTCGAAGGCGTTCCAGTGTTCGTGCAGCGCGGCCAGTTGCGCCTCGGTCGCGCCGCCGCCGTGGTCGCCCGCGCCGATGAAGAACATGGTGTGTTCGAGGCCCTCGGGCAGCTCGGTCAGGCAGCGGCGCAGGCGGTCCTCACTGAAGCCGCCGCAGTAGCCGCCGGCGATGCGGAAGACGGTCACTTCCGGCCCGTCGGACCAACCGCGCCAGCGGAACACCCGGGCCGGCAGCGACAGCTCGTGCTCCTGCGGTCGCATCATCACATAGCTGTGCTGCCCGGCCGCGCGCATGAAGCCCGGCAGACCGGCGGTGTGCCCGAACGAGTCGACGTTGTAGGCCACCTGCGGCGCCTGGCCGAAGCGCGAGCGGAAGTACTGCTGCCCCAGCGCGATCTGCTGCGCGAAGCCGCGCGGGCCGGGCAGGTTGCAGTCCGGCTGGATCCACCAGCCGCCGACGATCTCCCAGCGGCCGTCGGCCACGTGTTGGCGGATGCGCGCGAACAGCTCGGGATCGATGCGCTCCACCTGATCGTAGACCCACGCTTCGCCGCGGCTGTAGATCACCTCGGGATGGCGATCCAGCGTGTCGCAGGCGCTACGGCAGGTGGCCAGAGCGGAATCCAGTCCGACCGGCCAGGGCCACAGCCAGATCGGGTCCAGGTGCGCGTTGACGATGATGTGAACGGTGGTCATCAGTCCTCTCCCAACCCCACGGCCGGCAGCCACCGGCGCAGATCAGCCAGGTCGAACGGGCGCGGCCCGGCCAGGTAGTGGTTACGCAGCAACCCGCCGGCCAGGTCCCATTCGAGCAGCCACATCGCCGGCGTAGCGGCGGTGGCGACCGAGCCCACCTCGGCGCGGCCGTTGGCCGGCACGAAGTACGGCCCTTCGAACAGCTCCGCGCCGCTGTCGACATCCCGCACCGTGAGGCGACCGGAAACAGCGGCCAAGGTGTCGTTGACCACCACCAGCGGGTGACGGCCGTCCGCCGGCTCGCCGCAGATGGCGCAGACGTCGGCCTGAACGCGCTTGATCACCGGGTAGGCCAGTTTGCGGCGGCCGTAGTAGTCGACGATGGCATCGGAAATGATGGGCCAACCGTCGCGCAGGTTCCACCAGAGGATGCCGGTGCGCCGCCACTTCGCCGCGCGGAACCACTCGATGAAGAACTTCTTCGCCTCGGCCTGGCTGATCTGCGAGGCCAGGATGTAGTCGTCGAGGTTGTCGGGCACCCGCTCGAACAGCACGGCGATCTGCTTGCCCATCAGTGGAATGCGGTAGTCGTACGCGGTCGCTGCCGGGTGCGGGCGCACCGCATGGGTCAACCACTGGTCGTTGCCCTCGGGCGGCCAGACGAAGCCCGGCTCCATCATCTGCACCAGGCTCTCGCGCGCCGGGCAGCCGTGGTAGCCGATCTCGCTGACGAAGTGCGTCGGCGAGTTGGTGTAGTACCGGCCCTTGAAGTCGTCGCGCGGGCCCCAGAGATGGTCCTCCGGCTTCAGGTCGCTGTGGTTGCCCGCCGCCACCATCGCCGGGCTGCGGTACGGCGAACTCGGCAGGTAGTCGCGATAGGGATCGAGCCGCCGCACCACCTCGGGCAGCACCTCGCGACTGAGGCGGTCGGTGTTCGGATCGAGCCCGAGCCCGAACCAGCCGGTATACGCCTCATCAATCTCATTGTTGCCGGCCCACAGCGCCAGGCTGGCGTGGTTGCGCAGCTTGCGCACCACGGCTTCGGCTTCAACTCGAATCACCGCGGCGAAGTCGTCGGTCTGCGGGTAGATGGCGCAGGCCAGCGCGAAGTCCTGCCAGACCAGGATGCCCAGGCGGTCGCAGTACTCGAAGAACTCGTGGTCTTCGTAGACGTTGCCGCCCCAGCAGCGCACCATGTTGCAGTTGAGGTCGGCGACCATCGCGAACGCGCCGGCCAGGTGCTGCGGGTCACGGCTGTGCAGCGCGTCCAGCGGCACCCAGTTGGTGCCCTTGGCGAAGATGCGCTGACCGTTGACCTCGAAGACGAACTCGCCCGGCGCTTCGCGGCGCGTGACGTCGGTGCGCACCAGCTTCACCGTGCGCAGACCCACCGTCTGGTGACGGGTGTCCAGCACCTGGCCGTCGGCATCCAGCAGTTCCAGCGTCAACTCGTAGAGCGGCTGTTCGCCCGCGCCGCGCGGCCACCACAACGCCGCGTCGGCGACGTCGAAGCGCACCCGGTCATGGGTTCCGACCACCCGCTGCGTCATCTGGAACGCGGTCTGTCCCTCGCGCGTCAGGGCCAGCCGCACGGTCCAGGCGTCGATGTCGAACTGCTCGGCGGCGAAGGTCCAGTCGACCAGCACACCGGCGCGGCGAGCCGCCGGATCGACATAGGTGGTCGTCACATAGACCTCACGCCAGTGGGTCGCCGGCACCACGTCCAGCCGCACCCCACGCCACAGGCCGGCGGAGACCACGCGCGGCATGATGTCCCAGCCGTACATGTGCGGCGCCTTGCGCACGGCCAACGATTCCCAGTTGGTCCAGATGGCGCCCTCAACCGCTTCGGGGGCGTGCCGCCGACCGGCCAACACGGCCGAATCGATCCGCACGGTCAGCTCATTGGCGCCACCGGGGCGCAGCGCGTCGGTGACATCGAACCGGTGCGCGATGAGCATGTTGGCCGCGGTGCCGACCGACTGACCGTTGACGAACACCTCGGCCAGGCAGTCGAGGCCCTCGAAGACCAACTCCACACGGTCGCCGGCTTCGCGGCTGGGGCTGTCGAACGAGCGCTGGTACCACCATTGCCAGCCTTCGAGCTCGCGCAGCCGGTAGATGTTGTTGCCCACCGGCAGGTCAGGCAGCAGACCGGCCGCCATGAGGTCGATCTCCACGTTGCCCGGCACCGCCGCCGGTACGCCCGGCCAATCCCCGGCCGCCAGGTCGGCCGGAGTGCGCGGGCCGGCTGGACGCTCGGGGCCATACCGCAACTGCCAGGTGCCGTCGAGAGAGTGGCTGACTATCATCGGTACTTCCTTGCCGCGCGACATCGCGCTGTGGCGCCGCCTGATGTTCGCGGCCCGCCACCCAATGCCCTCCTGTCCGCGGCCGGGCAGGAACGACCGCCCCGCGTTGCGAACCAGCCGGCATGACCCGCCCTGACGACGCCGTGGCGCGGCACTGCCGCGAGATCGACCGCTGCAACCAGCGCGGCGGCCGCATGTTGTCCATCGTCGACCTGCTCGACGCCGAGACCGTCAGCTTCGACCTGGCTGCCTACTCGTTGGCCGCGATCAGCCAGGGCACTTCGTTCCTCACCGCCGCCCTGCCCGGCGGGGCCGGCAAGACCACCATCATGAGCGCCTTGCTCAACTTCGTGCCCGAAGAGGTGGAGCTGACGGCCGCCGACCAGCCGGCCACCGTGGCCCGCGGCCTGGCCTGCCCCACCCCGCGCCACTGCTACGTCTGCCATGAGATCGGCGCCGGGCCCTACTTCGCCTACCTCTGGGGCCAGGAACTGCGCGACTGGTTCCGGTTGGCCGCGGCCGGTCACCAGTTGGCCAGCAACCTGCACGCCGACACCTACGCGCAGGCCCGCGAGCAGATCTGCGGCGACAACCACGTGCCCGCCGAGGACTTCCAGCGGATCGGCCTGCTGTACTTCATCGCCGTGCGGCGGTCGTCCTACGGCGTCGCGCGGCAGGTGGTGGAGGTGTGGGAAGCCACCGGCGACGACGGCCACCGGCCGATCTACCGCGCGGGCGACGGTCTGGCCGCGAGTGCCCTGGTCACGCCCGAGCAGTTGGCTGCCGCGCGCGACCGGCTGCGCCAGGTGATCGACAGCCGCGCCCGCACCATCGACGAGGTCCGAGCGCGGCTCGTGGCGCTAGGCTAGCTCGACCACGTCACCAAAAGCCGGCACCGTCACGTTCCAGCCGGTGGCCTGTCGCACCGCGTCGGCGAAGTGACCGGTCACCGCGCTGTCGCCGTGCGTGACGAAGACCTGCTCTGGCGGGCGCCGCGTGGCCTTCAGCCAGCGCAGCAGACCGTCACGGTCCGCGTGGCCGCTGAGGCCCTCGACGTTCTCAATCCGCGCCCGCACGCGCTTGTGCTCGCCAAACAGCCGGACCTCGTCCGCCCCCTCGATGAGATGCCGGCCCAGCGTCCCTTCGGCCTGGTAGCCGACAAACAGGATGGTGCTCTCGCTGCGCTCCAGGTTGTAGTAGAGATGGTGCTTGATGCGGCCGGCGTTGCACATGCCCGAGGCCGCGATGATGACGCAGCCGCGCACCCGGTTGATGCCTTTGGAGGCCGCCGTGGTGGAGGCGAAGTGCAGCGGCGCGAAGTCGACCGGGTCCTGACCGGCATCGACCAGTGCGCGCGCCTCATCGTCGTAGCACTCCCGGTGCCGTCGCAGGATCTCGGTCGCCTTGACCGCCATCGGGCTGTCCACGAAGGTGGTCACCGGCGGGATCTGCTTGGCCAGGATGAGCTTCCGCAGGTAGTAGAGCAGCGTCTGCGTGCGACCGACGGCGAAGCTCGGAATGACCACGTTGCCGCCGCGGTCGAGCGTGGTGTTGATCACGTCGCGGAGCCGATCGACGGCAAAATCGATGTCCTCGTGGAGGCGATCGCCGTAGGTGGACTCGCAGACGACCCAGTCGACCTCATCGAACGGCTCGGGGTCCTTGAGGATGACCCGGTTCTCGACTCCGACATCACCGGAGAAGACCAAGTGACGCTGGCCCCCGCCGCGCGTGATCTTCAGACGGATGTGGCTGGAGCCGAGCATGTGACCGGCATCGTTGAAGCAGGCCGAGACGCCGCCGGCCACCGAGACCTCGCGGTGGTAGTCGACCGGATCGACCAGGTCGAGCACAGCCTCGACGTCGTCGGCGGTGTAGAGCGGCTGCGCCGGCGGCAGATCGCGCCCTTCGCGGCGGTGGCGCTTGGTCTTGAACCGCGCGTCTTCCTCCTGGATGTGCGCCGAATCGAGCAGCAGCAGCTCGACCAGATCGGCGCTGGCCTTGGTGCAGATGACGCGCCCGCGGAAGCCGGCCTTGACCAACAGCGGCAACCGGCCGATGTGGTCGATGTGCGCGTGCGTCAGCAGCACGCTCTCGACGGCCGCCGGGTCGAACGGAAACGGCTCCCAGTTGCGGCCCACGTAAGGGCGCTCCTGGTACATCCCGCAGTCGACCAACAGGCGACTGTCACCAAAATCGAGGTGGTAACACGAACCGGTGACGTTCTGTGCGGCGCCGCAAAAGGTGATCTGCACGACGGACCTCCCAGGCTGAGCGGAGTCTAGGTTGCGGCGTGGCCGGCGTCAAGCGTCGCCGGCTGCTGTCACCAAGCCGCTTACTGCGGCGGCGGCGAACCGATGCGATGATAATGCCCGCGGGAAGTGAACTATGGAACTGACCGACGTCCGTCGCGACTGTGAGACGCTCGAGCGCGAGCTGGCCGGGGAGTACTACCGCGCCGGGGCCGGCCTGCAGGAGACGCAGGACACCGCCAGCATCCTGGCGCGGTACCCGCACCTGGCCGAGCGCGCCGCCTTCGACGCGGCCACCACGGCCTGGCAGGACACGCCCGACGGCCCGGAGCGTTACCGCCTGTCGCTGCTGCGCGACCATCTGGCCGGCCTCTACACCGCAGCGCGGCTGGCCGTCCTCGGCGATGCGCTCCACAACGAGGAGGCCGCCGCTACCGTCGAGCTCGATGGTGAGACCGTGCCCTACCCCGGTCTCTTGGCGCGCATTCTGGCCGAGCGTGACCACGACACGCGCCGGCGCTGGGCCGCGGCGCGCGACGACGCGCTGCGCCGGTTCGAGCCGCGCTACCGCGAGCTGCACCAGGCCGCGGCCGCGCTCGATGGCGAACTGGGCTTCGCCGACACCGTCGACCGCTGCCAGCAGTTGGGCGGCTTGCCGTTGGACGCCCTGGCCGGCGTCGCGGAGCGCGTGCTGAGCGAGACCGCCGCGCTGTACCGCCGCTGCCTCGACCCGGCGTTGGCGGCGTTCGGCCTGTCGCCGCAGACGGCACAGTGGTGCGACCTGGCGCGGCTGTTCCGGGTCACCGGCTACGATGCCTGGTTCGCCGCCGGCGCCATGGTGCCGCGGCTGACGGCGATGGTCACCGACCTCGGCCTGGATCCGCTCGCCGACGGCCACATACGCTACGATCTGGACGAACGTCCACTGAAGAGCACGCGGCCGTTCTGCAGTGTGCAGCAGGCGCCCGAGCAGGTGGTGCTGGTGCTGCGGCCGATGGGCGGGCTGGGCGACTGGGCCGCCTTCCTGCACGAACTGGGTCACAGTCTGCACTACGGCTACGTCGACGCGGCGCTGCCCTGGGAGTTCCGCCACCTCGGCGACAACTCCATCACCGAGTGCTTCGCCTTCTTGTTCGACCGGCTGACCGTCGACACCGACTGGCTCCGGCAGGTGCCGGGCGTGCCCGATCCCGAGCCGCTGGCGGCGACATTGGCCCTCCGCGAGCTGATGATGCTGCGGAAGTATGCCGCGCAGTTGCTCTACGAGCTGGACCTGTACCGCGCCGCCCAGCCCGAGCCGCTGGCCGACGACTATGCCCGGCGCCTCAGCGCGGCCACCGGCGTCGCCTACAGCAGCGCGGCCTACCTGGCCAGCGTGGATCCGCTGTTCTACTGCGCCCGCTACTTCCAGGGCTGGCTGCTCGAGGCGGTCCTCGCCGAGGCCCTCGGACCCGCCTGGTGGTCAGCGCCCGCCACCGGTCCGCGGCTCCGCGAGTTGTTCGCTCGCGGACAGGATCAGCCGGCCGGCGCCTTGTTCGCGGCCCTCGGCACCGAGCCCTTGGCCATCGCGCCGTACCTGCGCCGCGCCGCACGCGAACTCGGGCCGCTGCGGTGAACGGCTACTTCTTCGCCGGCGCCGCGCTCTCGAACGACTTGGCGTACTCGTCCAGCGCGGCGTACTTGTCGGCGGCGTAACGGCCCTCTTTCTTGGCCACCACGATGTCGACGCCGGAGTCGACAAAGCCCTTCTCGTCGCGCTTGGCGATGGTCCGCTGGTTGGCCAGGTCGTTGAGCAGGTTGATGCTCTCGCTGCCCCAGCCGAAGATCTTCTGGCCCACGCAGACCTGCACGTAGCCGTCGCGGATCCAGTGCTGGGCTTCGGGCAGCGGATCGACGGCCACGACCTTGGTCTTGCCCGGCTTGATGGTGCTCAAGCCGTCCTTGGCGAACAGCGGCCAACCGCCGACCATGACCCAGCCGGCCAGGTCCGGATGCGCCGCCATGGTGTCGGCGATCTGCTGCACCGACTTGTGGATGTCGTCGTTGCAGTAGCAGGCCGGCAGCAGCTTGATCTTCGGGTTCTTCTGCAGCGCCTCGGTGGCGCCGCGGAGGCGGTCTTCCAGGTTCTGGGCGCCCTGCGCGCCGCTCATGAAGGCCACCGTGCCGCCATCGGGCAGCAGCGCGGCCATCTCCTCGCCGAGCAGCTTGCCGGTGGCGTAGTCGTTGATGCCGTAGAACGCGGCCCGCTTCGACTTCGGCGCGTCACTGTCCCAAGTGACCACCGGAATGCCGGCCTCGGCGGCCTTGTCAATCGCGCGCCCCATCACCTCCGGGTCGATGCAGCTCACCGCGATGCCGTCGACCTTCTGCGCCACGAAGGTGTTGAACACGTCGGCCTGCTTGGCCGCGTCGCTCTGCGCTGGAGCATCCCACTGCAGCTTCACGCCGAGCTCGCCGGCGCGCTTCTCAGCGGCCTGGCGCGCATAGCTGAAGACCACGTTGTCGAGTTGCTTCGGAATGACGGCGAAGACCTTCGGCTTCTGCTGGCCACCGGTCGGCGGCGCCGCGGTCTTGGACTCCGTCTGGGGCGCACAGCCACCAACCATCAGGCTGCCCGCCAGCACGCACCCGACCAGCCAACGCTTCACCATCGTTCTCCTGCCTGTCCGGCCTTCGCGACCCGCCGCCGCTATCCTGCCTCAGCCCACCCGTCGCCGCGCCCGGGCCGTGGCCACCTGGTCCACCACCACCGCCACAATCACCACCGCGCCGACGATCACCTGCTGGTAGCGCGAGGCGCCCAGCATGGTCAGGCCCTTCAGCAGGATGCGGAAGATCAGCGCGCCGATGCACGCGCCGACCACACTGCCGCGTCCGCCGCTGAGGCTGGCGCCGCCCAGCACCGAGGCCGCGATGGAGTCGAGCTCCCAGCCCGTGGCGGCCGTGCTCTGCCCGGTGCCGTGCGCCGCCAGGTAGGCGCAGCCCGCCAGCGAGGCCATCGCGCCGGCCAGACCGTAGACGAGGTGCTTGACCCGGTCCACGCGCACGCCGCTCAGCCGCGCGGCCTCCTCATTGCCGCCGATGGCCAGGATCTGCCGGCCGACGGCGGTGCGGCCCAGCAGCACCGCCACCACGGCGGCCATCACCGCCCAGATCAGCGCCAGTTGCGGCACGGCCAGTCCGCCCAGGTGGATGGCGCCGTCGCCGATGCGGCTGGTCAGCCAGGCATCACGGGGCAGAGTCAACGTACCGCCGCCGGTGACGAGGAAGGCCAGCCCGCGGAGCACCGACATCATGCCGAGGGTCACGATGAACGGCGGCAGCTTGACGCGGGTGATGATGGTGGCCGTGGCCAGCCCGGCCGCCGCGCCCAGCAAACAGCCGGCCAGGATCGCCAGACGCGTCGGGCAGCCGACTTCGGGACGGAGCAGCCAGGCCACCGCGACCGTGGTCAGCGCGATGGTCGAGCCGACCGCCAGGTCGATGCCGCCGCTGATGATGACCACACAACTGCCGATGGCCGCCAGGCCGAGCAGGCTGCTCTCCTTGACGGCGTTGAGCAGCTCCTGGGAGTCGAGGAACGGATTCGGCCGGCCCGGTTGGCGCAGCAGCACGGCGAACACGGCCACCTCGAGGATGAGGAACAGGCCGATGCCCAGTTCACGGGTGCCCAGGAGCCGCTTCCACATGGCGCGGCATTGTAGCACGCGGAGGGTCACTGACTACCGCCGGTGGGTTTCCTTGGCACCCCAGCGGCCGGTCGAGCCACCGCGCAGATCGCGCCACAGCCCGGCCAACGCCACGGCGGCGAGCAGCAACAGGTTGTAGGCGATCGACGAGCCCTTCGGCGCGCGCGGCGTGCCGGCCAGACGCCAGCCGACCAGGCCATAGGCGTAACCAAGCAACTGGACCACCAGCGCCACCTTGAAGCCGGCGTGGTGTGGCGAGCCCAGGATGCTGCCGAGCAGCATGGCCAACAGACACCAGGGTACGAGCAGGCGCCCCACGCGATGCGAGACGAACTGCCACCAGATCGGGTTGCGCCAGGGCAGCAGCAGGCGCGGTTCCAGGCGCAGCAGTTGGTAAGTACCGGCGAGCGTGCGAACGCGCCGGTCGAACTCGTGGCGCGGCTTCATGCTGAACGTCTCGTACGCCTTCGCGGCACCGTTGTAGACGAAGCGCCAGCCGCGCAGCACGATGCGCAGCGGCCCGAGCATGTCGTCGAGCACGGTCTCGGGCGGGAACGGCAGGAACAGCTCACGCCGGATGGCATGGAGCGGTCCGACCCCGCCGCAGGACGAGTGGATGCGGCCCTCCCAGTCGCGCAACTGCGACTCGTAGCGCCAGTAGGCACCGATGGCCACCGGCTGGTCGTCCGGCGTGCGGTACTCGATCGCGCCGGACACACCGCCCACGGTCGCGTCGGCGAAGCACGAGACCAACTCACGTATCGCCGCGGGATCGAGCACCTGGCGGGCATCGGCAAAGACGAGGACCTCGCCGGTGGCCGCCGCGGCGAGCCGGTTGAGCTGCGACGGCTTGCCGAGGTTCTCGGTCGCGGGCAGCAGGTGCAGCCGCCCGGCCGCCTCCGGCGCCGCCGCCAGTTCCTCAGCCAGCGCCCGGGTGCCATCGCTCGACCCGTCATCGGCGAGCCAGACGTCGAGGCAGTCGCCCGGATAGTCGACTCGCCAGAGGCTCTCGATCTTCTGGCGCAGGTGCCGGCTCTCGTTGAACGCACTGATCAGCACCGAAACCGCCAGCGGCGGCGCCTCACGATCGGCGACCACGCAATGCGGCCACCACCGGGCGCGCACCGCCAGCAGCACCGGATAGCCTACCAACACGTAGCCCAGCGCCAACAGCCCACCTGCCGTCAGTACCGCGGCCACAGCACTCATGCCCGGTGCCACCTTCGTCTCATAGTTGCCACATTCTCCGACAACTGATTGTCGCCGTTCGTGACACCCAAAGTACGCTGTGGCGCCGTTGGCTTCGGTTTGACTTCTGGCAGTTCAGTTGCAGCATTGGGGGTACCAAACGAAACGCAGACCGGTAGGGCGTGGATGCCATTCCGAGCGTTCCCCCCTCCAAGCTCCAACCCCCGGGGAGCCTTCCCTGGGGGTTGGAGTCTCTAGCGGGCCGCCCCGCCCCGTTGACCGCAGCCGGCCGCCGTTATAGACTGCCGTCACCAGAACTCCACTCGTTGCGAACCGGCCTTGGAGGCTGTTTCATGTCCATCAGCCAGCCTTTGACCACGCGTCTCTTCCCCGTCGACCAGTATGCCGACGACCTGCAGTTGGCCAAGGCGCTGCTGTCACACGGCGTCGGCCTCAACTGCTTCGAGGCCCGGCGACTCGCCGAGCTGCTCGGGCGCAACCCCACGCTGACCGAACTGCACCTGTTCAACGCCGAGTGGAGCGAGCACTGCAGCTACAAGTCCAGCAAGCCGACTCTCAAGGAGTTCCTGCCGACCGACGGGCCGACGGTCATTCAGGGCCCGCAGGAAGACGCCGGCATTCTGCTGCTCGGACCGGCTGAAGACGGCGACCGCTGGGGCATCGTCATCGCCCACGAGAGCCACAACCACCCCTCGCAGGTCTTGCCGGTGGAAGGCGCCGCCACCGGCATCGGCGGCATCGTGCGCGATGTCGACTGCATGGGTGCGCACGTCATCGCCGCGGCGGACCCGCTGCGCTTCGGCGACCCGCTGGGACCGAACGGCGACCGCGTGCGCTGGATTACCGCCGGCGTGGTCGACGGCATCTGGCAGTACGCCAACGCCCTCGGCGTGCCGAACCTGGGCGGCGATGTGACCTTCGATCCCGGCTACGACGACAACTGCCTGGTCAACGTCGTGGCGCTGGGTCTCGTGCGCGAGAGCCGCATCATCCACAGCGCTGTGCCGGAGCAGGCGCGGCAAGAGCCCTACGACCTGATTCTGGTCGGCAAGCCGACCGACGACAGCGGCTTCGGCGGCGCCGCGTTCGCCTCCATGACGCTCGACGAAGAGGACGAAGCCACCAACCGCGGCGCCGTACAGGTGCCCGACCCGTTCCTCAAGAACGTGCTGCTCATGCACAAGGCGAACGAGGCCGTGCGCGAAGCGGCCTACGCGGCCGGCGTGCCGGTCGGCATGAAGGACCTGGGTGCGGCCGGCATCGCCTGCAGCAGCTCCGAGTTGTGCGCGGCGGGCGGGTTCGGCGCGCTGATCGACCTCGACCAGGTGCATGTGGCCCTGCCGGACCTGCTGCCCGAAGTGATCGCCGTGGCCGAGACGCAGGAGCGCTACTTGTGGGCCGTGCCGCGGTGGTTCACGCCGACGGTGCTGCGCATCTACAACGAGGATTGGGAGCTGCCTGAGGTCTATGACGGCGCCTGCGCCAGCGTCATCGGCGAAGCGCGTGACGACGGTCGCTACGTGGTCATCGCCCATGGCGAGGTGGTCTGTGACGCACCGGTCGAGGTGGTCACCGAGGGCATCCTCTACGAGCGCCGGGCCGAGCCGGCCGAGTGGACCGAGGCCGAGCCGGCGGCGACGGTGCCGGCCGATCTGGGCGCGGCGCTGCTGCGGCTGCTGGCCAGCCCGAATATCGCCTCGCGCGAGCCGCTCTACCGGTTCTACGACACCGAGGTGCAGGGCAACGCGGTCATCCGCTCGGGTGAGGCCGACGCCGGGGTGCTGGCGCCACTGCCCGACCAGATGTGGGGCGTGGCCTTGAGCGTCGACGGCAACCCGCGCTACGGGCGCATCTCGCCCTACTGGGGCGGCGTCAACGCGGTGGCCGAAGCGATGCGCAATGTGGCCGCGGTGGGCGCGACTCCGGTCGGCATGACCGACTGCCTCAACTTCGGCAATCCCGAGGTGCCGACGGCGTTCTGGGAGTTCCGCGAGAGCGTCCGCGGCATCAGCGAGGCGGCTCGCGGCCTGTGGCTCAAGGACTACCCCGGGTCGCCGACACCGTACGTGTCGGGCAACGTCAGCCTGTACAACCAGAGCGCCGCGGGCAACGCCGTGGCGCCCAGCCCGATCATCGCCTGCCTCGGCGTCATCGACGACTACAGCCGCGCGGTGACCTGCCAGCTCAAGCAGCCCGGCCATGTCCTGGTGCTGGCCGGTGCCCGGCGCAACGAGTTGGGTGGCTCCACCTGGTACGAAGTGGAGCACGGCTGCCACGGCGCCAACGTGCCGCGACCCGACCTCGATCACGAGCGCAACCTGCTGCACCAGACCATCGACGCCATCGCGTCGGGCGCCGTGGTGAGTTGCCACGACATCAGCAACGGCGGCCTGCTGGTCACCTTGGCCGAGATGATCATCGGCGGGTGGGGCCATGGCCGCTGCGGCGCGCGCCTCGACCTGGACCAGGTGCCGTTCGCGGGCGAGGCCGGCGACGATGCGCGGTTGCTGGCCACGCTGTTCGGCGAGACCGGCGGCTTCCTGATGGAAGTGGCGCCGGAGCGCGCTGATGAGGTGGTGGCCGGCTTCGCGGCGCGCGGCGTGGCGGCGGCCCGCGTCGGCGAGGTCACCGACGGCGACCTGGTGGTCACCGGTGCGGCGTCGTGTGCGGTGGCCCGCGAGGCGCTGCACCGCGCGTGGACCGAGGGCCTGGCCGCAGTGCTCTAGGTCAGCCGTTACGCTGGCGCGAACCGCATCGGTGATTGGTTGCTTGACGGCCTCGCGTTTCGTGCTAGATTCACCGCTTGCCGTCAGCGGCGGCCGTGGGCCTCTCCCCAAGCACCCCGCGGCCGGCGCGGTTGGGGCAACATGACCGAAGAGCAAGCGCGTAGCGCCATCCGGCACCGAACGTCCTCCAGTGTGCCGCGCCGTTCGTGGTTGACTTGGCTCATCGGGCGACCGCTCGAATCGGCCCGCGCGCCGCACGAGACCATCGGCAAGTTCATCGGCCTGGCCGTGTTCGCGTCGGACGCGCTGTCGTCGACCGCCTACGCCACTCAGGAGTCGATGCTCATCCTGGCGGCGGCCGGCGCGGCGGCGTTCGTCTACGCGATCCCGATCTCCATCGCCATCGTCGTGCTGCTGGCAGTGGTCTCCATTTCGTACGAGCAGACCATCCATGCCTATCCGAACGGCGGCGGCGCCTACATCGTGGCCCGCGACAACCTGGGCGAGTTGCCGGCCCAGGTGGCGGGCGCCGCGCTGCTGACCGACTATGTGCTCACCGTGGCGGTGTCCATCTCCTCGGGCGTCGCGCAGTTGGTCTCGGCGTACCCCCACTGGATGCAGTACCGCGTGCCCATCGCCGTCGGCATGGTGCTGTTCATCATGCTCCTCAACCTGCGCGGCGTGCGCGAGTGCGGCGCCGTGGTCGCCGTCCCGAGTTACTTGTTCATCGTCATGATGTACGCCACGGTGATCGCCGGACTGCTGCAGTACTTGACCGGCCACCTCGCCGTGGTCAGCAGCCCGCCGCCCGTGGGACACGAAGGCCCGCTGCAGGGCGTGACGCTCTTCCTGCTGCTGCACGCCTTCTCGAGCGGCACGGCGGCCTTGACTGGGGTGGAGGCCATCTCGAACGGCACCACGGCCTTCCGCGAGCCCCGCAGCCGCAACGCCGGCATCACGCTGGTCTGGATGAGCAGCATTCTGGGCACGCTCTTCCTGGCCATCACCTTCCTGGCGACGCACATCCAGGCGGTCCCCTCGGAGCACGAGACGGTGATCTCGCAGATCGCCCGCACGGTCTATGGCGGGCAGGGCTCGCTCTACCTGGTGACCATCTACTCGACCACGACCATCCTGATCATGGCGGCCAACACCTCGTTCGCCGGCTTCCCACGGCTCGGCGCGTTGCTGGCCGCGGACGGCTTTCTGCCCCGGCAACTGGCCTTCCGCGGCAGTCGGCTGGTGTACTCGCGTGGCATCGTCAGCCTGTCGCTGCTGGCCTGCGCGCTGATCATCGCCTTCAATGCCAGCGTCACCGCCCTGATCCCGCTGTACGCCATCGGCGTGTTCATGTCGTTTACGCTGTCGCAAGGCGGCATGGCCAGGCGGTGGGTGAAGATCGGCCGCCTGCGCGGCGACGAGACTATCCAGGAGCGCGGCTCGACCTTGCGCCCGACGCCCCGTTGGCAACTCAAAGCAGTGGTCAACGGCTTCGGCACCGTCTGCACCGCGGTGGTCATGGGCGTCTTCGCGGTCACCAAGTTCAGCACCGGCGCCTGGCTCGTGATGCTGGTCATCCCGCTGCTGGTGCTTGTCTTCAGCGGCATCCACCGCCACTACGCCACGCTGGCCGCGTCGCTCTCGCTGGCGCGTTACGGCGCCCCGACCAAGCCGTCGCGCCGCCGCGTGATCCTGCCGGTCAGCGGCGTACACCGCGGCACGTTGGCGGCCCTGGAGTACGCCCGCTCGCTATCGTCCGACGTGACCGCGGTCTACGTCTCAGTCGAGGAAGACGAGGCCGAGGCGGTGCGCCGCAAGTGGATGCAGTGGGGCGACGGCGTGCGCCTGGTGGTCATCGATTCGCCCTATCGCGTGCTGCTCGAACCGCTGCTGACCTATATCGAAGAGATCGCCGCGCAGCGCCAGCCCAACGAGACCATCACCGTGATTGTGCCGCAGTTCGTGGCCTCGAAGTGGTGGCACAACCTGCTGCACACTCAGGCCGCCTGGTGGCTGCGCGTGGCCCTGCTCCGCCAACGCGGGATCGTGGTCACCGACGTTCCCTATCTGCTGGATGAACTCAGCGACGGTGCCGCCGCCGCAGAGGTACACACTCGATGAGCGAGCGTATCATAGCCGGCGCACCGGGCGCCACCAACCACCACCGCTCCTGGTCGCGGTGGCTCATCGGACGTCCCCTACCGACGGCCGACGCCCCGCATCAGACCATCGGCAAAGCCGTCGGCCTCGCGGTCTTCGCCTCCGACGCGCTGTCGTCCACCGCCTATGCCACCCAGGAGATCCTGATGATCCTGGCGCTGGCGGGCTCGGCAGCGCTGGCGCACGCGTTCCCCATCTCCATCGGCATCGTCGCGCTGCTGATCATCGTCACCTTGTCCTACGAGCAGACCATCCATGCCTACCCGGGCGGTGGCGGCGCCTACATCGTGGCCCGCGACAACCTGGGCGACTTCGCCGCTCAGACGGCCGGCGCGGCCTTGCTCACCGACTACGTCCTGACCGTCTCGGTGTCCGTGTCTTCCGGAGTGGCGCAGTTGGTCTCGGCGTGGCCCTCGCTGGCGACGCACAAGGTGGCCCTCGGCGTGGTCTTTGTGCTCCTGGTCATGCTGGTCAATCTGCGCGGCGTCAAGGAATCGGGCGCCGTCTTCGCGCTGCCGACCTACTTCTTCGTCGTCATGCTGGCGCTCTGCGGTGGCTTGGGCTTCGTCCAGTGGCTGCGCGGCGGCCTGGCCCACGTCGTCGACCCGCCGACCGTCATCTATGGCACCGCGCCGGTGACGCTGTTCCTCCTGTTGCACGCCTTCTCCAGCGGTACCTCGGCGATGACCGGCGTCGAGGCCATCTCGAACGGCATCACGGCCTTCCGCGAGCCGCGGAGCCGCAACGCCGGCATCACGCTGATCTGGATGTCGGCCATCCTCGGCACGCTGTTCCTGGCGGTCAGCTTCCTGGCCAGCCAGGTGGGCGCCATCCCTTCGGAGCACGAGACCGTCATCTCGCAGATTGCCCGGACGGTGTTTGGCGGGCGCGGCGCGCTCTACCTGGCCCTGATCGCCTCGACCACCGTCATTCTGGTCATGGCCGCCAACACGGCCTTTGCGGACTTCCCGCGACTCAGCGCGCTGATTGCGGCCGATGGGTTCATGCCCCGCCAGTTGGCCTTCAAAGGCAGTCGCCTCGTCTATTCGCGCGGCATCGTCACGCTGGCCGTGGTGGCGTGCAGCCTGATCGTGCTGTTCGAGGCCAGCGTGACCCGCCTGATCCCGCTGTACGCGATCGGCGTGTTCCTCTCGTTCACCCTCTCGCAAGCCGGCATGGCGCTACGTTGGCGGAAGATCGGCCGCCTGCGGCCCGGCGAGGAGGCCCACGAGGCCGGCTCGGTGCTGCACTACGAGCGCGGCTGGCCCGCCAAGATGGTCATCAACGGCCTGGGCTCGGTCTGCACGGGGGTCGTCATGTGCGTGTTCTCCATCACCAAGTTCCACGATGGGGCCTGGGTCGTGCTGATCGTCACGCCGCTGCTGATCTGGGGCTTCTGGCGCATCCACTCGCACTACCGCGACCTGGCCAGTGGGCTGTCGCTCGATGACCTCGGGCTCCCGCCGCTGCCGTCACGGCACCGCGTCCTGCTGCCCATCAGTGGCGTGCATCGTGGCACCCTCGCCGCCCTGCGCTACGCGCGCTCGCAGACCAACGATGTCACCGCCATCTACGTCGCCACCGACCCCGAGCACGCCGATCAGGTCCGTGAGAAGTGGCGGCGATGGGGTGACGACACTCGCCTGGTAGTCCTGGAATCGCCGTACCGTCTGCTGCTGGAGCCGCTGCTCGGCTACATCGAGCACGTGGCCGATCAGCGCCAACCCAACGAGGTCATCACCATCGTCGTGCCGCAGTTCGTGGCCAGGCGCTGGTGGCACAACCTGCTGCACGCCCAGACGGCTATGTGGCTACGCATCGCCTTGCTCAACAAGCCCGGCATCGTCGTCACGGACGTCCCCTACCAGATCCGCCTCGACCAACGGCCCGAGACGCTGTCGCACGGAGGAGGCACTCACTGATGAATGTTGTGGTCGTCGGCTGCGGGCGCGTTGGCGCCGCGCTCGCCCTCAACCTGTTCCGCATGGGCCATGAGGTCACCGTGGTCGACGCGAATGCCTCGACCTTTGCCAACCTGCACGCCGACTTCCGAGGCCGCACGGTAACCGGCGACGTGCTGTCCCAAGAGGTCCTCCAGCGCACCGGTCTGGACACCGCCGACGCCGTCGCCGCGGTGTCCAGTGTGGACTCGCTCAACGCGGTCATCGCCCACGTCGCCCGCACCGTCTACAAGGTCCCGCGCGTGGTGGTCCGCAACTACGACCCGGCCCGCCGGCCGATCTACGAGGCCTTCGGCCTCCAGGTGGTCAGTTCCACCAGTTGGGGCGTCGAGCGCATCGAGGAACTGCTCCTGCATCCCGGCATGCAGAGCGTCTTGTCGTCCGGCCACGGCGAGACCCACCTGTTCGAGATTCACATTGCCCCGGCGCAGGCCGGCCCCACCCTCGCCGAGGTGCTGCCCGCGGGCGAAGCCGTGGCCGCCTCGCTGACCCGCGGTGGTCGCGCGATGCTGCCGACCGCCGACACCGCGCTACAAGCCGGTGATGTGCTGCTCGTCAGCGCCACGACCCGCGGCGCCACCCAGCTTCAGGCCGTGTTCGGCGGCCGACAGGAGGGCTGACCATGTATGTCGTCATCGCCGGCGGCGGCCGCACCGGCTCGCACCTGGCCCACCTGCTGTTCACCCGCCAGCAGAAAGTCCGCCTGATCGAGAACCGGCCCGAGTACCTGGCCCGCCTGCACCGCGAGCTGCCGACCGAGGTCATCTTCGAAGGCGACCCGACCGACCCGCAGGTGCTGGAGCACGTCGGCCTGCGCGAAGCCGACGCGCTCGTGGCCTGCCGGCCGCTGGACGCCGACAACCTGGTCATCTGCTACTTCGCGCGGACCATCTACGGCGTCAAGCGCATCATCGGCCGCATCAACACGCCCAGCAACGGCTGGCTCTACGACCAGAACTTCTGCGTCGACGTCTCGGTCAACCAGTCCGAGATTCTGGCCAGCCTGATTGAGGAAGAGATGTCGCTCGGCGACATGGTGACGCTGCTGAAGCTACAGCGTGGCCAGTACTCCATCGTCGAGGAGCGCATCCCGGCCGGTGCGCCGGTGGTCGGCCGCGCGCTGAAGGACCTGACCTTGCCCGAATCGTGCGTCATTGTCGCCATCCTACGCGACGGCGACCTGGTCGTGCCGCGCGGCAACACCACCTTCGAGGCCGACGACGAGGTCCTGGCGCTGACCGACCGCGCCGGCGCCGAGACGTTGCAGGCCATGGTCTCGGGTCGCTGACGCGGCGACCCGTCGCGTCCGCCGGCCACCGGCCACCGGCCACCGGCCTAAGCCGCCTGCCGGTGACGTTGTCCCGTAGGGGCGACCCTTGGGTCGCCCGGC
>CAZHGD010000131.1:0-21204 GCA_964531735.1 uncultured Fimbriimonadaceae bacterium | reverse complement strand
CATCATGGTCAACTCGAACCCGGAGACCGTGTCGACCGACTACGACACCTCGGACCGCCTGTACTTCGAGCCGTTGACGCGCGAGGACCTGCTGAACATCGTCGAGCGCGAGCGGCCGACCGGCGTGATCGTGCAGTTCGGTGGCCAGACGCCACTGCGCCTGGTGCGCCAGCTCGAGGCAGCCGGCGTGCCGATCATCGGCACCAGCCCCGACAGCATCGACCGCGCCGAGGACCGCGAGCGCTTCGCCGAGGTGCTGGACAAGCTGGGTCTGCACCAGCCGCCGAACGGCACGGCCCGCTCGGTGGAGGAAGCCGTCGAGATCGCCCAGCGCATCGGCTACCCGGTGCTGGTGCGCCCCAGCTATGTGCTGGGCGGGCGGGCGATGGAGCTGGTCTACAGCGAACAGGCGCTGCACCGCTACATGAACCTCGCGGTGCAGGCGTCGCCGGAGCACCCGGTGCTGATCGACAAGTTCCTCGAGGACGCCATCGAGGTCGACGTCGACGCCATCAGCGACGGGCAGCGGGTGGTCATCGGCGGCATCATGGAGCACATCGAGGAGGCCGGCATCCACAGCGGTGACAGCACCTGCGCGCTGCCGCCGTACACGCTCGTCGACTCCCAGATCGACGAGATCCGGCGGCAGACCCATCTGCTGGCCAAGGAGCTCGACGTCAAGGGCCTGATGAACATCCAGTACGCCATCCGGCACGACACGGTCTACGTCCTGGAGGTGAACCCACGCGCCTCGCGCACGGTGCCGTTCGTGTCCAAGGCCATCGGCCTGCCGCTGGCCAAAATCGCGGCGCGCGTCATGGCCGGCAAGAGCCTGGAGGAGCTGGGCTTCACCAAGGAGGTCTGGCCGACGCACGTGTCGGTCAAGGAGCCCGTGTTCCCGTTCGCCAAGTTCCCCGGTGTCGACCCGGTGCTTGGGCCGGAGATGCGCTCCACCGGCGAAGTGATGGGGCTCGACCGGACCTTCGGGCTGAGCTTCTACAAGGCTTACGAGGCGTCGGGCCAGCGGCTGCCGCTCGAAGGCACGGTGTTCATCAGCGTCAAGAACGCCGACAAGCGCAACGTGATCATGATCGCCAAGCAGTTCGAGAACCTGGGCTTCCGCATCGTCTCCACCGACGGCACCGGCGCGGTGCTGTCGAAGAACGGCATCCAGGTCCACGAACTGCTGAAGGTCTCCGAGGGCCGGCCGAACGTGGTCGACATGATCAAGAACGGCGAGATCGACCTGATCATCGACACGCCGTCGGGTGACGCGGCCAAGGCCGACCACCACCTCATCCGCAAGGAGGCGCTGCGGCGCGACATCGCGACCATCACCACGCTGGCCGGCGCCATGGCGGCGGTGCAGGGCATCTCCGCGGTGCGTGAGCACGGCGTGGTGGTGCGGGCGCTGCAGGACTACCACCAGTAGCCGGCCGGCGCGGTTCGCCGCGGTCCCGCGCCGATCCCGGCGGCGTGCGGCGCGTTGCCTGGGCAGCCACCGGATCTGGGGGTGGAGCGTCCGCGTGGCGGTGGTAGAATGGGGCCGCAAAGGCGTACGTTCATGCCATTACGCGTAGCGGTGGTGGGGCTCGGACACATCGGCCGGCTCCACGCCCGCATTTACCAGACTGACCCGCTGGCCGAACTGGTCGGCGTCTGTGACCGGCTCTGCGAGCGGGCGGAAGCCGGCCGTGCCCAGTTCGGGGTGCCCACCTTCACCGACACCCCGACCATGCTCGCGGAGCTACAGCCGGACCTGGTGAGTGTGGCCACCGGTGGCTTCGAGTACTCCAGCGACCACTACGAGCCCACCTTGCAGGCCTTCGCCGCCGGAGCGCACGTGCTCTGCGAGAAGCCCATCTGCAACGACCTGGCGAAGGCGCGCGAGATGGTGGCGGCGGGGCAACAGGCGGCGAAGTGCTTCGCCATCGACTTCAACCACCGCTTCACACCCGCCGCCTATGCCGCGCACCAGTGGCTGTCCGACGGCCTGCTGGGCTCGCCGTTGTTCTGCAACATGTGCTTGTGGATCGGCCGACCCGGCAGCTTCGAGACCCCGAACTACCACCTGAAGGCGCTCAACCCGCACTCGGTCAACATGATGGTCTGGTACTGCGGGCCGATCGACGCGGTGCAGTGCTTCGCGCTCCGCGCGCCGGGCCGGGACATCTGGTCCACCGCCTCGATGAACGTGCGGTTCGCCAGCGGCGCGGTGGGCCACCTGACCAGCAGCTATGACATTGCGCGTGCGCACGGTGTGGAGCGCTGCGAGGTGGCGGGCACCGAGGCCCGGCTGGTGGTGGACGACATGTGGAAGTCGGCGACGCTCTACCCCGTGGGCACCATGGAGCAGCGGACCTACACCAACCCGGTCTTCGGCGGTGTCCGCGACTTCGAGGATACCTTCCGCGAACGCCTGCACCGCTTCCTGGAACAGGTCGCCGCCGGCACGCCGCCGGACGAGGTGGACGGCTCCGGCGCTGACGGCCTGTTCGCGCAGCGCGTGATCCAGGCCGCGATCACCTCGCTCGACGAGGGCAACCGGCTGGTGCGAGTCGACGAGGTGTAGTTGCGGCCGGTCCGCGGCGCGCTCACCCGGTGTGTCCGCTCGCAGGCGGCCGACCTGGCGTCGGCCGCCTGCGAGCCGGTCAAGTCAGCTTCGCCGACCGAGGATGAAGTCGAGGGCCAGCGAGGTGTGGTAGGCCACCGCCTTGGTGTGGTAGGTGTAGCCGCCCATCTCGGCCGTCAGCGGGCCTTCGTAGCCGATGGCGCGCAGTTCGGCGACCACCGAGTCCCACGGCACGTCACCGGACAGCAGCGGCACGAAGCCGTTGATGTTGCCGATGCTGCGGCGGAAGTCCTTGACGTGGACGCGGCGCAGGCGCTGGCCCAGGATCCGGACCCAGTCGCCACCGTCGCCCAGCGGGACGATGTTGCCGACGTCGAAGTAGGCGCCGACGCGGGGGCTGCCGACCTCGTCGAGGAAGCGGGCGAACTCCATCGGGCTGAGCAGGAAGCCGTTCCAGACGTTCTCGACGCCGATGTCGATGCCTTCGGCCTCGGCCACCGGGGCGATCTCCTTCAGGCAGTCGAGGGCCCGCTGGTAGGCGGCGTCGTAGCTGACGTGCTTGCCGTCAGCGTGCGGCAGATAGACCACGGCCGGCACGACCAGCACGCACCCGGCGCCGATCGCCTTGGTGACCTTGATGCAGCCCTTGGCATACTCGACCGCCTTGGCGCGCACCGCCGGATCGTCGTCGGTCAGCGAATACTGCCAGAACGCCATGGCCAGCGTCGAGCTGAGCTTGAGGTTGTACTTGGCGGCCAGGTCCTTGACCTTGGCCAGTTCGGCCGGCGACGAATCGACGGCCGGGGCGTCGCCGCTCTCGGGGACCACGAACTCGACCGCTTCGAAGCCGGCCTCCTGGGCCAGGGCCAGCTTCTCCTCCATCGTCGAGCCGGCCAGGCTGCCATAGCAGATAGCCTTCAGCATAGTTGCGCCACCTCGCTTTCGCCGGCCGGGTACGCCGGGCTTGGCCGGTTTCCTTCTGGCCGATGCGGCTGGCCGCCCACGGTGGGGAAGGTGCCGCCGCCAGCTTGGCCAACACCGCCGCGACGCGGAGCACGAGATGGACGAGCTGCTGGTCGGTTGCGCCAGCCTGAACACCACGCCCCCGCTGGGCATCCGCCTGGCGGGCTACGCGGCCCGCAAAGACGGCGCCGGCGCCGTGCTGGACGAGTTGAGCACCACGGCGCTCTACCTGGCGCAGGGCGACTGCGCGGCGGTGCTGATCGGTGTCGACGTGTGTACGCTGCCGCAGGCGTTCGTGGTGCCGTTGCGCGAGCGGGTCGCCGACCAATGCGGGCTGCCGGCGTCGCAGGTGATGATCAACTCCTCGCACACCCACTACGGCCCCGCCCTGCAAGGCGGTGAGTTGGAGGATCGCCATCGCGCCAGCCTGATCGACAAGGCGGCATCGGCGGCCAGTTGGGCCAGATCGCGCGCGGTACCGGCGCGCCTGTCGCGCGGGCGCGAGCCGGTGCTGCTGGGCATGAACCGGCGTGAGCGGCGCGCCGACGGCGTGACCATCCTGGGCGAGAATCCGGGCGGCTCGGTGCTACCGCACGTCGATGTGCTGCGCTTCGACGATGAGCGCGGCGCACCGGTGGCCCTGGTCTTCGCGCACGCCTGCCATGGCACCACCATGCGCTGGGATTGCACCCAGATCACCGCCGACTTCATCGGCGTGGCGCGCCGCATGATCACCGACGAGCTGGGCTGTCCGGCGCTGTTCCTCCAGGGCTGTGGCGCCGACATCAATCCCTACCCGCGGCGCGACTACCGCGACGTGGTCAACCTGGGTCGCCGGTTGGGCCATGCCGTGCTCAAGCAGGTCACCGAGCTGCCCGAGGCCAGCGACGTGTCACGGCTGCGCGTCTGTTCGGGCACGGTCAACGTGCCGTTGGAGAACGCGCCCGCATCGTTGGCCGCGGCGCAGGAGCGGTGCGCCGCGGCCGAAGCGGCGCTGGCGGCGGCCGATCCGGAGCATGACGACGGCTGGCGCCTGTACCGGCTGAACCGCGCGGCCGACCAGGCTCGCGAGACGGTCGAGGCGATGACGGCCGGCACGGACGTGACCTGCGCGCCTCTGGAGACCTGGTTGCTGGCGCTCGACGATCTGGCGATCATCGGCTGGCCGGCCGAGGTGCTGTCGACCGTCGGTCGGCCGGTGATCGAGGGCGCGCCGTTTGCCCAGACCGTGGCGCTCGGCTACACCAATGGCTGGTACGGCTACCTGCCGGACGAAGCGGTGTTCGACGAACTGGGCTACGAGCACGAGGCGCGTATCCACCGCCTCGGCCTACCCATCGGCCGGCAGGCCGGCGCCGACACGGTGCGCCAAAGTCTGGCTTTGCTGGCCACGCTGCAAACCGGTTGACGCGTCGTCTCCAGAGAGGATCTGCACATGCGTCGGGCATCATGGGTGCTGGGTCTGTTGCTCGGTCTGGGCCTCGTGCGGTCGGTGGCCGCCGCCGAGCTCCGGTTGTTCGTCTCACCGCGTGGCCAGGACACCTGGTCGGGTCGGCTGGCCGAACCGAACGCGGCCGGCACCGATGGGCCGGTGGCGACGGTGGCGCGGGTCCGTGACCTGGCGCGGCAGACCGCCGACCAGCCGGTGACCGTGCTGCTCCGCGGGGGCGTGTATGCGCTGGCCGCGCCGCTGGTGTTCGGCCCCGACGATGCTCGCCGCGAGGGCGCGCCGGTGGTCTACACGAGCTACCCGGGCGAGCGCGCGACGCTCAGTGGGGGCCGCCGCCTCAGCGGGTTCACCGTCGGCGCCGACGGACGCTGGACGGTGACGCTGCCGACCGCGCGCGAGGGCCGTGGGCGCTTCGAACAGCTCTGGGTGAACGGCCGCCGGGCGGTGCGCGCCCGCACGCCGAACCGCGCCTACCACTACATGGTGGGCACCGCCCGTAGTGGCACCGACCCGCTGACGGGTCGCACCGGCAAGCTGGACGACCGCATGTTCGTGGCCGGGCGCGGCGACCTGGCGCCGCTGGCGAACCTGCCCACCGCCGAGTTGCAGGACGCCGTGGTGGCCTCGTTCCACTCCTGGCACATCTCGCGGCAGCGCGTGGCCGCGGTCAAGCCCGAGGCCAACCAGTGCTTCCTGTTCGGCTCGGCCGGCGTGCCGTTCTTCTTCTACACGAACGAGGAACGCTACTACCTGGAGAACTTGCGCAGCGCGCTCGACGAGCCGGGCGAGTGGTTCCTCGACCGCACCGGTACGCTGACCTATCTGCCACGGCCGGGTGAGGATCCGGCCACCGCCGAGGTGGTGGCGCCGGTGACCGACACGCTGGTCGCGTTCCAGGGCACCGGCGAAGCGGTTCCGGTGCGCGGCATCACGTTGCGCGGTCTGCGGCTGGCCTACGCCGGCTACTGGCTGCCGGCCGACGGTGCCTCGTCGCCGCAGGCGGCCTGCACCATCGCCGCCACCGTCATGGCTGACCAGGCGCGCGACGTCGCGCTGGTGGACTGCGTCATCGAGCACACCGGCAGCTACGGCGTGTGGTTCCGCGAGGGCTGCCGCGACAGCCTGGTGCAGCGGTGTCTGTTGCAGGACCTGGGCGCCGGCGGGGTCCGTCTCGGCCAGACCGCCAAGGACCCGAAGCCGACCGAGGTGACCAGTCACATCCGCGTCGACAACAACATCATCCGGCAGGCCGGCGCCATCTGGCCCGACGCGATCGGCGTGCTGATCGGCCACAGCGGCGACAACCAGGTCACGCACAACGACATTTCGGGCATTCCGTACAGCGGCATCTCGGTCGGCTGGCGCTGGGGCTACGGCAAGGTGGCTTCGGTGCGCAACCAGGTGCGCTTCAACCACATCCACCACCTGGGGCAGGACGTGCTGGCCGATATGGGCGGCATCTACACGCTGGGCGAGGCGCCGGGCACGGTTCTGGCCAACAACGTCATCCACGCCATCGACGGCGACGGCAACTCCGGCATGCACGGGCTCTACAACGACAACAGCACCTCGGACATGCTGCTGGAGAACAACCTGGTCTACGACGTGCGCGACGGCGCCTACCAACTCGGCAGCGGCCGCGGCAACGTGCTGCGCAACAACGTGTTCATCGGCCGGCCCGAGGGCGGCGCCCGCTACGGCAACCTGTTGTTCTGCATGTACTACCCGAAGGAGACCCACCGCGCGGCCACCATCGAGCGCAACATCTTCTACGGCGGCGGCGGCAAGCTGTTCCAGATCCCACCCGACGCGGGCGACCGCCTGCTGTTCCGCAACAACCTGTACTACGAGCCGGCCGGCGCGGCGCTGGAGTTCATCGGCTTGAGCTTCGACCAGTGGCGCGCGCGCGGACAAGACGCCGGCTCGCAGGTGGCCGACCCGAAGTTCGTCGATGCCCGGCGCCTCGACTTCCGGCTGCAACCGGACTCACCGGCGGTGGCCCTGGGCTTCCAGCCCATCGACTACGCGGCGGCCGGCGTCTACGGCGACGCGCAGTGGCAGGCCGAGGCGCGCGCCGTGCAGTACCCGCCGTGTGTGTACCCGCCGCCACCACCGCCGATGACCTTCGCCGAGGACTTCGAGTCCGTGCCGGTCGGCGAGTGGGGCAAGAGCGTGCTGGTCGGTGGCCCGGCAATCCATGTGGAGCACAAGGGCGACGCCATCGACGTGACCGAGGAGACCGCCGCCGGCGGGCGCCGCTGCCTCAAGATCACCGATGCGCCGGGGTTGCAGCACGACTTCAACCCGCACTTCTTCTACTCGCCAAAGCAGCACCGTGGTGTGGCCACGCTCAGTTTCGACTTGCGCGTGGAGGCGAGCACCAAGTTCTACAGCGAGTGGCGTCAGTACCCCGGACAGCCGTACTACCACACCGGGCCGCGCATTGAAGTTCGCGACGGGCAGTTACTGGTTGCTGGCCTGCCCGGACTGCCGCTGCCGGCCGGGCAGTGGGTGCACCTGGAGATGACCGCCGGCCTCGGCCCGCAGGCCGACGGCACCTGGACGCTGCAAGTCACGCTGCCCGGTCAGCCCCCGCGCCGTTTGGAGCACCTCAAGTGCGGCAGCCCGCAGTTCAAGGTGGTCACCTGGCTCGGCTTCGTCAGTGAGGGCTCGCAGCGGGCGGTGTACTACCTGGACAACCTGCGGCTGACCAACACCGACGTGAAGTAGGCGCGCCGCGCCGGGGCCGACGCGCGTCGGCCCCGGCGCGGGTGCGGCTGGTTACTGCAGGAGCAGCACGCCCGCGCCGTCGAGCGCCCAGTTGGGTGCCAGGGTGCCGGCCCAGGCGACCCACTCGTCGGTTTCAGTGCGGCGCACGCCGATGTTGAACCCGAGCTTCAGGCCGGGTCGCACCGTGATGCCCGCCGAGGCCAGCGGAATGGCGAACTCGGCGGTCCAGGAGTCCGTGCCGATCTGGGCTCGGTAGGTGCAGGCCTGCCCGAGCTTCTCGGCGGCGGCCGCCGGCGCGCCGGCATGATCGACGCCACGGCAGACGCCGTTCGGGTAGCCCTGGACCACCCAGATGGGGCCGGGCTTCTTGGCGTCGCTGGAGTCGCGGAAGCAGACCTCCAAACCATCGCTGGCGCCCCAGGTGCCGGCCAGGTTGAGCCCCGCCGGCCGCTTGACCGGGATGGTCACCGCCACGTACAGCTTGCTGCCGTCGTGGGCCACGCGGGCGGAGCAAGGCGCGCCGGTGATCGGCTCGCGCTCGTTGGTGTCCTTCAGTTGCAGGGCGACGCCGTTCCAGGCGGTGCCCACCGCCGGCGCCGTGGCCAGGCGCGGCACGGTCACCGGCGTGGCGTGGCGCAGCATCATCGGCGCGGGCTTGGGCGCCCCGGCCGGCGCCGGATCGACTACGTGGCGGACCGGCCAGGAGGCGCGGGTGCCGTCGTTCACCAGACCGATCTGGTCGAACGGGATCGGCTTGAACCCGATGCCGGCCGCGGGCGAATCGGGCCGCAGCCGGAAGTCGAGTCGCTGGACATCGACCACCAGCGGGTCCTGGTCGAGCAGGTTCTGCTCGATGGTGACCATCGGTCGGGCCTTGCCCTCGATGTCGTCCCACTTGCCGCCCCAGTTGATGTTGCGGCGGAAGACGTTGCCCTTCGGTGCCAGGGGGTCATCGTTGAGGATGGTCAGCAGTTGCGGGTAGCGCGTGCTCCACGGTGGCTGCTGGTACGGGACCTCGGCCAGCCGCTGCCGGCACATCTGCTCGATGCCCTTCGCCCAGCCGAGCCCGCGGGCGTCGACATGGATCGCCGGATTGCACTCGTAGAACAGGTTGTTCTCGGTGATGTTGTCGCGCCCGCCGCCGATGAACACGGCGTGCGGCACTTGGTAGAAGACGTTGCCGTAGCAGTGCATCGACGAGAAGCAGTCGTCCAGGTAGACGCCCATGCAGCCTTTGCCGCGGAAGCCGTAGATGTGGTGGACGAAGTTGTAGCGGACGACATGCCCGCGCATGGTCCAGTCTTCGTCCACACCCGGCTGCGTGTAGATGGCGCCGGCGTCGTTGGCGTGCTGGACCACGTTATGGATCTCGTTGTACTCGATCACATGCTCCTGCCCGCAGAAGCTGATGCCGACGTGCGGAGCGTGGTGGACCAGGTTGTGGCTGGCCCGTGCGCCGACGCCGAACATCTCGATGCCGACCTTGTACATCGGGTTCCAGCGGCTGTAGTGGTGGATGTGGTTGTTCTCGGCGTAGTGCTCACAATGGGTCAGCGTCTTTTTGTCGCCGCCGTGGAGCACGACGCCGCCGTCACCCATCTGGTACATGTCGCAGCCGACCACGCCGTGAGCCCGACCGCCCTCGACGCGCACCGCGAAGCTGCCCGTGTTGCGGATGACGCAGCGGACGACGCGGTTGCACTCGCCGCCGGCCATGCTCACCGCGGTGCCCTGGCAGCCCTCCATGGTGAAGCCCTGGAAGGTCACGTGCGAGGTGTTCTGCGTGGTGACGACGCTGGGCAGCAGCGAGACCATCACCTTCGCCCCATCGAGTGGCGACGGCGGCCAGAAGTAGAGCCTGCCGGCGGCGCGGTCGAGGTACCACTCGCCGGGCATGTCCAGCTCACAGAGCAGGTTGTAGGCGTAGTACCACTGGTTCCGGCGGAAGGTGCCGCCGGGCGTGTCCAGTGTCATGATGCTGGTGGCCGGGTCGATGGACTTCACGCGGTAGCGCTGGTCGGCCCAGTCCCAGAACCAGTAGCCGTGGACCATCGGCTCGGGCTCGTTGGCCCAGCGGGACGGGCGGTCGCCTTCGTAGTAGAACCGCGGCTGCCGGCTGCCCTTGGCGCCGTGGGCGTCGAAGTCCTTGACGACCACATCGCGGACGGTGGTGAACCCTTCGTTGGGCCAGCGCGCCAGCGTCGTCGGCTGGTCGTTGAAGAACAGCTCCAGGCCGGCTTCGGACGAGCCCCAGCCGCGCGCGCTCTTCATCTCGCCGTACTGGGTGATGCCCTGCGCCCGCAGATCGGCCTGCCAGACCTGGCCGCGAGCGGCCGGGTCGAGGCGGGCGAGCACCGCCGGATCGGTGACCTTCTGCCACCCGGTGACGAACCGGCCACCGACCAGCCGGACCTCCTTGCCCGACTCGGCGCGCCAGACGACCGGGCCCTCCGGCGTGCCGGAATCCGCGGCCGTCAGGGCCAGCGGCTGCGCCAACTGGTAGCTGCCGGCGCGGACCTCGATGGTGACGCCGCCGCGCGGCCACGGCCCCCGAGCCTTCAGCTCGCGCACGGCGTCACGGGCCCGCTCGAGGGTGGCGTACGGCAGGATGCGCGTGCCCGGGTTGGTGTCCTTGCCGTTGGGCGCGACGGTGAAGTCGGCCGCCGTGGCGGTGGTGGCCAGGACCATCACCGCGCAGGAGGCCAGCAGCAGGTTGAGCTGATTCACGATCCACTTCTCCACGATGCCGTGGCTTCGCCGCCCGAGCCAGACAGCCTTCCCGCGGCGCGGCCATCGTCGGCGCCGACCTCGGTTGGCAACACCATGAGCGGCGACCACGCGGCACCCGCTGGCCCGGCTCTGTGGACCGCTGGCGCCGACGGGCCATGGCGCATCTTGACAGCACCATTGGGCAGCATCATGATGCAGTTATGCGGACCACACTGACCCTCGATCCCGACGTCGAGCAACTGATTCAGCAGTCGATGCAGCGCACGCGCCGGTCCTTCAAGCAGACGGTGAACGCCGCGCTGCGCGCGGCTCTGCAGCAGTCTGGCGACGGCACGCCGTTCGTGGTGCGGGCCCGCCCACTGGGGCTGCGCGCCGGGCTGGATCCTGCTGGGCTCAACAAGCTGGTCGATGAGTTGGCGGCAGAGGCGTTCGGCGAGCCGGGGCCATGATCGTCCCTGACCTCAACCTGCTGGTCTACGCCTACGATGCGTCGTCGACGCACCACCAGGCGGCAGCCGAGTGGTGGTCGGCCGCGCTGTCGGGTAGCGAGGCGGTGCTCTTGCCTTCGGTGGTGGCGCTCGGCTTCGTCAGGTTGGTCACGCATGCCCGCGTGTTCGAACACCCGATGACGGTGAGCGAGGCGGTCGGACATGTGCGCGCCTGGCTCGGCCAGCCGTGTGTGCTGGTGCCCGATGTCGGTGCCGCGGAGGTGGAGCTGGTGCTGAGTCTGCTGGAAGAGCTGGGCATGGCGGGCAACCTCGTGACCGATGCACAGTTGGCCGCGACCGCCCTGCGGCACCAGGCGGTGCTCTACACGGCCGACGCCGACTTCCTGCGCTTCCAGCGGCTGCGCTGGCACAACCCCCTGACTGGCGCATCGAGCCGCGGGCGGCAAAGGTAGCGGCAGACGTCTGCGCCCGGCCTGCCAGCGCTACCGCAGCGCCGCGCTCAGCGCCGCGTTGGCCTGCCGGAACGCCTGCCAGTAGTCGCCATGCGAGAAGCCCGCGGCGTGCGCGTAGTCGCCGCCCGGGTTCGCGGCGAAGGCCGCTGAACTCCAGATCCAGTAGCCGCCGGTGCCCGGCGCCATCGCGCGCACCAGCTCCGGCAGGCGGGGTGGTGTGACCGGCTTGATCCACAGCCCGGGCACGTACCAGACCGGGTAGCCCTGGGCGCGCAGCCTCTCCACCCGCGCCGGCACCGGGGCGACGTTGCCGCCATACTCCAACTCGGAGAAGACCAACGCCGGCATCGCCGCGGTGCCGAACCCGCGCGCCAGCCCCGGCAGGCTCTCGGCGTCCAGCAGGTTGCCCAACAGGAAGCGCGGGTTCACCGCGCGCACGCGCTCGCGGATGGCCTGCAAGATGGCCATCACCGCCAGTTCCTGCCACCGCGCGTAGTCGGCGCTGAGCGCGTTGGCCGCGACCCAGGCGGGCCGTGCGGCCAGGGCCACTTCGCCGGCGGTCACGCCGTCGAGGTGCCCGTCGACGAAGCGGCCCCAGCACGTGTCGCAGTAGCAAGGACCGGGGAAGCGCGTCGAATCGGCGCCGTACATCTCCATGTCGACCACCAAGCCGGTCAGACCGGCCTCGGCCGCGGTCACTGCGCGGTCACCCACCACGCGGTCCCAGTACTCACGCGACAGCGGGCACGGCCCGCGCCGCCAGAGGGCCGTGCCGCCCGGCTGGTAGGCGCCGAACTGCGTGTTGCCGTAACGCTCGTCGCTGCCGTACGGCCAACTGACGATGACGTGCAGCTTCCGCTCGCGCTGCACCTTGGCCCACTGCTGCGCCTCGGCCGGCCAGCCGTCAGCGCGATGCGTCGGGCCCATGGTGTGGACAATCAGGCAGTTGAACCCAGCCGCGACCGCCTGGTCGAGCAGTCCCTTGTCCTGCCACTGCCCGACATAGCCGTACAGGCCGCGCAAGCGCTCGCGGCGCAGCCAGTCATAGGCCGTGTCGAGCGGCGCCGGGGCCACCGGCGCGATGGCCGGCACCGGTCGCTTGACGCGCCACGCTCGGCCGGTCAGTGGGCGGCCGGTGGCCTGGCCCCACAGCTCGATCTCGCCGACCTGCAGGAAGTCGGCGCTCTGGGCGATGCCGACCAGTTCCAGCCGCACCGCCGTGGCTTCCTGCGCCAATGGCGGCGTGACCACCGGGTACTCGGCGGCCGGCACTTCGCCGGGCAGCAACGGGTTCCACGTCTCGCCGGCCGGCACCCAGGCGGCGCCCTGTCCGGCTTGCAGCCAGACCTTGACGCAGTTGAGGAACGAGCGGCCGCTGCGGTGCCCGCTGGACCAGACGACCAGGCGGTCCAGCCGCGCCGGCTCGGGCAGCGCCAGGTCGACCTGGACGCGCTTGGCGCTGAACCAGCCGCTGAACGAGCGCACCCCGCCGGTGTGGCTGCCGTCACACAGCGCGGTGCCGGTCGGGTCACTGTCGGTCGCGCAGGTGTCAGGCACGTGCGCGCCGGACCGGTCGTCCCAGTGGCTCGACGAGACGGTCAGCCGCAGGCCCCGCTGCCGCGCCAGGTTGGTGGCGCCGGCGGGCATGGCCGGTAGCGCTACCAGCGGTGCCAGGTCGCGGGGCGGGATGACGATCAGGCCGGGTGGCGGCGCGTCGGGCGCCACCGCGCCTTGCGGCGTGCCCTCGATGGCCACTTCAGCCAGGCTCATCTGCGGTTGGCCACTGGCCACGGTCAGCTCCACGAAGCGGCCGCTGATCGGCTCACCGCTCCAGGCCACGCCGTCGCCGTCGGGCAGCAACTTCAGCTCCGCGGCGCGAGCCAGGCCGGCGGCGGTCGCCGCGCAACGCGCGCTCGCCGCGGCGTAGTTGGGTGTGCCTTGCTGAGGCCAGGCCCGCAGCGCCGTGATGGTGGCCGCGCGGCGCAGGTCGAAGCGCACCACGATGCGCTTGTCCATCTGTGACCAGTACCACGAGGTCACCACCGCGCCGTCGCGTCGGCCGTCGGTCAGCGCCTGGCGTGGGCCTTGCCACGGCGGCGCAGGCGCGAAGCCATCGTCCGTGACCGGCCGGTTGGTGCCCGGCAGCACCTGGCCGCGATAGGCGTAGCCGTGGATGGCCACGGTGTAGGCGGCTTCCGGCGCGAGATTGGCCGCCGCCGCGGCGATCGACGGATTGAGGGCGTTCAGCGCGATGACCAACCAGACCAGGTTCCGAGACACGAGCCTTCTCCCGCGTGCCGATGCGCGCAGGATAGCAGCGGCACCGGCCGGCGCGCAAGGCGGCGTGGCGAGCCGCTTGTCATAATTCCACTTGTCATAGCGTCAAAATGACACTATGGTATGGTCAATCATGACAGACTACCTGCCGCGGGAGCTTACCGCTCGACTGGAGCGCGCGCTGCGCGTGCTGCCGGTGGTGGTGGTCACCGGTCTGCGCCAGGCCGGCAAGAGCACGTTGCTGCAGAACGAGCCCGTCCTGGCTCAAGGACGAACGTACCGCACGCTGGACGACTACGCCACCTTGGCGGCGGCGCAGGGCAACCCGGAGGCGCTGCTGCAGACCGCGACCATACTCGACGAAGTGCAGCGCTGCCCGGCGTTGCTCATGGCCATCAAGACCGGGGTCGACCGCCAACGGCTGGCCGGGCGGTACGTGCTCTCCGGGTCGGCCAACCTTGCGCTGCTGGGTCAGGTGGCCGAGACCTTGGCGGGGCGCGCCGGCTACTACACGTTGCACCCGATGACGCGCCGCGAGCTCAGCGGGCAGACGGGTGCGCCGCCGTTCCTCGTGGCCTTCCTCGACACGCCGCGGTTGCCGGCCGGCGAGGCCCCGCCGGTAACCGAAGACGAAGTGCTCCGAGGCGGGCTGCCGCCGGCGGCGCTGGACCCGTCCGACGGGGTGACCGAGTGGTTCCGCGCCTATGTCCAGACCTACGTGGAACGAGATGTGCGGCAGCTATCGCAGATCACCGACCTGGTCGCGTTCCGGCATCTGGCCCAGTTGGCGGCCCTGCGCACCGGGCAGGTGCTGTCCGTGAGCGCGCTGGCCCGCGACGCCGGGCTGAAGGCCGCCACGGCGTCGCGCTGGCTCGAGCTACTCGAGACATCGTTCCTCATTCGCCGGTTGCCGCCGTACCTGAAGAACCGCAGTTCGCGTCTGGTCAAGTCGCCCAAGCTGCACTTCACCGACTGCGGCCTGGCGGCTCACCTGGCGGGTGTCCGAACGCTGGCGCCCGGACACGACGACCTGCTCCGCGGCGCCCTGTTCGAGACCTACCTGACCCAGAATCTGGTGGCGCTGCTGGAGGCTCACCGACCCGATGCGCAGTTGGCTTACTGGCACCAACAAGGGCGCCACGAGGTGGACCTGGTGGTTGAGGATGGCCGGCATGTGGTGGCCATTGAAGCCAAGGCGGCCAGCCGCTGGGGCGACGGCGACCTGTCCGGACTGCGGGCGTTTCTGGAGCACACGCCCAAATGCCGCGCCGCGGTGCTGGCCTACAACGGTACGGTGGCCGCCCAACTGGGCGACCGACTATGGGCCATACCGGTCGGGCAGTTGCTGAGCTGAGCGCTGCCCGGCATCGCTGAGCGCCGCGTTCGCCGTGCCCACGAGGATTCGGCCGCCGGACCGGGAACCTGACCTCCGGCTTCGCTCGGAGTTCGGCGCCATGAAAGCTGCCTGGGTACTGGCCCTGTTCGCCTGCACGTCGGTGCTATGGGCGGAAGACGCCTTCCGTGACGACTTCGATCAGCTCACCGACTGGGAGGCGCGCGCCAACTGGGTGGGTGGGACCAGCGCCGCGGCCAAACCCGTCACCGAGGCCGTGGCGGGCGTCGGGCACTTTGCCGTGCGCGAAGCCAATCGCGGCATGAAGTGGGGCCGCAAGCTGGAGGACGTCGAGCTCGACCTGACGCCCTGGCTGGTCATCCGCTACCGGGCCAGCGGCATCGATCTCGGGCGGCTCGACTACCTGCTGTGGGTGGCCGACAGCGGTCACGGCGAAGGACATCGGCTGCTCGCCAAGGACGCCGTCAAGGCCGACGGCCAGTGGCACACACGAGCGTTCAACTTGGTCGCCATGGGGCTCAAGTCGCCGCTGAGGGACCTGGCCCTGGGCTGCTTCGCCGGGGCGGACGGCCGGGCCGACCTGTGGGTCGACTACCTGACGGTGACCAACCTGCCGCCGGCCGATGCCGAGGGCTACGAGGCCGAGCCGCCCGGCACGGGCAAGTCCTGGGTGGTACCGGTGGACGATCCGGCCCAGTGGACGGTGCAGCCGGGCTGGCTGAGCAACTTCGGCGACCGCGCCACGGTGACGCGGACCGCCGCGGGTACGCGCTTCGACCAGCCCGACGGGCAGGCCGGTGCGAAGTGGTCACGAGCGCTGCCCGAGCCCATCCGCGGTGCGCGCTGGGTGGCGCTGCGTTACCGTGCCAAGGGCCTGGCCAGCCATAGCGACTATGCCCTGTACGTGGCCGCTTCGGCCGGCGGCAAGTCCGAGCGCGAGCAGTACCTGGTCAAGTTCTCCGACCTGGTGGCCGATGGCTCGTGGCATGTCGCCCGGGCTCGGTTGCAGGTGGACAGCGTGCAGACGCTCGCGGTCCAAGTGCAGGCCGCGCGTCCGGAGGCCTTCCTGGAGGTGGGCGGCGTGACCTTCAGCGACGGCAAGCCGCCGATCGAGTTGCAGCAGGTGCTGGACTACCGGCGTGGCTTCCCGGCGCAGATGGCGGGCTGGCGGCCGCAGCCGTTGCCGCCCGGCAACCTGGACGGGCCCGGCCTGTCGCGTCTGTTCGAGCAGGAGGGCTGGCTCGACGGCCAGCAGGTGACCGTGCAGCAGGTGCCGTTCCAGGTGCGGCCGGGCCGCGACGCCGTCATCGTGACGCCGGTGCGTGACGTGCAGGACATCCAGGTGCCACTGACCGGTCAGGGCGCCGAGTTGTACCTGCTGCTGGCGACGCTGCTGCCGGCGAGCGAGGAAGCGTCGTACAGTCACGGCCTGGCCGGCGCCACGTCGCTGGTCCATCGCTTCGTGGCGTGCGTGGACTACGCCGACGGCGGCAGCGACGAGCAGTTCCCGTACAGCCTGGCCAGCGGCGGTCACCGGCTGGCGCGGGGTGTCGGCGCCTACGCGTTGGCGCTGTCGCCGGGCCGCCCGCTGCGGCAACTGGTGCTGCGCGACCGCTATCGGCGCGGCGCGCTGGGCCTGATTGCGGCCACGCTGGCCGACCAGCCGGGCCCGGCCACCGCGGCGACCCGACTCCAGCCGGCGGTGCCCCTGCCGCGCCCGCAGCCGGTGGAGTCGCGCCGGGCGTCGGTGGAGCGCGTGGGCGAGCGCGTGGTGGCCGCCGCGCACAGCTTCACGCTGGCGCTGGACCTCAGCCGTGGCTTGCAGGTGGCCTCCGTCGAGAACCATGCGGCCGTGCGGGCGCCGCTGGCCGCCAAGCCGGGCCCGCTGTTCAGTCTCGAAGTGGCCGGCCGCAAGGTCACCGCGGCGGAGTTCAAGGTCACCAGCGTTCACACTGAGGCGAGCATCTGCCGCATCGCGCTGTCGCACGAGCTGGCCAAGGTCGAGGTGACCGTCGACGTGGCCGGCGGCGCAGAAGTCGGCCTGCGGGCCACCTGCCGGCTGAACGGCGGCGACGCGCGGCGGACCCGCTTCACGTTCCCCGAGCTGTCGAGCCTGTCGTTCTCCGATCAGCCCGACGACAACTGGTACTGGATGCCACGGCAGGGCGACGTGATCAGCAATCAGCCGGCCCTGATCCGCGCGCGCTATGCCGGCGCCGGCAATCCCGCCCAGATCCTCGGCACCTTCAGCCCACGCGCCGGCACCGGTCTCTACCTGATGACGCAGGACCTGGACGCGCTGCCGCGCTACTACCTGCTGACCAAGCGCGGCGCCGGCGTGTCGCTGGCGGTCGAGTACCAGCCGTTCTTCCGCGCCGAGACGCCGCGCACGGTGATCGGGTGTCACCAAGGTGGTTGGCAGGCGCAGTTGCAGCGCTACCGCGAATGGGTCTCCACCTGGTACCGCGAGGCCGCGCCGCGCAAGTCCTGGTTCCGCGAGGTGTTCAACTTCCGCCAGCAGTTCCTGCACTTCGACCTGCCGGTCAAGAGCGGTATGTTCGACGCCAAGACCAAGGCCTGGCGGCTGAAGGAGGTCGTGGCCCAGGACGCCGAGGCCTTCGGCGGCGTGGACTATCTGCACCTGTTCGACTGGGGCTGGGATCCAGTGCGCGGCCGGTGCGGCGACTATCTGCCCTGGGACTACCTCGGTGGGGCGGCGCCGTTCCACCAGGCGATCGCCGGGGTGAAGGACACGGGTGTGCCGGTCGGGCTGTACATCGAGGGCTATCTGATCGACCCGCCGGCGGCGGTGTCGAAGGCCCACGGCGCCGCCTGGCAGTTGCTCAACGCCGACGGCAAGCCCTACACGAACTTCGCGCCGAGCTTCCACGTCTGCCCCGCGGTGAAGGCCTGGCAGGACTACCTGAGCAGCACCTATGCGCGGGCCAAGCGCGAGACCGGCGCGGTCGGGTTCTACATCGACGAGTTCGGGTTCAGCTCGTTCTACGACTGCTACAACCCGGCCCACGGGCATCCGGTGCCGCAGACGCCGGTACTGGGCGAGCGCGAGATGCTGCGCCGCGTGCGAGAAGCGCTCGGGCCCGAAACGGCCATCTACACCGAGGAGAGCCCGACCGACGTCAACTCGCAGTTCCAGGACGGCAGCTTCACCTACAACATCTCGTCGGTCTCCGACGACCTGTCGCCGACGCACCTCAACCTCTACCGGTTCTTGTTCCCCAGCTTCAAGACCATCGAAATCATCGTCTGCGACAAACCGCTGGGCGACAACGTCGAGGCGGTGCGGCAGGTCCTGTTCAGTGGCGAGGCCATCTGGATCGAGGGCATCGCCAACCGCTGGTTCACGCCCGAAACGCGAGCGGCCATTGCGGCCGGCCGCAAGGTCATGCGGGCCAACCGCGAGTGCTTCGCCGGTGACTATCCGACGCCGTTGGTGCCGACGCGCTTCGCGGGCGTCTTTGCCAACCGCTTCGCCAGCCAGGCCGACGAGCGCGGCAAGACCTGCTGGACGGTCTACAACACGACCTACCGCACCGCCCGCGGCGGTCTGTTGGCCGTGAAGCACTTCGCCGGCGCGAGGTACCGCGATGAGCTGACCGGGCGCGCGTTGACGGTCAAGGTCGAGGGCGACGAGGCCGCGCTGGACCTGACCATCGGACCGCGCGAGGTGGCGGTGGTGTCGCGGGTGGTGGAGTAGCGCACCCGCGCCCGGCAACCATCGCGCAGCAACCTTCCGCGCCGCGACCACATGCCGCTTTGGTCAGGCCCTGGTTTTGGCCGTTGCCAGCGTGTAGACTGGTTACCAGGGTTGTGGTAGCGGGGTGCCGGTGCAACCAAGGAGGTTGCCATGCATGCACTGAGGCGGCAGGCGTTCACGCTGATCGAGCTGCTTGTGGTCATCGCCATCATTGCGATTCTGGCCGCGATCCTGTTCCCGGTCTTCGCCAAGGCGCGAGAGAAGGCCCGGCAGTCGTCCTGCGCAAGCAACGTGCGGCAGATTGTGGTGGCGGGCCTGGCCTACTCGCAGGACTACGACGGGCAGATCCTGTCGTGCGCCATCCTGCCGGTCTGGTGGTATGACCTGATCACGCCGTACTGCAAGAACACGCAGGTCTACCGCTGTCCGTCGATTGCGCCGTCGACTACCGCGAAGTACGGCATCGCGCACAACCACGCCAACCTGGGCTACGGCACGTCGATCCCCGAGACTACCGTGGCCAAGCCGGCCGAGACCTTGCTGTTCTGTGACACCGGGCGCATCACCGATGCCACCAAGGGTCTGGAGCCCACCGCCTGGCTGGAGACGGGTGCCGCCGATATGGCTTACATGCGCGCGCCCAACAACACGCCGTACTACACCGACGACCCCTGGCGACCGTTCGCGCGCCACAACAGCATGTGTAACGTCGGATTTGTCGATGGCCACGCCAAGTCGCTGCCTATCACGGTGATCATCGGCCCGGCCTTCCAGGCGGCCGACTGCATCTGGGACGTCTACTGATGCCCGTTGGCCGTGCCGGCTGGTTGCTGGCTCTGTGCCTGACCAGCGTCGCCGCCGCGGAGACCGGCCGGGCGACCTTCGCGGAGGTGGCCCGGCCGACGGTTCGGCCGCCCGGCTTCCCGCGGGCCTCGGCCGTGTGCTTCTCCAGTCGGTGGAAGCATCCGAGCAACGCCAAGGATCCCTACGACAGCCTGCGCACGGCGGCGGCGTTCCATGCCACCGGCTGCTACTGGGCCTACACACCCAGCGCTGAGTGGCTGAAGGAGATTCGCGCGCACGGCTACACGGTGCAAGGCACGCTGAGCACCATCCTGCCCGACACTCTGTTCGGCGGCACGCGGCAGCGCGGGCGGATCGTCGATGCCCAGGGCGAGTTGGTCACCGGCCCGTGGATGCGCTCGTGGAAGGGCTGGTGGGGCTGTGTGAACAGCCCCGACTGGCGCCAGGTCTACCTCGACTACGTCCGGATGTACCTGGACGCCGGGGTCGAGTCGCTGCACATGGACGATCCGGGGCAGAACCGCACCGCCGTGCTCTGGGGCGGCTGTTACTGCCCGCACTGTCGCGAGAAGGCGCAGCGCGCGGGCCGCTCACCGCGCGACATTCAGGCCGATTCGACGCGCGAGTTCTATCGCGACCTGCGCCGCGAGATGGACACCTATGCGCGCCGGCACGTCCCGTTCTCGTGCAACAGCCATCCGGGCCTGCCGGAGTTCTACGACGAGACCTTCGACTGGGGCCTGGAGGAGCTGTCCGAGGCCGGTGCCAGCCCGGCGCGGTTCCACCGTGCGGTGCGCGAGGCCGAGCGGCGCGGCAAGGCACAGATGTACACCTACGTCTCGCGCGACCGGCGGCTGACGCGCGCGGCCATCGCCCTGGCCTATGCCTGTGGCACGCAGATCATCGTGCCGTGGGACGTCTACATCGGGACCGACCTGCCCCGGCAGTTCGGCGCGCCGGAAGACTACGCCGACCTGTACGGCTTCGCCCGGGGCGTGGCCGAGTACCTCGACGGCTACGACGAGGCCGCCACGCTGCTGCCGCGCGCGCCCGGGCCGGCCGAGGCACTGCCGCCGCTGGCCTGCTCCGGCGGCTCGCCCGAACTCAGCCTGACCGTGCGCGCCCAGGCCGGCCGACGCGAGGCGCCGGTGGTCATCCACGCGGTGGACGGCGCCGCGCAGCCGCGCCCGTTCCAGCTCCGAGTCGATCCGGCGCGGCTGTTTGGCGGTCGTCCCGTCACGGTCGACCTGCTGCGTCCGGCGCCGTACGACCGGACCGCGCACGAGCAGGCCGAGCAGCGTCACACCTACGGTGCGTTGGTCCAGCGGCAACGCTTGGCGAGTGGCTACGCGGCGAGTGTGGAGGTGCCGGCGCTGGACCCATGGGGCCTGCTCGTCATCGCGCCAGCCGCAGCCACGGCCACGGCCGGTGTCTGGCCGCCGTATGTGGCGGCCGACCCGGCCAGCACCGGCGCTGAGACGCTGGTGGTGCGGCTCGATAGCGCCCTGCCGCAGGCCACCATCCGCTACACGCTCGACGGCACACCGGTCGGTGCGGCGTCGCCGGTCTATCGTGAGCCGCTGCGGCTGACCGTCGGCACGACCGTCACCGCGCGCGCCGAGACCCCGAGCGGCGTCAGCGCGCCGGTGGCCGTGGCGTTCCGTCGCCTGGCCCGGCCGGCCGCGCCGGTCGCGCCCGACGCGCG
>CAZHGD010000130.1:0-21336 GCA_964531735.1 uncultured Fimbriimonadaceae bacterium | reverse complement strand
GCCAGGAGGTGGTGAGCGGCGAACCGCACGGCCCACTCGCCCGGAAGCACACCCGGCGGTCAGGCGCCGGTTGCCGGCCGGTCCGCCAGCCGCTATGATGCGGCGCCACGGAGTGTGCGATGCGTGTCTGGCTGGTCCTGGCTGTGCTGCTCCCGAGCGTCGCGTGGTCAGCGGCGCCGGTGCTCGACGAGGCGCCCGCCGTGGAGGGCGAGTGGGGCTACCGGCCCGACCACGGCACGGTCACCGATGTCACACCACCGGCGTTCTCCTGGCGCCCACAGAAGGGCCTCGCCGACTGGACCGTCGAGTGCCACCGCGGTGACCGGTTGGGCGAGATGGTCTACCAGGCCACGGACATTCGTTTCAACGTCCACTGCCCGGCCACACCGTTCGCACCGGGCACGTACACTTGGCGCTACCGTGGGCGCGACCAGCAGGGCCAGGCCACCGGCTGGAGCCGAGCCCGCACGTTCCGCGTGCCGGCCGATGCAGCGGCCTTGCCGATGCCGACGCGTGAGGAACTGCTGGCGCGCCTGCCGAAGCAGCACCCGCGGCTGTTTGTGCGGCCGGAGCAGTTGGCCGAATACCGTCGCCAGGCCGCCGGCCCGCGCGCGGCCGAGTTCAAGGCGTTGGTGGCGGCGTGCGACAAGCTCGTGGCGAAGCCGCCCGACACCGCCGAGCCGCGGAAGTATGCGCCCGGCATGAAGTCGGGCAGCGACGAGTGGCGCGCCATTTGGTGGGGCAACCGCGAGTACACCATCCGGGCGCTCGACAGCGCGGCGCGACTGGCCTTCACGCGGCTGCTGGGCGGCAAGGAGGAGTACGGCCAGCTTGCCCGCCGGATCCTGTTGGATTGCGCCAAATGGGACCCGAAGGGCAGCACCGGCTACCGCTACAACGACGAGGCCGGCATGCCCTACAACTGGGGCTTCTCGCGCACCTATACCTTTGTCTACGACCTCCTCAGCGAGGACGAGCGACGCCAATGCCGGCAGGTCATGGCGGTCCGCGGCCAGGAGATGGCCGATCACCTCTGCCCGCGGCACCTCTGGAACCCCTACAACAGCCACAGCAACCGGGCCTGGCACAAGCTCGGCGAGATCGGCATCGCCTTCCTCGACGAGATCCCGGCGGCGGCCGACTGGGTGTGGTTCGCCGTGAACGTGTTCCACTGCTCGTACCCGGTGTGGAGCGACAGCGATGGCGGCTGGCACGAAGGTTCGGCTTACTGGACCAGCTACCTCGAGCGGTTTTCGTTCTGGGCCGACGTGATGAAGGTGGCGCTGGGCATTGATGCCTTCCGGAAGCCGTTCTTCGCGCAGGCCGGGTATTACCCGCTCTACCTGATGCCGCCGGGCATCACCGACGGTGGTTTCGGCGACCTCTGCGAGAACCGCAGGCCGACCAGTCACCTGCGCCTTGCCAGCACGCTGGCGGCCCAAGCCGGCAACGGGCACTGGCAGTGGTACGTCGACCAACTCGGCGGCCCGCCGAGCGAGGGCGGCTACATCGGCTGGGTCCGCGGTGCCCGGCCGGCGGCGGCGGCCAAGGTGCCGACCGACCTGCCGACCTCGCGGCTGTTCCGCGGCATCGGGCAGGCGGTGCTCAACAGCAGTCTGACCGACCTGGCCAACGGCACGCAGGTGGTGTTCAAGTCCAGCCCCTACGGTGCGCAGTCGCACGGCTACGAGGCGCAGAACTCGTTCCTGATCTGGGGCTACGGTCAGCGCCTGCTGATCCGCACCGGCCGGCGGGACAGCTACGGCAGCGAGCACCATCGCGGCTGGATGTGGTCCACGCGGTCGGTCAACAACCTCACCGTTGACGGCATCGGCCAGCAGCCGCACGCGGCGCAATCGCGCGGTCGGATCAGCGCCTTCGCCACGACGCCGAGCCTGGACCTGGTCAGCGGTGAGGCGGCCGGGGCCTACCGCGAGGCGGCCAGCAAGGCCGACCGTGAGCGCGGTGTGGCCTGGACCAGCGTGCTCGACCGGTACACGCGGACGATCCTGTTCGCCAAGCCGGAGCTGATCGTGGTCTTCGACCGGCTGGAGGCGAAGCGGCCGGTGACCTTCGAGTACTGGCTGCACGCGCTGGAGCGCATCACCGGCGACGATCCGGCGGCGCTCCGGGTGTCAGCCGGCGAGGCGCGCTGCGAGGTGGCGTTCCTGGCCCCGCAGGGGCTGAAGCTGACCCAGACCGACCAGTACGACCCGAACCCGCGCGCGCGGGTGAAGGTGCGCGAATGGCACCTCACCGCGCGGACCGCCGACAAGGTGGCGAAGACGGCGTTCGTGGCGCTCTACCGGCCGCACCGGGCCAAGGACGCCGTGCCGGCCGAGGCCGAGCTGCAGCCGCTGCCCGGCGGCTACGCGCTACGGGCGAAGCTGACCGACGGCGAGCTGGTGGCCCTCCTGCCGACCGATGACCAGCAGGCGCTCAGCGCGCTGGGCTTGACCGCCAAGGGCCGGGTCGTGGCCGAGCGGCGTTGCGCCGACGGCAAGCCGGCCGACCGCGTGGTAGCGGCGGCACCGACCGGGTGATGCCCGAGGACAGCGCCAAGAGCGTCGCGCCGGCGGTTCGCGCCGCAGGTGCTGCCGGTCGCCGCTAACCGCTTCGTGGTTCGGGCCAGGTGGTGCATTCTGTGAGGGTGAAGGCCGCGCCGACGTCGGGTCGGCCGGAGTCCGCTCATGGCCGCGTCAACCAAGCTCTGGATCACCTGTGCCGTGCTGGCCGCGGCCGTGCTGGCGGTGCCGCCGACGCGCGACGTCGTCTGGCGCGTCGATCTGGCCCTGTCGCTGCATTCGCAGTACCTCGGGGATCCGACCGAGTTCGTTATGCTGCGGCGCGGGCACGGCGGTGGCGCCCCCAGCGACACTGTGGCGCGGCTCAACCAGGCTTGGGCCTGGGCCGGCGCGGCGACCCACCGGCCAGCCGAAGAACGCTGGGCCATGTTCCAAAGAGCACTCGCCCTCGATCCGAACGACGAGGCGACCCTCGTGGCCCGGGCCTGCCTGAGCGTGCAGGCGCTTGGACCCGACGCCGAAACGGGGGTGTCCGCGGATCGAAGCAAAGTCGGCGACGAACGCCAGGCCGTGGCGGCCGCCGAGGAGCTGACCGAGCGCTGCCCCGACAATGCCGTGGGCTGGTACCTGCGCGCCTACAACGCCCAACGCGCTGGCGCGAGTGCCGATGCCCGGCGGTGGTTGCGCCGCGGCAATGAGGCGCGATACCTGTGGTTCGCGCACGAGGTCTCGGTGGCCCGCCTGGCCTGGTTGTCGCAGCGAGGCGGCCAGCCCGAGTTGGAGTCCTGGCTCGCAGCGCAGAGCGGGGCTCTGTTCCCCGAGTTCGCGCGCCTCAGGGCCCTGGCGCGGGGCCTGATGGTCGACTGCCGAGCGGTGCAGGATGGCGACCACGCCCGCGAGGCCGAAGACCTGCGCCGCGACGTGGCGCGTCTGGGCGCCCGCCTGCGCGACCAGGCGGACACCTACATCGCGGCGCTGGTGGGCCAGGCGGTGCAGTCGATGGCGTTTGCCGACGGCACGCCGACGCCGGCCGAACTCAAGCAGCAGGACGGCGTGCAGCAAAACGAACGCCTGGCGCGCTGGCGCGCTGAGACCATCGCGGCGCGCCTGCGCCAGGCCGGCTTGGAGGACCGGGGTGCCTGGGTTCGAGCGCAGACCGAACGCGGCCTCGCGGTGCGGCGTGCCATCCTTCAGAGTCAGCGCCACGCCACGGTATCACCGGCCTCCGACCGCGCGCTGCACCGAATCCGCGCCGTCACCGTCACCGCCTGGTCGTTGCTGGCCATGGCGGGCGTCTTGTGTCTGTCCGCCCTGCGCGGCGGTGGGCCGGGCCGGGCCCGGTTGGCGACCTTCCGCTGGCGGGCCGTCGAACTCGGCGCCGTCTGGACGGTATGCGTCCTGCCGGCGGTGGTGCTGGCGGGCGCCGCCGCGGCGACGCCGTGGGGGCCCACCAGCCTGCCGTGGCATGCCGCGGGCCTGACGCTGGCGGCCATTTGGCCGGTGCTGGCGTTGTGGCTGCTCCACCTGTGGCTGGCGGCGCGCTATGCGCGCCGCCTGGGCGGCGGGAGCGCCTGGCGGATGTCGTTCTGGAGCCGCTCCTGGCGGCCGTGTGTGCAGGCGACGGCGGCGTTCCTGGTGCTGGTGAGCCTGAGCCTGGCCGTGCCGGCGGCGCTGCTCCGCCATCAGGCGGCCGGCGCGGTGGCCGGCATGCTCCAGCACGAGGCGGCCGTGGTGCGCCAGGCGGTCCAATCGGTGCCGGTGCCCTGACCAGGAGGCCCCGCGGTGCCGGCGGCGAACTGACCGCCGGAGGCACCGGCGATGGTCACCATCTACCACAACCCGCGCTGCTCCAAGAGCCGCGAAGCGCTGAAGCTGCTCGGTGAGCGGGGTGTCGAGCCGCAGGTCCGGCTCTACCTGGAGCAACCGCCCAGCTTCGAGGAGCTGTCGGCGCTCCTCGACCGCCTCGGCATCGAGCCCTTGGCGTTGATGCGGCGCGGCGAGAGAGAGTTCAAGGAGCTGGGCCTGGCCGTCGGCGAGCACTCGCGCGACGAGCTGATCCAGGCCATGGTCGACCATCCCATCCTCATCGAGCGGCCCATCGTCATCAACGGCGACCAGGCCGTACTGGCCCGGCCACCCGAGCGGGCCGCCGACGTGTTGTAAAGGACAACGCCGTGCTCAAGCATGTCACCCTCGAGGTCAGCCTCAAGCCGTTCCATACCCTCACCGACGACGCCATCGCGGCCACCTGCCGACGCCTGTTCGGACAATGGTTGCCGCTGCTGCGCTGCGCCGAGGCCGTCCAGGTCATGATGTGGACCGCCGACGGCTCGGAGATCCTCGACTACCGCGGCAGTCTCGACGACACCTTCGAGTGGGCGCGGCTGATTGGCCATGCCAACCCGCACGGCCAGATGCCGAACGACCCTGAGGGCGTGGCGCTGCACTCGCGTGGCTATCTCTACCGTGACGACGCGCCCGTCTATACCTATGGCGACCTGGCCCGCGTGGTGGCCGCGCTCAAGCGGGTGGGGCACGAGGTGACCGGCCTGCCGGTCCGCGTCGGCGCGACGTTCGATCCGGGCCCGGAGTTCGCGGTCTCGTCGTTCAAGTACCAGCGTCACAACGAGATCTGCCTGGCCGGCACCATGGGCGCGGGCACGTTCGTCTGCTGCTACACCACGCTCCACGCCGATCAGGAGCGCTACGCCGGCTTCCCCGACGGCATTCCCGAGGGCACGCCGCTGGGCACCTTTCTCGGCCGCCAGGCGAAGCACTTCATGGCCGACCTCGGCTTCGACTACCTGTGGCTGTCGAACGGCTTCGGCTACGGTATGGAGACCTGGAAGGTCACCGGGCCGATGTTCGACGGCGACCGGTTCGACCCGTCACAGGCGGCGGCTATCCGCGAGCGGACGCTGGAGTTCTGGCGCACGTACCGCGCCGAGTGCTCCGGCAGCACCTTGGAGGTGCGCGGCACCAACCTGTCCATCGGCAGCGACCTGGCCAGTGATGCGGTGCCCTGGCGCGAGATCAACCGCGGCGGGTTCGACGTCGTCGCGCCGCCGAACTCGCCATGGGCCGCACTGGACGGCGATTTCGGCCTGGAGCTGATGGGCTATCTGAGCCGCATCGCGGACCTGCCGAGTGAGGGCTACCCGTTCCGCTACTACACCCACGACCCGTGGTGGCTCAACAGTCCGTGGCTCGACCGCTACGGGCGCGAGCCGCACGACATCTATCTGCCGTTGTCGGTCGGCCGGGTGGACGAGCACGGCGTCACCGCGCCGCCGGCCTGGATGAACCTGCTGACTGTCGACGATTCGTATGGCGAACTGCCGGACCAGGTGCCGGAGGAGGTGATCCCGCACGTCAAGCAGGCGCTACGTCACGCCGCCGACGAGCCGGGGCCGCTGGTCTGGCTCTACCCGTTCGACGACTACCACGACGCGGTCTTCGGTCCCGAGCCGCACCCGGAGTGGCCGTTCTTCGGCGACTGGTTCATCCGCTCGGCCATCAACAACGGCTTCCCGCTGAACACGGTGGTCTCGACGCGCAACTGGTTGCAGAGCCTGGCCGAGCGGCCGGCGGCCTATGACGGCAAGGTGCTGGTGGCGCCGGTGCCGCCGGCCGGCAGCGACTGGGGCGCGGCCTTGCTCGGGTGGTTGTGCGACGGCGGGCAGGTGCTGCTCTACGGGCCGACCGACCGGGCCCTGCCAGGACTGCGTCACGCCGTCGGCGTCTCGCTGGCCGCGCCGCTGAGCGGTGAGTTCGACCTGTGCGTGGCGCCGCTGGACAGCGTGTCTGAACAGCCGTTGGCGCCGCGTATCTGTCACCGCGAGCCGTTCTGCGCCGGTGGCATCGCCGAAGTGGCCGAGCCCGGAGTGGCTGAGGTGCTGGCCAGCGTGTCGAGCGCCGCCGGTGAGCGGGTGGCGGCGGTGAGCCGGCGGCTCGATGCCTGGCACGGCGGCGCGCTGGCCTGGGTGCGCGGCACCAACTCGAACAGCTACCGTAAGGGCGCGGCGCTGCTGACGCCGGACAATCCGGCCGAGATGTTCAGCGGCGACCTGCTGCTGCGGCACGCGTTGGCGGCGCTCGGGCTGGAGCATTCGGTGGCCAAGCGGCGGGCGAGCCAGCGCAATCCGGTGCTGACCATTGCGCGTCATGACAACGGCTTCTTCTTCAGTGGCTACTCGCCCGACAGCACGGTGACGCAGCGGCTAAGGCTGCCGGCGGGCGCGCCGCTGCTGGTCGGCTGCGAGACGTGGCTGGAGCGCGGGTGTGCCACCTACACCATGCCGCGCGCCTGGCACCGCGAGTGCCGGGTGTTCGTGGAGCAGGCCGACGGCGCGCAGGTGGCTTGCGCCGAGCAGCACTCGGGCGAGATCGGCGTCATTCGGCGCCTGCGGGTGACCGGCCTGCAAGACGCCACGGTGCGGTTCTATCCCGAGACCGCGGCGGGCCGGGCGGTGAAGCTGATGCCGAACGCCGGCTACCCGTTCCAGACCGGCGAGGTGCTGACCCCGGAGGTGGAGGACCGTGACGGTCGGGCGCTGGTGGTGCGGCAGGTGAGCGGCACACTGTGGATCTCGTGGTAAGCTACCGCGGATAAGGAGCGATTCGGTGTCGCAACAGGTTCCGGAGCAGTTCGACAACGTGAGCGTGCCGGTCAAGGCCAACGTGTACTTCGACGGCAAGGTCGTCAGCCATACCGTGCTGTTCGCCGACGGCAGCCGCAAGACGCTGGGCGTGATTCTGCCGGGCGAGTACCACTTCGGTACCGGTGTGCCCGAGCGCATGGACATCACCGCCGGCACGTGCCGCATCAAGCTGCCGGGTCAGGCCGACTGGCAGGTCATCCAGGCGGGCACGGCGTTCGACGTGCCGGGCGATTCGGCCTTCGATATCGTCATCGACGAGGGCGTGCTGGAATACGTCTGCTCGTACGGGTAGGCGCGCGTCGCCGCTCAGTTGTCGTCGAACAGCGACGGCTGCGCCGGCGGCTTGGGCGGCGGTGGTGGCGTGGCCTCGGCGGCCGAGGGGGGCGCCACCAACGGCTCCTTGAGCAGGCGCGCAGCCATGCGGCGGGCGGCATCCAGGTCGGCGGTGAGCTGGTCGCGCATCTCGTCGAAGCTCGGCCGGCCCTGCTGCCGAATGATGTAGGCCGGGTGCAACACCGGCATGACGTGCGCTGGGCGGTAGAGGTGGTCGGTGAACCACTTGCCGCGATCCTTGGTGATCTGGATCTTGCGGCCGAGCACCAACTCCGCTGAGGGCGCGCCGGTACAGACGATCACGCGGGGGCGGATCAGCGCCAGTTCGGCTTCCACCCACAAGCGGCAGGCGTCGATCTCCTCGGGCTCAGGATCGCGGTTGCGGCCGCGGCCGCCTGCGGTGCGCTCCCACGGTCGGCACTTGACGATATTGGTGATCCAGATGTGCTTGCGCTTGATGCCGCAGGCGCTGAGGCACTCGGTGAGCAACTGACCGGCGCGGCCGACGAACGGCTCGCCGCTCTGGTCCTCCTGCTCGCCGGGCGACTGCCCCACCAGGACCATCGGCGTGCCCGGATTGCCAATCCCAAACACGACCTGGGTGCGGTCGGTGTGGAGCTTGCAGGCCGTGCAGCCCAGAGCCTCGGAACGGAGCTGTTCCAGGGCTTCCCGCGCGGCGGCTTGCTCGGATGGGCTCGACATGGCTGCTCTCGTGGGTCAGTTCCCTTCGCCGACGGGCTTTCCTTCTGGCCAAGTCGGCGCCTGGCCTTCGAAGGTCAGCTCAATGCCCAGCACCCACAGGCTCGGTCCGCCCGCAGGCCACAAATCGAGGCGGACGGCGTCCTTCTCGGTGGTCACCACCACGTCGCAGTTCATCGCCGTGGCTTGCTGGACCACCTCGGCAATCTCGTCCGGTTCGTAGCGGTGGTGGTCCGGGAACGAGGCGGGCACCAGCGAGGCGATGTCGAGCGACCGCAGCGTGGCCCAGAACGCGCTGGGATTGCCGATGCCGGCCATGCCCATGACGCGCTTGCCGCGCAGGCGGGCCAACTCGACCGGCTGCGCACCGGTGAAGGTCCAGAGCCGCGCGGGCGTGTGCCGGGCGCGATAGACCGGCACGTTCGGCGCCACCCGCTGCACCATGGCGCGCAGGTGCTCCGGCGGTATGGCGTCGGGATGGTCACAGCGCGTCAGCCAGATCTGGTTGGCGCGCGCCAGGTAGCTCGGCGGGTCGCGCAGCGTGCCGGCGGGGAACAGCCGGCCGGTGCCGAACGGCTGCGTCGCGTCCAGCAGCACCACGTGCTCATCGACGGCCAGGCGGCGGTACTGGAAGCCGTCGTCCAGCAGGAGCACCGTGGCGTCGAACCGGTGGACCGCCTCCGCCGCGGTCTCGCGCCGGTCGCGCCCCACCAGCACCGGCACATCGCCGAGCCGATCGGCAAGCAGCACGGCCTCGTCGCCCACTTCGTCAGGTCCGAGGAGCCGTTCGAAGCCGTCATGGACAATGTTGGCACCGTAGTGCCGCTCGCCGCCGTGGCCGCGCGTGAGGATGGCCACCTGTTCGCCGGCGTCGCGGAACAGCCGGGCCAGATAGAGCACGGCCGGCGTCTTGCCGGTGCCGCCGAGCGTGATGTTGCCCACCGAGATGACGCGAGCCGGCACTTCGACCGGTTTGACCCAGTGGCAGCGGTAGGCGGTCTCACGACAGACCAGCCCGGCGGCATAGACCAGCGCCCCGCCGCGGAGCACCGCTCGCGTGGCTCCGGCCACCAGCCCACGCCGCTGGCCGGAGACGGTTTCGAGGAACCAGGTCTCCAGACGCGGGCGGCCACGGCCAATCGGGGCGTCACTCATCGAGCAGCTCGATCAGGGCGGACACGGTGCGCGCCGTGGCGCCGCGGTTGGCCGCGGTCACGGCGCGAGCGAGCTCGCCCGTGCGCGCCGCCGCAGCCGCGTCGGACAACCACTCCTCGGCCACGGCGACGATGGCGGCTTCATCGGCCACGATACGGCAAGCGCCCTGGTCGACCAGCCAGGCGACGCTGTCACGCACGTTGTTGACAAAGGGCCCGCTGAGCACCGGCCGGCCCTGCGCCGCGGCCTGCAGCACGTTGCTGCCACCCATCGGCACCAGCGAGCGGCCGACGAAGCAGAGGCTGCCCACCGCATACAGCTCGCTCAGCTCGCCGATGGTGTCGACAATGACCACGGCCTCCTCGCGCGCGCTGCGCTCGGCCTCGCCGGGCAGGGCCGACCGGCGCACGGTGCTCAGGCCCGCCTCGGCGCAGAGACCGGCGATCTCGCCGGCACGCTCGACGGCGCGCGGCACCAGGACCAGACGCAGGCCGGCGTGGCGTGAGCGAAGCTGCTGGTACGCCGCCAGCAGGATGGCTTCCTCGCCCGGTCCGGTGCTGCCGGCCAGCAGTACCGGTGCCGACGGTGCCAGGCCGAGCGTCTGCTGCCACCAGGCCAGGCGGTCAGCCGACACCTCCGGGTAGGCCTCGTCGACCTTCAGGTTGCCGGTCACCTGCACCTGCTCAGCCGCGGCGCCGAGGTAGCGCACGCGGCCGGCGTCGAGGTCGGACTGCATCAGCAGGCGGTGCGGCTGCGCCAACACCCAGCGGTAGAGCCACTGCGCGCGGAAGCGCTGGATGCGCTTGAGCGAGCGGTCGCTGATGCGGCCGTTGCTGACCGCCAGCTTGGCGCCGGACCGACGCACCAGGTCGAACAGGTTCGGCCACAGCTCGGTGTCGACCGTGACCAGCAGGCGCGGGCGCAACTGGTCGATGACGCGCCGAATGGCGCCGGGCCATTCCACCGGCAGGTAGAACAGGCCGTCGGCTTTGGCGCCGGCGGCGGTGGCGCGCCCGGTCTCGGTGACGTGTGAGAGGACGATCACCGCCTGTGGCCGGCGGCGGCGCAGCTCGGCGATCAGGGCTCGCGCGGCATTGGTCTCGCCCACCGACACCGCGTGGACCCAGAGCACCTCGCGGCCGCGGCAGCGGGCGACCAGTGCGGCAGGCAGGCGGCCGAAGCGCTCGGCCCAGCCTTGCCGCAGCCGGCCGCGCCGCAGGTGGCGATAGGTGTAGTAGGCGAGCGCCGCCGGCGCGGCGAGCAGCAGCAACAGGTTGTACAGCGCCGGCATCATGCGCCCGCATCCCTTCCCTGCAGCATCCAGGCGCGATGGTAGTGACCGCCGAGCGCCAATAGCTCCTCGTGGGTGCCTTGCTCGAGCAGGCGACCTTCGTTGAGCACGACGATGCGGTCGCAGTTCTGGATGGTGCTCAGCCGGTGCGCGATGACCAGCGTGGTCCGGCGCTGCATCAGGCGGTGCAGTGCCTCCTGAACCAGCGCCTCGTTGACCGAATCGAGCGAGCTGGTGGCTTCGTCGAGGATCAGGATGCGCGGGTCGCGCAGCAGGGCTCGCGCGATGGCCACGCGCTGGGCCTGGCCGCCGCTGAGCGTCTTGCCGCGCTCGCCGACCGGCGTGTCGTAGCCATCAGGCAGGTCGCGAATGAACGTGTCGGCGTTGGCGGCCACCGCCGCGGCCTCTATCTCGGCCGCTGACGCGCCCGGCTTGCCATAGGCGATGTTCTCGGCCACGGTGCCGCGGAACAGGACGGTCTCCTGCGGCACGATGCCGATCCACTGGCGCAACGAGGCCACGCCCAACTCGCGGACATCGTGCCCGTCGACCAGGACGCGCCCGCTGGTGGCGTCGTACAGTCGCGGAATGAGGTTGGCCAGCGTCGACTTGCCCGAACCACTGGGGCCGACCACGGCGACGGCTTCGCCGGGCGCCAGTTCCAGGCTGATGCCGTCGAGCACCTGGCGGCCGGTGCGGTAGTGGAAGCCCACGCCGTCGAAGGTGACGCGTCCCTCGCACTGGGCCAGCTCGCGCGCGCCCGGCTGATCGACGATGTCGCTCTCGGTGTCGATCACCTGATAGATGCGCTCGGCCGCGGCCACGGCCTCCTTGATGGCCAGCACACCACGGCCGAGTTGCTTGAAGTTGGTGGTGATGAGTTGCAGACTGCCGGCCACCACCAGCATCGCGCCGATGCTGATGCGCTGGTAACCGAACACCTCCAGCCCGCCATACCACATGACGGCCAGCAGCCCGAACAGGCCGATCACATGGGTCGTCGGCTGGAGCAAGGCGCGCACGCGCACCGCCCGCATGGCGGCGCGCCGCACACTGGCGTTCTCGATCTCGAACCGCTCGATCTCCAGTTCGGTGGCGCCGAAGCACTGCACCACGCGGATCGACACCAGGCTCTCCTGCAAGCGCGCGCTGAGGTCGGCCAGGCGTTCTTGCAGCGTCTGGGTGTGCCGTTTCATCAGGCGGCTGGACCAGTTGACCACCGGCATCAGCACCGCGACCATCAGGAAGCTGACCGCGGTCAGGCGCCAACTGGTATAGAGCATGAAGCCGAGCAGACCGACGATGGCCAGCGGGCACTTGACGAGACGGGCCAGTTCGTAGTTGACGCGGTTCTGCAGGACGTTGATGTCGTTGAGCGAGCGGGACATCAGGGCCCCGGTGCTCTGGTCTTCGAAGAAGCTCAGCGACAGCCGCTGCATGCGGGCGAACAGGGCGCCGCGCAGGTCGCGGACCAGCGCCTGGCCGAGGTAGTCGCTGAGATAGAGGTAGCCGAACTCGGACACGGCCAGGATGATGCCGAGGACGCCGAGCACCGCGGCGGCCTGCTTGATCTCGCCGTAGCCGACCGCGCCGGCCTTGACGCCGTCGGCGAGGAGCTTGGTGCACCACATGGCCAACGGTTCGACGGCCGAGTTGATGATCAGCGACAGCAGCAGCAGGCTGAGCGCCCCGCGGAAGCGCGACACGACGCGCCACAGCCGGCGTCCCGCGGATGGTAGTGGGGCGCCGTCAGGCATGGTCAGCGCTCCAACTGACGACCGTTGCGGCCCTCGCGCGAGGCGCGCACGAACGCCAACAGCCGCTGCAGCGGTGCACTGGTCGGCAGCGACTGCTCCACTTCGTCGAGCGCCCGGCCGCGGTGCCGGCCCTCCATGAACAACATGCGCACGGCGGCGCGCAGCCCGTCGCGCGTGGCGGCATCGAAGCCGCTGCGCCGCAGCCCAATCACGTTCAGGCCGCGGATGCGAGCCGGCTTGCCTTCGGCCATGCAGTAGGGCGGCACGTCCATGTTGGCGCCGGACATGCCGCCGACCATGGCGTACTCGCCGATGCGGGCGCGCTGATGCACGCCCACCAGGCCGCCGATCACCGCGCGGTCGTCCACTTGCACATGGCCGGCGATGGTTACCAGGTTGGCGAAGTTGACGTGGCTGCCGATGACCGCGTCATGGCCGATGTGCGTGTTGGCCATGAACAGGCTCTCGTGGCCGACGCGCGTGATGCCGCCCGCGTGGTTCGAGCGGTGCATGGTGACGTACTCGCGGATGACGTTGCCCTGGCCGATTTCCAGGTAGGTGTCGGTCGAGTTGCACTTGAAGTCCTGCGCCAGGCCGCCGAGCACGGCGCCGACACCGATGCTGCAGTCGGCGCCGATGGTGGTGTTGGTGTGGATCACCACGTGCGACGCCAACCGGCACCGGTCACCGATCCGGGCCCCGGCCTCGATGATGCAGAACGGCCCCACGACCACGTCGGCGCCCAACTCGGCCGCGGGATCGACCAGTGCGGTCGGGTGTACTTCAACCATGCCGGACACGCTCCTCAGAGACACTGGCGCGGCCCACGTCAGCCCAGTGGGCCGCGGCGGCGAACGGGTCAGGCGGCATCGACCAGAGCGAAGGAGCAGTTGGCCTCGGCGGCCAGCTTGTCGTCCACGAACGCGCGCATCTCGAGCCAGGCGATCAGCCGGCCGAAGCGGATGTTGACCCGCTTGGCGACGGCCTCGAGGCGCAACATGCTGCCCGGCACCACCGGCTCGCGGAAGCGCGCCTCCTTGACACCGCCGAAGAACGGCACCAGTTCGCCCCGTTCGAGTCCGGTCAGCAGTACCACGCCGCCGACCTGGGCCATGGCTTCCAGTACCAGGACGCCGGGCATGACCGGCAGGCCGGGGAAGTGGCCCGCGAAGAACGGCTCGCCGACGGTCACGCCTTTGAGCCCGACGGCACTCTCGCCCGGCACCAACTCGACGATCCGGTCAACCAGCAGCATCGGCGGGCGGTGCGGCAGAATGTCGAACAGCTCGACGGTCGAGAGCGTGCGTCCTTCGTAGCGGGCGACAACGGCGGGATCCGGGAACTTGTCGATGACGACCTTATTGCTGCTCATCCAGGCTCCTGTGGATGCTGCGACCCGCCGCAGTGTACCACCGGCCCCGCCCATGGTCAACCGATACGCCGCTTCCCGAGCGGCTTCGCGAGGGCTTGCTCAGGCCTCGAAGTCGGACGCCACGATGTCTTCGAGGTGCGGCCGGATGAGCTTGGCCACCACGCCCTGGTGGGCCGGATGCGGGCCGTAGACCTCCAGTCCGGCCCGATCATCGAACCGCACGCGCAGGCCGATCTGGAAGCCCTGACCGCGCTCGCTGAAGTTGAGGCCGCAGCTCAGCTCGCGAATCGTCTCGATCTGGTCCGGCAGCGCCCGCAGACCATCGACAATGGCGCCGATCGCCTCCTCCGGCGTCCCGTCCTTGAGCTTCAGCAGTACCAAGTGCTCGACCATCAGCAGTCCTTCCGTGCGCCGTAGCGCAGCGCCATTATACCGGCGCGGCCCGCGGTGCCAAGCCGCGGGCCGCGCCGGACGCCGACGCGTGCGAAGGATCAGTGGACCTCGATCTCACTCAGCATGGCCCAGCCCTTGCCACCGGTGACGCGCACGCGCACGAAGCGCGCCTCACCCGCGGCCGCGCTCCGGTACGCCAACGGGCCGTGCGGACCGTCTTTCTTCGGCCGGACCGTCAGCTCGGCCTGGCCGGCCGGGCGCCAGGTCTGGCCGTCGGCCGACAGGTCTACCACCACCGAGCCGAGATCGTGGATGCCGGCCCCATGGTAGCGCACCGACCAGACGACCACCTCGTGCAGCGGCCGCGCGCTGCCCAGGTCGATGACCACTTCGCGCGGCTCGCGGTCGGTCCAGCCCGTCAACTGCTGGCCGGAGAAGCCGTCGGGGATCACGCCGTCGGTGAGCCGGCGGCCGTTCTCCGGATACTTGGCGTCGCCGCCGGCGGTCGGCAGCGGCGACAGCAGGTAGCGCGCCTGCGGCGCGAGGTTGCGGCCGCCGCTGAGGATCTCGATCTCGGACAGCATCAGCCAGCCGTCGGCCTTCATCACGAGCGTGAGGTAACGGGCGTCCAGCGGCTGGGCCGGCTGGAAGGTCAGGTGGCCGTCCTGGTCGATCTTGCTGCGCTCGCGATCGACCTGTAGTGGCGCCGGTCCGAGCCAGGTGAAGCCCTCCGGTGGCGCGCCCGGTCCGCCGAGGCTGCTGGGCGGCATGGCCCCGACACCGGTGAACAGCACCGCGCCGGCGGGCCAGTTGACCGCCGCGACCGAGCCGCCCTGGCAGTGCGCCACCACCTGCGAGATGGCATGGACCGCGCCGAGGTCGAACGTCACCGCGACCTCGTCGCCATACCAGCCCACCATCTCACCGCTCGCGAAACCGAGCTGGCTGACCTTCCCGTCGTTGAGCTTGTGTCCGTTGTCACCGTAACGGCCCTGGGGCAGCGGCCGGAATTGGTACGGCCGGCGGAGCGCCAGGTTCGGCAGGGGGTCGACCGGCCCGCGCACGAACGGTGCCAGACCGGTCACCAGCGGCGCCGCGGCGGCCTCTGAGACGAACCGGACGCGCAAGCCGCTCGCCAGTTGCTGCACCGGTACGGTCACCACCTGGTAGCGTCCGGTGCGCTGGTCGGGGTGTGGCCGCACGGCCCAGCCGCCCGGCTCCCACTCGGTCCGCCCCGGCCGCCGCAACTCGACACGCACGTAGCCACGCCAACTCGGCTGCCCCGCCGGCTCGTCGAGGAACACGTCGAGCTCGGACACGGCGCGCGGGATGTCGAAGCTCGTCTCGGCCGTGGTCAGCCGTTCACCCTTGGCCAGGCCGCCGAGGTCCAGGCTGCTCAGCGCCCGGCCGTCGGTCGTCCAGGTGGTGGGCGCGTCAGGCTCGGGTACCGGGCGGCCGGCGATGTAGTCGGCGAGGGCGTCATACAGTCGGCGCAGGCGCGGTTCGTCCGTGCGCGCCAGCTTCTCCACGTCCTCGGCGCCGGTATAGTAGGCGGTGGCACCGTCCTGATACCCCCAGCGGCCAGCAGAGCCGTCGTGCAGGTAGTGGAGGAACAGGCGGTCGGCGGCGGGAGCCGTGTAGGCCATGGGCAGTTCGATCTCCACGCCCTGCCCGCTATCACGGCTCAGTTCGGCGTTGTGGGCCAGCCGGTTCCGTCGCACCTTGCCCAGATGCACCTCCTGGAAGGCGTAGTTCGGCTGCATGATCGACACGTCGAAGCCGAGTTCACGCCAGTCGGTGTAGCCCGGTGCTCGGTACCAGGGGATCCACAGGAACCGCAGGCCCTGGCCGTGGAGGACCTCAGAGGTGGCTTTGACGTTCGCCCGGTCGTACTCGCCGATGCCCTCATCCATCCAGTACAGGCCCCACAGGCGCAGGTGCTTGTAGTGGCCGGCCTCGAAGCGCTGGCGCACGCCGCCGACGTACCACGACAGGACCTTCTTCACGTCCTCGGGCTTCGACAGGTCTTCGCTGCGGCCGTCGCCGTCAACGTCGCCAAACTGGGTCATCACGCGCGACGGATGCGGGATTGAGAACATCACCGCGCGCTTGGCCGGTGGCTGACCGAGCGTCTTGGCGCAGCGCTCGATGGCCTCGTCGAGCGCGGCCAGGTCGCGGCCGGGCGCGAACCACTGGTCGAGGTGCGCCTGCCAGTCGGCCTGGTTGGTGGCGCCGGTCATGGTGCTTTTGCCCGACGGCGTGCTGAAGACCAGGAAGAGGAAGGCGTCGAACATCCACTCGGTCGGCCGGCCGGCCACGTGGTGCGCTGCGTACAGCGCCAGATCCTCGGCCGGCCGCTGCGCGCGATTGTAGATCAGCGCGCAGTGGTGGAAACCGGCCTCGGTCGGTGTCGGATAGGCGGCCCAGAGCGGTGTGGCCAGGGCCAGCACCAAGCTTGCATAGCGCATCAACGTCTCCTCGTGCCTCAGACGATGGCGACCAGCCAGTCCTGATAGATGGGCAACCGGCGGTCAAACCGCCAGTGGCCGTCGGCATCCGCGGTGTGCGCGCCGAGGTCGTGCTCGTGGCCGTCGACCGGACTGATCAGCTTCACCTGGTAGGTGCGGCCCGGCACCAGGGCGGTGAAGGTGGGCGGATTCCAGACCAGTCCGGCCGGCAGGTAGACCAGGCGCACTTCGCCGTCGACGCCCGCGGCCACGGCCTGGTCTGGCTGCTCCGGGGTGGCGTGTGGCTCGACCCACTCCGGATGCGGCTCGAAGCGCTGGTAGGGCCACTGGGCCAGAATCTGCTTGGCCAAGCCGAGTTGCCCGGAGCCGGGCAGCGCCATGGCCTCCTCCCAGGTCGGCCCGCCCCACGACATGCCATGGGGTGACGGGCCGTACGGTTGGTCCTTGCGGTTGAGCTGCCACAGCCCGTTGGCGCCGTAGGTGAAGCCGCAGGCGCCGCCGAGCACCGACGACCAGAACATCAGCCGGACCACCTCCTGCCGGCAGCTCTCGCCGATGCCTTCGTAGCAGACTTCGCTGTTGACCACCGGCATGGTCGGCTGACCCGCGTAGGCGGCCTCGACGCAGCGAAGGGTGTGCGGTAGGCTGGCGCGGTCGCCATGGCCGGTCTGGAGCATGTCGAAGTCGAGGACGGACGGATCCTCGACCTGCCGCGTGCCCAGATCGGTCGGGTGGATGCTGAGCAGCCGGCCGAACGGGTCGATCTCGCGCACGTAGCGGGCCAGCTCGGTCCAGCCTCGCCGCTGCAGGGCGATGTCACCGTCGCGGTCGGCGGACAGGTAGTAGGGCATGGCGCCTTCGCCGGCGAGGCACCAGACCACCGGCTGCGCGCCCCAGCGGGCGACCAGATAGCGCCAGTGGCGCTTCATCTTCGCCAGGCCCATCCAGGGCAGGTAGTAGGCCCAGCAGCCGACCACGCAAGGCACCAGGCCGTGTTTGGCCAGCCAGTTGAGCTTGGTGTCGGCGGCGTCGAACCAGGCCGGGTTGAGGGTCTCGAACCCGGGCGTCCAGGGCCAGCCGGCGTCGTTGTTGCCGCGCTCGTCGAAGGCGCCCATGTCCGGGAACAGTCCGGCCACGATCTGGATGACCGAGAAGCCCTTGTGGACGCGGTCGTCGCCGAGGCAGACCCAGTCGTGAGGCCATTTGAGCCGGCTGCAGAAGCCCATCCACCACGTATCGCCGAGCCAGAAGAAGGGCGTGCCGTCGGTGTGGGCCAAGTGTCGGCGGTCGTCGGCGACGCGCAACGCGCCGTGCTGGTAGAGCGGGTTGTCGCCGTCGTAGGGCACGACTTCCAGCGTGCCTTCGCGGCCGTGCAGGCCGGAGTCGTCTGGTTGCGAGCAGAGGCTGTGCCAGGTGTACTCGCCCGGTGTCGGCGAACTGAAGCGGACGCGCCAGGCATTGCCGCCGGCCCAGAAGGCCGGCACCCGTTGCTCGCGCCCGTCGGGCCCGCGGAAGACGACATCGAGCTCCACCTCGGCGCTGGGGTCAGCGTAACTGGCCGTGCTGTCGAAGGCCGTCTGCCAGACGTTGTTGGCGGCAATGCGGGCAGGCATGTCCGGGCTCCTGGCGCGTGGTTCGGCCCGGACCGGTAGTTCTCCTGCGTGGGTGCGACTGCCGCTGCGCGCCGTGGCAATCGGGGGAGGCGGAGCAGCCCCAGAACGGCGAGCCGACGCGCGGCTGCCTTCGGCGATGTTCTGCCGGCCACTGCGAGCGGCCGGCACCATCTGGTCGACGGTTCGCGAGCGAGCGTCGACAAACCGTCTGGCTGACCGTGGCCACCTGGAACGACCGCAGATCACGGTGCCCGCCGCTTGGCCGCAGGCTCCGGCGCGCCTCGCGCTCGGTGTCACCCCTGCCCGGTCGCCGGCCGACCGTTTGCCTCGACCGGTCGGGCACCTGCTGGTGCCTACTGGTCGGACCGCCACTGGTCCAGGTACGTGTCACTGAGCTTGCGGTACTTGACGTGCCCGTCCAGATACGCGAAGTTCAGCCAGTAGGCACCATAGTCGGTGCGCGCGCAGTTGGTGTGCCGCGTGCCGTCCACGCGGTCACCGAGCGAGGCCAGCGTGTCCGCGGCGTTCGGTATCTCGCGCGCGATGGCCTCCAGGTCGGCGCCGGCCTCCTGGTAGCCGTCTTCAGCAAACAGGATCGTGTTCGACGGCATCGTGATGCGGTTCAGCTTGCGACCGGCCGCGCCGAAGCCCGAGCCCGAGGCCGACGGCGTGTTGCAGCCGTAGGAATACGTCGTGATGTCGAAGAAGGTGCTCCCCGAGAGGAGCGCCAGGTTCTTGTCCGCCGCCGGGCAGTCGAAGACCTGGGTGTTCTTCACGTAGGTGTAGAGCGAATCGGCCCACCGGGCCCCGTCGCCACCGGCGTAGCCTAGACAACCGTAGTAGCCGGTGCCGTGGCTGTACTTCGGCAGGACGCTGTTCCAGTCCTGTGAGTACATCATGGCCGCGGTGACCAACTGCTTCACGTTCGACATGCACGAGATGGTCTCGGCGCGGTTGCGGGCCTGCGCGAAGACCGGGAACAGGATGGCCGCCAGGATGGCGATGATCGCGATCACCACCAGCAACTCGATCAGCGTGAAGCCACGTCGCCGTCGCATCGCTATCTCCGGGTGGCGGCCAGGCCGCCGGTGCCGGAGTGATACCCAGTCTCAGTTGCGGCCAACCACGGTCTGCTTACGCGGGTGCAACATCGCGTGCGCGGCGGTGGCCGGTCGCGCTCAGTCGGGCTCGGGCGCGGCGCTCGACGGCGCGGCGGCGGCGCGACCCTCTTTGCGAGCCTGCAGGAAGTGGTACAGCGGCGGCAGGCCCGGAATGAAGAAGAAGCACAGCACGATGCCGAGCAGATAGCGGTCGGCGTGGGCGAGCTCGCCGATGGTGCGACCGAGGTAGTAGCCCAGGCTGGTGACGCCGACGGCCCAGCACAGGCAGCCGATCAGGCTGAAGCTGACGAAGCGCCGGTAGGGCATCTTGGCGGCCCCGGCCACAATCGGCGCGAACGTGCGCACCGCCGGGATGAACCGGGCCAGGATGATGGTCACGCCGCCGTACTTCTCGTAGAACGCCTGCGCCTTGAGCAGGTGGCTGCGCTTGAAGAACCGGCTCTCCTCGCGGCGGAACAGCGCCGGACCGGTCTTGGCGCCGAACCAGTAGCCGGTCTGGTCACCGGAGAACGCGGAGAGGTACAAGCCGGGCAGCAGCACCCAGATGCTGAACAAGTGCGGGAACTTGGCCGCCAGCAGACCGGCGGTGAGGAGCAGACTGTCGCCCGGCAGGAAGAAGCCAAAGAACAAGCCGCACTCGGCGAACACGATGAAGAACAGGCCGGGGTAGCCAACGGCCTGAATCAGATTCTCCAGCGAACCCATCATGCGGGCGGTCTCCAGCGGATATGGTAGCACAGGTGCGCTCGCGGCCCGCCGCCATTACGGTGGCGCGCCGACTGTGCTATGCTGCCGCGGCCGACGGGGACTGCGATGATGACCATGCGCGAGCGGATGTTGGCCGTGGTGCAGGGGCGACCGTTCGACCGGGTGCCGTTCGTCCAGTACAACCACTGCGGCGGGCCGGACGACCAGGTGCAGGCGCTGCTCGGCCGCGACCGTATCGGGCTCCTGGCCTGGGTCGGCGCTGCGGTCACCGAGACGCCCAACTGCCGGGTGGACACGGCGCACTTCGAGGCTGACGGCCGGCGCGGTTACCACCAGACGCTCCACACGCCGGCCGGTTCGCTCACCCAGACGAAGCTGGTCGAGCCGGCGCTCGGCAGCGCCGCCACGCACGCGTTCTACATCCAGCAGCCCGAGGACTACCGCGTGCTGCTCGCCTATCTGCGTGACACGATCGTGCGCCCGAACCTCGACGGCGTGGCCGGCGCCATGCGGCAACTCGGTGAGGACGGGCTGCCGCATGTGACCGTCGGCCGCACGCCATACCAGCAGCTCTGGGTCGAATGGGTCAGTCTGCAGGACCTCAGCCTGCACCTGGTCGACGAGCCGGTGCTCATGGGCGAGGTGGTCGCGGCCCTCGGCGAGGTGCAACACCGCATCTTCGCCGCCGCGGTCGAGGTGGCCCGTCAGGTGCCGATTCCGTGGCTGGTCTTCCCCGACAACGTCACCGCGCCAACCATCGGCGAGCGCTACTTCCGGCAGTACTGCCTGCCGGCCTACCAGGACCTCGCCGACCTGCTGGCCGCCGCCGGGCTCGACCTGCCCATCCACAACCACATGGACGGCGATCTGCGGCCGCTCTGGTCGGCCATTCGCGAGTCGCCCATCCGCGGCCTGGATTCGCTGTCACCGCCGCCGGACAACGACACCAGCGTGGCCGACGCGTTGGCGCTGAAGCCGGACTTGCGGGCCTTCCCCAACTTCCCCTCGTCGGTGCATTTGGCGTCACCCGAGGCCATCCACGCGAAGACCTGGGAGATGCTCGACCAGGGCGCGGCCAGCGGCCGCCTGTGGATCCAGATCTCCGAGAACGTACCGCCCGGCCGCTGGCGCGTGAGCTACCCGGCGATTGCGCAGGCGATTGATGACTGGACCGGCTGAACCGCGCTCCTAGGAGCCTGTCCAAGAATCGCGTCGGCAAGACCAGGGATCGACAAGCCCC
>CAZHGD010000129.1:0-21357 GCA_964531735.1 uncultured Fimbriimonadaceae bacterium | reverse complement strand
TACGCACGTGCCCCACGACGGGCACTATTTGAACACAACCAAGAGCCCACCCTACGGGCCGCCGGCCCACCTGAATCGACGCACGACCTCGTCAGGGCCGGCGTTGACGGTCAGGCGTGCAGTGACTAGAATACGCCGGATCTCAGCCACGGAGAGGTGGGCCATGCCACACAACCGGACGTTGTTCCGCTGCCTGCTTGGGTGTCTGCCGCTGGTCCTGTTGACCGGCTGTCCAGCGCCACCGCCCAAATCGGCCAGCGCGCCGGGCACGTCCAGCCAGCCGGGCGACTCCGGCACGCCGAAGGCCGGACCGGCCACGCAGACCAAGTGGGGGCCGGACGACGGCATTCCACTCGGCGGCTACATGTCGCTGACGGGCAACACCTCCAGTTTCGGCACCAGCTCCAACAAGGCCATGGGTCTGGCCATCGAGGAGATCAACGCCGCGGGCGGGGTCAACGGCAAGATGTTGACGCTGTACATGGAAGACAGCGCGAGCCAGCAGGAAGAGGCCAAGAACGCCGCGCGCCGGTTGATGGAGAAGAACAAGGTCAAGGTGGTCATCGGCGAGGTGGCCAGCAGCCTGAGCCTGGCCGTGGCGCCCGATTGCCAGCAGGCGAAGATCCCAATGGTCTCGCCTTCGTCCACCAACCCGGAACTGACCCGGAAGGGCGACTACATCTTCCGCACCTGCTTCACCGATGACCAGCAAGGCGCCTATGTGGCGACCTACGCGCTGACCAAAGGCTACAAAAGCGGCGTCATCCTGCGCGATATCAGCAGCGACTACTCCAAGGGCCAGGCCAAGGTCATCAAGCAGCGCTTCGAGGCCAAGGGCGGCAAGATCATCGCCGATGAGGGCTACGAGCAGAAGCAGCAGGACTTCAACGCCGTGCTGACCAAGATCAAGCCGCTCAAGCCGGATGTGATCTTCATCCCGGGCTACTACAGCGAAGTCGGGCTGATCATCAAGCAGGCCAAGGAGCAGGGCATCGAGGCTGCGTTCATGGGCGCCGACGGGTGGGACGCGCCGCAGTTGAAGCAGTTGGCGGGCAACCTGCTCGACAAGGACTGCTACTTCGTCAACCACTACTCGCAGAGCGAGGACCGGCCGAAGGTCAAGGAGTTCGTCGAAAACTTCAAGAAGAAGTACGGCGAAGCTCCGGACGCCCTGGCGGCCTGCGCCTACGATGCGGTCGGCGTGGTCGCCGACGCCATTCGCCGCGCCGGCTCGACGGAGCCCAAGGCGATCCGCGACGCCCTGGCCAAGACCAAGGACTACGACGGGGTGACCGGCAAGACGACCATCAACAACGAACGGAACGCCAGCAAGTCGTGCGTGGTGCTCGGGTTCAAGGACGGCGAGCAGGTGCTGGCCGCGACGCTGTCGCCGGCGGACATCTGAGCGGGGAGAGCCTAGTTGACTGAGCCGGTGGCGAGAGCGCTGGCGGCGCTCGGGGTGGCCGGCCTGGGAGCCGCGTTTGCGCCGGGCCTGCGGCGGCGCTGGCGGGTGCTCGGCGCCCTGGCGTCGGCCGGCGCGGTGATCGGCCTCGTCGTCTTGCGCCGGGCGGTGGGCCAGGAGCCCAGCGAAGTCCAGCAGTTGCTCAACGGGCTCTTCCTGGGCAGCATCTACGCGCTCATCGCCCTCGGCTACACCATGGTCTACGGGGTGCTCAAGCTGATCAACTTCGCCCATGGCGAAGTGTTCATGGTCGGCTGCTATGTCGGCTTCTTCGGCCTGACCATCTACCAGCACTCGCCGCTGCTGGCGCTGCCGGTGACGCTGGCAGTGGCCATGTTCCTGTGTGCCGCGCTGGGCGTGATGATCGAGCGTGGCGCCTACCGGCCCCTGCGCCAGGCCCCGCGGCTGGCCGCGCTGATCACCGCCATCGGCGTCTCGCTGCTGTTGCAGAACCTGGCGCTGCTGTTGGTCGGCGCGTCGCCGAAGACGGTGCCGATGGTCATGGGCACGGCGCCGCTGGTGGCCGTGCAACAAGCCACCGGCCTGTTGGTCAACAAGCCGGGCCTGACCTCGGCGGCGGCGGCGGTGGCGCTGATGCTGGCGCTGCAGTTCTTCGTTTCGCGCACCCGCACCGGCCGGGCGATGCGGGCGGTCAGCGAGGACCGCGAGGCGGCCCAGTTGATGGGCATCGACATCGACCGCATCATCGCCGTCACGTTCGTGATCGGGTCGGCGTTGGCCGGCGCCGGCGGTGTGCTCTGGACGCTGCGCTATCCGTCGGTCACGCCGGATGTCGGCGTGCTGCCCGGCCTCAAGGCCTTCGTGGCCGCGGTGCTCGGCGGCATCGGTAGCATCTCGGGCGCCATGCTCGGCGGGCTGCTGATCGGCCTGACCGAAGTGCTCATCTCGACCATCTCGGCCTCGCCGCAGGGCCTGGTGCAGTGCCTGGTGACGCTGCTGATGCTGGTGGCCTTCTACCGGCTGGCCGCGGAGCGTCTGGCCGAGCTGCCGCACACCCGTTCCGGGCGAGTGCTGCAAGGCGCCGGTCTGCTCGGCGTCGCGGCGGCCTGCTGGGTGACCGCGGGGGTGACGGCCAGTGTCATCGCGCCGCTGCTCTCGCGCGAACCGACCGTGGCGGCGCTGAGCGGCTCGACCTTCCGCGACGCGGTGGTGTTCGCGATCCTGATTGTCATTCTGATCGTCAAGCCGACCGGCCTGATGGGCCGCTGGGCCCCGGAGAAGGTGTGATGGCCCAGACCTGCCCAGAGCCACTGGACAGCGAGGCCCGCAGCTCGGTCTGGCCGGCGGTGGCGGCTGGGCTGCTGCTGCTGGTCGCGGCCTGGCCGCTGTTCGGCGGCTCTGGGGTCAACGGCTACGTCCGCGGGATCGTCATCCTGGCCGGCATCAACATCACCTTGGCGGTGAGCCTCAACCTGGTCAACGGCGTGACCGGCCAGTTCAGCATCGGCCATGCCGGATTCATGGCGGTGGGCGCTTACGTGGCGGCGGCCGTCACGGTGTTCGGTGGCACGGCCCTGGAGCGGTGGGCCGCGCACGGGGCGCTCGATCCGGCCCATCCAGTCTTGAACCTGTTCCTGGTGCCGGACGCCGGCGGTCACGTGCCGGTGCGCGCCTGGCTGTTCGGCGAGGCCTGGTTCGTGGTGGCGCTGCTGGCGGGCGGCGCGGCGGCGGCCCTGGCCGGGGTGGTGGTGGGCATCCCCACGCTGCGGCTGCGCGGCGACTACCTGGCCATCGCCACGCTCGGGTTCAGCGAGATCGTGCGGGTCGGCCTGCTGAACCTCGAAGTGATGGGCGGTGCCAGCGGGTTCAACGGCATCGCGCCGTTCGGGCGCATTCCCTCGGTGGCCAACTACCTGATGGTCTATGGGGTGGCGTTGGGCTGCATCACCGTGATGTGTGCGCTGAACCGCAGCAAGCAAGGCCGCGGGCTGCGGGCGATTCGCGAGGACGAGGTGGCCGCCGAGGCGGTGGGCATCGACACCACGCGGTTCAAGGTGCGCGCGTTCGCGCTGAGCGCCTTCTTTGCCGGCCTGGCCGGCGGGCTGTTGGCGCACGACCAGGGCAACCTCAACCCGAGCCAGTTCAGCTTCCTGCGCAGCATCGAGTTCATCGCGATGGTGGTGCTAGGCGGCAACGGCAGCATCACCGGCTGCGTCATCGCTGCGGTGATGCTGACCGGTCTGCGCGAGGGCCTGCGCGAGCTGTCCGAGTACCGCATGGTGCTCTACGCCGAGATCCTGCTGGTGATGATGCTGGTGCGCCGCCAAGGCCTGATGGCCGGCCGCGAGCTGACCGCTCATGACCTGCGGGTGCTCTGGTACCACCTGCGCCAGCACGGTGGTCGTGGGGTCGTCGCCTGGCTGCGGGGCGCCGCCGGCGCGCTGGGGGCGCGCTGGCGCGGCTGGCTGGTGCGGCCGGGCTGCTCGCGCTTCGACGCCGGGCTGAGCGCGGCGCTGCTGGTCTGGCCGCTGTTCGACCTGCTCGCCGGCTGGCTGCTGCCCCCGTCGGCGCAGCCGTACCCGCGCACCTACGCCGCGGAGATCGTGGCGTCGCTGACGCAACTGGTGCACCAGGGTCTGCTGAGCAGTGCCGCGCTGGCGCCGGTCGCGTCGCAAGTGCAGTTCCCGCTGAGCCCCGATCTCGGGCTGTCGGTGGCGCTGCTGCTGTTGGTGCTGCCCTGGTCGCAGTGGGCCAACGCGATTGCTCAAGGGCAACGCCGGGCGGCGTGGTGGCTGGAGGCTGGTCTGCTGCTGGTCGTCTGGCACGGCGGCGGCCTGTGGCTGCAAGGCGAGCGCCGACCGCGCACGGCGGCCGAGGTGGTGGTGGCGGGGGCGCTGCTGGTGGTCCTGCTCGTCTGGCACGGCCGGCGACGGCCGCGGGAGGGCCGCTGATGGCGCTCTTGGCGATTGAGCAGGTGACTCAACGGTTCGGCGGCCTACGGGCGCTCAGCGAGGTGACGCTGAGCGTGGAGCCCGGCGAGATCGTCGGGCTGATCGGTCCGAACGGCGCCGGCAAGACCACGCTGTTCAACCTGATCACCGGCGTCTACGAACCGAGTGATGGGCGGATCCTGTTCGACGGCCACCGCATCGACGGCCGCCGCACCGCGCAGTTGGCCGCGCTCGGGCTGGCGCGCACGTTCCAGAACATCCGGCTGTTCCGCAGTCTGAGTGTGTTCGACAACGTGCGCATCGCGGCCCACCTGCGCGCGGGCTATGGCTTCTTCGGCGCGGTCTGGCAGAACCGCGCCTGGCGCCAGGGCGAGGCGGCCCTCCGGCAGCGCACCATGGCGCTCTTGGAGCGGTTTGGCCTGGCCGACCTGCGCTACGAGTCCGCCGGCAGCCTGCCGTACGGGGCGCAGCGCCGGCTCGAGTTGGCCCGTGCGTTGGCCACGGGTCCGCGTCTGCTGCTGCTCGACGAGCCGGCGGCCGGGATGAACCCGGTCGAGAAGCGCGACCTGATGGCGCAGATCCTGCGGCTGCGGGAGGACTTCGCGCTGACGCTGCTGGTCATCGAGCACGACATGCACGTGGTGATGGGGATCTGTGAGCGGATCCTGGTCCTCGACCACGGCGAGCCGATCGCGCTGGGCACACCCGAGCAGGTCCAGCGCGACCCGGCGGTGATCCGCGCCTACCTGGGCGACAGCGCCTAGCCACATCGGTGCGGTATGGGGAGGTGGAGCGTGATACCCGAGAGTCTCCGACAGACGCTGACCGAGCTGCTGACGACGCCCTCGTACAGCGGCGAAGAGGCCGCGGTGGCGGCGCTGGTCGAGGCCCGGCTCAAGGCGCTGGGCTGCGCGGTGTGGCGCGACGAGGCTGGCGCGACCTTCGGCGGCCAGTGCGGCAATGTCATCGCGCGGCTGGCCGGCACGGTCGCGGCCGAGCCGATCTTCTTCAACGCGCACCTCGACACGGTGCAGCGCACCGACGGGCTGCAACTGGTCGCCGAGGGCGACCGGCTGCGCACCGACGGCACGACCATCCTGGGGGCCGACGACAAGACCGGGGTCACGGCCATCCTCGAGGGGCTGGCCGCGGTGGTGGCCTCCGGCGCGGCGCGGCCGCCGATTGAGGTGGTCTTCACCGTCGGCGAGGAGAACGGCCTGCACGGCGCCCGGGCGCTGGATCTCGCGCGGCTGGAGGCGACGCTCGGCTTCGTCTTCGACGGGGGCACACCGATTGGCGAGTTGACCGTCTCGGCACCGACCCAGGCCAGTCAGACGATCGTCGTTCATGGCCAGGCGGCCCACGCCGGCGTCGAGCCGGAGCAAGGCATCAACGCCATCGCCTGCGCGGCGGCGGCCATCGCGCACTGCCGCCAGGGCCGACTGGACCACGAGACCACCGCCAACATCGGGGTGATCGAGGGTGGTCAGGCGACCAACATCGTGGCCGACTGCTGCCGGCTGCGGTCCGAGGCGCGGAGCCGCGACACCGCCAAGCTGGCGGCGCAGGTCGCGCACTTCCGTGAGCAGTTCGAGGCCGCCGCGGCGGCGTTCGGCGCGCGGCTGGAGTTCGGCAGCCGGACGGCCTACGAGGCCTTCCGCATCGACCCCGAGGAGCCGGTGGCCCGGATCGCAGCGGCGGCGGTCACGGCCGCGGGGCTGGCCCCGTCCTTCGTGGACGGTGGCGGCGGCAGTGACGCCAACGTGTTCAACGCCGGCGGCAAGCGCTGCATCCTGATGCCGTGCGGCGAACAGGCGCCGCACACCACGGCGGAGGCGGTCGATCTGGCGGACGTGGCGGCGGCGGCGCGGGTGGTGGCCGAGATTGTGCACCAGGCGGCGGAGCGAGCACGATGAAGCGAAGCGGATGGTGTCTGTGGGTCGGGCTGCTGCTGAGCGCGGCCTTGCCTGCGGCGGAGCCGGTGCGGCCGAACGGCGTGGTCGTGCTGATGACCGACTACGGCAACCACGACTCCTATGTCGGCGTGCTGAAGGGCGTGGTCGTGTCGGCCTGCGCCGAGGCCCGGATCTTCGATGCGACGCACGAAGTACCGAACTTCGACGTCGCTGCGGCGTCGTATCTGCTCGGACGCGTGGCGCCGTACTGGCCCAACGGGACGACGTTCGTCGTCGTGGTGGACCCCGGGGTCGGCACGCCGCGCAAGAAGATCGCGGTCGAGACGCAGCCGGACGGCAAGCGGTTCGTGTGTCCGGACAACGGGCTGCTGACCGACGTCCTGGAGCGGGCGGCCGGGTTCCGGGCGTTCGAGCTGACCAATGAGCGGCTAAAACGGCCGGGCGCCGAGTCGACGTCCTTCCACGGGCGTGACTGGTTCGGCCCGGTCGGCGGCCATCTCGCCGGCGGCACGCCGATCGAACAGGTCGGTCCGGCGCTGTCCGAGGTGACGCGACTGCCGCGTGTGGCGCCGCACCTGGAGAACGGTGAGTTGGTCGGGACCGTGATCTACGTCGACCACTACGGCAACGCACTGACCAACATTGGGCGGGAGCTGCTGCAAGCGGCCGGTTGGCGGGAACGGATGCCGTTGCGCGTGCGTCTGGGCGATGGGCCGTGGACGGCCATGCCGTGGGTGAGGGCCTACGGTGAAGTGCCGCGTGGCCGGCCGTTGGTGCTGTGCCCGAACAGCGAGGGCCGGCTCGAAGTGGCGATCAACTACGGCAGTGCCAAGGAGCGGCTCGGTGCGGTGAACGGGCAGACCATCCGGGTGCGTCCGGAGGCAGAGCGGTGAGCCGCCCGTTGGTGCGCCATCGTGACGAGGTGCCGGCGGTGACCTGTCCGTGCGGCCAGGCGCAGCGGGTGCTGACCGGCGCCGACCTGGGCGACTGCAGTCTGCACCTGGTGGCCATCAGCCAGGCTAGCCGGGCGCACTACCACCGGCGGCAGAGCGAAGTGTACGTGGTCATGCGCGGCCACGGCTGGATCGAGTTGGACGACGACCGGCGGGAGCTCCGCGAGGGCACCATGGTGGTGATCCCTCCCGGCACTCGTCACCGAGCGGTACCCGGCGAGGATGGCCTGACTATCGTCAACCTCGTCCGGCCGCCGTTCGACCCGGAGGATGAGTATCATGATTGACCGTACTGCACCGGTGGGGCGCCGGTGTGTCGAGCTGGCAGTGCTGCTGTTGGCGACCACGCTGGTGGGGGCCCAGGAAGTGCCGTTCCGTGTCTTTGCGGTGCTGCCGGCGGTGAACCAGACCGGTGAGCCGAAAGTCGGTACCTGGCGCCTGACCTGGCAGTACGTCATTCAGGAGCGCATCCGCGAGCTGAACGGCGTCCAGGTGTCACGCCTGCAGGACGTGCCCGAACTGTACGACCGCCTGGTCACCGGCAAGCTCGATCCGACCACCATTGCGGCGCGCAATGAGGTGGCCCAGAAGCTCAACGCCGACCTGCTGATCGCGCCGACCATGCTCAAGGTGGGCGAGACCTTCGAGCTGAAGGCCGACCTGATTGACCCGGACGCCGGCCCGAAGCCGGTGGCCGAGATTCCGTCGGTCTCGGGCACCTTGCCGACGGTCGTGGCCGACCAGATTGTGGTCGCCTGCCTCAAGGCCGCGCTCAACGTCGCCGATGTGCCACTGCCTGTGCTGGGCACCGATTCCATTCCGGCCACCGAGATGCAGGTGCTGGGCGCCAGCCTCTACCAGTGGCCGTACTTCGGCAAGGCCCACGCGCAGCTCGGCTCGCTGGACAAGGCCGAAGAGATGCTGACGCGTGCGCTCCGGCGGCAGCCGCACTACTGGCTGCTGTTCCAGCGTTACCTGGCGGTGATGACGGCCGCGGGCAAGGCGGCCGAGGCGCTGCCCATCATCCAGCGTTGGGCGACCACGTTCACCGGCACGCAAGCGCGCGCCAACCTGCTGCTCGGCGAAGCTCTGGTGGCGGCCGGCAAGGACGTCGACGCCACCAAGCCGCTGGCCGAGGCCGCGCGGCTGTCGAAAGGCGCCATTCCGCCGGTGGTGGCCTTGGCCGACGTGTACCGGCGCATCGGCAAGGTGGACGTGGCGCTGGCGCAGTACGAGACCGCGTCGACGATGCTGCCGAACGTGCGCTTCTTCAAGCTGGAGCGCGGCCGGCTGGCCCTCGAGCTGCACAAGCCCGAGATCGCGGTCAAGGCGTTCCAGGGCGCCATCGCCTTGGCGCCGAAGGAGCCCGCCGCCTACTTCGGCCTGATCCGCGCGCTGGTGGAGATGAACCGGGCGGGCGACGCGCTGACCGTGGCGCAGCAGTTGGTGGCGTTGCGGCCGGACGATCTCGACGCGCAGCAGTTGCTGGCGCAGTCGGCTCTGGCGGCTGAGAAACTCGACCTGGCGCGGGCGGCCGTCGACAAGGTGGTGGCCGGGCGCGCCACTGATGCCAAGGCGCAGGCCCTGCTGGCCGCGGTGGCCTTGGCGCAGGCGGACTACGCGACCGCTGAGAAAGCGGCCACGGCGGCGGTCAAACTCGACCCGAAGGCCTTCCAGAGCTACCGCAACTTGGCTCAGGCCCGCGTCTACGCCGAGAAGCCGAACTATCCCGGGGCAGTCGAGGCGCAGCAGGCCGCGATCAAGGTTGCGCCCGACGTTGAGCGGCCCGCCCTGTGGCTGGAGCTGGCGCAGATCTACCTCTACGCGCAGCGCTTCGACGATGGCGTCAAAGCCACGCAGCAGGCCGCGGCACTGGTGCCGAAAGATGCCGAGCCGCGCTATGTCGAAGGCCAGATCCAGCTCTACGCCGGCAAGCCGCAAGAGGCCATGGCGGCGTACGCGGCCGCTCTGGAGCTGGATCCGGGCGCCCAGGGCGCGGGTCAGCGGCAGCTCGCCTTCCTCGAGGGCGAGGAGAAGGGCGGGCGCGGCTTCGACTACCTCAAGCTGGCCCTGGGATATCTGTATCAGGCGCAAGGCAGGAAGGCCGAGGCGCGCCGCAAATACAACGAATTCCTGACGAGCAATAGCGCCGCGAAGATGGCCGCCTGGGTGCGTGGCCAGATGGCGCAACTGGGAGGCGGCTAGCCGGCGACCAGCCTGGCGGCGCCTGGCGGGCGGTGGAGACGACCATGAGCCGTTGTGGCTGGAGCGCGTTCTGGGCAGCGTTGATCGGCGCCACCATGGTGTTCGCGCAGCCCCCGGGTGGCCCGCCGCCCGGAGGCATGCCGCCCGGTGGTGGGCCAGGCCGTCCGGGGCAGCCGGGGCAGCCCGGCCAACCGGGGCAACCGGGCCAGCCGGGCCAGCCCGAGGCCGGCGGCGAAGGCGCGCTGGGTCAGGTGGGCCAGACGGCCCGCGTTCGCGACGTGCTGGTGCTGCCGTTCATCAACGAGGGCAAGCCTGACCGTGACTTCTGGTCGCTCGGGCTATCGACGCTCTTCGCTTCCGAGCCCGGCGCGCGCATCCAATGCCGCCAACTGGGCCAGCCGGCCGACGTGCTGACGGCCTGGCATACCGGCAAACGGTCGTCGAAAAACCCCGCGGACCGGCGCTTCGCGCTCAAGGCTTGTGGGGGCGACACGATCCTCGTGAGCTTCTACGAACAGACCGATGCCGCGTTCAAGATCCACGGCGAAGCCTGGGAGCCGGACGGCAAAGAGGCGTTCGCGACGGTGGCGGTGGAGGCCAAAGACGCCTTCCGGGCAGTAGTCAAGTACTACGACGCCTGGGCGGGCAAGATCGGCACCGGGAACAACGCCAACGCTCAAGGCGCCGGTGGCGCCGGGCAACCGGGCGGACCGGGTGCTCCCGGCATGCCCGGCGGCCCGGGGATGCCCGGTGGCCCAGGTGGCCCGGGGATGCCCGGTGGCCCGGGTGGCCCGGGGATGCCGGGTGCACCGGGCGCTCCAGGTATGCCGCCAGCCGGCCCGGCGCCAGGTGGCCCGGGCGGGCCGCCGCCCGGTATGCCGGGTGCCCCGGGGATGCCCGGTGCCCCGGGAATGCCGGGTGGCCCGGGAATGCCGGGTGGCCCGGGAATGCCGGGCGAGCCAGGCCAGCCGGGCCAACCCGGCGGCGAAGGTGGCCAGCAGGCCGCGCCGGAGGTGCCCGGTTACAACATCGAGTCCTGGGCGCGGGGCCTCGCCGCTTGGCCGTACCGCCGGTCGACTGAAGCGCACCTGGGCGATGTCGAGCAGGCCGTCAAGTTCTTCGAACAGCAGATCGTCGATGAGCCGAAGTTCAATCTCGGCTATCCGATGGCAGCCATGGCGCTGATTGCCGTCGGGCAGGTGGACCGCGCCGTGGCCCTGCAGCGCGCCTGGGTCGAGGCGCAACCGCCGGTTTCGGCTGAACAGCACAACCTCGGTGTCGTGCTCATGCTGGCCGGAAAGTCCGAGGACGCCATCGAGTCCTTCCGCAAAGCGCTGACGCTCGACAGCCCATCGCCGGTGGAGCCGGCGCTGATCGCCGAGCTGTACCTCGAGATGAACCAGCCCGACAACGCCGTCAAGGCGCTCAAGCAGGGCGTCGAGAAGTGGCCGGCGGTGCGTATGCTGCGGATGTGCCTGGCGGACTCCCTGCTCATTGCGCAGCGGCCGAAAGAGGCGGTGGAGCCGCTGCAGATCGCCATCGCCATGAACCCGCGCAGTCCGGAGGCCTACGTCGCGCTGACGGAGGCCTATCTGCAGATGCGGTTCGTCAGTGAGGCGGTGTTCACCGCCCGGCGTGGCACTGAGCAGTGCGCCGGCGAGCCGATGGTCTGGACCAAGCTGGCCGAGGCCCGGCTGGCGTTCGGGCGGTTCAAGACCGCGCTCGACGCTGCGCAGAGGGCGGTCCAGGTGGACGCGCGGCGCGCCGAGTGCTATCAGACCCTCGGCGAGGTGAAGATGGCCTTCGGGCCGCAGATGTACGCCGAGGCGGCCGAGGCGTTCGACCGCGCGGTGCAACTCAAGCCGACGTGGAACAAGCCGCGCCGCTACCTGGCGCGCGCGAAGCTGTACCAGGGCGACCTGGACGGCGCGGCGCAGTTGCTCGACGTGGCCTTGGTGGCCGCCACCGCGAAGGACATGCCCGAGACCTGCCGGGACGCGGCCCGGGCGGCGTTCTACAAGGGCCAGTACCCGCAGGCGCTGAGCCTGCTGCGCCTGGCCGACGACTACGAGCCGCAGGCCCCGGCCACGCGGATGATCCGCTCGTACATCCTGCTGTACCAGGGTCAGGAAGACGCGAGTTGGGCCGAGTTCTGCGCCGCGCTGGAGGGTGCCGACGCGCCGCTGTTGGGCGAGGCGATGACCATCTTCGATTCGGCGGCGACGGGCAATCCGCCGTTGCCGACGGCGCTGGTCTATCGCGCGGTGCTGTTCGAGCGCTTCGGTCAGGTGGACAAGGCGCGCGACAGCTATCGCAAGTACCGCGCCCTCGGGCGCAAGGACGCGTTGCAGACCTACGCCCAGGAGCGGCTCGACGCGACCGAGAAGAAGGGCCGCCGCTGACCACAGGAGGCGCCGTGAGCGGCGAGCAGCCCTGGTTCGAGCGCTACTTCGGCCTCGACTATCTGCGCATCTACCGGCTGGCCGACACGGCCGTGCAGGTGGCCATGCTGCGCCGACACCTGGGTGGCCTGCCCGCCGGTACGCGCCTGCTGGACTTGCCCTGTGGCCACGGTCGTCACGCGGTGGAGTTGGCGACCTGGGGCCTGCAAGTCACCGGGCTGGATCTGTCCGCCGAGTTCCTGACCATCGCCCGGAGCGCCGCGGCGGCGCGCGGCGCGCGGGTCGGCCTGGTGCGTGCGGACATGCGGGCGCTGCCACTGGCGGCGGCCAGTTTCGACGCGGCCATCTGCATGTTCAACAGCCTGGGCTACTTCGATCAGGTGGCCGACAATCAGACCGTGCTCGACGAGTTCGGCCGGGTGGTGCGACCCGGTGGGCGCCTGATCCTCGATCTGGCCAACCTCGACTACGTGCGCCGGCAGCCGGACAGCGCCTACTGGGAGAAGGACGGCGCCAAGGTGGCAACGCAGTATGAGTGGCACGAGCCGGTGCGGCGCGCCGTGACGCGGCGGCAGGTGGTCTTCGATGACGGTCGCTGCGAGACCTACGAGAGCAGTGTCCGGTTGTTCGAAGCCGCCGAGATCGAGCCGATGCTGCAACAGGCCGGCTGGCAGGTGGTGGCCCGTTGCGGGTCGTATGACGAGGACCCGCTTGGGCCGACCAGCCCGCGGCGCATCCTGTTCTGTAACCGCTACTGACGTGCCAGCGACGCTAGGGAGCGTGAAGGTCATGTGGAAGTACCTGGGCTGCCTCGCCGTACTCATTGGCTCATGTGTGGCCGGCGCCGAGGCCGCGCCGCAGTTGGTCGCACGGATCCCGGCGTTTGGCGGGGACCGGCCGCAACTCAGCGTGACGCCCATCGATCTGCGCGCGGCCGCGCGCTGCTTCCAGCCGGCCGCGATCGTCGAGCCGCGCGCCGTGGTCGCCGCGGTGCGCGGTCCGAACGGCTTGCAGGCGGTGCCGACGCAGTTCGACAGCCTGGGCGACGCCGCCAATCCGTTGGCGGGCGAACTGACTGTGCTGTTGCCGCCGGGCAGCGGGGGCCGCGACCTGGTGGTGTTCCTGGCCGCCGCGCCCGACGCGCCCAGACCGGTGGCGCCGCCGGCGCCGGTGGTGGTCAGCCAGCAGAACGGTGTGGTGCGGGTCACTTCGGCCACCTACCGTGTCACGCACGACGCCGGCCAGTTGGCGGGCCTGCCGTCGCGAATCGAGCTGCGGCCCAGCGGCAAGGTGTTCAGCGGCTACACGTTCAACGACCGGCTCTGGTCGCACCAGGGCACCGAAGCGGGCAAGGGCGGCTACTGGCTGGTGCAGGACCAGGCCGCGAAGCTGGAAGTCGTGGCGGCCGGACCGCTGCGGGCTGTGGTGCGGGTCTCCGCCCGCTACACGCGCGGTGCCGAGACGCCGAAGTCGCAGCCGCGCGCTGTCTACACCTTCGCCTACACCGGCCACTCGCCACTGGTCGACCTGCAGGTTGCGTGCAGCCAGGAGGCGGCCGCGGTGTGGGACGAACTGCACGTGGTGGAGCTGCACTTCAAGGACAACGGCTTCCCCGGCTGGGTCGGCGGTGAGCCCACTGAGGAGGGCCAGTTCACCAACACCAAGAAGGGCTGGCAGAAGACCTGGGGCGGGCTCCGCGACGGTGACAGCGTGATCGGCCTGCTCGGCGCGGGCGTCACCCGGTTCTACGATGGCCGTGACGAGTACGGGATCTACCTCCACGGGCCGTGGGAGCAATGGTCCTCCGAGAGCGGCCGCTACCGGGTGAGCCTGTTCCTCAGTGGCGCGGCCGGCTCGGTGGACGCCTTGCGGCAGGCGGCGGCCAGTAACCCGCTGCCGCTGCTGTTGAGCGTGCTGCCGGAGACCACGGCCCAGGCGATCGCCGCGGCGCGGTCGCGCATCGGCAGTGCGCCGGCACCGCTGGCGGCGCGTCTGGGCTGGTGGGCGCGGCTGACCGAGACCATCGCCCGCAGCGACCTGGACCGCGCTCACGCCCTGGCGACCAGCCTGGCCGATGACGCGGCGCTACGGCCCCTGGCGGCCGACGGGCGGCGCCTCGACGAGTGGTTCGAGCAGCGGACCGGCCTGCTGGGACTGGCCAGCGACCAGCTCGCGGTGGCGTTCGAGAGCGGCCAGTTGGTCAGCCTCTACGACGTGAAGGGCGACCGCGAGATGCTGGGCGCACCCTCACCGCTGTGGGTCCTCAAGCTCCGCGAGGCGGACAAGAAGACCATCGAAGTCTCGCCGGCCGCCTGGCGGACGGCCGGGCTGAAGGTCAGTCCGCAGGTGGTGCGCCTGGGTCAGCCGCGAGCGCCGGGCCTGCGTCTGACGTTCCGCGACCTGCCGATGGGCCAAGGTGCCGCCAAGCGCCCGGCGCCGGAGGTGGAACTGGACGTGCAGTTGGTCGGGCCGCGCCTGACTACGCATCTGAAGGTGAACAACCGCACCACGGCGGCCGTGGAGCATGTCCAGACGCCGGTCGTCCGCCTGGGCATGTTGGGTGGCAACGGCGCCGACGACGTGTTCTGCTTCCCGCGCGGAGCCGGCGAAATCCAGCAAGACCCGGTGGGCCGCGGCGTGCACTGGGGCGGGCTCTATCCGAGCGGCTGGAGCTCGATGCAGTACCTGGCTGTCTACGACCCGGCCGGCGGCCTGTACCTGGCGGCCGAGGACCCGGCGGCGTCGACCAAAGAGACGTTCGGCCGCGGGCCGGACGGCCAGGGCACCGTGGCCTACGGCGTCGAGTGGCCGCTGCCGGACATGATCGTGCCCGGCAACGACTGGAACCAGCCGGGCGAAGGGGCGCTGGAGCTGTTCCGTGGCGACTGGTACGACGCGGCGCAGGTCTATCGTCGTTGGGCCGAGGCCAAGGCCCAGTGGTGGCCGGCGCGCGCGAAGGCCAAGCAGGTGCCCCAGCGGTTCCGCGACAACGCCGTGTGGGTCTGCGACGGCGCCACGCCGTACGAGCCGAACAACACCGTCGCCCGGACCTTGGCCTTTGCCCGATTCATGGGCGTGCCGACGGCGATCCACTGGTACAACTGGCACCAGATCCCGTTCGACACCGAGTACCCCCACTATGACCCGCCGAAGGCGCGGATGGCCGAAGGCGTGAAGGAGCTGCAACGCGGCGGCGTGGCGGTGATGCCGTACATCAACGCCCGCCTGTGGGATAGCTGGCTGGACGACTTCAAGCAGGAGGCCCACCGCTACGCCACCTGCGACGAGCAGGGCAAGCCCTACCTGGAGATCTACGGCTCCAAACGGTCGGTGAAGGTCAAGGTGAAGAACGCCACCGGCGAGGAGGAACGGACCGAGCAGCAACCGGTGGCGCTGGCGGCGATGTGCCCGGTGACGCCCTACTGGCAGGACAAGGTCCGGTCCATCGTCCTCTGGCTGCAGAACGAGGTCGGCGTGGACGGGGTCTACATGGACCAGGTGGCCGCCGCCTCGCCGCGCCTGTGCATGAACAAGGCGCACGGTCACCCGCTGGGTGGCGGCGACTGGTGGTGCACGCAGGGCTACTGGCCGTTGTTGGCCAAGCTCCGCGGGGCGATGAAGTCCGACAAGTTCATTACCACCGAGTGCAACTCCGAGCCGTTCATGCAGTACTACGACGGCTACCTGAGCTGGCACTGGCAGTACGAGCACCAGGTGCCGGCGTTCAGTGCCGTCTACGCCGACCAGGTGGCGCTGTTCAGCCGCGCCTATGGCGGCGGCAAGGACGCCGACCTGGCCATGCGCCAGAAAGCCGCGCAATCGTTGGTGTTCGGTGAGCAGATCGGCTGGCTGAGCGCCTCGGTGATCAACCAGAAGGGCGCGGTCTTCCTGCGCGAATGCGCCCGGATGAGGCACCTCCTGCGCGACTGGCTGGCCAACGGCCGCATGGTCCGTCCGCCGGCGCTGAGCGGTCCGATGCCGACGCTGACCGCCGACTGGCAGTGGTCGGGCGTCTGGCCGGTGACGCTGCCGGCGGTGCAGACGGGTGCCTGGCGCGCGCGGGACGGTCGCGTGGTGGTCATCCTGGCCAACTTCAGCCCGCAGCCGGTGACGGTCACGGCCAAGCTCGATCTGGCCGACTACGGCTATGTGGCCGGCGCGGCGCCGCGCGTCACTGCTCGCCGTACCGATGGTGACAGCCCGGCGGGTACCTGGGCCAACGGCGTCACGCCGCCGATCACCGTGCCGGCCGAGCAGGTGCTGGCGTTCGAGCTGGCGGCGCCATGAGACATCGGTGATGAGCCACACCGCGGTGGACTCCGGCGCCGGCGGTGGTCGCACAGCCGCCGGCTGCCTGGGCCGAGCTATTATGGCGTTGGCGGCCACCTACCTGACGCTGGTGGCGCTGTCGCTGGTGGCGCCACGCGTCTTGGCCTCGCCGCTGTTCGAGCGGCGGACCGCGGTGGGTCTGCCCGACGAGGCGGTGATCGGCGATGCGCAGATCGGCTACCGGCTGCGCCCCCACTGGGACGGCAGCTTCCGGGGCCGGCGCAACGAGCGCAACGCGGTGCGGACCAATGGCCAGGGCTGGCGATGCCATGAGTTCGCGCCGCCGGGAGCGCCGGTTGGCCGGCGGGTACTGCTGCTGGGCGACAGCATCACGATGGGCGTCGGCGTCAGGCTGGAAGCCATCTTCGCGGCGCGCCTGGAGGAGCACTTGGCGCCGTGCCAGGTGGACAACTGCGCGCTGTCGGGCTACGAGGCCAATCAGCAGGTGGCGGTGGCGCGTCGGATGCTCCCTTTGACGCGGCCGGACTTGGTGGTCTACGGCCTGTGCCAGAACGACATCCGCGAGGCCGACATCGCCCAGTTGGCGCGCGTGCAGTTGGTGCGGCGGCGGCGTGAGCTGTTCGTCGCGCTCGAACTGCGTCCGGTGAGCAACCTGGTCTGGAATCTGTGGGTGACGCGTCAGGCGCACCGGCCGTCGCGCGCGGGGCTCCAGCGCTCGGAGGCCGGGACGCTCAAGCGCTGGGCCGATCCGGGGCAGCGCGCTCGGTTGCAGGAGCACTTGCGCACGTTGCGCGACGAGTGTGCGGCCGCCGGTGCGCCGTTGCGCGTGGTGGTGTTTCCCTACACTTTCCAGTTCGACCGGCCACCAGCCGATCCGCTGCGGGCGCCGCAGCGGTACCTCACCGCGATGCTACGGGAGCTGCGCATCGCTCATCTTGACCTCCACAGCGCGCTGGAGGCCGTCCAGGAGCCGTTGTACCTGCTGGGCGACAACTGCCACCTGAACGAGGCCGGCCACGCGCAGGTGGCGCGGTTGCTGGCCGACTGGCTGCGTGGCGCTGCGGTAGTGTCCGCCGACTGAAACCTCCGGCGCCACAATGCGTTAGTAGATAGCAGCAAGGGTGTGACGAGATGAGGCGACCCACTCCACGGCGTCTGACGGTGCTGTTGGTCCTGGCGACGGTGACGGCGGGCTTGGCCGCGGCGGCGCGGTTGGTGCCGGTCACGCCGTTGCAGCCCGACGCCAAACTGCCCGACGTCAAGGTCGACGTCAACCTCGGCCAGCGGGTCTACAACCTCGAGGAGGAGCTGCGCAACGGTGACGAGGTCGTGCGCTTCTACTCCAAAGAGATCGGCATGCTGAACGACCCCGAGTTGCAGACGCGCGTCGAGCGCATGGGCCACCGGATCATCACGGCCGCTGCGCTGCTGGGGCCGAAGCAGGTGCGGCGCGACAAGCCGGGCGGCAAGGACGCGCCGACCGGCATGACCTTCCGTTTTCGCCTGCTCGATACCGACGAGATCAACGCCTTCAGCGCCTGGGGCGGCAACATCTACATCACGCGCGGCATGCTCAACTTCTGCCAGAGCGAAGACGAGCTGGCCGGCATCATCGGCCACGAGTGCGCGCACAGCACTTACCACCATCTGCACGAGCAGGTGCAGCGGATGCAGCGGCTCAACACGCAGACGCTCCTGACGCTGCTCGCCGCGGCGTTCATGCGGGTCAACGTGGCGCACGTGGCCGGCATGGTGCAGTGGGTGCATCTGGCGCTGATGAACGGCCACAGCGTGGAGCAGGAGGCGCAGGCCGACTACGCCGGCTGCTACTACACCTACCGGGCCGGCTACAACCCGGTTGGGCTGGTGACCACCATGGAGCGGCTGCACCGGCTACAGGCGAGCCGGCCGCAGTACAAAGACCTCGGCGCGTTCCAGACCCACCCGTGGTCGGACGAGCGCGCGCAGTCGCTGATCAGCGAGATCCGCAGCCTCGGCCTGCCCATCGACCGGCGCGCGGTGACCAACGCCATCACCGCCGGCGTGCGGGTGCTGCCCGGCAGCGATGGCGGGGTGCGCATCGAGGTGCTGCTCGGTGAGGCCGTGGTGATGCAGATGGCCGGCACCGGCGACCCGAACGTGATCTCCGACCGCGCCGCCGATGCCTCACTGGCCATCAACCTGGCGCTGGAGCGCGGGCTACGCGCCAGCGACGTGCAACTGGTAAAGGACGCCGACCGCTACGTGCTGCGGGCGCTGGTGCGCTTGCGCAACATGCCGTTGCTCGACATCCGACCCGAGGACGCCAAGCTGGCGGGCATGGGCCTGGAGCAGTACGCGCGCCAGGTGCAGCAGCGCTTCACGGCGCGGTGCCGCCAGGAGGAGCTGACCGCCGGCGCGCTCTGAGCCTGGTTGAGCGAGGTGAGCCGTGACCGTCCGCAGTGTCGACGTCTTCCTGCTCCGCCACCGGTTGGGCGAACCGCTGGGGCACGCGCAGTGGTGGCTCAGCGAGCGCACCGCGCTCCTGGTGAAGGTCACCGCCGAGGACGGCACCGCCGGCTGGGGTGAGGCCAGCGGGTGTGCCGAGGTCAACGCCGCCGTGGTGCGCGAGTTCCTCGGCCCGCGACTGGTCGGCCAGGACCCGCTGCTGACCGGCGTCCTCTGGGAGGACCTGTACAACCGCAGCCGCGACTTCGGCCGCTCGGGGGCCTTCGTGGCCGCGCTCAGCGCCATCGACATGGCGCTCTGGGACCTCAAGGGGCGCCTTCTGGAACTGCCGGTGTCCACGCTGCTCGGCGGCGCGCGCGCCGCCCGCGTGGAGGCGTGTGCCACCGGCCTGTACCTGCGCCGCGGTGCCGAACCTGCCGCGCGCCTGGCCGATGAGGCCCGCCGGCTGTGCGACCAGGGCTACCGGTCGCTGAAGGTGAAGGTGGGTCAGGAGCCGGCGGCCGACTTGGCCAACCTGCACGCCGTCCGGCGGGCGGTGGGCACCGACGTGCGCCTGGCCGCCGTGGCCAACCGCGCCTACCACGCTCCGGCCGCCATCGATTTTGGGCTCCATGCGGCCATCGAGCAGGTCACCTGGCTGGAAGAACCGCTGCCGCCTGAGGACCTCGACGGCTATGCCGAGGTGCGCCAGGCGCTGAACCCGGCGGGCGTGGCCATTGCCGGCGGCGAGACCGAAGCGACGCGGTTCGGCTTCCGCGAGCTCTGCCGGCGGCGTTGCGTCGACAGCCTGCACCTGGACCTGGGCGCCGCGGGCGGGTTCACCGCCGGCCAGCAGATTGCCGCTCTGGCCAGCGCCTTCGGGCTGCCGGTGCAGCCACGGGTGAGTGGTTCGGCGGTGGCGCTGGCCGCCACGTTGCACTACCTGGCGGCCCTGCCCGACTCACCCGGCGGAGCTTGGCCCAGCGAGCGCTGGATCGAGCTGGACGAGGCGGACAATCCGCTGCTGACCGGTCTGGTGCCGGGCTTCCCCGACCGCCAGGGCGCCCTGGTGATGGTGCCGGACGGACCGGGGCTGGGCGTCGACGTGGACGAGGCGCGGCTGCCAGGCTGGCAGGCGTAGCCTTTGACGACAGACCGCCACGGTACTACAATCCGCCGGAAGCCCTGGGCGGAGCAGTCACATGAGCTTGGCGGGACGCAGTCTGATCCGAGTCGACGACTTCTCGGCCGAGGAGATCCAGCACGTTCTGAACGTGGCCGAGCAGATGCACGAGCGGCTCGGCGAGCGGCAGACCTTGTTGGCCGGCAAGATCCTCGCCACGGCGTTCTTCGAGCCGAGCACGCGGACGCGGCTCAGCTTCGAAAGCGCCATGCAGCGCCTCGGCGGCGGCGTGATCGGCTTTGCCGATGCCAGCACCTCCTCGGCGGCCAAGGGCGAGACGCTGGCGGACACCGCGCGCATCATCGAGAGCTACGCCGACGTGATCGTCATGCGGCACCCGCTCGAGGGCTCGTCGGCCGTGGCTGCGGCCTATGCCAGCAAGCCCATCATCAATGCCGGAGACGGTGGCCATCAGCACCCCACGCAGACTCTGACCGACCTGTACACCATCCAGCGCAGCCGTGGCGACATCGCCGGCCTGCACATCGGACTCTGCGGCGACCTGCGGTTCGGCCGCACGGTCCATTCGCTGCTCGTGGCGCTGCGACACTACCCGGTGCACGTGACCTGCATCGCGCCACAGAGCCTGCAACTGCCCGATCGGTTCCAGCCGGCCGGTCTCCCGGTGGCGCGCACCGACCATGTCGAGGACGTGCTGCCCGATCTCGACGTGCTCTACGTGACGCGCATCCAGCGCGAGCGTTTCCCCGACGCCAGCGAGTACGAGTCCGTCAAGGGCAGCTACCGCATCGACGCCGCGCTCCTGGAGCGCTCGAAGCCGGAACTGCTGGTGATGCACCCGCTGCCGCGCGTCGACGAGATCGCCTACAACGTGGACCCCGACCGGCGCGCGGCCTACTTCGGGCAGGCCGCCTACGGCGTGCCGGTCCGCATGGCGCTCCTGGCGCTCCTGCTCGACGCGGTGGACAGCGAGGGCGTGCCGACCCCGCGCCGCGCGCCGCTGCCCGTGGCAGACCACCCGCGCTGCCCGAACCCCGACTGCGCCAACCGCGCCGAAGCCTACACGACCCCGCAGATGGAGGTCATCTCGCCGGAGCAGCGCCGCTGCCGCTACTGCGGCATGGAACTGCCGGTGTAGGCTGGCGTCGGCCCGAGCTCGCGTCAGTCGTCCTCACGCCTCGCGGCGGGGCCGGTACCAGCGTGAGAAGGCGGCCGGACACGAGAAGCCCAGCAACTGCGCGATCTCGGCCTGCTTACAGCCGGCGGCTTGCAGTTGGCGCGCTCGCTCCAGGCGACACACGTCCACATAGCCATGCACCGTGACCCCGGTGACCTGGTGGAAGAGCCGCTGGAAGTGGAACTTGCTGTAGCCCGACAGCCGAGCCAGCCCGTCCATGGTCAGCCCGACGCCGGCGGTCTCCTGGATGTGGCCGGCCACAGCCCGGATGACGCGCTCATGCTCAGGCGGCTGCGGCGCCCGCGCCGTGCCATGGCAGCGGGCCGCCAGCGCCGTCAGGAGCAGGATCAGGGCCCCGCGCAAGCGCGCTCGGCGGAGCGTCTCAGGGCCCGTCGGCGGTGCGGCGAACGCCGCCTCGCGCGACAGGCCGGCTTCGCCGGCGGTCAGCACCTCCTGCCAGCCGCCGGCG
>CAZHGD010000128.1:0-21568 GCA_964531735.1 uncultured Fimbriimonadaceae bacterium | reverse complement strand
GACCAAGTGGCACGCGGCGTGCGCGTGGCCGGTCGCGCGGCCGTGGCACAGGCGCCGAGGCGCAGGACGGCCAGTTGCTCGTCCAGGTTGGCGGCGTTGCTGCTGAACAGCACGAACCCGTCGGCACCGGCGGCGCGGGCCACCTGCACCTGCTCGACCAGGTCGCCGGGCCGCTCCAGCAGCCAGGCGCCGAGGCCGGCGGCCAGCCGCGTCGAGCCACCGGCGGCGGCCACCTGCGAGACGACCTCCTCGCGCAGCCGGTCGGCGCTCTTGTCGTAATCCATCGGCACGGCCAGGTCGAGCCAGCCTTCGCGCAGCCAGCGCGGCCAGTCCTGCTTGATGGTGTAACGGTGGGTCTGGATGTTGCGCCAGACCGCCGCCGAGAAGCACACGTTCGGGTGCTTCTGTCGCAGTTGCTGCGAGGCCGTGCGCACCAGGCGGCTGACGTTCTCGCGCATCCAGTCCTCGTAGCGCAGCTTCAGTTCGCCGCGCGCCACGTCGGCCGGCCAACTGGCCACCGCGCGGCCGAGCAGCTTCTCGAACTCGGCGCGCGAGACGGCACCGTAGTCGAAATCGAAGCTGGGCTCGTCGGTGTAGCGGATGTAGTCGAGGTGGACACCGTCGACCTCGTACCGGTCCACCACTTCACGGATCGCGGCCAGCTCCAGGGCCTCGTTCCGCGGGTCGCCGGGGTTGGCGAACGGGCCTTCCTTACCGTTGAGGTCGACGCTGACGCGCCCATCGCGGCTGAGCTGCGCGCGGAACTCCTTCGGCGACGAACCGAGGTGGTAGCACACGCGCCAGGCGTGCAGCTCGAGGCCGAAGCGGTGGCACTGCTCGACCGCGTAGGCCAGCTCGTCGCGGCTGGTGGACCATTTCTCCTGCGGCAGCAACGCCGAGGGATAGACCGCGCTGCCACCGCGGCTGACCCGGTAGAAGATGGCGTTCAGCCCGGCGTCGCGCACCTTGGGCAGCAGGCGGGCCCAATCGATGGGCCGACCAGCGAAGACCCACAGGCCGCGCAGTTCGGCCTCGGGCGACGGCACCAGCTTGAAGGTCAGCTCGCGGGCCTCCTGCTCGGCGGCCCGGTACAGCGCCAAACGCGCTGTCGCGGCGGCGCCGTCGGCCGGCGGCAGCGCGCCGGCACGGGTGGTCACGGCCAGCACCTGCTGACTCAGCTCCGCGCGGCGGGCGGCCGGCAGGTCGTCGCGCTGGCTCAGTCGCTGCCATTGCTCGCGCGCCTGGCCGGCCAGCTTCACCGCGCGCTCGCGGGCGCCCTGGAGCACCGCGGTCCACAGCGCGGGCTCACTCCGGGCCGCCAGTGAAACGAGCAACAGGCCCTTGGCGTACAGGTCGCCAGGCATCAGCACATGGCCGCAGAAGATGCCGGCGGCGTTCTCGGTGATCGCCGGGCGCGTCGGTCGCGGTGCCTCGCCCCACTCCGCCAGCACCTCGGTGCCCGGCAGCGGGATCAGCGTGTAGGCGTGCCACGAGCCCGCCGCGAGCGTGGCCGGTAGCGCGGGGTAGCGCCGGCGAGCGGCCGGGGTCAGCCGTAGCGCGTCGAGCTGCCCGTCGTAGGCGGGCTTGGCCAACTCGCCGCGCTGCACACCCAGTAGGGCGGGCAACTGGTCGCTGCCCACCGGGAAGAAGACCGCCAGTCGGCCGCCCGCGCTGGTGTACTGCCGGAGCGTGGCCACCAGGCTGTCCTCGACCAGGTTGTACGGCAGGATGACCAACCGCGCACCGGCCAGGTCGGTGGCCTGAACACTCTGGTCGGAGCGGACGTCATGGGGTGCGCCGACCGCCTCCAGCGCCGCGATCACGCGGCCGGTGAACGTGGCCACGTTCTCCTGGGTTGCGGGGCGCTGTTGCGCCAGATGGTCGCCGCGCAGGACGACGATCGGTGCGGCCTGCAGCGCCACGGCCAGGTGCAGCATCGAGACGAAGGCGAGCACGACGGTCTCCCACGCTCGATGGTAGTGCATCGGCGGCGTGGCGCCAAGCGCCGGCCGCGGTCTGTGCTAGACTGTCGCCGACGGCGAGGATGGCATGAGACGACGACACGGGTGGTGGTGGCTGGTGGCGCTGCTGATGACCGGGCTGAGGGCGGCGCCCGCAGCACCGCCGACGCAGACGGTGCGCCTGCTGACTGTGGGCAACAGCTTCTCGCAGAACGCCACGACCCATCTGGAGGCGCTGGCCAAGGCGGCCGGCTGCCGCCTGATCCATCACGCCTGTGTCATCGGCGGCGGCACGCTGGCCCAGCACTGGGAGAAGGTCACGCAGTTGGCCGCTGACCCGAACGATCCCCGCGGGCGCTACCGCACGGGCAAGACCCTCCAGGAGGAGCTGGTCGCCGAGCCATGGGACTTCGTGACCATCCAGCAGGCCAGCATCCGCAGTCACGACATCACGACCTACCGGCCGTATGCCGCGCAGTTGCAGGAGTTCATCAAGCGCTACGCGCCGCAGGCGAAGCTGTTGGTCCACCAGACCTGGGCCTACCGCGTCGATGATCCGCGCTTCGCCGTGCGCCGGCCCAAGCCGGGCGAGCCGGCCAGCCAGCAGGCGATGCACGACCTGCTGACCAGTGCGTACCAGACCATCGCCAAGGAGCTGGGCGCCGGCCTGCTGCCCGTGGGCAACGCGTTCCACCTGGCCGACACCGATCCGACCTGGGGCTTCCGGCCGGACACCACCTTCAACCCGAAGACCGCCGTCGAGCCGCAGTTGCCCAACCAGACGCACTCGCTGCACACCGGCTACCGCTGGGCGAAGAACAAGGATGGTCAGACGGTTCTGAGCTTCGACGGTCACCACGCCGGCACCGCGGGACAGTACCTGGGCGCGTGCGTGTGGTTCGAGATCCTGTACGCCCGCAGCGTGGTCGACAACGCGTTCGTACCGAAGACGCTGCCGGCTGACTACGCCGCCTGGCTCCGCGCTTGCGCCCACCGGGCGGTCACGGGCTGATGTCGTTCGGAGTGCGCCGATGAACCTGGCCCTGCCTCTGCTGGTGATGACCGCCATACCGGCTGAAGTGACCACGGTCTGGAACCTGGAGCCGACGCGCGAGCACCCGCGCAACTCCGAAGGCTCCTTCGTCACGCTGCGCGACGGCCGCGTGCTGTTCGGCTACACCGAGTTCGTCGGCGGTGCCGCCGACGAGAGCCCGGCGCGGCTGGTCGCCCGCGTCTCGGCCGACGGCGGCGTCACCTGGTCCGAGCCGCGCGAGATGGTGCCGAACGAGGGTGGCGCCAATGTGATGAGCGTGTCGCTGCTGCGCCTGCGCTCTGGCCGTATGGCGCTGTTCTACCTGAAGAAGAACAACTGGCTGGACTGCCATCCCTATGTGCGCTTCTCCACCGACGAAGGCGCCACCTGGAGCGCGCCGACGCCGGTGACCTCGGCGCCGGGCTACTTCGTGCTGAACAACGACCGGGTCATCCAGTTGACCTCGGGCCGGCTGGTGGTGCCGCTGGCGTTCCATCGCAGCCGCGGCGGCGACCCGCACAGCGCGCGCTCGTTCGACAGCCGAGCGCTGGCGCTCTGGTACCTGTCCGACGACGAAGGCGCCACCTGGCGCGAGGCGCGCACCTGGTGGGCGCTGCCGGTGGTCAGCGGTACCGGTCTGCAGGAGCCGGGCGCCGTGGAACTGCCCGACGGCGCGCTGCTCACCATGGCGCGCACCGACCAGGGCTACCAGGCCCAGATGCGTTCGGTCGACCAGGGCGAGAACTGGAGCGCGCCGGTACCGGGCCCGTTGTCCTCGCCCGTCTCACCGGCGTCGCTCAAGCGGGTGCCGGGCACCTCGCAGGTGCTGGCCATCTGGAACAACCTGCCCACCGGCCACGTGCGCCCGCACGTCCAGCGCACGGCCTTGGTGTCGGCGGTGTCGGACGACTGCGGCCGCACCTGGCAGCACCGCAAGCTGCTGGAACTCGATGCCGACGCCTGCTACTGCTACACGGCAATCCATTTCGTCGGTGAGTACGTGTTGCTGGCCTACTGCGCCGGCGACTCGAAAGTCGGCGGGCTGAACCGTCTGCGCATCCGGCGGGTGCGGCTAGACTGGCTCCGCGAGGGACCATAGCCCGGCCACCAGCGCCACAGTGGTCTCGGCCACCTGCTCCAGCGTGCCCGGCGGCAACTTGCCCCAGGCTTCATAGCCGCCGCGCTGCGCCGCCGCCAGCGTCGGCAGATAACCGCACTCATCGTTGCACTCGTGGGCCACGATGACGCGCCGGTCGGGCGACTTCAGCTTGACCTCGAGTTGCGCTTCCACGAACGGCTCGCCGGGCCAGCCGACCACCACGATGTCGCCCAGGCGGACCACTTGGATCTCGAAGTCGTACACCGGCTCGGTGGCGAGCTTCGCCGCCTGGTCGAGATCGCGCAGGGCGAAGACCCAGTCCCAGACGATGCTCTCGCGGGCCTCGTCGTGGCAGATCGGGGTGGGGTGCTCGGCCAGGAGCGCGCGCGCCGCCGCGATCGTCTCGGGCGTGGGCTGGTTCCAGGGCACCGGCAGCACCTGGCTCGCGGTGCGTAGCGGCAGTGCGTCGACGGCTGCCAGGCGGCCGATCAGCGTGTCGGCGGTTTGGCCCAGGCGGTGCAGCATCAACCCGAGACTGGCCGCGCGGTCGTCGTCGGGGCTGGTGTGATCGACTGGGCTGATGTTGCCACAGGCGCCGTTGAGGCAGCCGACCACGCAGCCGTGCCCCAGCTTGGCGCTCACGGCTTCGCTCCACAGCCCCGGCCAGTCGGCCGAGACGTAGCGATGCGGATAGCCGTGGATCGGGTGGCAGGTGTAGTGGAGCAGCGCGGCCACAGGCGTGTCGTGCTCGTCGGCGAAGACCGTCAGCGACGCTTCGGGGTCAACCGGGCCTTCGCAGTACAGCACCTCTTCGTTGCAGTGTCCCGGATGCGTCTTGACCGTGCCGTCGCGCATGATGAAGCGGCGGTTGAAGGCACAGCGGCTGTCCACCGCGCGGGCGAACTTCGCGGTCACCGGCACCAGACGCTCCGCCGCCTCGGCCACGCCGCGCTTGAGGGCCTTCGTGAACAGTTCGTTGTAGGCGGGTGTCTCGCCGCGCACCCACCACAGGTCGGGCGTGAGGAGGCCTTCGGGGTCATCGAACATGCCGCCGACGCGGGCGGCCGAATGCGACTGCACGCAGTGGATGACCACGTCCTCGGGCCTGGCGCCGACGAGCGCGGCCAACTCGCGCCGCAGGGGCCGCGAGTGGCGTTGGCTGATGCAGGCCATGTCACACGAGATCAGGCAGGCCGTGCCGCTGTCGGACTGCAGCAGGATGATCCGCGCGTAGAGCCGGTCACGGATCTCCTCGACCGGTCGGTAGCGACCGATGTCGCCGCTGATCTGGGTGCCGAAGTCGGGTGTGATGTCGACCTTCGCGGCGCCGGCGCGTAGCTGGTCTGTTGCCATGATGGGTGCTCCGGAGGCGCCGACCGTCAGTCCGTGCCGGCGAGCATCTGCCGCAGGTTGGCCAGGCCGCGCGCATTGGCGGCACAGGCGTCTTCGGGGCCTTCGTACTCGAGCGACAGGTACCCGTCGAAGCCGGCGTCGCGCAACGAGCGGATGGCCTCGGCAATGCCGAGGTCGCCGTCACCAGCGACGGCCGCCTGGGTCCAGTAGCCGCGGCCACGGTCGCGCCAGCCTTGGGGCGACGGCGGCGGTGAGGTGCGGATGTGGTGGTCCTTGATGTGGGCCATGGCGGCGAAGGGCGCGCAGGCCGCCACGGCGGCCAGCGTGTCGGCGAACTCGACGGCGAAGAAGTTGCCGGTGTCGACCAGCAGGCGGAAGTTGTCGCGGGCCACCTCGCGGTGCAGCCGGAGCACGCGCCGCGCGCCCTGGACGTGCACGCCGTGATTCTCGATCATGGTGGTGATACCGAGCGTCCCAGCGTAGTCGGCAATGGCCTGGCAAGCGCGCACGAGCGTCGGCAGATCCTGCTCGAACTGCGCGTCGGTGGCCGCCGCGGCCGGGCGCGAGGCGACATCGTGCCGCACCAGGCGCGTGCCCAGACGCGCGGCGATGTCGAGGTGCCGCTTCACGCGGGCGAGTTCGGCCTCGTAGGCCGGTGGGGCCAGGTCGATGAAGCTGGCGCCGAAGGTGTAGCACGAGATCTCGAGGTGACAGGCCTGCGCGCGATCGACGAACGCGTCGACCATGGCCGGCTCGGTGTCGAACGACAAGCCGGCCACCGGGACGATCTCGACGTGCTCGGCGCCCTGCGCGGCCAACCAGTCGCAGACGCCAAGGACGTCGAACTGCCCCGCGTTGATCGCCTTGACCAGACTGTAGGTGCTTGCCCCGATCTTCACGACATCACTCCACTGCGCTGCCGCTGGATTGGCCGCTCAGGCTGGGGCACCTGCCTCGGTGACGCGGGCGTGGCGCATACTGTCTTGACGCGACCTGCCCCTTCGGCTAGACTCGATGGACCTTCCCGGGTAGCTCAATGGCAGAGCGGGTGGCTGTTAACCACTAGGTTGGGGGTTCGAGCCCCTCCCCGGGAGTCGCGGCGCGCCTCTGCTGGTGCGCCGCTTTTCGTTTGGGCCGCGACCTTGCGATGGGCCGCCTCACGCCGATACCCAGAATGTCAGAAGCAGCGAGGGAGTGTGCCGATGCGACGTCTGGCGGGGGTCATGTGGGTCGTGGCGTTGGCCGGCTGCAGCCGGCCGGGCCCGGTGGCCGAGGCCGATCGGCCGCCGGCGCTCAAGTCGCTCTATGGCCAGGTCCAGGCGGCGCCCTCGGCGGCCGGTTGGCTGGCCGTGGCGCGCGCCGAAGCCCTGCGGCGCGACTGGCTGGCCGCGGTGGACGCCTACGAGAAGGTCCTGCAGAGTGACCCGCGCCAACGCGACGCGCTCGGTGAACTGGCTTCGCTCCGCCTGACCCATGGCGAGCGGGCCGCGGCCGAGAAGCTGATTGCCACGCTGGAGACCAACTGGCCGAACGACGCGCAGGCGCAGGCCATGCTGGGTGACCTCTACGGCCGCCTCGGCCGCCGCGAACTGAGCCGGGCCAGTCTGGCCAAGGCGCTGCGTCTCGATCCGCGGCAGAACCTGGCGCTGCTGCGGCTGGCCCAAGAGGCGCTGCAACGCGAGGATTTGCCGGCCGCGCGCGGCTATGGCACCCGCCTGCTGGCCGCCGCGCCGGACTGGTACGAGGCGCGCACGCTGCAACTGCAGATTGCCTACGCCGGCCGACAGCCCGCCGAGATCGAGGGCCTGCTGCGCCGGCTGTGGGAGCAGCAGCCGAATCCGGGCCTGCGCGCGAGCCTGACGGCGTTCTACCTGACGCATCAGCAGGCGGCGAAGGCCCTGGCCGTCAACGAAGCGTGGCTGAAGACGCATCCGAACGACATCCCGGCGCAGATCGCGCGCTGTGAGGCGCTGGCCGGTCTCGGCCGCGGGCACGAGGCGGTGCGGGTGTTCAAGCAGCTCGTCGAGGCCAAGACGCCCGACGCGCGCGTCTACCTGGCCTATGGGCGCCTGCTGATGGCGGCCAAACGCTTCGACGAGGCGGCGGCGCTGCTGCGCGAGGCGGTGCGGCGCGCGCCCATCGACTCGACGCTCCAACTGGCGGTGGCCGACCTCTACGCCGCCTATGACAAGCGGCCCGACGCGGCGGCGCTCTACCAGCAGCTTATGGTGGACGATCCGCGGTTCCGGCCGCGCGTCGGCAAGCGTCTGGGCATGTTGGCCCAAGCGGCCGGCACCAAGCCCGACGCCGCCGGCGCGGACTACATCGAGGCCAACTACCTGCTGTCGCTGTCGAGCAATCCCGACGACGTCACCTCGCTGAACAACCTGGCCTACTTCTACGCCGACCAGAACCGCAATCTGAAGGTGGCGCGGCAGATGATCGATCGCGCGTTGGCGCAACGCCGCGATAGCCCGCTGCTGGACACGCGCGGCTGGGTGCGGTTCCGCGAGGGCGACCTCGACGGCGCCGCCACCGATCTGGCGGCGGCTCTGGCCATCAAGCCGGACGACCCGTTGAGCCACTATCATCTGGCCTGCGTCCGCGAGGCCAAGGGCGACCCGGCCGGCGCCTTGGCCTCGGCCCGCGCCGCATTGTCGCTCGGTGCCACCTGGGTGGGCCGCGACGACTGCGATGAGCTCGTGCGGCGTCTGGAGGGCACGCGTTGAACCAGGTCGCCGCGGCGGCGATCGTCCTGCTGGGTGCGGTGGCCTGGGCCTACCAGGACACGGCGCGCTGGATACTCGACGGCTGGCGCCAGAATCCGTACTACTCGCACGGCCCGCTGGTGCCGGTGCTGAGCGGTTGGCTGCTCTGGCGCTACCGGCTGGCCATCGTCGGCGTGCCGTGGCGTGCCTGGTGGCCGGGCCTGGCGGTGGTGGCCGTGGCGGCGGCCGCCTACCTGGCCGGCCGGCTCCTCGACATCAACCTGCTGCTCGGGCTGTCGCTGCTGCTGCTGATCCACGGCTTGGTCCTGGCGGCGGCCGGACCGGCGGTCTACCGGCGCACCTGGTTCGCGCTGGCGTTCCTGGTCTTCGCGGTGCCCGTGTCGCAGTTGGTCATCCACCACTACGGGTTCCCGCTGCAACTGGCCAGCGCGCGGCTGGCCACCGGGCTGATGAGCCTGCTGACCGGCGCCGATGCGCGGGCGGTGGGCACGCTGATGCGGCTCGATGGCCAGGACTACCTGGTGGCCGCCGAATGCAGCGGGTTCAAAGCGCTGCTCGGTCTGACCATGGTCGGTGTGCTGGCTGCCTATCTGACCGACACCACGGCGCGGCGGAAGGCGGTGATCGCGCTGCTGGCGCCGCCGATCGCCGTGGTGGCCAACGTCGTGCGCCTGCTGGCCATTCTGGTTATCGGGCGGCTCGTCGGTCACGACTTCGCCGTGACCACCTTCCACGATCTGTCCGGCCTGGTCATGCTGGCCGTCGCCGTGGCGGCGCTGCTCGGCGTGGCCCGGCTGGTGGTGGGCCCCGAGGCCGACCTGTCCACACCGGCGCCGGTCGACTCACCGCGGCTGCCGCACTGGCCGGCCTTGTCGGCGCCGTTGGCGCTGGCGGCGGTGCTGGTCCTGCTCGCCGGTGGCGTCGGCCGTGCGCTGGTGCCACCGCCGCCGCCGCGGCCGAACGTCGACCTGGCGCAGGTCCCGTTGACCCTCGGTCGGTGGCAGGGCACCGAACTGCCGATCAGCCCGCGCGTCCGCCAGGAACTGGGCGACGTGGCCATCATCCAGCGCGAGTACCGGCGGACCCGCGACGAGCTGCCGCTGCAGGTGATCGTCATCTGCGGGCGCGGTCGGCGGAGCCTGCACCCGCCGGCGGCCTGCTACGTCGGCGCCGGCCACGAGCTGATGGAGGAACGCGAGACGCTACTCCATCACGCCGGCGAGGATCTGCATTTCGAGCGGCTGATTGTCGGACGCCGCAGCCGACCGGCGCTGATTGCGCTGTACACGTTCACCGACGGCATCACCACCACGCCCGACTACGCGCGCCATCAGAGCAGCAGCTTCGCGCGCGGGCAGGTGATCTGGACGCAGCTCCATTTTGCCGCGCCCTGGCGGGGCAGTGTCGAGGCCACCGAGAAGGACCTGCTGCCGTTTGTGCAGGAGGCCTGGCCGGCCATCCGCCAGGCCCTGCCGCGGGCCGAGCGGCGTTGACCGCTTACCGACGCGGTTCTAGAATGCCGGTTCACCAAGCAGGTTACGGAGCCGCTTCATGAACGCCTTGGACCAGCTCAACGAGCGTGGGTTCGTCTTTCAGGTCAGCGACGCAGACGCGTTGCGCCAGGCTTTGGAACGGCCGGTGACCTGCTATACGGGCTTTGACCCGACCGGGCCGAGTCTGACCGCCGGCCACCTGGTGCCGATCATGCAGTTGGCGCACCTGCAGCGTGCCGGCCACCGGCCGATCGTGCTGTGCGGCGGTGGCACGGCGCGCATCGGTGACCCCAGCGGCAAGACCTCCAGCCGGCCGATCCTGACGCCCGAGGAGATCAACAGCAACCTCCAGTCGCAGAAGAAGCAGCTCATGCGCTTCCTCGACTTCGACGCCGACCGCGCGCTGGTGGTCAACAACGCCGACTGGCTCTGCGAGCTGAACTACATCGACTTCCTGCGCGATGTCGGCCGGCACTTCAGTGTCAACGTCATGCTCACCGCCGAGCACTACCGCTCGCGCCTGGCGGCGGAGGAGAATCTGACCTTCCTGGAGTTCAACTACATGCTGCTCCAGGCGTACGACTACCTGCACCTGTTCCGCGAGTACGGCTGCACGCTGCAATGCGCCGGTTCGGACCAGTGGGCCAACTGCCTGGCCGGCATGGACCTGGTGCGCAAACTGGAGCGGGCCGACACGCACGTGCTCTGCTCGCCGCTGCTGACCACCGCCAGCGGACAGAAGATGGGCAAGACCGAGCGCGGTGCCATCTGGCTTGACGCGCAGCGCACGCCGCCGTACGAGTTCTACCAGTACTGGGTGAACGTGGACGACCGCGACGTGGAGAAGCTGCTCAGTCTGCTGACCTTCCTGCCCATAGCCCGCGTCAAGGAGCTGTGCGCCGCGGGCGGTGCGGCGCTGCGCGGCGCGAAGCAGGCGCTGGCCTTCGAGGTCACCAGCCTGGTGCATGGCGAGGACGCCGCCGACGAGGCCCGCGCGGCGGCCGAAGCGCTGTTTGGTGGCGGCGCCGGCGACCGCTCGTCGATGCCGACCACCACCATGGAGCGCGGGCAACTGGGCTCGCTGACCATTGTCGACGCGTTGGTCGAGACCGGTCTCTGCGCCTCGCGCGGCGAGGCCAAGCGGCTGGTCGCCCAGGGCGGCGCCTATGTCAACGAGGAGCGCATCGACAGCCCCGAGATGGTCTTGGGCGAGATTGCCGAGGAGGACGGCGAGTTGCTGCTCCGCGCCGGCAAGAAGCGCTATCACCGGCTGGAGATTCACTGAGCAGACGTCGCGTACTCACAGCATCCTGGCCGCCTCCTAACGGGCCGGTAGCGGTCGGCCGGCATGCTTGGTCTCCGGTGACACCGGGCGCACTCACCGCGCCGCCGGCACCGGAGACCCACGATGACATCGAACCGCCCGCGGGCGTTCACCCTGATCGAGCTACTGGTCGTGATCGCGATCATCGCGATCCTGGCCGCGATTCTCTTCCCCGTGTTCGCCAAAGCGCGGGAGAAGGCGCGGCAGTCGTCGTGCCAGTCGAACCTGAAGCAAATCGGCGTGGCGGTGATGCAGTACGTGCAGGACTACGACGAGACGTTCCCCTGGTACGTCAACGGCAACGCCTGGACCGGCGCCTGGTCGGTCACCGACACCTACTGGGGCCGCTTCCTCGAACCGTACTGCAAGAACCAGCAGGTGCTCGCCTGCCCCAGCGCCGATGCCGCCCTGAAGACCGGCGCCTATGCCTACGGGCTGAACGGCCTGCTGGACGGCGGCGGCGGAGCGCCCATGCGGCTGGCCAGCATCACCGCGCCGGCCGAGAAGATCCACAGCCACGACTCCTGGGAGTCGCGCCTGGACGACAACGGCGACAAGCTCTGCATCTCACCCGGCTTCACCGAGAACCTGATGCAGGACCCCTCCATCCGCTACAAGACCGAGGCTTGGCGCCACAACGACGTCTGCACCGTTCTGTGGCTCGATGGGCACGTCAAGGGCCTGCCGAAGTCGCCGAGCTACCCCCGCGCGTACTACGACCTTCCCTGACGCACCACTCGACACGGCCGACACCCTCCACCCCGGCCGGCGGCCAGCCCGCCGGTCGGGTGCTGGTCCAGCCCGGCTCGGGCTTGCGATTGACACCGGCCCGCGCCGCTGGCTAAGCTCAAGGCGGCCGGCGCCGGTCGCCGGCCGCGGAGAGCGCGGTGCCCCTCGCCTTGCTGCTGGCCGGTCTGCTGGCGCTGCCACCCGGACTGCGGTTCCACGCCTCGTTCGACGCCGGCAGCACCGATGCCGACCTGGCTGCCGGGGCGCGGGCCTGCTCGCTGAAGCCCGCGCCCGGCCGCCCGTGGCCCGCAGGTATCCGTGGCCAGGGCCTGCTGCAACAGCGTGGCGAGCGGTGCAGCTACCCGGTCGCGGGCAACTTCGACAGCCGCCACGGCACGTTCTCCATCTGGGTCAAGCCGCTCAACTGGAACGGCGCCAGCGGCAAGTTCCGCCACTTCCTGGTCGCCTCGCCCGGCGCCGACTACACCATGCTGCTCTACCTCTATCCGGTGGGCGACCAGGCGGTGAAGCAGTACCTGCGGGTGGATGCCGAGGGACCCGATGACGCCACCTTCGTGGCCCAGACCGGCGTCGACACGATGCAGCAGGGCCAGTGGACCCACTGGGCGACCACCTGGAACGAGCGCGCCACGCGCCTGTTCGTGAATGGCCGCCGCGTGAGCGAGGCGTTCGTGACGCGCCCCTTGCCCAGGATCGACCGTGGCGTCTTCACCATCTGCCCGGTCGAGTTCTGGCAGAACCGCTGGAGCGACCCGAACGAGCAGACCGTCTCCGACGAGGTCCGCCTGTTCGACCGTGCGCTGGCCGACGACGAGGTGCTCGACCTCTACGCACTCGACCGGCCGGGCGGCCTGCCCGAGCTGAAGCCGAGTCTGGCCCTGGCGCTGGAACCCGCGCCGGCTGAGCGCACGCTGACCGTCACCGTGCGGGCGGCGCACCTGGACGAGTCGTGGCGCGCGGCGGCCGGCGGGCAGGTGCAGCTTCAGGTGCGCGATCCGCGGGGCGGCACGGTCTGGACCGGCCCGGTGACGCTGGTCGCCGGCACGGCCACGCAGGTGGTGACGGTGCCCGGGTGGCTCGATGGCGAGTATGGGGCGACCGCCACGCTGGCCGATGGTGAGCGCCGTCTGACCGGCCGCGCCACGCGTCTGAAGCCGCCGACGCCGTGGCTGCCGGCGCGGACCGACTGGCGGGCGGACCGGGTGCTGCCACCGTGGCAGCCGCTTAGGCGCCAGGGCGACACGGTCCACACCTGGAACGGCGCGATCACCTTGTCCGGCCCGCTGCCCGAGGCTGTCACGCGCGGCGGCGGACCGGTGCTGAGCGGCGCCGCGCGGCTGACCGCCCAGCAGCCGGCGACCTGGTCGCGCCCGCGGGTGGTCGAGGACCAGCCCGAGCGGGTCACCGTGGCCGGCGACGGGCGCGTCGGGGCGCTCGGCGCCCGCTACCAGACGCTGGTCGAGTTCGACGGGCTGGTGCGCTGTGACCTGACGCTGACCCCGCCGGCCGGTGGCGCCGAGCTATCGTCGCTGACCTTCGAGCTGCCGATTCGGGCCGAGGTGGCGACCTGGTACCGCAACCCGACCTGCCAGGATTGGAACGGCCAATCGCTCGACGAGCCGCGGTTCCGACCGTATGGCTGGTTGGGCAATGAGCAGCGCGGCCTGGCCTGGTTCATGGAGTCCGACGCGAACTTCGCGAGCGGGCCGGGCCAACCGGTGCTGACGCTGCGGCGCGAAGGCGACACCGTCTGGGTGCGGTGGCGCTGGATCGGTCGGCCGGTGCGCGTGGACCGGCCGCTGACCTACACCATCGGCCTGGCGCCGACGCCGGTCCGGCCGTTGCCCGACGACTTCTGGGATACGCGGTTCGGCTCGGGTCCCTACGAGGCCGGTGGGCAGTGGTTCGTCTACGGCTGGGGCCAGCAGATCGCCACGCTGAACGCCCGCCTGCTGGCGCACGACCCGGCGGCGCAGCGCAAGTTGGTGGACGAATGGCGGGCGAAGGGCAAGGAGACGCTGTCGTACACGTGCAGCCAGTGTACGGCCGACCTGTCGCCGGAGTACCAGTTCTACGGCCGCGAGTGGCACCTGACCTATGGCGACTCGTTCGGCGGGTACCAGCGGGTTGGTGACAACGCGCCGTACTGCCTGGTACCGGTCTGCGGGCGCAGCAGCTTCGCCGACTTCCTGCTCTGGTGCGCGCGCGAGCACGTGCGCAACGACTGGGGTGGCGGCATCTACACCGACATCGACGGCGTGACCCCGTGCGACAACCGCCGCCACGGCTGCGGCTACACCGACGCGTTCGGCCGCTCGGGACGCACCTGGCCGATCTACGCGCGGCGGGCGCAGTCGCGCCGGCTGTACGCCATCTGCCACGACGCCGGCAAACGCTACTTCGCGCATCAGCACAGCCAGTGGTACGCGCCGGTCAACGCGTTCAACGACGGCTGGTGCCCCGGTGAGCAGTACAGCATTGCGGTGGTCGGCAAGCCGACCTTCTACATGGACGATATGCCCGAGCGTGTCTGGCGCAGCGAGTTCTGTTCGGCCGCCACCGGTACGCCGACGTTCCTGCTGCCGGAGATCAGCCGCTTCGCCGGCGGTGACCCGTATCCGAAAGACCGGGCGCCCAGCGAGTCCTGCATCGTGGCGGCCCTCGTCCACGGCGTGCCGCTCTGGGCGGGGAGCATGAACAAGGCGGTGTTCGAAGAGGTCTGGGCGGCGCAGATCGCCTTCGGCCTCAAGGGGGCACAGTTCGCTCCCTACTGGTCACAGCGCGAACTGGTCAGCGACACGCCGGACGTGCGCATCAGCTACTGGCGCCAGCCCGGCCGGCGGCTGGTGGTGGTGGCCAACTACGCGGCCAAGCCGCAGCAGGTCGTCCTTCGCGCCGCCGGCGGCGCCGCCGCGCCGCGGTTCCGCGCGGCGTGGCAGGCGGCCGACCTGACCGTGCGTGACGGCGCGGCGACGCTCACGGTGGCGGCCAAGAACGGCGCGCTGCTGGTGGCCGAGCCGTAACCCGGAGGCAGACCATGGCTCGCTTGGCGGTGTGGTGCGTGATCGTGGCGACGCTCGGTCCGTTGGCGGCGGCGCCGTGGGACAGACCCGGCTGGGAGCTGACGTGGCACGACGAGTTCGACCGACCGGAGCTCGACGCGCAGCGCTGGATGCCGCGCTACCGGGGCAACGAGAAGCTGCCGGCCTACTACCTGCTCCGCGACGGGCTGCTCTCGCTGCTGGTGGACAAGGATCGCCCGCCCGAGCGCGGGGCGGGGCAGGGCCGGGTGTCGTCGGTGCAGACTTCGCGCAGTCCGGAGCCGTTCGCGCAGCAGTACGGCTGGTTCGAGCTGCGCGCCCGTTGCGCCAAAGGCAGCGGCACCTGCTCGGCCTTCTGGATGAGCCCGCTGGACGGCGCCTACAAGAACCTGGCTAGCGATGGTGGCCTGCGCAGCAGCGAGAACGAGGCCATGGAGATCGACATCTTCGAGCACCTCGGCAAGCTGCCCAAGCACAACCACTTCACGGTCCACTACGGCCGTTCGTACTTGACTGGTCACCGCTCCGAGCACCGGCAGGTTGAGTTCGCCGACGACCTCACCGCCGACTTCCACGTCTACGCGCTGGAGTGGACCAGAGAGGCGCTGGTCTGGTGGGTCGACGGCCGCGAAGTGGCGCGGAGCGACAAGGCGCCACGCGCGCCGTTCTTCTGCTACCTCAGCCTCTACGAAGGCGACCATCCCTGGCGCGGCAACGTCAGCCCGCAGGACCCCTACCCGAAGGAGTTCGCCGTAGACTACCTGCGCGTCTACCGCCGGCCGGGCGGCTGACGGCGCTGCTCCGGCGTCAGGTGCTTGCGGCGCGTCGCCGCGGTCATCTCCAAGCCGGTGTCGTAGTCGAGCTGGCGCGGCTCGTACTCTTCGTTCTCGCGCTGCCGCGTGTGCCCCGTGTAGGCCCAGGTGGCGGGCTGCGCGTCGGTGCGCCAGGGCCGGCGCTCCCAGTAGTAGCCGCGGAACGGATCGCGGGTGCGGTTCATCCAGTCGAGCAGCGCCTCGTGCAGCCGGTCGCGCTCGGTCGCATGCTCCGGCGCCTCGATCAGGTTGTGCAACTCACCGGGATCGGCGGCCAGGTCGTACAGCTCATCGCTGGTCAGCAGGTTGACCACCAGCTTGTAGCGGCCGTCGCAAGCGCAGCGAATCGGCTGGAAGCCGCCGAAGCCGTCGTGATCGACCTCGTAGCGGCCGAACTCGATGAACACGGCCTCCTGCGGGCGCCGCTCGGGCTCCTGCAGCGTCGGCAGTAGGTTGGTGCCCTCCAGGAGCGGCGGCACCGGTCGGCCGGCGGCGGCCAGCATGGTGGGCACCAGATCGACGTGCGACACCGGGTGCGCGCAGACCTGACCGGCGGGCACCACGCCCGGCCAGCGGATCAACAGTGGGATGCGCGTGATCTCGTCATACATCGCCGGCCCTTTGCCTTCCAGGCTGTGTGCGCCGAGGAAGTCCCCGTGGTCGGAGGTGTAGATGACCAGCGCATCCGGCGCGTGCTCGTCGATGGCGGCCAGGACGCGCCCGATCTCGTGGTCGACGAAGGCATTGCACCCCAGGAAGTCGGCGGGCCGGATGCGGAGGGCGTCCTGGTCCTGGTCGAGCCGCGGACCCGCCCACACGCGCTGGTGCTCGGGCTTGTCGGTCAACCGGTCCCAGTGGTTGGGCGCCTTCGGCCAGTCGAAGTCGCGGTACAGGTCACAGAACGGTGGCGGGCACAGGAAGGGATCGTGCGGCTCGTCATACGACACCACCAGCAGGAAGTCCTCGTCACCGTGCCGGTTCAGGAAGTCGATGGCCCGGTTGGAGCAACGGTGGCCGAAACAGAACTCCGCGGTGACGCCCGGATCGCGGTTGGTGCCGACCTGCCGTGAGCGCAGCCGTTCCTCGGGCGTCAACTCTGCGAGGTAGCCGCGCATGTCGTACCAGTAGTCGGGATCCCAGCCGTCGGGACAGCGGCCCACGCCGAAGTAGTCGCCGCCGTCCAGGTGCCACTTGCCCACGTAGGCGCAGTGGCGCCCGGCGTCACGGAACCGCTGGCCGATGGTCTTGGCGTTGTCGCCGAGCGGCTGGCAGTTGGTCCAACTCCCGTTGCTGTGCGGGTAGGTGCCGGTGAACAGCGCGGCACGGGCCGGACCACACACCGGCTGGCAGGTGTAGGCGCGCTCGAACCGTAGCCCCTCGGCGGCCAACCGGTCCAGATGCGGCGTCTGCATGGCGGCCTGACCGTAGCAGCCGAGCATGTCGGCGCGCTGGCTGTCGGTCATCAGCACGATGATGCGGCGGGCGTCAGGCATGGCGGTGTCCGACCGGTCTGTTCGCGCGCGGCGGCGCGACGCCTGCCGTGGCGGGCGAAGGTCGTGGATCCGCAGCCCGACTTGGGCTACCATGGCGCCACCCGGGTCGGAGGCGACCACCATGCTCAGACTGCTCGCGACCGTTGCGCTGCTGTGTGGTGCGGCCACTGCCGCGCCGTTGGTGTTGGCGGAGGGTGGTCAACCGCGCGCGACCATCGTGCTGCCCGATGACGCGGCGCCGGCGGAGAGGACGTCGGCGACCGAGCTGGCCGCCTATCTGACCAAGATCACCGGCGCGCAGTTCACGGGCACGGCGGGACCGGGCCGCCTCCTCGTCGGGCCGTCGCGTGCCGCGCGTGCCGTGCTGGGCGACGCCCTGGTGGATGGTCTCGGCCCCGAGGAGTTCGTGATCCGCACGGTGGGTGGCGACCTGCTGTTGGTCGGCGGTCGGCCGCGCGGCACACTCTACGCGGTCTACTCGTTCCTCGCTGACGACCTGGGCTGCCGCTGGCTGACCTGGTACGACGACGAGGATGGGCCGCGCCGACCCACGCTGGCGCTGCCGGCCACCGACCGCCGCGGTGCGCCGGCGTTCGCCGTGCGCGACATCGTGACGCACACCAACGGCGACTCCGATCGCCAGGCGATGCAGCGGTTCCTGGTGCGCAACCGGTGCCAGGGGCCCGATCTGCGGTTCACCGGCGATCTGGCGGCCTACGGCGGCACCTCGCACCGCTACGCGTTCCCGCCGGACGGTTGGCTGGTCCACACGCTGTTCCAATGGGTGCCGCCGAAGGTCCACTTCGCCGCCCACCCCGAGTGGTTCAGCCTGGCTGGCGACAAGCGCGTGGCCAGCCGCCAGTTGTGCTTCACCAGTCGCGGCCTGCGCCAGGCGATGACCGCGGCCATCCTCAAGCGCATCGCCGAGGCCGATCCGGGCGGCACCTACTCGGTCTCGGCCATGGACTGGCCCGGGGCGATGTGCGACTGCGCCGACTGCCGCGCGCTGGTGCAGCGCGAAGGCACGCCGGGCGCGCCGCTGTTCGACTACCTGGCCGAGGCTGGTCGCGCCGTGCAGGAGCGCTTCCCGCAGGCGCGGCTGAGCACGCTGGCCTATCGCAAGGAGCAGAGCGAGGCGCCACCGGCCACCACCAAGCTGCCCGACAACGTGATCGTCATCTTCGCGCCGATTGACGACAACTTCGCCGCGCCGATTGAGCACGCGAGCAACGCGACCACGCTGCGCAACCTGGAGCGCTGGCCCCAGGCGACGCGCCACCTGTGGGTCTGGTACTACCCGAACACCTACGGCCCGGCCCTGCCGCTCGGCAATCTGAGCCGCCTGGCCAAGGATCTGCGCTTGTTCAAGCGCGTCGGCGTCGAAGGCTGCTTCATGGAGCACGACGCGCCGGGTGTCTATGACTCGCGACGCACCGCCGATTTGCAGACCTGGCTGATCGCCCGGCTGATGTGGGATCCGGACCGCGACCTCGCGGCGCTGGTCGCCGACTACACCGACCGCCACTACGGGCCGGCGGCGCCGGCGGTCCGGCGCTATCTGGCCGCGCTGGAGGACGCCACGGCGGCGCTGCCGGCACGGCTGACCTGGAACGCGAGCACGGGCCAGCACCGGCACCTGACACCGGAGTTCATGGCGTCGTGCCAGCGGCTGCTCGACGAGGCCGAGGCGGCGGCGTCGGCCGACGAGCGCTTGCTGCGGCGCGTGCGGCAACTGCGGATGAGCCTCGACCTGGCCTGCCTCTTGCGGCCCGGCCGGGCCGACGCGGCGTGGAGCAGCCAACGGCAGCAGTCGCTGGCGCGCTACCGCGACACCTACACGCGGACCGTCAACACGCGCAACCTGCCGGCGCGCCGCGAGCGGTTGCTGGCCGGCTTGACCGAGTCGCTGCGGTGGTTCTCGGCCAGGACGCTGCTCAAGCCGTTACCGGCGCCGTTGGCCGCCGTGCCGGCCGAGCGCGTGCGGCAGTTCACCCCGGAATCGTTCCAGAAGCACAGCCGCGAGATCGCGATCGTCGAGGACCCGCTGGCGGCGGGCGGCTTCGCGGCTGCGATGCCGCCGAGCCTGACCGCGCCGCCCTATGCGCCGGCCGGGTTGCCGAAGAACGCCTTGAACTTCGGCTACTACGACGCCGCGGCGAAGCGCCAACAGAACGCCTTCGCCGGTCGAGACGAGCCGCTGTCCACCGGCGCCTATCGGTTCTATCCGATCGGCCGGACAACGCTCAGCGCCGACTGCTGCGTGTGGTTCGACTGGACCTGGAACCTGCAACTGCCGGAGATCGCCGGTCTGTTCGACCCGCAGGAGCCCGGACGGCAGTGGGAGATCTACGTCTCGGTGCGCTTCGAGGGTCCGGCGTACGACCCCCAGAGCGCCATCAAGCAGAACCGGTTCTACGTTGACCGCGTCGTGCTGGTCGCGGTGCCGCGATAGCGTCGTCGGCACCGTCGACGGTGGCGACCGCCTCGGCCACCTGTGCGACCACGCGGCGGGCCGCCTGGCCAAACTCGGTGAACGGCTGATAGCGCCCATCGGCGGCCAGAATGCGGCGGCCCTCCAACTCATTGGTGCCGGTCAGGCGGACCACCAGCGGCACGGTCAGATCGACCGCGCCGGCGGCTTCGAGGATGCCCTTGGCCACCTCGTCGCAGCGCGTGATGCCGCCGAAGATGTTGATGAACACCCCTTTGACGTCGGGGTTGAGGAGCACCACCTCGAGCGCGTTGCGGACCACTTCGGCGCGGGCGCCGCCACCAATGTCGAGGAAGTTGGCCGGGCCGAGACCGAATGGGCGGCCGACCCGCGTGACCTCGTCGATGGTGCCCATCACCAGGCCGGCGCCGTTGCCGATGATGCCCACCGCCGGCTGCGCGCCGCCGAGGTTGCTGGCCAGCAGGCGCACGAACTGCAGGCCGCGCCGATGGGCTTCGGCCTCGATCGCGTCGTCCTCGCCCTCCTCCTTCAGCTCGGACAGCTCGGGTTGCCGGTAGAGCGCGTTGTCGTCGATGTTGATCTTGGCATCGGCGGCGATGACACGCCCGTCACCACAGAGCACCAACGGGTTGATCTCGGCGAGCGAGGCGTCGATCTCGCGGTACGCGCGCTCCAGCGCCATGACGAAGCGGGCCGCCTCACGCGTGGCCGCCGGCGCGACACCGGCCTCGTACAGGGCGACGGTGACCTGATGGGGCAACAGACCGAAGGCCGGGTCGATGGGCACGCGCACAATCTGGCTGGGCGCGGTGGCCGCGGTCTCCTCGATCTCGACGCCGCCGGCCGACGAGATGATCAGCACGTTGCGCTGATTGGCACGGTCGAGAGTGATGCCGACGTAATACTCGGCGCGGATGTCCAGCGCCTCCTCGACGAGTACCTTCTCGACGGTCAGGCCCTTGATGCTCAGGCCCAGAGTGGCCTCACCGGCGGCCCGCGCCTCGGCGGCATCATGGGCCAGCTTGACGCCGCCGGCCTTGCCGCGCCCGCCGACGTGGACCTGCGCCTTGACCACGACGGGATAGCCGATGGCCTGCGCGGCGGCCACGACCTCGGCCGGCTTGGTGGCCACGCGGCCGTTCGGTATGGGTACCCCGTAGCGGGCGAAGACCTGCTTGGCCTGGTACTCGTGGATCTTCATCGCGGGGTGCTCCCCACGGCGCATTGTGCAGCCGGGCGCGGTCGGTGTGAAGGAAGTGTCTGGAAGGAGCCTGCCGCTGACGCCGAAGTCGCCATCAGGAGCCTGCCATGCCGCCCTACTGCGCCACCTGGTCCATCGTCGCCCGCGACCCGGCGACCGGGCAACTCGGCGTTGCTACGGCCTCGCGCGCTCTGGCGGTCGGCGCTTGGGTGCCCAATGTGAGGCCCGGCGTGGCGGCGGTCTGCACGCAGTCGTGGGCCAAGCCGGCCCTGGCGCCGGTGCTGTATGCGGCCCTCGCCGGCGGCGCCACGCCGGACGAGGCGATTGCACAGGCGCTGGCCGATGACGATCAGCCGGGGAACCGGCAGATCGGTGTGGTCGACCGCCTGGGTCGGGTGGGGGCGTACACCGGTGAGCTGGTGCAGCAGCGTGACGAAGCGCAGTGGTGCGGGCACGTGGCCGGTGACGGCTGGCTGGTCATCGGCAACACGCTGGCCGGACCGGAGGTGGTCGGCGCCACGGCAGCGGCCTATGAGCGGGAGCCTGAGCCGGGCTGGTCGTTCGGCTACCGCCTGATCAGTGCGCTGGCTGCGGGCGAGGCGGCCGGTGGTGACCACCGCGGTAAGCAGGCCGCCGCGGTGCTGGTCGGCCAGACCGGCGACGACGCGTGCGAGCACCAGCCGGCGGTCGACTTCCGCGTGGACGACCATGTCGAGCCCATCGCCGAGCTACGACGGATCTGCCTGCTGGCCTGTCCGCTGTCGAATCCCTGAGGGCTCGTTAGGACGCAACCGAATCGTCTGAGGTCGTTCGTTGTCTGAGGCGGT
>CAZHGD010000127.1:0-21843 GCA_964531735.1 uncultured Fimbriimonadaceae bacterium | reverse complement strand
CTGGCGTGCGCGTGGATCACGTTCCGCGCAGCGGGACTATTCGGATAGGTACTAACGACCCTCCGGCACCCAGCCCAGTAGTCGCTCGGCCTTGGACAGATCGAAGTAGTGGCGCTCGACGTCGGAGCAGACGAACACGGCGTCGTAACCGTGGTGGTCCGGGTGCTCGACCGCGGCCAGGTAGACCCGCTGCAGGTCCTCGGGTCCGGTCAGGTAGTTCGGGTCACCGGCCGGGTTCGCCCGCGCCTGCGCGTACTGCTGCGCGTTGCGTGGCGCCACCATCTGCAGGGCGAATACGCTCAGCTCGGGGTGCCGGGTGGCGAAGGCTTCGCAGATCACCTCGCCCAGACGCTTGGTCAGTCCATAGACATCGATGGCGTCCGGCGGCCAGCTTTCGTCCATGATCCGGCCGTCTTTGGGTCGCGCCTGGCGGTAGACGCTCAACGTCGAGGCGTAGACGACGCGCTTCACGCCGTGGGTCACCGCCGCGTCCAGCACGTGGTGCATGCCTTTCACGTGCACGTCGTACGACAGGCCGATCCGCTCGTGCGGCGAGGCGTCGCGCGTGGGCGCCATGGCCAGATGCACACAGGCCTCCACGCCGTCCATCGCCCGGGCGAGCAGCTCGCCGTCGAGCAGGCTGCCCACCAGACTGCGATCGGCGGCCCCGTCCACCGGGCGAACGTCCAGATAGCGGCACTCATGCCGCGCTTCGAAGGCGGGTCGGAGGATGCTTCCCACATGCCCCGCCGCGCCGGTCATCAACACCTTCACGGCTCGCGCTCCTTGACCAACACCGGCTGCCACCGGCTTGGGCGCAGGTTAGCACAGGGATCCCAAATCGGGTCCGCCGTATTCGTCCGTTCGGCGTTTCGTCAGCGTTACGCCGGCGGCCAGGGAGGACGCCCCGCCCGCGCGGCGAACCAGTTGCGTGGACCGAGGAGAGCCGCATGGTCGTCGATACGCTGGCCAACCACGCCCGCTACCTGTCACTCAATCCGCATTTCGCCAGAGCTTTCGAGTTCTTGCAGCAGCCGGGCCTGGCCGAGCTGGCGGCCGGCAAGCATGCCATCGACGGCGACCGCGTCTTCGCCATCGTCTCGCTGGAGCCGGGCCGGGGGCACGGCGGCGCCAAGCGCGAGGCCCACCGGAACTACATCGACATCCAGTTCTGCCTGGTCGGCACCGACCAGATCGGCTACAAGCCGACCTCGGCCTGCCGTCAGCAGGTCAGCGAGTACCAGCCCGACAAGGATGTCGAGCTGTTCGGCGACGAGCCCGACACCTGGGTGCTGGTGCCGCCCGGCAGCTTCCTCATCGCCTGGCCCGAGGACACCCATGCGCCGTTGGGCGCCAATGGTCCGTTGCACAAGGTGATCGTCAAGGTCGCCGTGGGGTGAACCCATGAGCTTCCGCATCTGCACCGTCGGCTGTGGCAGCATGTCCACCGCCGTGCACGGACCGTCGCACGCCAAGTACGCGCGTCTGCATCCGGACGTGGAACTGGCGGCGTGCTGTGACCTGCGCGAGGACGTGGCGGCGGCCTACCAGGCGCGGTTCGGTTACCAGCGGCGCTACGCCGATGTCGACCAGATGCTGGCCAGCGAGCGGCCCGACGCGGTCTGCGTCTACATGCCCGTCGAGCTGACCGGCGCGGTGGTCAGTCAGGTGGTCGGCCAGGGCTATCCAACGTTCTGCGAGAAGCCGCCGGGCCTCACCGTCGACGAGTTGGCGCGGATGCTGGCCGCCGCGGGTGACACGCCCACCCAGGTGGCGTTCAACCGCCGCTTCGCGCCGCTAGTGCGCGAAGCCGTCCGCTTGCGACCCGACCGCCTGCAGCACGTGCGCTACGACATGGTGCGAGTCGGCCGCCATGACGCGGACTTCTCGACCACCGCGGTCCACGCCATCGACGCGGTTCGGCATCTGGCCGGCGCCGACTACCAGCAGGTGCGGTTCAGCCGGCAGCCGTTCGCCGAGTTCGGACCGACGGTGGCCAACGTGTTCATCGACGGCGAGCTGGCCAATGGCGCCACCGTCCACCTCGCGTTCTGCCCCGTGGCCGGCGTGACCATCGAGCGCGCGGTGCTCCACGGCGACGGCGCGACGGTCCTGCTCGACGTGCCGGTGCCCGGCTCGTTCGACGGGCGCGGACGGGTGGTGCGCCTGGAGGCGGGCCAGGTGGCGTTCGACGGCTCGGGCGAGCAGATCAGCGACGGGCCGGACTCGTTCGAGGAGGCCGGCTTCTACGCCGAGAACGCCGCGTTCTTTGATGACCTGCGCGCCGGCCGGCGGCCGGCCTGTGACCTGCGTAGCGCCTGGCAGTCGGTGGCCCTGATGGAGGCCTACCGCAACGGTGCCGCCGCTTGGGCGGCGGCGGGCCAGTAGGCCCGAAGGAGTCGGACACCGTGTTGAAGATCGCGTTCCTGGGGGCGGGCAGCCACGGCTTCGGTCCGAAGCTGATCGGCGACATCATGTCGTTCGAGAGCCTGGCTGACTGCGAGCTGCACCTGATTGACCCGCACGCCGAACGGCTGGCGGCCGTGGAGGCCATTGCCCAGCGCTGGGTGACCGAGGAGAAGCTGCCCACGCGCGTCAGCGCGTCCACCGAGCGCCAGGCCGGCCTCGACGGGGCCGACTACGTGATCGCCTCGATCCGCGTCGGCAGCGAAGTGGAAGAGCTGGACTACCGCATTCCGTTCGAGATCGGCGGGCTGCGCCAGACCGTCGGCGACACGGTCGGCGTCGGTGGTGTGCTCAAGGGCTTGCGGACCGTGCCACCGCTGCTCGATGTCGTCCACGACATGGAGCGGCTGTGTCCCGACGCGCTGTTCCTCAACTACACCAACCCGATGGCCATCATCATGTGGGCGTTGGCCGAGGCCTCGTCCATCCAGGGCGTCGGACTCTGCCACAGCGTCCAGAACACGGCCAACGAGCTGTCTGGCTACCTCGGCATCGCGCGCGAGACGCTGCGCTTCCAGGTGGGCGGCATCAACCACATGGCCTGGTTCACCCAGCTCACCGCCGAGGGCGAGGATCTGTATCCGCGCTTGCGCGAGCGCTCGGAGGACCCGGAGGTCTTCGCCAAGGACGCCACGCGCTTTGAGATCTTCCGCCAGTTCGGCTACTTCGTGACCGAATCGACGCGGCACATGACCGAGTACATACCCTACGTGCTGCGCCACGACGGCGAGATCGAGCGGCTCAAGCAGACGTGGACCGATGAAGCGGCCCTGGTGAAGCGGCGGCAGTGGCAGGCTGACCAGCTTCCGGGTTTGCAGGCCAAGGTCACCCAGGAGAGCCTCGGCCTGCGGCGGTCGCCCGAGTATGCCGCGCGCATCCTCGACGCGATTGAGACCGACGTGCCGACGGTGATCCACGGCACCGTCCCGAATGACGGCCTCATCTGGAACCTGCTGCCGGGCTGCGCCTGCGAGGTGCCGTGTCTGGTGGACGGGTCGGGCCTGCACCCGACGCAGTTCGGCGCGCTGCCGCCTCAATGCGCCGGGCTGTGCTCGTCCAACGTGGCGATGCAGCAGATGGTGGTCAAGGCCATCCTGGAGCGGGATCCCGAGGCCGCGATCCACGCGGCGATGCTCGACCCGAACACGGCGGCCCAACTGCCGCTGCCGGTCATCCGCGAGGTGGTGACCAAGCTGATCGAGGCCGAGGCGCAGTATCTGCCGTTCGGAGCCCGTGGCGCGCGGTGCGGCGAGTCGTGTCGGTAGATCCCGCCCGTTGGGACGGGCACCTCGCGGCGGCCCAGGGAGCTGGACTTCAGCCGCCGGGCGATCATCACCCGGCGGCAGTGGTACCAGCCAGGCTGGTTCGTCAGGGTCTGCGGCGGGGCGGTCGGCAGGTACCGCGGTAGCTCGACGGCCTGCTGCACGCGGTGCTGGAGTAAGGGCGTGTACCGATGAGCGGATTCGATGCCATCTCGCGGACCTACCGGGCCGCCTCGGTGCTGCAGAAGTCGGTTGGCGAGCGAGCGCTGGAGTTGCTGGCCATCACCGGCACCGAAGACGTGCTGGACCTGGGTTGCGGCACGGGGCATCTGTCCGAGCGGATTCGGCAGCTCACCAGCGGGCTGGTCGTCGGGCGCGACCCGTCGGCCGGGATGATCGCCGAGGCTCGGCGGGGCGTGACCGCTGAAGTGCTGTTCGAACTGGGCTCGGCCGAGGACCTGGCCGACGTCGAGCGGTTCGACGCGATCTACAGCAACTCGGCGATGCAGTGGTTCGGCCAACCGGCGCTGGCGCTGGCCAACTGCTACCGCGCGCTCCGCTCCGGCGGGCGCATGGCGGTGCAGGCGCCCGCCCGGCACGACTACTGCCCCAACTTCATCGCCGCGTTCGGCCGGCTGCGCGACGATCCCCGCACCGCGGCGGCGGGCCGCTTCCGCTCGCCGTGGTTCTTCCTGGACAGCAGCGAAGCCTACGCCGGCCTATTCGCGGGCGCGGGCTTCGAGGTCGTCTCAGCCCGGATCGAGACCTTCGTGCAGCACCGTACTCCCGCAGAGGTCATGAGCATGTTCGCCTCCGGCGCGGCGGCGGCCTACCTCAGCCCGGACTGTTACGAAGGCGCCCTGCCCGACGACTACCTGCCCGCGGCCCGCGAGCGGTTCGCGCGAGCGTTCGCCGAGCAGGCCGGGGCCGACGGGCAGGTCGAGTTGGTCTTCCATCGCATCATGCTGTTGGCGCGCAAGCCCTGAGCGGGGCCGCCGCGCGGCGGCCGAGGAGCAGGCTATGGGCGGTTGCGGCGTTGCGGGCGTCGTGGTCGTGCTGCTGGCCTTGCTGGCCGTGAGCGCCGGTGCCGGCGAGCCGGCTCCACCGCGAGCCACGGCCTGGCAGCCGGCGCCGGAGCTGGTGCGGCCCGGTGAGCGGCCGACCGTCGTGCAGCTCATCGACGGGCCGGCGCCCGGGCCGCCAGAGTCACCGTCGGTGGCCTGGTCGGCGCGTCTGGCCGGCGAGGCCTGGCGCTTCGAGGTCACCGGCCGCGTTCCGCGACTGGCCGGCATGGTCTGGTCGGCGGCGAGGTCGGCTGAGGACCTGAGCGCGAAGCCGTACTACCGGCTGGAGTACCGCGCCCATGGACTGGCGCGCAGCTACGCGCCGCTGGCGGTGGTGGCCGTCGCCGGTACCGACGCCCAAGGCCAGGCCGTCGAGATCGGCCTGCTCGACGCCGGTGAGGTGCTGAACGATGGCCGCTGGCACACGGTGATCGGCCGCAGGCCGTTGGCGCTCCGGGCGGCGACGCTACGGACGCGAGTCTTCACGCGCGATTCGCTCGGCTGGCTCGAGTTGCACACGGTGCAGTTCGCGGCCAGCCTCGACAGTCTCGCCGGCCCGCGGCCCGGCGAGCGGCCCGAGGCTGGCGAGACGGACCTGGTGCCCATCGACCTGGGCGAGCGTGGCCACCTCGCCTGTGACCGGGTCGCCGCGCGCCTGCTGGAGCGCCAGGGCCTGATGATCGACGGCGTGCTGAACCACGCCCAACTCGTGCAAGCGGCGGGCACGCGGTTCCGCGTTGGCCCTGCCGGCCGCGAGTTGCTCTGGCCGGCCGAGGACGCCTCGGTGAACCAGGCGCCGGCCCACATCGCCGGGGTGGCCACGACGCGGCAGCTCTGCCAGCCGTTCGGGCGTGATGACACGCTCGCGGTGACCATCGGGCGCACCGTGAGCGAGGTCTATCTGCTGCTCTGCGCCGAACTGCCGAAGCCGGGGCCGCGGTACGCGCTGCCTCCTGGTCCGAAGCCGCTGACCGACATCGAGGGCTTCGCCGTCGAGTTGCGCTATGCCGACGGCACCGCGGACTTCGCGTTCCCGTACTCGCTGGCTGACGAGCAGTGGGTGATCCAGCGGATGCTGGGCGCCTACCGCGTGCCGGCCGATCCGAGCCGCCGCCTCGAACAGATCGTGCTGCACAACCGCGTCTTCGGCCAGTCGGTCGGTCTGGCGGGAGTGACGGTCAAGACGTCGGGTGCGCCAGCCGACCGCGCGCCCGTCGGACCAACGTGGCGCCGACGACCAGCGCTCAAGGCGCCCTTCGCGCGCCTGACCGACGGCCGGCTGGTGGTGGGCAACCGCTACTACGAGCTGACCGCCGACTGCCGGCAGGGGTTCGCCATCGAGCGGCTGGTGAACGGTTGGACGCGCGGCGAGCTGGCCGTGGCCCCGTCGTCCGGCCTGGAGGTGGAGGTTGGCGACACCGTTTTGACGGGCCGCGCCTTCCGCGCCACCGGCGTGCGCGTGGATGGCCTCAGCGCGCAGGTCGAGCTGGTCAGCACTCAGCCCGCGGTGCCACTGCACCTGAGTCTGCGGCTGGACGTGGCTGACGCGCCGCAACTGGCCTGGCGCATCACCGTGCGCAACGACGGCGCGCAACCGTTGGCGGCGGCGGTGCGTAGCCCGGTCATCCGCCGGCTGCGGTTCGGCGGCCCGCGCGAGGACGCCTGGCTCTGCTTCCCGCGCTACCACAGCGTGGTCACCAACGCCATCGGCAGCTACCAGTCGGCCAACGACCGCAGCTTCTGCCTGCAGTTCGTCGATGCCTACGCACCGGGGCCGGGGAGTGGCCTGGCGCTGTTGACGCGCAACCAGGCGGCGGCGCCGCTGGTCTACGGCCTGGGCAAGAGCGCCGACGGCGTACACGCCTTCGTGGAGCATCCGGGCGACCTGCCGCTGGGCCCGGGCGAGGCGCGCGAACTGCCGGCCGCGGCCCTGCTGTTCCACACCGGTGACTGGCACGCGGCCTACGACGCCTATCGTGACTGGGTGCGCACCTGGTACCAGCCGCAGCAGGCCCAGGACAAGGACTGGTTCCGGCGCCTGTTCCTGATGCGCGTCCACCTGACGGCCAAGGCCTACTCCTGGGCCATACCCATCTACGATGCCCCGCGCCGGGAGTACCGCATCGACGCGCTGATGGCCGCCGATCAGGACTACTGGCGGCAGCGGCCCGAGATCGTCCACCTCGGCGGCTGGATCGACTACGACCAGGAGCACCAGGGCGACTTCCTCGGCGGCGACTTCGCGGTGAAGGACTACACCGGCGGCGCCGCCGCGCTCCGCGGCGCGGTGCGGCGGCTACAGGAGCACCACGGTGTGCCGGTGTCGCTCTACACCATTCCCGACCGCTGCCGGAAGACCTCGGTGGTCGGGCAGTCGATGGGCGAGCGGGCGGCCATGGTGCGCGAGGACGGCTCGCGGCTGCAGGACGAGCGGCTGTGGTACGTCTGCACCGAGTACGAGCCGTGGCTGGAGCACTACGTCGCCGGTCTGGTGCGCACACAGCGCGAGACCGGCGTCAAAGCGCTGTATGTCGACGTGTTCGGCTACGCCGACAACCACCGCTGCTACGCCAAGGACCATGGCCATCCGGTGCCCACCGGGCCGCCGCAAGCGACGCTGCACCTGCTGCGGCGTCTACGTGCCGCGCTACCGGCCGACGTGGCGATCTGGTCGGAGTACCCGGTGAGCGACGTGGCGTCGCAGTACCTCGACGGCAACATCACCTACTACTGCCTCAACTGGCACGAGTACTTCGGTGCGACTCACGACACCGACTCAGCCCAACCGGGGCAGCCGCAACCGCCACGCGACCTGTACCGGTACGCCTTCCCGGGTGTGCGGCAGTTCGTGTTCCCGTGCGGCGCCGACACCTGGTCGAGCGAGTCGAAGTTCTGGTTCCTGAACGGTCAGCCGCTGTACGACTGCGCCTGGTGCCTCTACGCCTCGCCGCACCTGGAGCGCCTGCGGCACAGCACGGCGCTCCAGCGCGAGTATGCCGACTGCTTCGCCGGCGACCGGGTGACACCGGACGTGCCGACCCTGCGGGCGGGCGTCGTGGCCAACGAGTTCCGCGGCCAGCGGCGCACGGTCTGGACGCTCTACAACGCCAACCACACCGCGCTGCGCGGCGAAGTGCTCGCGGTGCCGCACCGGGCCGGCGCGCGGTACCGCGACCTGTGGCACGGCCAGCCGTTGGCGCCGGTCAGCCGCGGTGGCCAGGCGATCATCGAGTTGGCTTTGCAGCCACAGGAGCTGGCGTGTATCCTGCAGGAGTAGGCGGTGCTGCCGCTGCCGCGCGGCTGTGCCGGTTGCCAAGGAGTGACGATCATGCCGACACCTCCGCGAACATCGGCGTGGACTGTCCTCGGCGACGTGGTGGCCGGCGCTGTCGCCGGCGCGATTGGGTGCGGGCTGGCGGTGTTCGTCGTCGCGTTCATGCTCGGTTTCGTGCTGCAGGTTGCCGGCGACGTGCTGGGTCTGGGCGAACCGGCTTGGCTCTGGCCGGCCTACGCCGGGGTGTGGCGAGCGGCGTGCCTGACGGGTGCGGGGCTCGGCGCGTGGGCCATGGTCAAAGGCGGCCGCGAGGCGCCGCGGTCCGCCGAGGGTCACGCGCCGAACCACCGGCGGCGTACCGAGTGCAACCGGCAGGCGTTCGAGGCGGCTGTGCCGGCGGTGGCCCGACGCGGCGGGCCGCTTGCTGCCCAACAGCGTGCTGACGGGCTGCCAGACTACGTGCGGCAGCTATCGATAGAGGCCGAGCAACACTGGGGCCGGTTGGTCGCGGAGGCCGGTGAGGTACTGGCCGCCTTTGTCCCTGGCGAGATCGCCATGGTGTGGGGCGAGGTGCCGCCGGAGCAAAGGCGGCACCTGCTGATTGAGGCGCGCAGCCGGCAGGAGTGCGATCGCGAACTGGGCAGCGTGCTGTACGGCTTCGTCGCCGACGAGGAGCGGATCCACTGGTCGCAGCGTTCGGCCAGTCAGAAGGAGGCCGCCGTCACAGCCGCCAGGGGCCGGCACAGCGAGTTCCTGCACGCGCGGGCCGCGGTGGCGCGGCCGGTGCCAGACCCAGCGGCCACTCCACCCGCACCGGCGTTGGCGGGCCCGACGCTGACGGCCGCCGAGCGCGTGGCCCTGGAGCGAGCCCACCAGGAACACATGGAGGCGCTGCTGGCCGCCGGTTACCTGGGTGACTTCTCGCGGCCGTACACGGGCGAGTAGCGGCCGAGAACCGGCCGCTGACGCCAGTGCCGGGCCGTGAGCCGACTGCGCTGCGAGGTGCCGACCCATGCTGGTGCAAGCGCTGGACGAGAGCCTGTCGCTACGCATGTTGCGCCTGCAGGACGCGGAGGCGCTGTTCGCGGTGGTCGACGCCAACCGCGCGCACCTGCGCGAGTGGCTGCCGTGGCTCGACGAGAACACCGGTCCGGACGACAGTCGCCGGTTCATCCAGAGCACGCTCGACCAATGCGCGGCGGACACCGGCTTCGTCTGCGCGGTGCTGTTCGACGGCGCCATCGTCGGCACGGTGGGCTTCAACACCATCCGCTGGTCGAGCCGCTGTGCCGAGTTGGGCTACTGGCTGGCGGCTGACTGCACCGGGCGCGGGCTGATGACGCGCTCGTGTGAGGCGCTGATCGACTACGCGTTCGGCGAGCTCGGCCTCCACAAGGTGGAGATCCGCGCGGCCACCGGCAACCTCCGCAGTCGGGCGGTTCCCGAGCGGCTCGGCTTCTTCAACGAGGGCGTGCTGCGCGAGACGGAGTGGCTCTACGACCACTACGTCGACCATGTCGTCTACGGCCTGCTGAGCCGCGAATGGGCCGGCAGCCTGGCCGCGCGCCGCCCGCTGTGACCGGAGCGGCCGCCGGGTGGCGGCAGGAGGACGGCGATGCCGATCGCGTGGCTGCTGGGCCTTCACTTGGTCGTCGGGCCGGCGAACGTCCAGTGGCATGCGGACGGGAGCCTGCGCGCCACCCTCGAGCCGCAGCCGGGCGAGCGGGTGTCGTTCGATCTGGCGCCGACCTTCGCCGTCCCGCGCTCGTCGTTCGGTGAACCGCCGCCGGCGCCACCCACGCGAGTGACCCGGCCCGACGCGAACACCGCGGAGCTGGCCTGCGGCGACGAGGTCGCGCGGGTGCGCTGCGATCAGCGGCCCGACGGTTGCCGGCTGGCGGTGACCGGCCCCGCCGGCTTCCAGGTGCGCTGCCGGGTCACCAGCAGCGCGGGGGAGCTGTTGGCCGCGCGCGTCGCCCTCGATGCGCAGCGCCAGCCCACGCCGCACGGCGGCGGCGACGTCCTGGAGATCGCCGTGGGCCGCGCGGCCAGCCGGCGCTGCAACGCCGTCTACACCACGCAGACGTTCCGCGGCGCGCTGATCGACGGACCGTGCCCCACCGAGCTGCAACCGATCGGTGGCGGCGGCTACGCCTGCCGTCTGGCGCCGGGCGAGTGGCTGCTGCGCGAGCTCGACGTGTGGCCCATCCTCGGCTGGCGCCCGGCCTCGGCGGGCAGCACCTACGGGCACCCGGAGTCGGGCCAGCCGCACATCGTGCCACGCGAGTGGATGCAGGGGCATCGCCCGTTCCCCTGGCAGACCTTTTCGCCGGTGCAGTTGCCGTACATCTCGATGACCGACCCGCAGGACTTCGCGCGCGAGCAGGAGCAGCTCGACTACCTGGCGGACAACCTGCGGGACTGGGGCTTCTACTGCTACGGCGAATGGCCGCTCAGTCAGCACAATCCCGAGTACGCCCCGCCGGCCGCGGTGAAGGCTTACCTCGACGGCAACCGCCGCACCTGTGACTACGCCCATGCCAAGGGCCTGAAGGTCCTGCGCTGGACGACTGATCCCGACCTCGACCCGCGGGCCTACCCCGAGTTGCACGCGCAGATGAAGGCCAAGGGCTGGCTGTCGCTCGAGCCGAACCCCGGCGAGTGGCTGCTCGACTACACCAACCCCGACGTGCAGCGGTGGATCGAGCGCGTCTATGCCGACCTGGCGGCCACCGGACCCGATTTCTACTGGATCGACAACAACCATCCCACGCGGCCGATCCACGAGCCCAAGCGCTTCCCGCCCGAAGCCTTCCGCGAGTTCTACCGAGCGATCCAGCGCGGTCTGCTGAGCACCGGACGCAACGATATCCTGATCCGCTCGGGCGCCTCGGAATGGGCCGACTACGCGGCGGCAGGCATCCTCGACGTGTATGCGCCCGGCCCCGACATCCAGAACGACTGGACCGAGCAGCAGCTCTACGCGGCGCAGAACATGGCGTCACTCGACTACCTCTGCCATTTCAGTCTGTGGCGCCGCGGCATCGACGACTTCTTCCCCGCGGGTCCGCAGACGCTCGACCAGACGCGGGCGATGGGCACGCTGCTGGGTCTGACCGGCATCTGCTTCACGACCACCGACATCGGTTTCGCGAGGCTGCCGCCCGAGCGCCTGGACCTGCTGCGCAAGCTCGTGCCCATCGCGGTGACGCGGCCGCTCGACCTGTATCGCTTCAACGGACTGCCGCGCTGGTGGGTGCAGCACCGCTACGATGGCGGTCGCGCGTGGGCGGTGGCCGGCGTGTTCAACTGGGGCCTGCGCAGCGAGGAAACCGCCTGCGTGAAGCTCGACGAGCTGGGGCTCGACCCGGCGAACGAGTACCTGGTCTACGACTTCTGGTCGCAGCAGCCGGTGGGCTGTTACCGCGGCGCCATCAGCCTGCGCGTGGCGCCGACCACGGGACGTGCGCTGGCCATCTATCCGGTGGACGCCGAGCCGCACGTGATCGCCACCGACCGCCACGTGACCATGGGCGCCACGGAGCTGGCGAACCTGCGCTGGGATGCCCGGCACCTGGCGCTGTCCGGCGAGTTCGTGGCCGGCGTCAAGGGTCGGACCTTCCGGCTCACCGGCTGCTCGACGTGCTGGTACGGGCCAACCCAGGCCACCGTCGACGGCCGACCGGTCGACGTCGAACAGCCGCCCGTCGGCGCGGCCCGGACGTTCGTCATGCCGCTGCGGTGCGGGGGGCCACGGGTGCCCTTCCGCGTCCAGTTCACCCAGCGCCCCCTCGGAGCCGCTGTCCTTGATGAGCCGCGCCCACTGCTCGGCGATCCGGCTGAGGCGCTACGCCGCGCGCGGGCCGGCGAGACCGTGGTCCTCGAAAGCCCGTGGCAGCTTACGCCCGAGGTCGATGCGTGGCAGGCCAAGACCGGTCTGAGCTGGGGCCTGTTTGGCGAACCGGTGCCGATCGGCGAGACCTGGTTGACCGTTGCGGGCGCGGCGGCCGAGCCGCCCGACGACCTGCTGTACCGCAGTTCGTGTGTCGGCTTCCAGCCGGCGACGTGCTTCGCGGTCGGCAAGCGCATCGGCCGCGGCGCTGTCGTGGTCACGGCGCCGCACAGCTCCAGCGAGTGGTGGCAGGCGCGCGCCGGCGAGCTCCGCGCGGCCTTGTCGAACGTCGCCGCGTCGCAGGCGCAGTACGACGCGCGGACCGACTCCATCCTCGGTAACTTCACCGTCAACGCCGCGCTGACCGAAGGCACCGCGCCACTATGCCTCGCGCCGGCGCTGGCGCAGCGGCACCTGTCGTTCCACTTCCGCCGGCTGTCGAGGTCGCTGATCGGCGGCGAGTGGGAGGTGCCGCGGGTGAGCCTGCTCGTGAACGGCCGCGAGTTGCCGCACAAGTACAACCCCTGCCGGCCGGAGTCGCCACCGCAGGAGTGGGACAGCCTGTACTTCCTGCTGCCCGACGGCATCCTGAGAGGTGAGGGCAAAGACACCATCACCGTGCGCAGCGCCCGGCCGGCCAAGCACGCCGCCGCCCTCGCCGCCGATCTACGCGCGGGCGTGGAACTGTGCGTCGAGGACGCGGCCGACGGGCGGCACGACGCGCTGGTGCCGCCGCGCGTGCTCGAATGGGCGCCGCCCGACGGCTTCGACGCGCTGCTCGGGCTCGACGGGGGCTGCCGCTATGTCCGGCGGGCCGGCGCAGTGGCCGTGTCGTGGGTAGGCGCCGCGCCGCCCAACGGCTGGCCGCTGGCCCGCCCCGGTGGCGTCAGCCACTGCCTGTTCTCGACCACCGGCTTCACCGTCCAGGTGCAGGTGCCCAAGGGCTCGCGCGGCACGCTCGAGGTCTTCGCCTACGACTACGAAGGCGTGCGCACCGAGGACGTCGCGTTCAACGATGGTGGGCCGCAGACCATCGAGCACTTCGCCGACGGCCGCTGGCTGCGCTACCCGTTCACCGAGGCCGACAGCCGCGATGGCGAGTTGCGCGTGACCGTGTCGCGCCCGCGCGGCGGCAACGCGGTGCTGTCGCGGGTGCGGCTGCGGGTCGAGTAGCGCCGGGAGGACTCGACCGCGGGCCGCGAACCAGACGAGCCGGGCACGGAGCGGTCGCTCGCGTCCCGGGAGGTCCGCTGGTGTTGTCTCTGTTGCGTCCCGTGGTGGACATCGCCCTGGTGTGCAGCGATTTCGACGCGTCGCTGCATTTCTACCGCGATCTGTTGGGCCTGGAGGTGGCGGTGGAGATGGACATCCCCGCCGAGGTGGCCACCGGCGCCGGGTTGGCTCCGCGGGCGTTCCACCATGCCCGCCTGCGCGCCGGCGAGACGCTGATCAAGCTGATGCAGATCGACGAGCCGCCCGCGCCGCGCACCACCGAGTTCGCCGCCGGCGTGCGCTGGCTCACCTTCATCGTGGCCGACGTGCCCGCGCTCTACGAGCAGTTGGGCGCGCGCGGCGTGCCGTTCGTGGCGCCGCCGGTCAGCGCACCGGATGCGCAATGGGTGGTCTGCGCCGTCGATCCGGACGGACTGCTCGTCGAGTTCGTCCAGCCCTGAGGAGCGCCGGCTGGCCACCGGCAGAGGAAACCGCGCCGGACGGTGAATCGCCGGTTCGTCACGGAGTGCTGTCGATGGGAATGCACGACGACCGCCTCAAAGCGATGCGCTATGAGCATCCGGAGGCTATACCGGTCTCGATCAGTATCTTGCCGGCGGCGTGGAAGCGCCATCGCGAGGCGATGGACGAGATTGCCGCCGACCATCCGTTGCTGTTCGGGCAGGTGACGCCGGGCCAGCGCGACTACGACGCGGTCTCGGGCCTCTACGTCTCGGGCTGCCAGACCGACGCCTGGGGCTGTGTCTGGACCAACATCGCCGAAGGCTTCGACTCGTTCGTGACCGGACACCCGATCCCCACGCGCGAGGCGCTGCGCAGCTACCAGCGGCCGGCGCCCGGCGCGGGCATGCCGCACGGGTTCATGTGGCTGCGCCTGGAGTACCTGCGCGGCTTCGAGGAGCTCATGTGCGACTTCGGCGAGGAGCCACCGGAGCTGCAACAGTTGATCGACCTGGTGCTGGACTACAACCTGGGCGAGGTGGATGCGCACATCCGCGGGGCGCAGGACATCGCCTACTTCGGCGACGATCTCGGCATGCAGACGGCCTTGCCGATCAGCCCACCGAAGTGGCGCAAGTACCTCAAGCCGTGCTTCCAGGCGATCTACGGCAAGGTCCACGCGGCCGGGCTGTCGGTCTACATGCACACCGACGGGCACCTGATCCCGATTGTCGACGACCTGATCGACTGCGGCGTGAACGTGCTCAACCCGCAGTTCCGCGCCAACGGGCTGGACAATCTGGTGGCCACCTGCAAGGGCAAGCTCTGCCTGAACCTGGATCTCGACCGGCAGATGTTCCCGTTCTGCGGGCCGGCCGACATCGACGCGCATGTCCGCGACGCGGTGGCGGCGCTCGGCGCGCCCGAGGGCGGATTGTGGGTCAGCGCCGAGATCGGGCCGGAGGTGCCGCTGCCCAACGTCCGCGCGATGTGCGAGGCGCTGGAGCGCTACCGCGGGTACTACAGTTAGCGACGGCATTCGCCGCCGTGGCGGCTGGACGATCTCGGCATGTTTCGCTATGCTAGAGAGCGGTTCACCGACGTGTCCGCGGAGCAGAGCGGTTGCGGCCGCTCCACTGGCGAGAGAACCCGGGTCGGTAGTCGGCGCGCGCGGTCCCCAGCGGACCGGTACCGGCCGGCCACACCGGCTACCCCGCCTGCTGTCGGGTCGCACGGTATCCACTCTGGAAAGGGTTCAACTCATGATTGTGACCACCGAGGCGCTCTTCGCGCACGCCTATGGCAAGTACGCCGTGGGCGCCTACAACATCAACAACCTGGAGCAGACCATGGGTCTCTTCCAGGGCAACCTGGAGAGCCAGGCGCCGTTCATCATCCAGATCTCCAAGGGCGCACGCTCGTACACCCACAAGGCTATGCTGGAGGCGATGATCCGCGCTGCCGACGAGATCTTCCCCGAGGCGGTCTTCGCGGTGCACCTCGACCATGGCGACGAGAAGACCTGCTACGACTGCATCGAGAGCGGGTTCTACAGCTCGGTCATGATCGACGCCAGCGCCGAGCCGTTCGAGGAGAACGTGGCCATCACCAAGCGGGTGGTCGAAGCGGCGCACGCCAAGGGCATCAGCGTCGAGGCTGAGCTGGGCAAGCTGGGCGGCGTGGAAGAGCACGTTAGCGTCGCCGAAGCCGACGCCAAGCTGACCAACCCCGCCGACGCCAGGAAGTTCATCGAGCAGACCGGCTGCGATTCACTGGCTTGCGCCATCGGCACCAGCCACGGCGCCTTCAAGTTCTCGGGCAAGCAGGGCCTGCACTTCGAGATCATCAAGGAGATCGCCGAGCTGTGCCCGCGCTTCCCGCTGGTCATGCACGGCTCGAGCTCGGTGCCGCAGGACGAAGTGCGCCGGGTCAACTTCTTCGGTGGCAACCTGAAGGACGCCCGCGGCGTGAAGGAAGACGAGATCAGCAAGGCCGGCAAGATGGGGGTCTGCAAGATCAACATCGACACCGACGGCCGCCTGGTCTGGTGCCGCGTACACCGCGAGCAGTTCGCGCTCTATCCCGAGAACTTCGACCTGCGCCCGCCCGGCAAGGTCTTCATGGCCGAGTACGCCCGGTACATCGCCGGCAAGAACAAGATCCTCGGCAGCGCCGGGCAGCTTGGCAGCGTTCGCGAGAGCCTGAGCAAGTAGCGACGGTTCGCTGGCCTAACTCGACCAACAGCCCACCGCGGGTGACCGCGGTGGGCTGTTGCGTTGGGGCGTTCAGTCGACAACGGCCCACGCCGCTGTGCGGGTCCCGGCGGTGGCGATCGCCGTTGGCGGCGCCGGCAGAAGGGAGACGCCGACCTAAGTCGAACCCAGTCAGCGGTGCGCCGCTGCCGTCCGGTAGCGGGCGGCGGTTGTGCGTCACCGGCCGGCGCCGGGTCGCGGCGGGAGCCACGCTGACTGCGCGGAAGGCAGAGACATGCTTCGCAAACTCGTCCTCTCGATCCTGTTGGTCACCGCCGGCGCCGTAGGCGCGGCCGTCAAGCCCGGCGAGAATCTGCTGATCAACGGCACCTTCGCAAGCCAGGGGCGCTCGTTCCCCTCGTTCTGGGAGAAGAGCGGCAGCAACGCGGCGGTGCGCCCGACCGGCGGGCCCGAACAGACCGGCGCCCTGGTGTTCAGCAACCCCGACGGCCGCAAGGGCATCTCCTCGTTCTGCCGTCAGCACGGTCAGCGGATCATCGCCGGTGAGACCTACAAGATGAGCGCCTACGTCCAGACGCAGGGCTTCAAGAGCGCTCATTGTGGCGTCATCGTCCACGACAACGGCTGGCACAAGGAGTACGGCCTTCAGTCGTTCGCCGAGAACACCAACGGCTGGAAGTTGGTGGAGCAGACCTTCCGGCTGCAGGAGAGCAAGGACGGCGTCTACGGGGTCGCCATCTTTGCCGTCGACTACGTCGGCGAGATCCAGTTCGCCCAGGTCAAGCTGGAGGCGGTCAGCCCCGGTGCGCTGGCCGGCAGTTCGCCTTCGCCGCTCCTGCTCGAGCAGACCCGTCCGCGGCTGGTGGCCTGGTCGCCGCTGCTGAACCGGATCCCGCTGGCCGATCCCCAACTCACCTTCCGCTTCTTCGGCCAGACCGCGCGCGCCGTCAGCGACTACGACTGCGTGGCCACGCTCGACGGGGGCACGGTCCGCAAGCGACCGCTGGCCGCCGAACTGAACGCCGTGGACCTGTCGGATCTGGCGGCGGGCGACCACCGCCTCGACTTGGCCATCGTCGATCGGGCCACGCAGAACCCGGTGTTCCGCATCAGCCACGTCATCACCTTGACGGCCGTGCCGAAGGTGGATACGTCGGCGCACCGGCGGCTGAACAACCTGGTGACCGAAGTGCTGGCGAAGCCGTTGCCGGCCACCAGCGCGGCGCAGCCGTTCGAGTTCAGCACGGCTCGTGATGGGTGGGTGTTCATCAAGGTGGAGACCGCCGCGACGGAGCCCGCACTCCAGGTTCGCCTGGACACCGCGGACACCGTGATCAGTGCCACGACCGCTCGCCAGGAGGCCTTCCGCGAGTTGCCCGCGGGCCGGCACTCGCTGGTGGTCAGCGGGGCGGCCTCGGGCGGCCGGATCGTGGTTCGGTCCATCGCCGAGGTGTTCAACTACCCGGCCTGCGCCAACAGCCAGATACCGCAGAACGGCAAGTACGACTGGGACTTCCACGTCCGCCACGTCTTTCCGGCCGTGACGACGCTCAACGGCGGCAATATCCCCGAGGAGCGCCGCGCCGAGGTGCGCCGGATGGGGCTGAAGTGGCTGGCCAACGTCGGCACCACCGAGCCGAAGGACGCCGCCGACCTGGTCGCGCGGATGGCCGCGAGCCCAGGCCTGACCGCGCCCTGGTACGACGGCATCACCAACGACGAGCAGTTCTTCGGCCACCCGGCCCTAGTGCCCTACACCGAGGCGCTGCGGCGCCTGCCGAACCCCGCGAACCGGTTGCTCTACACCTGGATCGTCGGCAAGCCCACGGTGCCTGGTCTGCACAACGACTTCATCAGCGCGGCCCTCAATGCCTCCCGCGGGCGCGGCCGGCTCCTCTTCGAGATCTACTGCCACAGCCGGGCCAACGAGCAGGACGCGGCCGCCTACCTCGACGATCGCCTTGTCGACACCATGGTGCGGCTCGCCGAGTTCTACCCGGGTGCCGCCGCTGGCACGGGCCTGATCCTCGGCAACTTCAACCAGATCCCCATCATCTCGCTCGACGTCAATCCCGAGGTGGACTACAAGTACTACCTCGACCTGCAACTGCGCCTCATCGCCACCCATCCGCAGTTCAAGGACCTGGCGATGACCGGGTACTGGGGCAGCTACTACGACGACGAGGAACTCTACCGCTGGTCGATGCGCCTGCTGCGCCACTACTGCGTCGAAGGCCAGACCGAACTGCTCTCGAAGACCTACGGCTACCGCTACGCGCCGGGGCACCTGCGCAACGCCGACTTCGCCGACGGGCTCAAGGGCTGGACCGCCGCACCGGCGGACGGCCTCCGGGCGGACAGCTTCGCCGGTTACGCCAGAGGCAGCCAGGCGCGCTGGGGCGCCGAGGGTCGCACGGGTGACAGCTTCAGCGTCTTCAAGCGCGGCGCCAAGGGTCCGAACACGCTCACCCAGACGGCTACCGGCTTGACGCCCGGCAAGGTCTACACGCTGCAGTTCATCACCGCCGACTACCAGGACATGATCGCGCGCAAGGCGGCACCCAAGCAGCACCGCCTGAGCGCCGTGCTGGGCACCGGCGCCGAACTCATCAAGGACAAGTCCTACGTCTTCGTGGACCGCCGCGCCAGCAAGCAGGCCAAGCCGGAAACGGTGCGGGTCAACCTGCACCACCTGCGCTTCCGCGCCACGGGCGCGGCGTGCCAGGTCACCTTCACCGACGCCGAGGCCGAGGTCGGCACCGAGACCGCGCTCAACTACGTCATGCTCAAGCCGTACTACGAGGACTGATGGCGCCGGACCAGCTGGTGTCAGCCGCCGGCCAGCGGTCCGTGCGCGGCGAACGGGTAGTCGATGACCACGCGACCCTCCTCGGTGTCGCCGAGGCCGCTGTAGAGGTCGACCTGGCCGTCGGCACGCCTCACGATGCCGGACGTGAACGCGCAGTCGCCCAGGTTCGGCCGCTTCGGCGGCCCGGCGGGGTAGCAGCTCCGCGTGGCGATGATCCGGGCGTCGCACGCCTGATGCCGCGCCGGGTCGAAGACGAACGCGATGTTCACGTAGACCAGACCGCCTCCGCGTGCCTCGGACTCCTGGCAGGACTGATGACCGATCACGCCGATCTGGCCGTCGGCCAGCAGGTAGGCCTGGTTGACGCCGCCCCATTCGCCCTGGTCGAACAGGCCCGCGATGTAGGGCGCCTGCGCGATGGCGTCGCTGGTCAGGTCGTCGAGGGTGTCGACGATGGTGAACCCGACCTGTGACTCGGTGCCGAAGAGCCGGCGGATCTCCTCGTTGCGCGGGCGCGAGAAGACGCCGAGGCGGCCGTCGGCCAGTTGCACCAACCGGATGTCCTTCATGTAGTCCGGCCCGGTGGTGAAGTAGCGCAGATCGTTCAGGTCGGTACCGCGATAGAAGTAGCCGTAGTAGGTGTCGATCTGGTTGGCCCGGTAGCGCACGTGCGTGCCGCCGAGCACCAGCTCGTCGCCGATGCGCGCCACATACGGATCTTCCAGTTGGTAGACCATCGTGTCGGGCACGAGCGACCAATCGTCCGGGCCGGTCTGGGCGAACAGCCGCACCCACGAGCGCGCCCACTCGCCACGGCGTTCGACGCGGCCGTAGATGAACGTGCCGCCGGCCCACTCGAACGGGATCGAGCAGTTGTAGACGTCGAAGCCGTCGACCCCGTGGAAAGCGAGTTTGGCGCTCTCGTGGATCCGCTGCGACTGCTCGAACTGCGCGCGCCGCTGGGCCAGGTTCATGCCACACTCCATCTGCGCTGGGCGCCGGCTACCGCACGGCGACCTCGCCCAGCACGTTCACGCCGTAGCGCCCCGCGCCATCGGTCCACCAGGGCGCGTCGCGGTTGGCGACGCGCACGGCATAGCGCGCATCATAGCGCAACGACTCGGTGCCGTCGGGCAGCCACAGGCCCAGCCGATAGCGACCGACCGGCAGCTCGGCCGCGGTCGTCGCCGCGCCGCTGATACGGTGGGTCAGCGGCGCAGAGCCGCCACCACCGGGCCAGTACGGTTGCCACCGCCGCGGATCGGCCGTGGCCACGGGGCACTCGACGACGCGGCCGTCCTCGGCGATGAGCACCAGCACCACCGGGCGCGGATTGATGAACGTGGCGAAGCCGCGGTTGACCAAGTCGATGGCCACGGCGAGCGGCTGCCCGCGGTCGACCTCCGATGCGAAGGTGGCCGTCTGCAGTTCGAGGCGGTAGCCCAGGTGGTCGCGAATGTACTCGAACGGCGTGCGGGTCACCGCGGCGCCGGCGGCGTTGGTGAAGTAGCCGTCGGACAGCGGCAGCTCCTGCTCGCGCACCTGGGCTGCGGTCAGCGGGCGCTCTTTCCAGTCGTCGATGGAGTAGTGCTGCCCTTCGCGGTCGGAGAAGCTGTGCGCGATGCTGAAGCTGCTGTAGTGGTGCAGCCGCAGCCGCGCGGCGGCCTTCAGGCCCGCGACGGCGCCGGCCTGGTTGGACCAGAACAACTCGCCGTCTACCGGCACGTAGGCGCTCTCAGCCGTCATCTGGTCGAACTCCGGATTGCCCGGATTCGAGAACCGCGGCGCCTCGGGCCAGGTGCCGCCGCAGGTGGGTCCGGCCAGGAAGCCGTCGTTGTTGAACCCGATGCGGGCGGTGGGGCTGCCACGAAAAGCGCTCTGCGCGTCCACCGGCCGGTAGCCGCCGAAGCGTGGGTCGTCGAGCACCCAGCGCTTGTACTTCGGCACGCGCACCTGGGTCATGCGCTCGGGTGGCAGCACTGCCAGCACGCGCTCGACGATGGCGGCCAGGTTGGCGTGGTCGGCCTCGAGCCGGTGCGTCGAGCTGTGCCATTCGCCCCAGGCGCCGACGAAGCCGGCCTGCATGACGAAGATCACGTCCACATTGCGCGCGATGAGCGGCGCGAGTTGGTCGATGTGGCGCAGGATCGTGTCCAGCTTCGGCCCGCCGGTGCCGGGCATGTCCTTCTCGTAGGCGAAGCGCAGCACGGCCTTCAGGCCGTGGCGGCGCAGTTCGTTCAGGCTGCGTTGCAGGCAGGCCAGCTTGGCGTCGTCCAGGGGCCGGTCGGCGTAGCCGTCGAGGTAGCAGTAGGTCTGGGCCAGCGTCAGGCCGTCGCGCTCGTAGTGCAGCGCGTCGCGCACCCACCAGTCGTCGTTGTAGCCTCGGCTGACCTTGCCCTTCAGATGGTGCGCCGGACCCCAGACCCGGGCGCCGATGGGCTCGGCGAACACGGTCTCGATGCGCCAGCCGCGCTCGGGGTTGCGCAGGCCGTCGCGGCCGTGCGGGTCATCGGGCCGGAGGCCATGGTAGCGATGGGTGACGGGCGACGCGGGTGCCTCGGCCATGGTTGCTCCCGGGCAAAGCAGCAGCCCTGCGGTCAGGGGGGCCAGTCGCTGGAACCAGGACATCGTCAACTCACTTCTCCAGCACCAGCGCCAACCAGTCGAGGTTGAGGCTGTTGCCATCGACGTTCTCCAAGCGCACCACCACCGGACCGGCGGGCAGGTCCCAGCTCTGCGGGCGGTTGCCGGTGCCGGTGATCTCGAACGTGCGCCAGTCGTCGTTCGCGCCGCTGTAGCCGCCGGTGCCGACCAACTGCACCGCTTCGCAGCCGGGCGGGGTGACGCCGTTCACCATCACCTTGCGCAGCGCCTGCGGCGCGCCCGTGCAGGCGCGCAGCCACAGCCGGTAGCGCCCGGCCGGCACCGTCATGGCCCACTCCAGCCAGTGGCCGGCCTGGTCCCAGTGCAGGAACGACTTACCGCGTGCGCCGACCTTGGCCGCCGTGACCTCGACCTTGCCGCCGCCCTCGGCGCGGAACGCCTCGGCCTCCGCCGCCACAGTGCCGGCTGGCGCGGCCCGCCCGATCACCACGGCGCGCGAGCTGGGCGGCTTTTCCTCGTCCGGCGGCGCGATGTCCACGTTGGGGCCGCCCGGTGCCCGCGGCACCTCGGGCGTGGCCGGCTCGG
>CAZHGD010000126.1:0-22099 GCA_964531735.1 uncultured Fimbriimonadaceae bacterium | reverse complement strand
CGATGAAACGACACGGCTTCACCCTCATCGAGCTCCTGGTGGTCATCGCCATCATCGCGATACTGGCGGCGATCCTGTTCCCCGTGTTCGCCAAGGCACGCGAGAAGGCCCGCCAGTCGAGCTGCGCCAGCAACCTCAAATAGATCGGGCTGGCCGCGCAGCAGTACACGACGGACTACGACGAGCGCACGCCCAACACGGACGGGTACGTGGCGCCGGCCACGCTCCTGGCCAACCAGACCGAGTGGTTCATCACCATGCAGGCGTACATGAAGAACGTCCAGTTGCTCAACTGCAACAGCCACGCCACCACGTCCATCTACTCCGGCGGCGCCTCGTCAACCGCCTGGCTCGGCGGGGTCTGCTACGGCATGAACGTCTGGATGGACTGCGTGGCGCTGGCCAACATGCAATCGCCGTCGACGGCGGCGCAGTTCACCGAGCTGCACAACAACTACTGCTACTACCGCGACACGGTCAACGCCAACTACGCGACCTCCAAGGGCTGGGCGCCGTTGACCAACCACAACGACGGGTTCAACGTCTCGTTCGCCGACGGCCACGTGAAGTGGCGCAAGAACATGGACACGGACGACTCGTACCAGTGGGGCAACGGCTATCCGCGGACGACCGACAACGGGTTCTAGGCCCAACCGGGCCGGCGTCCGGGAGCGCCTCTGCTGAGGGCCGACGGGTGGCGCGGCGGCTGGTTGCGCCACCCGAGCCGCGCTGGCGTCGCCAAGGATTCGGGCCGGCGATGCCCAACAGACGACCGTCGGCGCGCTTGCCGAGCGGAGTCTGTCCGTGATGTCCGTGCCCCGCTGGTATCCTGTCCGTCAAGCCTGCGCAGCCACCGCGCCGGCACCCGCCGTGACGGCCGAGCTGCCGAACGGGCTGGCCGCCCGCCTCGATGGACACGTCGTGCGCCTGGTGGGCCACGGCGGCTCGCACGTGCTGGCCGGGGCGCCGTTCGCCCAACCCACCTGCCTGGCCGCCGGCCCCGACGGCAGCCTGTGGCTGGGCAGTGCCCACGGTGCGGCCTGCTGGGTCGCCGGACGCTGGTCGGTCTACTGCGGTCGGCGCTGGCTCCTCGACGACGCGGTGGTGTCGCTCCGCGCGCTGCCCGACGGCACCGCGGAGGTCCACACCCACGGCGGCGCCAGCCGCCTCGCGTTCGCGCCGCTCCCGCTGACGCAGCGGGCCGCGCACTATGAGCAACTCACCGACGCTCGCCACCAGCGCCACGGCTACATCACCGGCTGCACGCTCGACCAGCCCGGCGACCTCGCCACCTGGCGGCCCAACATCGACGACAACGACGGCTTGTGGACGGCCATGTACGTGGCCGCGGAGTCTTTCCGCTACGCCGTCACCGGCGACGAGGACGCCCGCGCCAAGGCCCGCCGATCGCTGCGGGCGTTGCTGTTCCTGGAGCAGATCACGCCACTGCCCGGTTTCCCTGCGCGGGCGGTGACCCACGTGGACGAGCCCGAGTTCGGGCGGCATCCCGATGGCGAGTGGCACCTGGCCGCGGGCGGCGAATGGGAGTGGAAAGGCGACACTTCCTCCGACGAGCTGGACGGCCATTACTTCGCCTGGTCGGTCTACCACGACCTGGTGGCCGACGAGCCGGAGCGCGCCGCCATCCGGGCGACCGTTCGCCGCGTAACCGACCATCTGCTCGACCATGGCGGCCACCTGGTCGACCTGGCTGGACAGCCCACGCGCTGGGGCGTCTGGGCGCCTGAGCGGCTGAACGACGACCCGCACTGGCGCGCCGAGCGCGGGCTCAACTCGCTGTCACTGCTGGCCTATCTGGCGGTCGCGCAGCACATTTGTGGTGACGGCCGCTACGCCGCCGCCCAGCGAGAGTTGGTCGAGCAGCACCACTACGCGCTGAACACGCTCGAGCAGAAGGTGATGCCGGGCGACTTTCCCGGCGCCGAAGAGAACTTCAGCGACGACGAACTGGCCTTCCTGGCCTACTACAGCCTGCTCCACAGCGGCACCGCCACGGCCCTGCGACCGCTCTACGTGGCCAGCTTGGAGCGGACCTGGCAACTCGTGCGGCGGCAGCGCTGCCCGCTCTGGAATCTCATCTACAGCGCGCTCAGCGACCGGTCGGGCGACCTCGCGGCCGCCCACGAGGCCCTGGCCGAGATCCCGCTCGATCTGATCGACTGGCGCATCGACCACAGCGCGCGCGTGGATCTTCGCTTCGACGCGGAGCCGGACCGCTTCGGCCGGCGGCAACTCGCCGAGCCGCTGCCCTGGCGCGAGCGGCCGCTGCACAAGTGGAACGGCAACCCGTTCCGCCTGGACGGCGGCGACGACCGGACCGAGGAGTGCGGCACGTTCTGGCTGCTGCCCTACTGGCTGGGGCGTTACCACCAACTCATCGCCGCCGACTGACCGGCGACGGCCTAACCCGCTGCGATCACCTTCACGCTGGCCGTGAACTCGGCGTCGGGTGACACTCGCGGTTTGCGGCCACTGGACGTGGTGAGGTTACGGACGGTCACCTGCTCGGTCAACCGGTAGGGAAATGGTCGCGCCACCGAGGCGGGCTGAGCGCCGTTCGGGTCGGCGAACAGGAACGGCCCCTGGTAACCCTCGGGGTGATTCGCGTCGTCGATGACCAGCCCGTCGATGGTGACCTCGCGCGGCATGAAGCAGGGATACCCGAAGTCGTGCCGCCCGTCGTTACTGGCGCTGATCACATGCGGCTGGACCTTCGCGCCGCAGCCGGGAATCCAGCGGCAGTTGCGGATGATCACGTCGCCTTCCCAGGTGCTGCCGTAGTCGCCACGGAAGCTCAGCAGCGAGCGGCCGTAGAGCGTCGATTCCTCGACGGTCAACGTGCCCCGGCCGATGGCGTTGAGCCCGGCGTAGCCCAAGGTGCAGCGGCGGACGGTGTAGGTACCGGACACGCCCTGGTGCGTGTCCATGCGCGACAACTGGCAGTCTTCCAGCAGGATGTTCTTGCAGAAGTTGGTGCCGATTACGCCCCACAGCTTGGTGTCGCAGAGGTTGTCCATGCGGCAACCCAACAGCTTGAAGTTCACCACCTCGTTGGCGCCCAGGTCGTAGGTGCCCATGCTGACCGGCTTGCCGGCCGCGCCGATGGTCGAGTAGGTTCGGTGCCCCGTGACGAAGCAGTTGCGCAAGGTCACGTTGGCGCAACGGCCGACGCTCAGGAACCCGCTGTAGGGATGGCCGACTTCGGTCTCACCGGTCACGTGGTGGGTCAGGCCCTCCACCACCGTGTTCGACCGGTTGATCGTGATGTTGCGCGCCCAGTAGTTGTAGCCGCGCTCCTGTTTCATCTGGTTGGCCGTGGTGGTGAACACGCCGCCACGAACGACCAGCGGCTGCTCGTCCAACGGCCGGGCCTCGCACCGCGTGATGGTGTCGTACTGCCAGTCGATGGCCCCCTCAATGGAACCGTCGCGCCGCAGGATGAAGCAGTCGCTCTGCGGTGTGCCCTGGTTCTGATTGAGCCCGCGCCGGATGTAGACCCGCTTCTGGTTGCTCTCCACCCGCACCCAGCAGTCGCGCGGCGGCTTGACCTCGGTCTGCCGTTGGTCGCGCTGCAGTCGGCCGAGCGACAGCTTCACCGGCTCCAGCAGCGAGCGTATGGCAAACAGCGAGGCGCGGTGGTTCTCGACCTGCCGGTCGTCGATGATGAAGCGCGAGGTGCCCCAGTCGGTATCGGTGGCGATGACCGCGGTGAGTGCCCGGCGGCCGAGGTGATAGGTGGCGCCGGGCTTGGCCTTGACCGGTAGGCCGTGCGCATTGGCGAAGGCGTGTGCTTCGACAATGGCCGGCAGATCATCGGCCACGCCGTCGCCCACGGCGCCGCACGCCTCGTAGGTGACGGGTCGGTCGGTGGGTACCATGCGAGTCTTCTCCGTGGCGGTCGTCGCCTCGGCCACCGGCCGGAGCCCCTCGTGCGTCCGGCCCGACGCCACCTGCGCGACGCCGAGCAGGATCACGAACGCCACCACGCGGGCGGCAGGCAGAGCGAGGCGCATCGAGCGATCTCCATGACGACCGAGCGTCGTGGCAACCATTGGACCCAAGTGCCCGACCACCTGCCCGCGCCCACAAACCAGGGGACGCGATACTGGTTTTCGGCGAAACGTGGGGACGCGATACTGGCGAAACGTGGGGACGCGATACTGGTTTTCAGCGAAACATGGAAACATGGGGACGCGATACTGGTTTTCGGCGCGGCCGACCTAGAAACTAGTATCATGTCACCGAGTTTCAGTATCATGTCACCGAGTTTCCTAGCGGAGGAGCGCCGCCACGGCCGCCTCGAAGGCCGCCTGCAGCAGCTCGCCGACGCGCTTGCCTTGGTTGGCCGCCACCGCCTTGAGTTGCTCATACTGCGTGGTGGTCAGCCGCGGACCTTCGAGCCGTGCGCCGCGCTCGTCCCAGGCCGTGCGCGCCTTGGCCAGTTGGTCGGCGTTGAGGCCGAAGCCCTTGAGCACCGTGCTGGCCATCATGACGTTGCCGAACGTGTTCATGTGGACACCGTCACGCGTCAGCAATAGGCCCGCGTGCGGGCCATAGTCTTTGAGCGTGGCCTGCATCTCGGCGTTGGTGTCGGCCAACGGGAGCTTGCGTTCGGCCGCCAGCGCGCGCAGGAACTCGTTGTAGGCCACCAGCTTCTGGTTGTTGGCGTTCGGCTGGTCCTCGCCAATCATCGTGCTGGTGAGGATCAGCACCTTGATGCCCGCGGCCGTGACCTTGTCCACCAGCGCGGTGAGGTTCGTCTTATACGCCTCCAGCGGCACGCCGCGGGCGCCATGCCAGACGTCGTTGACGCCGCAACTGAGCGTCATCCAATCGGGGCGCTTCGCGATCACGTCACGCTCGACGCGCGCCAGCATGTCGTTCGACTTGTGGCCGCTGATGCCGGCGGCGATCAGGCTGGCGTTGACGCCGTTGGCCTTCAGGCCCGCGATGACCAACTGACAGTAGCCGGTCGCCGAGCCCTGGCCCTCGGCGGTGATCGAGTCACCGAGGAAGGCCACCTTCTGACCGTCCTTGACCAGGAGTTCGGCGGCGCCGGCCAGGCGCGCGGAGAACAGCAGCCCGGCCGACAACAACAGCAGCATGGCGCGTCGCATCTGAACGTCTCCTCGCCGTGCCCTTCGTCGCTGCGCCGCGCGATCCTCCGGCGCGGCCGGCCGGGCCACCGGCACCAAACCGCTCCAGCCGAAGAGGTGAGCTGGTCCGCCATGTCGAAGCCGCCAGTCAGGTGAACATGACATGGCGTTCGATAACCTGCTGACGACTCCCGGCCGCTTCGTGGTGGGCTGCAACTACTGGGCCTCGCACGCGGGCACGATGATGTGGCGCGACTGGCGGCCCGAGGTGGTCGAGACCGACTTCCAGCGGCTGTCGGCGGCGGGCCTGCAAGTGCTGCGGGTGTTCCCGCTGTGGCCCGACTTCCAGCCGCTGACGCAGCTCTACGGCGGCGGCGGGCACCGCGTCGAGTTCCGACATGGCGAGGAGCCACTGCCGGACGACCGCCTCGGCCAGGCCGGGCTGTCGGCGGTGGCGATGGAGCGGTTCGGCGTCTTTTGCGATCTGGCCGCCAAGTACGACCTGCACCTGTTGGTCGGCCTGATCACCGGCTGGATGAGCGGGCGGCTGCACCTGCCCCCCGGGCTGGAGGGCCGCAATCCGCTGACCGACCCGGTGGCGATCGAGTGGGAACTGCGCTTTGTGCGCGAGTTTGTCGGGCGGTTCCGCGAGCACTCGGCCGTGGTGGCCTGGGATCTGGGCAATGAGTGCAACTGCATGGGTCCGGCCAACCGCGAGCAGGCGTCGACCTGGACCGCGATGATCAGCAACACCATTCGCGCCGCCGATCCGACGCGGCCGGTGGTCTCGGGGCTCCACGGCCTGTCACCGACCGGCAACTGGACCATGGCCGACCAGTCGGAATGGACCGACCTGCTGTGTACGCACCCCTACCCCGTGTTCACCCCGCACTGTGACCAGGACCCGGTCAACACGATGCGCACCATCCTGCACAGCACCGCCGAATCGCGGTACTACGCCGATCTGGGTGGCCAGCCCTGTCTGTGCCAGGAGATCGGCACGCTCGGACCGGTGATCGCCAGCGAGCGCGTGGCGGCCGACTTCATCCGTTCGTGCCTGTACTCGCTCTGGGCCAATGACGCGCACGGTCTGATCTGGTGGTGCGCCAACGAGCAGACGGAACTGGCGCACGCGCCGTACGACTGGCACGCCGTGGAGCGCGAACTCGGTCTGCTCCGCGTGGACGGCACGCCGAAACCGGTGCTCGACGAGCTGACCGCGTTCCGGCGCCTGCTCGACAGCCTGCCGTTCGAGGCCCTGCCGCCACGCCGGCGCGAAGCGGTCTGCATCCTGACCGATGCGCAGGACCACTGGGCGGTGGCCTACAGCACCTATGTGCTGGCTAAGCAGGCCGGCTTCGACCTCGAGTTCCAGTACGAGACGCAGCCGCTGCGCGACGCCGAGTTGTACCTGCTGCCTTGCCTCAGCGGGCACCGGATGATCTCACGGCGACGGTGGCAGGAGCTGATGGCGCGGGTGGAGGCCGGCGCCACCCTGTACGCCTCGCTGGACAGCGGCTTACCGAGCGGCTTCGAGCCGGCGTTCGGTCTGGAGCCCCAGACGCGCGAGCGCCGCCGCGAGTTCGGGCAGATCCGTCTGGACAGCCTGCCCGGCGCGCCGGAGATCCCCTGCGCCGGCACGTTCAAGGTGCGGCTGGAGCCCACTCGGGCGGAGGTCCTGGCGCGCGAGGCCGACGGCAACCCAGCCTTCACCGTGGCACCCTACGGCCGCGGCCGGGTGTACTACCTCGGCGTGCCGCTGGAACTGAACCTGACCCGCACGCCGGGCGCGTTCCACGCGCCGGACGCACCGGCCTGCTGGCGGCTGTACGCGCACCTGGCCGCACCGCTGGTGGCCTCGCGCGCGGTGACCAAGTCGGCGCCCTGCCTGGCGGTCACCGAGCACGCGCTGAGCGACGACGAGCGCGTCATCATCGCCGGCAACCTGTCGCCGGCAACGCTCACCGAGACGCTCGACCTGGGTGCGGGCTGGTCGGTGGCAACGGTCTGGCACGGTCAGGCCACGCCCCACGGCGAGGTCACGCTGGCGGCGAACGAGGCCGCGGTTTTCTCGGTCAGACGGTAATGCCGGCGGCTCGCCAAGCCACCTCCACGCGTTTGGTGGCCGACGGGGTTGTTTGACACCTGTCTTCCGGACGCACTAAGCTAAGGGCAGATCATCGAGCCATTGGTGGCCATAGGGCGACGGCGCGCGGCGCTGTCGCGGGAGCAGTAGATGGAAGAAACCGACGACCGCTCACCGCTCGACCGCTGGATCAGGCTGGGCTTTCTGCTCATGCTGCTGCTCATGGTGGGCGGCGTGGTGGTGGGCGTCGTTGGCGAAGTGCGCTCGCAGGTCCGCAAGTTCAGCCCACCGGACCTGCCGGCCGGCAGCGCCAGCGCCAAAGGCGGGGCGACCGGGCCCAAGCCATCGTACGATCCAGTGGGCGCCGACGACGCCAAGGTCCAGGTCGAGGTGTTCCTCAACTACAGCAATAGCTGCCAGTGGAACAACGCCAAGCTGACCCGCGCGGCGGCCGAGGCGTTGCCCGACAAGATCCACGTCGCCTACCACAACACCGAGGATGCCGACGGCACCGCGGCGGCGAAGAAGTACGGTATCGGCTGTCAGGCGCAGTTGGTGGTCAACGGCTCGAAGAAGCTGACCGCGCTGAAGGACGGCAAGGAATCGGAGATGGAACTCCACGGGCCCGTCAACGAGCCGTCGCTCCTGGCTGACGTGTTGCGCTACCAACTGCAACACGAGTACGGCGAGTCCTTTTCGGAAGACGACAGCGCGGCCCTGGCCACCGCGCTCAAGCCGAAGGCCCAGGCCGACGGTGACGGCGACGAGCACAAGAGCTGCAAGGTCGGCGAGAGCTGCGAGAAGAAGTAGCCCCGGTCACCGCGAGCCCGTCGGCACCGTGGTCACGGTATCGCCCGGTCCCACGTCGAGCACAGCGTATTCCCCATCGGTCCGGAACTGACGCAGTGAGCTGCCGGCAGCCGGCGTGAACGCCGCAGGCGTGGCCGTGCGCATGCGCACCAGTTCGCCGTCAGGCCAGGGCAGCAGCGGCTTGCCGTTGAACAGCCCGGGGTTGACCTGTAGCTTCATCACCGGCGTGCGCGAGGCCAGGCTGCTCTCGGACCTGGCGCCCACCACGCCGCGGGCGATCACCAGCGGCTGGTTGAGGTAGACACGCTGCGCGCCGGCTTCGGGCGCGACGCGGACCACCTTGTAGACCGCGGGACACGCGTAGCCGGCGCCGTCAATCAGCACCAGGTCGCCGGCCGACAGCGGCGCGCCGTCGGCCACCACGACCGAATCATCGGCCACGCGCACGCTGTCGATCCGGCCGGGCGCTGCCTCCGGCACGCGCAGCACGGCGTCATCGCAGCGCAGTTCGCCCGGCCCGACCAGTGTCTGTCCGATGACGCGGTCGCCGCGGGTCGCAACCAGGCCGAACCGGCCACGGAAGCTCAACCGGTGCCCGTCGGCGGTCACCTCAGCCACGCTGGTCGGCGACACGGCGCTGAACAGGTAGTCGACACGGTCGGCGGCAACTATGCGCAGCGCGGTGACACGCGGATCGACGGGCGTCAGCGCCAGGGCGGCAACCCGTTGCAGCCGCGGCTCGCGGTTCGTTGCTTCCATGGCCGCGGCCCAGGTGCTCAGCGCACCGGCGTCGGTCGGCTGGTCACGCAGTATCAGGTGACCCTCCAGCGGGCTGCTGCCGCGCAGGCCGTAGCCCTCGGCCTTGGCGCGGAGGACCTCGCGGCCCGGTGCGCCGGCGGCGTGGAGGTGGAACAGCGTCTGCTCGGCGTCGGCCACCACCAGTGCGCCGCCGGCCACGCGGTAGGTGGGATCGATGCGCGCCCAGAACGCCGGATCGAGCGGGCGCGTCAGGTCCACGCGGAGGGGTGCCTCACCGGCGGGCCGGAAGACCAGGTCGCGGAACTCCCAACCGTAGTGGTAGTAGTGCAGCAGGCCGAACGCGCCCACATCCGCGGGGCTGCCCACCGGTGTGGTAGTACCGGCCGGCTGGCCCTCCACCAGCACGCGCACATGGGCGCCGTCCAGTTCGATGCGCACGGGCAGCGGACGGCCGACCGGGAAGCGCTCGACCGGCATCTGCACGTGCCGGCGGTTGGCCGGATTGCCCTCGGGCACGCCGAACACGAACACCAGCCGCTCCTCGCGCCCGCTGGCGCGGCCGGTGCGGCAGAGCGTGAACTCGATGGTCGCCTGGCCGAAGGTGCGCCGCGTCAGCAGGTAGCGGTCGGGTTGCGAGGTCGCGCCGCGATTGCGCCAGGCGGCCACGATGCCACCGTCCGACCGGGCACGCTGCACCCCGAACAGGAAGCCGTAGCCGGCCTTGGTCATGGGCGCCACGTCAGCGCCGAGCAGGCTACCGGCGGCCGGCGCCGAGAACGCCAACGGGCCATCGGCACCGGTGATGGTCAGGTCCTCAGGCTGGCCGAGCGAGTGCCACAGCCAGTCGCGCACGCGCCCGCCATCGGTCCGGAACACGTCGGCGCAGTAGAGCGGCTCGCCGGCCTCGTCGCGCACCAGGGCCACGGTGCGTTGGTAGATCTTCGCCTGTGCGTAGGCCGGCGCCGCGGCTTCGACCACGTCGACCAGCGGCTGCGTGGCGTAGAAATGCAGCCGGCCGACGACGTTGCCGCGCTGCGGCGCGGCGTCCAGCATGACCGTGCAGTGGCTGGCGGTGTGGCTGGTCCAGCCACCGGTCTTCAGGTCGGTCCAGGTCGTGGGGTAGCCCAAGTCGGCGCTGAAGTCGAAGCCGTGGCGGAACAGGTTGATGGCCAATTTGTCGAGGTGGCCGTGCGCGTACTGCCCTTTGGTGAAGGTCAGCGGCACGTGGACGCGCGTCGCCGCGTCGGCACCGGCGCGCAGGATGGCGAACCCGCCATCCTCGAACAGATGCGAGCGCGGCGGCTCCAACGGCGCCACCTGACCGGTGGGCGCCGGCGCGTCGGCGGCTTTGAACAGCAGCCACCACTCGTGGTGGCCGTTGCGGCGGCGGTCCACGTCACCGGCGGCGGCCGCGAGCAAGGTCCGCCGGTACTGCTCGCGCTGCTCGGGCAGCCGCAGATAGGCTTGCTCGACGCGCTGATCGTAGAGTGGTTCGGTCCGCAGGACGAGGGCGCGCGCGCCACCGACGTCGCCGATCTGCGGCACGCGGCCATCGCAGTCGAGCTCGCGGATGAAGTCGAACAGCCGCGCAATGCGGAAGTCGCGCTCGTGGAACAGGTCGAGCGGCTGCCGATACCGCGGCGGCGCGGTGAAGCCGTGGAGCCACTCGGCGATCAGCAGCGGCGTGCTCGCGTTGCCGAGGTTGTAGCCGGCGCTGTCGTAGATGAACTTGCCATCGCGGAACCACGAGTTCTGGAGCATGACGCGCAGGCCGACGTCGCTCTCCAGCGCTTCCTCGGCCAGGTCGGCATTGCCCAGGACGCTGGCGCAGGCGGCCAGGGCGGTCATCTCATACATCAGGAAGTCGCCGTCGAAGTACGGCATCAGGCGGTGCAGGTACTCGTAGGTGTAGCCGATCAGGTGGCGCTGCAGGTTGAAGGGCACGTCGTCGGCGGTGACCGCGCCGTCGCCGTCGTAGTCGGCCTGGCCGTGCGCCGCGAAGAACCGGCGCAGCGCCTCATCGCCGGCCAGCGCGTCCCAGATCAGGTCGCAGGACAGCAGGATCTCCTGCGACCAGAACTTCTCGAAGCCCTGGCCGATGTAGCCGTCCTGACGCTGCGACGGGCCCTCGACGCAGCCGTCGTAGAACCGGTAGACCTCGGCCAGACGGTTGAGCATCACCGCCGCCTTGTGCGCGTAGCGCGCGTCACCGGTGAGTGCGTAGGCGATGGCCAGGTGCTTCACCGCGGTGGTGCCCGGCCACTGCGAGCCCTGGTCACCTTCGTAGGGCGTGCCGAACAGCTTGCCGAGCGCGAAGTAGCGCCAGGCCGCCACGAAGTAGAACCGCCGGCCCGCCTCCGCGAAGCCGGCCGGCGCCAGGAAGCCCGCGCCGTCGTCGTGGACCACCACCCCCTGGCCCGTTTGTGGATGCCGCACCACCGCGCCGTCGTACCACTCCTCGCCGCCTTTGGCGCAGCGCCAGCGATAGGGCTTCTCGAGCGACGCGGTGAACGTGCCGCGGGCGCCGCCATGCAGCGGACAGCCCTTCTCGAAGCTGGGACAAAGCGCGCGCGGATTGCCCACCGGGATCAGTTGGTAGATGGCCTCGTCGCTCTGCTCCAGCCACCAGGCGGCGCTCCGCTGGTACGACTCGGCCGCCGCTGTGGCCCAGGGCTTGGTGGCCACCAGCCGCCGGGCCCGCACCACGTCGGCGGCGCGTATCGGGCCCAGCAGGCCCTTGGTCTTGCGCGGGGCCATGGCGCGCGCCACGATGGGCGCGGTGCGAGCGTCGTCCTCGCGGCGACGTTGGGCCGCCAACTCGGTGCGCAACCGCTGCGCCAGCGCCGGCGCGGCGACCACCTCCACCGGCTCGACCGGCGTGCCGGTGACGCTCACCTCAGCCACCCAGAGGCGCCGGTCGGCGTTGGCCGCGGCCCCGTCCGGCGGCTGCACCAGACGAATGCCCTGCACGCGGTCGCCGGTCACGGGCAGTGTGGTCTGGGCCTCGGCCGCCCGACCCGACAGCGCCGCCAGTTCGCGCCAGCCACCGGCCACCAGACCCTCGACGCGGCACGCCCGCGGCGTGGCCGGTGCACCGTTGACCATCGGCCACTGGAGACCCACGCTGGTGACCGACACCGCGCGCGGGAAGACCAGCGCCAGCGTGTGGGTCACTTCCCAGTTGTCCGAAGCCCAGGCATCGCGATAGGCGTCGGCCGCCCGGCCGTCGAGTACCGCCTCCGGGCGGCACACGTCGAGGCCCCAGCGGTCGCGGTGGCGGCTGTCGACCACCACCTGGACACCGGGCAGACGGGCCAGGTCGGTCGGCGCGGCGAGGGCAAGGAAGAGTGCGAGGTAGTGCATGGCGCGTCTCTCGAACGGCCCGACCGCCGAGGGTCTTGTCTGCGCGCCGGCCGGCTCCTCCGGGCCGCGCGCGGTGCGAGAGGAATCCTACCGGACCGGCGAAACGCGCAGCGCCAACCTGTGGAGTTCGCCATGCGCGTCTACATCATCACCGATTTCGAGGGCATCACCGGCGTCGCACTGTGGGAGCAGGTCGTGCCCACGCTCGACGCCAACCGGTACGCCGCCGCGCAGCGGCTGCTGATGAGCGACATCAACGCCGCGGTGCAGGGCTGTCTCGACGGCGGCGCGACCCGCGTCGTGGTGCTCGACGGCCACGGCGTGCCGATGAACTTCGTGCCCGAGCTGATGCACCCGGGGGCAGAGTACCTGTGCGGCCGCGGGTTCCCCACCGGCTGGGGCCTGGACGACGGCTTCGATGTCGGCATGCAGATCGGCGCCCACTCGATGTGCCGCACGCCGGACGGCATTCTGAACCACACGCAGAGTCACGCCAATGACGCCCGCTACTGGTACCACGGCCGCGAGACCGGCGAACTCGGGCAAGGTGGCCTGGTCTTCGGCCATTACGATATTCCGAACGTGTTCGTGAGCGGCGACGCGGCGGCCTGCCGCGAGGCGACGGCGTTCTTCGGCGAGCATTGCGTCACGGTGCCGGTCAAGTACGGCTACAGCCGCCACTGCGGGCGCTTCCTGGCGCCCGAGAAGACCCGCGAGCTGATCCGCGAGGGCGCCGCCGAGGCGGTGCGGCGTGGCCGCCTGGTGCCGCCGCTGAAGCTCGCGCTGCCCATCGTGGCGCGGGTGGAGACGCTGCCCGCGCCGGTGCCCGACGAGATGCCGCTGGCAGAGGTGTACGCGGCGCCGCATGTGTCCCATGAGGGCACCTGCCCGACGCAGCTCGACATCTACCGGTTCTGATCAGCGCTCGGCGGCGCCCACGTCGAACGTGCTGCGGGCGCTCAGGCCCGCCTGCGGCGCGCTGGCCTCGATCTGCCAGCGGCCCAGCGGCACGTTCAGCGGCATCACCTCGTCCACCTCGCAGCGGCCGTCGTCGGTGGCGCGGGCGCCGCCCAGGCGGGCCTGCGCGCGGCCGTTCGGGCCGGTCACCGTCAGGTCGACCAGGAACGCCGCCGGCACCAGCTGGCCGGCACCGTCGGTCAGCGCCACGCGGTAGCGCAGCCGCTCACCGCGCTTGACCCTCGGCGTCTGCACTTCGAGTTTGGCCGCTGTGGGCCGGCCGGCGTAGACGCCGACGAACCACCCCGAACGGGCCGGTAGCGTGCGCCGCAGGACCAGCGTGCCGTCGGCGGCCGGCCCGGGCAGCGCCTCGTTGGTCAGCAGATCGGTTACCCAGACGGGCCGGAACGGCCAGTTGCTGGTCTCCACCACCACCTCCCGCGGCTCGGCGGCGTGGTTGACCACCACGACCATCGCGCCACGGCCAGCGGTCCGGATGCCGACGCTGCTCTGCGCCGCGTTCGCCGTCACCCGCGCGGTGACCCCGCGCGCCGGCCGCAGCAGCGGGCTGAACTGCCCGTGCAGCTTGCCGATGCTGTCGGACCAGTCGCCGTCGTCCGCCTCCACATCGTGGCGCAGGCGCTCCTCCAGGTCGATGCCACAGCGCCAGAGGCGTCCCTGGCCATACTGCGGCAGGTTGCGGTTCTCGCTGAACTCGGCCGGCCAGACCAGTTCGCGGCCCTGCTCGTCGGCCACGGGCAACGGGTCGACGGCCAGGAAGCCGCCCGCCGCCACCCAGGCGAGCAGGCGCTCGAACACGTCGCGCCGCAAGTGCTGCACGCCGGTGATGACCAGCGCGTCGAGCGGCTCCAGCGCGCCTTTGGTCAGCAGGTCCTCATGGACCACATCGCAGTCGCCCAGGGCTTGGGCCAGCAGCGCCCGCGTGTAGATCGGCGGCTCGTAACCGCGGTTGACCAGCGCCTGCGTCTCGGGCCAGAGCACGCCCACGCGCGCCGCGACGCGCCGGCTGCGGCAGAGCAGCGGCCCAAGGCGCCGGATCGCGCGCATGGCTTCACCGGTCTTGGCCCACCGCTCCGGCCGGCCACCGGTGCCGGTGCCGAAGGCGGTCAGGATGAACGAGTTGAGGTAGTCGGCGCCGGCGGCCACCGCGGTGAAGGCGCACTCGGCACTGGCTTCGGCCGGATTCTGCTGGTACGGCCAGTTGCGGTCGTCCAACTCCACATAGAAGCCCCACGGCTTGCTCGCCGCGCGGCTGATCACGCGGCTGGCCGCCAGCCCCCAGTCGGCTTGCACGAACCGCAGCCGCTGCGAGGTCGGATAGAAGTACGGGTAGACGTCGAAGTCGAACCGGTCGGCCGGCGCCGCCCAGCGCCAGGCGTCGTCGAGCGAAGCCGGCGGTCGGCAACCGCCGTAGCTGGTGTGCATGAACGTGACCACCAGGTCCCACGGCGCGCCGGAGGCGTCCTTGTGGGCCTTGGCCTGGCGAATGTCCTCGGCCACCACCTCACCGAGCGCACGGCCGAACCGGTAGCGGTCGGCCACCGGTGACTGCGCCGTCGGCGTCTCGGCCGGCAGTGGTCCGAGCAGCCGCGACAACGCGGCGCGCGTGGTTGCGTCGGCCAGGTGCGCCGGGTGCGCCGTCGGCTCGTCGCGGTACTTCACGCTGAGCAGCCGCGGCACGTAGCGGGCCTGCTCCAGCCCGGCCGCGAGCTTCTTCGCGCGCGCGGCGGCCGCCGCCGGGTCGAACGGACTGACGGCAAACGGCCGCTCGCCGGGATGCGTGCCGAAGTTGGTGTACTCCAGAATGGAGGCCAGGCCCGCCGCCGCGGCACGCGCCTCGGCCCGGCCGCGCAGCACCGTGCCCGGCGCGCCGGTCGTGTTGGCGCCCAGACCGCCCACGGCCACCGTGTTGAACCCGTGCGCGCCCACCTCGTCGACCCAGGCCTCCACGTCCTCGGGCCGCAGCAGGTGCCCGCCACCACCAGTCGGCAGCATGGTGATCAGCGGGTAGAAGTCGCGACGCCGTAGCCGATCGACAATCTGGCCGGACAGCACCGCCGCTGTCCGGCCGTCGAGCTGCACGGTCACCTCAACCGGCCCAGCGGCCAACTCGGGCAGCGTGCCCGGCAGTGTCACGCTGTCGGCCAGCGGCTGCTCCGCCCGCCACACCTCGGCACCCTCGGCGCGCATTACCGCCATCACGCGAGCCGGGCGCGCATTCGCGCCGGCCGGTGCCTTCGGCTGCACCACCACACCGAACGGCGAGCCGGGCGCGAAGCACTGCTTGCCATAGAGCCACTGCGCGTCGGCCGACCACTCGGCGGGCGCCGGCACCGGCGCCCGCAGCGCCGGCAAGGGCCGCTGAGCCAGCCAGGCCAGCAGCCGCGCGGCGAACGGCTCCCACAGCGGACCGTTGAGGAACGCGCCGTCATCGAGCGGCGCCGGTTGCGCCCAGGTGTTCAGCACCACCACCCGCCCGGCACCACGCTGCCCGGCCACCAGCAGCGGTCGCGCGCCGACCGTCAGCAGCGTCTGCCCGCCTTCGCCCGCGCGCAGGTCCGCCACCTGCCCCACGCGACCCAGTCGGGCCGCGTCGAGGCCGGCGGTCAGTTCGTGCGCCGCCGCGGCCGCGGGCACCGCGCCGCCGGCGACGGGCTTGGCGCCGACGGTGTAGGCCACCGGCAGCAACGCCAGCCAGGCCGGCGGATGCCGCTCGGCGCCGCCGAAGCTGTTCGGCCCGCTGCCGACCAGCAGGCCGACGCCGCTGTGGACTGCGTCGGCCAGCCACTGCACCTGCTCGGCGGTGAACACCCAAGGATCCACATCGCCCACGAAGACGACATCGTACCCAAGCAGTTCGGCCCGCGTGCGCGGGAAGCGCCAGAGCGGGAAGTGCAGCCCGCGGAACGGCGAGCCGATCACCTCGGCCCGCGGGTCGAGACGGCGGGCCGCCGCGGCGATGCGGTAGAACCCGTCGCCGCCGTGACTCAGGTCGAGCACTCGCAAGCCGGCGTGCGGCGGGCGGGCACTCGGTTGAGGCGCATACGGCCGGTCGACCGCCTGGTCGTTGACGTCCAGCGTGATGTCGGCCAGGTGGAGGTGGCCTTGCGCCGTCTGGCCCGGCTGGGCGCCCAGGCGGAAGGTCAGCTCGATCAGCTCGGTCTCGGCGAGATGCCGGTAGACGTTGCGCAGACGGCCGTCGAACACGTTGGTCGCCAACGTCACCTCGACCCAGCGGCCGACGGGCCAGCCGCCGGCGGGCACGGGCACCGGATAGTCGGCAAACGCCGTGGGGCTGGTGCGCAAGCGCACCACGAAGCCGCGCTCGGCCGACAGCGGCGGCGCCGCACCGTCCCAGAGGTAACGGAACCGCACGCCGGTCACGGCGCGCCGCGGCAGCGGTGGCTTGAACGCGCGGGTGATGAAGATCCGGTCGCCCCCGTCGGCGCTGGTGAACGCCCACCGCGCCCGTAGCGCCCGACCGCCGTCGGCTGGCACGATGGTCAGCGCTTCCGCGCCGCGAACGGTCGACGACCAGGCCGGCGGCAGGCCACCGGCGAAGTCGTCCACCGGCACCACCGCGGCCACCAGCCCGGCAGCCACCGCCACCGTTGCGCTCAAGAGACCCATCGACCCGCTCCTCTCAGCCCTCGCGGCGCAGCACGGCCGCCACGTCGTGCAGCAGTGAAGGCACGCTCAGCAGCAGCTTGCCGTCGGTCGCGGCGACCGTCTCGCTACGCGTGGCGCGGCCGGTGGCGGTGTCCCACCATTCGACGCGCCAGGATCCGTTGGCCAGGCCCGGCACCGTGACGCTCAACGAGCGCAGCTCCGGCGGCTGGCGTCCCTCCAGGTCAGTCTTCCAGGTGCTCTGCTCGTGCCGCAGCCAGAGCGCCGCCAGCCGCTCGGAGCGCAGGCCGAGGACCTGCACCTCGGGGTAGCGGCTGCTGCGATAGCCGGTCAGGCGGTAGCCGCTGAACATCAGCCAGTCGCCGGCGACGTTCTTCAAGACCACCGTGTGCCGGCCCGCGGGCACCGCGACCTCATACGGCTTGTCGTAGTCGCACTGCCACATCTTCCAGCGCTCCTGGTAGCGCGCCGCCTTCCACGGTCCCTGGCCCATCGGGCCGGTCTTCAGCTCCTCGTCGGCCACCACCTGGCCGTCGAGCAGGATCTGCAAGTGGGCCATCGAGGAGACCGTGCCGAGCCGCGCGATGAACTTGCCCGGCTGGGTCAGCTCCAGGTGGAAGGTCAGGCTGCTGGCCAGCTCCTTCGGGTCGGCCCGACCGGGGCTGCCGATGGTGCTGGCGACCGGACCGCCCTCCACCTTGCCGTCGGGCCGCGGCGTGTAGACATCGCCCGGCGCGCGGCCCCAGCCGACGCCCGGCGCGATGTCGAGGTCGCTGAACCGCTCCGGCTCGTCGCCGCGGCCGCGCACCAGCACGCCGGTCAGCGGCTCGAACCGCGTCCGGGCGAAGTCGAGGCCCGCGGCGAACCGCGCCAGCGGGGCAAACTGGCCCCACAGCTTCTTGCCGCCGACGTAGTCGTCCCAGTACCACAACATGCCGGTGCCGGCGCTGCCCGACATGAGGCAGCTCCACAGACCGTTGTGCAGGTTGCGCGCGGTGCCCTTGGGGTCATAGCGGCTGTCCGAGGTGCGCCAGTCGATGCCGAACTCGGCCACCAGGTACGGCTTGCCGAACTGCCGGTGCGCCCGGGCGCTGCCGGCGAACTGCTCGCTGAAGTCGGGCACATTGCCGGTGTCGCCGTAGTGGTGGGTCATGGTGAAGTCCACCTCGGGCAGCCGCCAGACCTCGGGCGTGCCGTAGGTGTTGCTGACCAGGTGCCGGTTCGGGTCGTTGGCCTTCAGCCAGGCGGCCATCTCCTTGACCCACGGCGCCGGCGCGGTGTACTCGTTCCAGAACTCCCAGGCGAACAGGTTCGGACTGTACCCCCAGCGCGCCACCAGGTAGCGCAGGCGCCGCTGGTACAGCTTGCGCGCGGCCGGGTTGGTGAAGAAGTCGGTCGGCTTGGCGCACGGCCCGCCGTTGGCCTGGTTGTACGGGTTGCTGACCCACATGCCTTCGTTGAAGTAGCCGGCCTCAGCCAGCAACTCGCCGTAGGTGCCCAGGCAGAACATGAGCTGCACGCCGCGCTGCTCGGCCACCTCGACGATGCGGTCCAGCCGCCACGAGTTGTCCAGCGCGTAGCGACCGAGCCCCAGATAGGTGCCGCGCCCGGCTTTGGCCGTCGGCGGCGGCATCCATTCGAGGCCCTTCTCATTGTTGGCCAGCCACAGCCGCGCCCAGTTGCCGCCGCTGCCGGACAGACCCGCGAACCAGTCGGTGTAGTCGCGGATGGGCGTGGCGCCGCCGGCCCAGCAGACGTTCAGGCCCACGGCGAAGTAGCTCCGTCCGGAGTCGAAGCGGAAGTAGCTCGGCGATGCGGCGCTGGTCCGCACGAACCCCGGCCGCTCGGACGGTGTCGCCTCGAAGCTCACCGGCGCGCAGGCCGCCGTGCCGCTACGGTCCTTGACCCGCACCACCACGCGGTGCCGTCCGGCCACCGTCGGCGTGTAGCGCACCCGCCAGCTCGCCGGCCCAGCCACCCGCAGCCGCTCGCGGCCCGATCGCTCGGTGACCTGGAACGGCACGAAGAAGAACCCCGGCACGCGTTGCACCGCGCCCGCCGGTCCGGTCACCTCGGCGGTGACGTCGATGTCGTCCGGATCGAACGGGTTGTCGTAGGTGGCGTCCAGGTCGGCGGTGAGCTCGACGCGCTCGAACACGCCCACGCGCTCGCGGTCGACCTTCACCGCGCCGGCGCGCAACGCCGCACGCGAGGTCAGCGCCAGCCCGGCCAGCGTGTTCTGCGCCGCGGCTCGAGCCGCCTGGTCGACGGCCTCGGCGGTGGTGGCCGTCAGCGTCAGCGCGAACCGCACCGGCTCACCGGCGACCAGCGTGCGCGCGCCGCCGCAGACGGCGTGGATCGCAAACACGCTGCTGCCGAACTTGCGATCATCCTGCATCCCCAGCGTCAGCCCTTCGGGCTGCAACCGCAACGCCCGGCCGTCGGTGCCGACCAGCGCCAGCCAGTCGCAGCCCTGGCCGCCGAGGAAGGCATAGGCCGGCGCGTTCAGCTCCTTCGGCAACACGCCGGTGCGCACGTCCTCGGCCACGGTCACGTGCCGGGTGACCCCGGCATGGGTCGCCACGGGCACGCCGCCCATCAGCAGCAGGTTCTCCACCGCCACGTCGACTTCCGGTGTCAACTCGTACTCCAGCCGCAGCCCATCCGGCACCGGGCGCACGGTCAGTCGCAGCCGAGTGCGCCAAGTGGCGTGGTCGAGCCGGGCCTCGTAGACCGTGGCGTCGCCCTGCCGCGACGACCGCACGTCCGCGGCCTTGAGCGACCGCTGACTGCCGCGCGTGCCGTTCCAGCCCGGCGCGGTCAGCGCCACCGCCAAGTCGGCCACGAAGGTCTGACCGCCCACGGTGACGGCGGGCACCACCCCGCGGCCGTCGGGCTGAGCGTCGAACGTCGGCGCGGCGAGAGCCAGCGCGGGCAGCAAGAGCGAACAGACGAGCGACATGGCGTGCTCCACCTGATGCGAAGTTGCGCCGCCGCGAGCGGGAGTCCTTCGCGGGCAGGGAGGCCGTGGTACCGGACGGCCGGGCCGGCGCGCCGGCCCGGCCTATGGGTCCGTGCCTCACGGCCGGCGCAGGTCGCGTCGTGTGTGCATGTGCCTTCGCTCGTGGGACCGGCGTCTCGCCGGTCGGTCTCCCGGCACGCTTCGGCCCCAGGGCGGGTGGCCGTGTGGCCGGCCCATGGTGGACGCGCTCCGCCTGCCGCCTGCCTCGCGCCACCAGACCGGCGAGACGCCGGTCCCACGGGAAGCTGGAGCGGGCACACTCACGGACGCGGCTGCCCGTGGGTATGGCGCGTTCGCCGAACGCGCCGGTTGTTCGCGTCCACGGCCGGCTCTATCCCTCCGCGTCCACCCGGATCAGCCGCACGCCGTCCGCCTCCACCGCCAGCGACAGCACCGGCGTCGCGCCGGACGCGCTCGCAGCCACCGGGTCGCCGGACAGCAGGTCCAGGTACGCGCGCCGCGGGCCCGTCACGCCGGGCAGCGTAACCTGCCACGTGGCCTCGGCACCCGATAGGTTGCTGACCACCAGGTAGCACTCGCCGCGCGGGCCGGTCAGCAGACGCTGGTAGACGCCGGCCGGTGCCGCTGAGAGCGACCGTGGCGCACCCGCCCGCGCCAGCGCCGCCGGGAGCAGTTCAGCACCCGTGGCCGGTTGGCCCGACCAGTCCAGGCGCTGCACGCGCGACCCGCCCAGGCCGCTCAGGCCGCCCGGTCGCAGCCGGGCGTACTCGTCGGCGCCGCCCGGCTGGCCACACATGAACAACGTGCCGCCGGCCGCCACGTAGCGTGCCAGCCCGGTGGCGAGGCTGGCCTCGACGTACGGCGCGGGCGGCAACACCAGGTGCTTGACCGCCGGCGCGGCGCGGTCGAAGTCCGACGGCGCGATCAGCCGGACCTGGTAGCCCGCGCGGGTCAGTTCGGCGTAGGCGCGCTCGTAGGCGGTCACCACCCAGCGCTCACCTTGCAGGAAGCTGGCGCGCGGGTAGACCAGCCCCACATCGACGCGCGGCAGCAGGCCGGCCAGCGCCGGCCGCGCCGCCTGCTGCTCGCGGTTGGCCAGCGCCGCCTCCAGGCCGTAGTCGCTCAGCGTGCCGTCCCAGTCGAGGCAGCCGTACTCGTCGGCGGTGGCCCAGCACCAGTAGTGCGTGCCATACAGGCCATACTGGAGCAGCATCCAGGGATAGGAGCGCGCCCGGCGGTCCGGCAGGTAGTGGTAGCGGAACTCGCGCCTGGCGGGGCGCGCATTCGGGCCGGTCTCGCAGGAGATGACCGGCACCCCACCGGCGCCCCAGGACAGCTCCGCCGCGCGCAAGGCGGCTTCGGCCGGGTCGTCCAGGTAGAGGTCGCAGAAGGCCACCCCGCGCTGCGCGCCCGCGGTCAGCCAGGGATCGACCCCGAAGCCCGACCGCGCTGCGCCCGGGCCGGAGCAGGCCGCCACGAACTTGGCCCCGCTGCGCTTGAGACCGCTGGCCTGCTGGGCCAGGTCGGCCTCCCAGCTCAGTTCACCGTTCAGGCACTCGGCCTTGAAGGTCATCAGGTCGTACCAGGCGGCCTGGTTGTCGTCCCACTTGCGCGGTGGGTCGAGCGTCTCGAAGCTGGTGTAGCGGGTGCCCCAGACGGCGTTGAGTGCGGCGATGTCGGCGTACCGGCCGCGAACCCAGCGGTCGAACGCCTCGCGCATCAGCGGGCCGTTGAGGCCGCCCCGTGTGTAGTAGGCCGGCTCGTTGCGCACTGACCAGGCGAGGATCTCGGCCTTGGCATAGCGCCCGGCGATCTGCTTGATGTACTCGCCAAACGCCTGCATGTGCGGCGGCACGCGGCCGAGCAGCGCCGGCGAGACCAGCCGGTCATCGCCGGTGGAGCCGGGCGGGGCGTTCGGCGCGTCCCGCTGCGGCTCGAACTGCTGCTGCCACCAGCGCGGCGGCGCGAAGTCGAGCAGCGGAATGAGCCTCATCGGCGCCGCGGCCGCCTCGGCGAACATCCGGTCCGGAACGGCGAAGTTCCACTGCCCGCGCTGCCGCTCGGTCTCGAGCTGCTCGAAGTGGTGCCCCCACGGCACCCAGAGATGCCCCGTGTCGAAGCCCAGCCAGGCCAGCCTGGCGTTGGCCCCTTCCGAGAACGTCACGTAGGGGTGCAGGTCGGCCGCCGGGGTGGTCGGCATGACGCGGGCCGGCGCGCGGCGGGCGTAGTCCGCGGCGCGGACGTAGAGTTCGGCGGCCCGCGCCAGCCGCGCCGCGCCGCGGTCTTCATGGTCGGCGGCGAAGTCCCAGGCCGCCGCCGCCGCGCACGAGCGCGCCTGGCCCAGTAACGCCAGGTACGGCGCGGGCTCGCGATCGG
>CAZHGD010000125.1:8273-22301 GCA_964531735.1 uncultured Fimbriimonadaceae bacterium | reverse complement strand
GCCGCCCGGCACCTTGGTCTGCGCGGCCCCGTGTCCGCCGGCGCGCTCGGTCTCATCCAGCACCGTCGGGGGCCGGCTCGAAGGGCCGACCGGCGGCGTGAGGGGTACCGGCGGTGTGGGCGGCGTGATCGGTGCGGCCGCCGGCGGCGGCGCCGCGGCCATGCGCTCGCGAATGGCCGCCTCGCGCGCACGGGCCGATGACTGCTGCGTCGCCATGATCACCAGCAGCAGCAGCGCCATGGCGATCAGTCCGCCGCCGATGATCAGCAGGCGCGTCTTCCACTTCTTGTCGGAGTCGCTGCTGTCGTCGCTCGATTTGTCTTCCTCGCTGCTGTCCTTCGGCTTGTCGGTGCTCTCCTTGTCCTTGCTCTTGTCCTTGTCTTTGTCCTTGTCACTGCGCACCGGCGGCGGCTCTTCGGACTTCGGCTTGGTGTCGCGCGTCTTGGTCGGTGCCAGCACGCGCTGGTCGGTCTGTTCGCTGATCTCGTAGGTGTCGTCGGAGACCTTGATCACCGTGCCGACAACGCGATAGCGGTGATAGAGCGCCGGCTGCTGGTTGCGCGGGCAGCGCACGCGAACCGCGTTGTTGTAGTCGTCGCTGAGGCGGTAGACCACGGTGCTGGTGGCGGCGTCGGCAATCAGTGCCCCGGCCACGCCTTCGACCATGACCAGGTTGTTGACGTTCTTGCTGAGGCTGTCCTGCGTCAGCCAAATGCGCTTCGGCATGGTCGGGTCAGGCGGCGCGGCCTGTGCCCAGAGCGCTGCCGGGCAGACCAGGAAGCACCACGCGGCCAGCAGCCCGTACCGTTTCATGCCCTATCTCCCAGACACCCACGTCACCGCCGCACCCGGCCGACGCCGAACACCCACCTACTTGGCCGCCGCCCCTGGTGATTCCTCCGCCTGCTTTGGACCGTAGAAGCGCTAGCGGTCCGCCTTGTTCCAGGCCAGCAGGCCCAGACCGTAGCTGATGGCGGCCCACAGCCAGTACAGGCCCACCAACGCCCAGATGGCCGTCTCGGCCTTGGTGTTGGCGATGCCCGGGATCATGCTCGCCGGGATGTGCGCATCGCCCATCAGCTTGCGCACGTCGAGCCAGCCGCAGGCGCCGCCCAGGCTCCAGTACATGCCGGTCAGCCAGGAGCCGACCTCGAGCACACCATACAAGAGCTTGCTCTGCCGTTCCAGTTCGGCCAGGTCGCGCAGGCCACCGGACAGCACCACCTGGCAGATAATCAGGGTGGCGGCGAAGGTCATCGCCTGGTCGGTGCTGCGCACGGCCCCGGAGATGCCCAGCCCCATCGCCGTGGCGACCATGCCGCCGCCCCAGACGATCAGGATGACCGCCGGCCAGTACTCGGCTGACAGGTACACCGCCGGCCCGGCCACACAGATGATCAGCGAGATCTGGAGCAGCGCCAGCAGGCCGAGGACGATCAGCTTGCTGGCCAGGTAGGGCCCGAAGCGGACCACGCCGAGCCGCTCGCGCTGGAGCACGAAGCGCTCCTTGACGATCTCGCGGGCCGCGTTCATCAGCCCGCACATCACACCGGCCAGCGCCAGGGCCAGCAACACGCGCACGGCGTTGCCGGTGCACGTGGGCGAGTGCCCTTCGGGTGCCCCGAACACGCGCCCGCAGAACACGACGCCGAACACGGCGCCCAGCAGCGGGCCCTGCAACAGCAGCAGGTTGCGGTTGGCCTTGTCGGCCGCCAGGCAGGCCAGATAGCGGCGCATCAGAATGGCGAACTGGCGCATCAGGCCGCTGTTCGCTCGCGGCAGCGGCTGGCCACCGAAGACCGGCGGGCCTGGCAGCGCCGGCGGCGAGGTCGGCTCGAACCGGCTCATGTGCTGCTTGTCGCACAGCCGCCGCAAGTGGTCGGCCTGGAACTGCACCAACGCCTGCTGCGGCGGCCCGTGGTAGTACACGCGCCCGCCGCCGGCGACGACGATCAGCTCGTCGGAGTGCTCCATGATCTCGATGGAGTGCGTGATCACCAGCACCACTCGGTCACGGGTGGCCAGTTGCCGCAGGTGCTCCAGCACTTCGAGTTCGGTACACGGGTCGAGGCCCGAGGTGGGCTCGTCCAGCACCAGCACGTCCGGCTCGGTCAGCAACTCCACCGCGATGTTGATGCGCCGCTGCTCGCCACCGGAGAGCTGCCGGACCTGCGTGTCGAGCCGGTGGCTCAGGTTGAGCGTGGCGAGGATGTCCTGAATGCGCTGCTCGCGCATGGCCAGCGGCGTGTCCGGCGGTAGACGCAACTCGGCGGCGTACGACATGACCTGCTGGACGGTCAGTTCGCCGTGGACCGAGTTGCCCTGCGACACATAGCCCAGGCCCGCGTGCAAGATCTCGGGTGCGCCGGTCACGTCCATGCCGCGGAACAGGATCTGGCCGACGTCGGCGGGCGAGTAGCCGACCATGGCGTTGCAGAAGGTCGTCTTGCCGGCGCCCGACGGCCCGACCACACTGACCAGCCGGCCCGACTGCAACGACGCGGAGCCGTTCTGCAGGATGGCCTTGAAGCCGCCTGGCGCGCGAGCGTCAGGCACAATGCGCCACAGCCCGCGCGCTTCCAGGAGCGGCGCGCCTACGGCCACCGACGGCGCTGCGGCGCCGGCCAGTTGGACCGGGCGCCGGGCGATGACCAACCGGTCGGCCGTGGTGATGGCGCAGCGCCGGACGCGGCGCTCGTTGACGAAGGTGCCGTTGGTGCTGCCCAGGTCCTCGATGATCAGGTGCTCGCCTTGCCACGACAGGCGCGCGTGCTGCCAGGACACCTGCGGATCGGCCAGACAGACGTCGGCGTCCAGGGCGCGGCCGATGGTCACCGTGGCGCCCCGCGCCGGCAGCGGCACCTGGGCCAGGCCGGCGCGGCAGACCGCCGACCAGTCGGCGATCTGGACCTGATCGCCCGGCTGCAACTGCACCGGCTCGTGCGGGGTCAGTTGGTGGCCGTTGAGCCAGGTGCCGTTGGTGCTCTGCAGGTCCTCCAGCCAGATGCCGGTTGGCGCCATGGTCAGGCGCGCGTGGTGCCAGGACGCCTCGGGCTGGCCGATCACCACGCCGGCGTCGTGGGCGCGGCCCAGCAGGACCTCGCCCTGGGGCAGCTCCAGGACGACGCCATCGGTCCGGACCAGGACCACCGCCTCTGTCCCCACCGTCAGCCTCCACCGGCCCCCGACGCGCCTCGGCGAGCTTCGCCGGACGCGTGACCGTACCTTCCGAGCCCGGCTACTCCGCGTAGACGCCGGCCTCGCGAAGTGCCTGCGACTTGGCCGAGAGGTGCGTATCCTCGACCAGGTCGAGGCCGAGGCGCGAGACCAGCACCTTCAGGTAGTCGAGGTGCGGGCAGGCCGGGCCATGGAAGCTCTCCTTGCTGATGCAGGTGGCCAGGTGTACCGCGACGGCGCCGCGGCCGAGGCCCTCGCGCTGCTCGAGTTGGTGGCAGAGGTGCAGCAGCTTGCGTTGCAGCGCCCGGCCACAGCAGCCGCCGCAGGTCAGCATCACGGTCCGCAGCGGCTGCTCGGCCGGGTAGATGGCAAAACCGCCGGTGCGCTGGTGCAGCGCCATCTCGCACAGGCAGCCGGAGCAGCGCTCCATGACGATATCGCACTGGACAATGGCCAGGTACTGCTTGTCGCTGGGAGTCACGGGTCGACACCTCTCCAAGGTCTTGCCAGCGAGTGTACCAGGAAGCTGCCAGACGAGCGCGTGGCAGGAGGCCGGGCGGCCGGCACGAATGGCCCAGCGTGCGCCGACAGCAGGAACGACGCTTGGGTACGTCTGCGCGAGTCGAGGTGCTGGGCCGCCTCCGGGCCGTTGGTGACGGCTGGGTGGTCGACCGTTTCCGCACTCGCCAGACTGGCGCCTTGCTCGGACTCCTGGCGCTCCAGCCGGGTCGCGCCTTGGCGCGCGAGGTGCTGATTGACGCGCTGTGGCCCGGCTGCCCTGCGGATGCCGGCCGCAACAGCCTCAGTACGGCGCTCTGGTCGCTCCGCCGCGAGCTGCGCTCGACCGAGGAGACCGGCCAGGGCCTGATCCTGGCCAACCGCGGCACGGTGGCGCTGAACGCCGACTGCGTGACCACCGACTTGGCGCAGTTCGATGCGCGCCTGGACGCGGCCGCGCGGGCGGCCGACCCGCTACCCGACCTGATGGCCGCCGTCGACCTGTACCGTGGCTCGCCGTTGGCCGACTACTGCGACGGCTGGGTGCTCGCCGAGCAGACACGCGCCAACGAGCGGTTCGCCGCGGCCCTCGAGCTGTTGGTCAAGCATCTGGAGGCCGCGGGCGACCTGGTGCGCGCCATCGACTACGCCTGCCGCGGCCTGGCGGTCGATCCGTTGCGCGAGTCGAGCTACCAACTGCTGATGCGGCTGCACCTGGCGGCCGGGCAGCCCAGCCTGGCCCAGCGGCGCTTCCGCGAACTGGAGCGCGTGTTGGCGGCCGAACTCGCCTGCGAGCCGAGCGCCGAGTCGCGGGCGCTGGTTGGCCGACTGCACGGTGCGGAGCAGGTGCAGGCGGCCACCGAGCCGTGCCGCGCTGTGGCAGTGCCCACCGGAACGGTGACGCTCCTGCTCGCCGAGGGCGCCGAGGTCGTCTCCGAGCCGGTTGTTCGGCGGTACCGCGGTGTCTTGCTGCCCGCGACGGCGCCGCTGGCTGCGGCGTTTCGCTCGGCCGAGGACGCCCTCGTCTGCGCTCTGGTGGCGCGGCTCGAAGGCGGCGAGGCCGTCGGCGACGGCCGCATCGCGGTCGACACGGGTGTGGTCGAGGCGCCCGACGGGCTGGTCGACACGGCGTTCTGGGACCGCGCCACGCGGCTGTTGGCGGCCGCCTGGCCGGGCCAGACGCTATGCTCGGAGCGCGCCGCCGCGCTCGGACTGGACGACCACGATCCGCGCCTGCGGCTCGACGATCTGGGCCTCTACCGGCTCGGCCCGTCGCTCCGGGCCGAGCACCTGTTCCAGGTCACCGGAGTCGGCTTGCCGCGGCGTGACTTCCCGCCGCCCGTGGCCCTCGTCGGACAGGCGACGCGACTGCCTCGGCCGCTCAGCCGGTTCTTCGGCCGCGAGACCGAGTTGGCCGAGTTGGTCTCACGGTGTACGACCGGCACGGCTCGCGTGGTGGCCATTGTCGGGCCAGGCGGCAGCGGCAAGACGCGGTTGGCGCTCGAAGCCGGGCATCGGTTGGCCAGGTCGTTCGGCGGCGCCGTCTGGTACCTGCCGCTCGCCGAGTTGGTGACCCCGCACCTGCTGACTGCGGCCCTGCTGCGCGTCCTGCAGTTGCGCGACCAGGCGGGCGAACCGGCCTTGGCGCAGGCGGCCGCGGCGCTCGGACGCCAGCCGGGCCTGCTCATCCTCGACAACGTGGAGCACCTGCTGCCGACGGCTGCCACGTGGTTGGCCGACCTGCTCGCGCAGGTGTCCGACCTGCGCTGTCTGGTCACCTCACGCTGCCGGCTGGAGCTGCCCGGCGAGCAGGATCTGTTCCTGCGGCCGTTGCCGACGCCCGGCGAGACGGCCGCGACCGACCTGGCGGCAGTGCCGAGCGTGGCGCTGTTGGTGGACCGCGCGCAGGCCGTGGTGCCGGACTTCCGACTGAGCGAGACCAACGCGGCGGAAGTCGCTGCCTTGTGCCGCGCGGTGGAAGGTGTGCCGTTGGCACTCGAGTTGGCCGCCGGGCGCCTGGCCAGTCTGTCGCCGCGGCAGGTCCTGGAGCGTCTGGGCGACCGCTTCGAGGTGCTGGCGACCGACGACGCGCAGTGGCCTGAACGCCACCGCTCACTCCGCCGCGTGCTGGCCGACAGCTTCGAGTTGCTGCCCCCGCGGCTGCGCGAGTTCTGTTGCCGGTTGGCGGTGTTCCGCGGCGGCTGGTCGCTGACCGGCGCCGAGCAGGTCTGCGACGAGCCGTCAGCCGCTGATGACCTGGCCCGGCTGCGCGACGCCGCGCTGATCACCTCGTGCCACGATCGCGGCGGTGTGCGCTTCACGATGCTCGAAGCGTTGCGCGAGTTCGCCTGGGGTGTGCTCGACGATGCGCAGCGGCGGCGCTTGCGCGCGGCGCATGGGCGGCACTACCACCAGTTGGCGGCGGCCGCCGCGGCCGGGATGGACCGGCCCGGCGAGGAAGAGTGGTTCGCGCGCGTGGAGGAGGAGTTGGCCAACCTGCGCGCCGCCATCACCTGGGCGCTCGAGGAGCAGCCGCTGTTGGCTGCTGACCTGGCGACCGCCCTGGGCCACTTCTACGACGTGCGCGGCCACTGGCGCGAGGGCCTCCGCGCCGCGCAGGACGCCGCCGAGGGCCTGCCGGCCAGTGAGGTGACGCGGCGACTGGCCTGCTCGCGCCAAGTGGCTTGGCTGTCGCACAAGCTGGGCGACAACGCTGCTGCCGTAGCCGGGTTCGAAGCCTGCCGCGCGCTGGCGGAGGCGATGGGCGACCGGGCGCGGGTCCGCAACGCCTGGTACAGCCTCGGGGGCATCGCCCAGGCCACCGGCCGCCTGACCGACGCCGAGCACTGCTACCGACAGTGCCTGGCCATCACCGGCGAGGATCACCCGTCGCATAGTCTGGCCCAGGCCTGTGGCGGCCTGGCCAACGTGGCGCTGCAACGCGCCGACCTGGCGACGGCGCACCACTACGCCGACCGAGCCCTGGCCGTCTGGCGTGCCGTGGGCGGTGAGCGTAGCGTGGCGCAGGCGTTGCTGATGCTGGCCCGCGTGGCCGAATGGGAGGGCGACACCGGTTTGGCGCGGGCCCACTACGACGAAGCGTTCGCTCGGCTCGACGTGGTCGGTGACCGGCCGGCTCTAGCCACCCGGGGGCTGATCTACGGGCGGCTCGACGTGCAGGATGGCCGACTGGACGACGCGCGCCGCGGGGCCGAGCAATCGTTGGCTGCACTCCGCGCCATCGGTGACGCCGCGGGAGTCGCCGAAGCCCTGGTGGTCCTGGGTGACGTGGCTGCCCGACAGGCGCAGCCTATCGAGGCCCGGCGGTACCTGGAGGAGGCGCTGCGACTGGCCACCGCGGCTCTGCAGGTCGGCGTAGAGACCCGGGCACTGGAGACCCTCGCCAGGCTGGACGCCGCGTCCGGCCAGCCGGCTCTGGCGGTGCGCCGTCTGGCGTCGGCGGCGCGCCGGCGCCATGACCGCCACCTGGTCGAGCCGGCCACGGCGCCGGACCTGGCGTCGCTCCGTGAGGTCCTGGCAGCTTCACTCGGAGAGCCGGCCTACCTGGCGGCCTGGTCAGCCGGCTGGTCGGCCGCCGACGCGGGCCGCCCGGCCGGCACCTGAATCTGCTTGTGGGAGTTCTGTGAGACTGCGTTCGGTAGACTGCCCGCGGTGGCGCGCCCAACCCGGGTGACGGCCCACCGGAGGCAGATCGACCATGTCACGACGCCGCTTCGCTCGCGCTGCTCTATGGGCGCCGCTCCTGTTCGGCTTGACCGCCTGTGGCACCACCGAGGCGCCGGCTACCGGCGGGCGGGTGGGACCGCTGGCTGCGGCCACCGCCATCGGTTCGCCCATCCTGGCCGCCCTGGGTGGCCAGCGCGGTCTGACCGCGCGAGGGTCACTCGACACGCTCTCGCCCGACGCGCTGCGGGCGGCCGTGGCCAGCTCGTACGCGTTGGCCATCGATCTGGCATCACTGTCGGCGTCGGGGGCCGCCTCGGACGCCGTGATCCAGGCCGCCATCGCCGCCGGCACGCCGCTCGTGTTCGAGAACTCCGCGGCGCTACAGGCTTACTTGTCCGGCGCGGTGGGTGGCGCGGCAGCGCAGGCGTCCGAACTGGCCGGCGCCGCCATGGCCGCGGCCATCGGCGTCGGTGACGAGAGCCAGATCGCCGTGGTCATCCCGACCACCGTGCCCGGCGCGAGTGCCGACGACGCAGCCACCACGCTGTTCTCAATCACCTCGCTCGGGGCCGGCTCGCAGCCACCGGCGTTGCCCACCACCACCGACCTGCAGAACTGGGTGCAGCAGCCGGCCGATCGGGCCGACCGCGGCGGTGCGCGTCAGGAGCTGCTACCCGACGGCTACGACAAGCCGGCCGTGCCACCGGTCACCACGCCGCCGGTCACCGACGCGGCCACGTTATTGACTCAGGTGCAGAGCGCCATCAGCGCCGCCTCCGGCCGCGCGCGAAGCACCGGGCGCGCCACGCCACCGTCCGGTGTGACGCAGAAGGAGTACGTGTTCAACTGGCCCGAGTACGTCTGGTGGCCGTATGGCAAGAGCCAGGACTTCGTCATCCAGAACGCGATGCGTGTCCAGCTCATCCAGGGCAGCGGCGGCCAGAAGAAGTTCCTGCGCTGTATCGTGGCCGACGGCGCCCAGGAGCAGGGCTTCTACAACCGCGGCTCGCTGATCTGGAAAGACGACAGCGACAAAGGCTATCTGACCAGTTCCTCGAGCGTGACGCTGGAGACTGTGGCCGAGGCCAACTCGTCGCGCGACGGCGCGCCGACGATGGTCACCCACCGCGCGATCAGCGACTGGCTGCACTTCGGCGACCGGGTGCCGGGCTTCGTCGAAGCCGGCTACAGCGACATCCCGACGGAGACCAAGACCTCGTTCGACGTGGACTACTACGTCAACAACGCGCGGCGGACCTGGACCAGCACCGAGACCCGGCAGTTCGACATGCGGCTATACCGCCTCGAGACCTGGCCCGGCGTCGATTTCCGCTGGTGGCTCTACTACGTCGACTACAACGCCGACGACGGGGACGACGCCAACCGGATGCACTCCCGGATCGACTACGACTGGAAGAGGATGTTCATCTACAACGGTTGGCTCAGCAAGGAAAGCGTGCGCTGGCCGCAGGAGATCGCCCGCGGCGCCGGCGGCAAGGCGCTGCACCCGAAGGTGCAGTCCTGGTGGTGGACCAGCGGCAGCGAGACGCGCCGGGTCAAGTTCGCCTACCGCCAGGGCCAGGGCGTCTGGAACACCTACTCGCACCGCCACGCCAGCGGACCCGACGAGCACTGCAAGGCTACCGACACCACGCTGACGCGCTACTTCTGGGTGGACTTCAAGCAGTTGTCAGCGTCAGGCGGTTAGCGGGGGTCCACGCACCCGAGGTCGGGCTCGGCGCCGGCACGGGTTCGGCGGCCCGGCCTCGGGTGCTATGGGGGCTACCGCGGCACCGGCTCCGCCGGCCGGGCCTGACGCGGGTCGGGCGTGCCGAAGCCGCCGGGGCCGACTGCCTCGCCGCGGATGATCACCGCGCGGATCAGGCCGTGGAACGGGCTGCTGCCGTCGTACGGGTTGCGGCCGATGGCCATGCGCTCCGAGCCGAGACCCGCGCCGGCCGGGGTGCGCGCCACTTCGACCGCGTCCACGTAGAGCACCAGATCGCGGCCGTCGTAGACGCCGGCGACATGGCTCCAGCGGTTCAGCGGCACCGGCTGCGGCGCGGCGGCCGTGACCCAGCGGCCACCGGCCAGGCAGCGCGTCACTCGCGGCGTGAGCCTGTCCAGCGACAACAGCAGCGGCGCGGCGACATCGCCGAACAACATGCCGCCGGGCGCTGAGGGACGGCACCACAGCGCCACGGTCAGCGGCCCGGCGAAGGGCAGGAACGAGCCCGGCGGCTCGGCCCAGACCTGCTTGTCACAGCGTAGCGCGCGACTGCCGTCGGCCAGCTCGATCAGCCACGGCTGCCCGGCCTGCCACGGCAGCCCGGCCGGCGAGTGGATGATCGCCGTGCGGCGATAGGGCGACTGATCGTCGCCGCTATGGGCGAAGCGGTAGTGGGCCAGTAGCAACAGGTCGCCCTGCGGCGCGAGCCACAGCGGATCGGCCCAGCTCACCGCGCCGCCCGGTTCCACCCGCGCGGCCGACCAGAAGCCCCAGGCGGGCGGCCCGGCCGGCAGTTGGTCCGCCCCGCGCGCCACGGCGCCGGTGGTCGACCGCGGGTCGGACCGGTGGGTCAGGTCGTGCAGCAGGTCCACCCGGGCCGGCGCCGGCGGCGCGATCGGCTCCACCTGCAGGCGTCGCTCGGCCAGGCGCAGCACCGGCGCGGCCGGCGGCGTGGCCACCAGTTTGGCGCGCAGCGGCGCGAGGGTGAACCGGTGGGCCACCTGGCGCGGCCAGACGTGGATGGGCAAGCTGGCCTGCACGCCGGCCACCACCGCGCCGGCCCGCAGGAACGGCACGCCCAACGTGCGGGACGGCTCCCAGGTGAACCGGGCGCAAGTGATCGGCTCGCCGCCGGGCAGGCTCAGCCGGCGCTGCTCGACGACCGCGCCGTCGGGTGCCGACAACCGCACCACCACCTCGACGGCCGGGCCGGGCGGGCCGATCCGCGTCACCTCGAACACCGTCTCGCGCCGCGGATTGGCCTCCAGCGGACCGCGACCGGGGCCGTCGGGCAGCTCGGGCGGCACGGTCAGCCAATAGGTCGCCCGACCGGCCGCGGCCACCGCGTCGGTGCCCTTCAGCCGCGCAGCCTCCACCGCGGTCCACCGCGCCAACAGGTCGGAGTTGTTGCGACTCGGCTCGATGTGCGTGCTCTCGGTGTAGTCGTTCCAGGTGGTCACCACGGCCCACTCGGCCCCGGCGGCGCGGGCCTCCTGCCAGGTCTGCTGCCAGGTGGCGGTGCCGCCGAACACCCGGCTGAGCGCGCCGGTGTTGACGCGCCAGTAGCCCGGCGACGGCGCGTAGATGACCGGGTGCTCGTGGCCCGAGCCGCGTTGTAGCGCGGTCAGGCGCTGCTGGCCTTCGGGGAACGGCGAGAACAAGTAGGCCGCGTCGAGCGCGCCGACCATCTCGCGCACCGTCGCCTCGGCGCGCGCGCCCTGTCGCAGCAGGCCCTCCACTTCGGCGACGATCAGCGGCTCGGCGCCGGCGCGCGCGCAGTCGGCCTTGACCTGCCGCCAGGCCGCCGCGCTCAGACCCGCCGCGTCGAAGGTGAACACCACCAGTCGGCCGTCGTGCCGCATCGCCCCGCGGTGGCTCGCCGCCAGCTCGTGCCAGCCGGTCAGCACGCGGGTCCACACCGCCGGGTCCTTGACGCCGGCCACGTCGAGGCACGGGCCGACCGTGAACTCGCCGACGCGCTCGGCGGCGGTCAGGTACTCGCGCAGGATGCCGAGGCAGACGGCCGGGTCGCTGATGACCAGGTCGATGGTGAACCCATCGACGCCGGCGGCGCGCGCGGCGCGGATCATGCCCTCGCCGCCGCCGTCCAGGTCCAGCGCCCGGTCGGGCCGCGAGTGCGACGGCGGGTGCCAAGGCACCACATGGGCATAGACCCGCGGCGGCGTGGGGGCCAGCAGCAGCAGAGCGGCGAACAGCGTGGTCACGACGGTCTCCGCCGGGCCGGTTCGCACAACGGCGGGCGGTTCCCTGCCGGGACGGGTGGTGGGTCAGCGCCCAGCGCGTAGGGCGGGCTATTGCCCGCCAACGGCCCATCGGCTGCCGCAAGGCGGGCCAACCGGCGCGGCGCAGCGCACCGTCGGCCGGATCTGGCCTCGGGCAGCCTACAACGCCCGGCCTGACAGGATTCTGTCGCGCCAGCGGCGCACACTCATGACGTCGAACCGCTCGCCCTCGAAGGCGATCTGGCGCACCGGCCGGCTGCCGTGGTCGCTCTCGCGCTTCAGCCAGTCGCGCACTTCCATCCAGCGCACTTCGCCCTCGGAGTTCCGGATCACCAGCAGCACCGGGAATGCCTGCGCCATCCAGTAACGGGCGTGCCGCTCGTGCCTGATGGTGAAGATCTCCGCGCCGTCGCGCTGGCGCTCGCGCAGGTACGAGTCACCTGATTTGAGTTGCAGGTAGAGCTTCGCGCCCGTGGCCTCGCCGACATCGTCCTTGAACTCGATCTCCAGGTCGATGCCGTGGTCGCTCACGTTGAACTCGCGGCTGAGTTGGCCCGCCAACGCCACCGTGGAGATCACCTCGCCGACCAGCACGCGCTCCTTGCTTTCGTTGTCCAGCACAATCGCCGCGGCCGCTTGCAGGTCGCGCACCCGCTGCTGAATCTCCGGACTGGCGAAGCACTGCTCCAGCTCATCCCACAGCGGCAGACGCTGCTCGCAAGCCGCACAGACGATACTCGGCGGCTCTGCCGACCGCCGGAACCTGAACCAGCTTCTCGCTTCGGGCTGCGGCGGCCGGCCCTGCAGCCAGTCGTTCAGCCGCTTCATGGCCACTTCGCGATTGCCCACCGGCGTGCCGCACCGCGGGCAGACATAATGACGCAACCGTTCCACGTCCTGCGCGTGCTGCAACAGGTGGGTGTGGACGTACTTGCTGAAGATGATCTTCTCCGCCATCGCCACCGTCGGATCGAAGTACACCTCCAGTTCGCCCACGCCCGGCGCGCGCCGGGTCAGCTTCACGCCGAGCTGCTTGCCCGTGCTCGTCCGGAAGTCGGCGGCGTCGCGCCAGAGCTGGTCCTGCTCGAATGGCTCGGTGTGGTGCAGCCGCACCACCAGCGTGGCATAGATCTCGTCCAGGAAGCCCGTGAACCGGTAGTTGACCAACACCGCCGGGTGATCGACGAGGTCCGGCCGCTCGCGGCGGTAGTAGCTAGGAAAGACCAGCAGGTTGCCCTGGTCGGTCGACTGCCGCAGGCACAGGCCGCGCTCCACCAGCGTCTGGTGCATGGCCAGCAGCACGAACCGTTCCTCGTCTCCAGCCAGCCGCGGCAGCGAGGATTCGTACGCCAAGTCGCCCTTCAGGACCTGCTCTTCCATCAGGCAGCCGCGCTCATGCTCGTCGGTCTGCAACGTCCGGATCACGGCCTGCGCGTAGGCGTTGATGCGCTCCGGCTGGAGCAGCACCCAACTGCCGAACGCCAACTCCCAGACCACTCCGGGACCGGTCAGCAGCGTCAAGACCGCTGTCAACTGCTCGTCGGTGAACCGGTCGGGCAGGGCCGGCGCCTCGCCGGCACCGTCGGTCGCCGGGCCGGACCGGGGCGCCTGCTCCGCCAACCGCAGTTGCAGCGTCGCGCGCAGTTCGTTGAACCGCAGCAGCACGCGGCCGTCGTCTTTGAGGCGGATGATCTCGTCTTTGAGCCGCCGGAACAGCACCTCCGTGGTGCGGCAGGGCAGCTCGTCCCAGTTGATGCCGGCGAGGATGGCCTGCTTGAGTTCGTCGCAACCCAGGTTCTGCTTCGCGCTCGTCTCCAGGAAGCCGCCGAACCCGCGCTCCGCCGCAAACTGCTCGACCGCGCGGCGGCTGACGCGCAACCCGCCAGCATCCACGCGCCCGGCGACCAGCAGCTTGGCGAACGCACTGCGCGAGGCGCGCGAGAGATCGCGGTCCCATTGGCCCAGCGTTTCGAACAGGTCTTCCTTCTGGCCATCGAAAACCAGCACCGCCAGCGCCGTCTCGTCCATGTAGAGTTGGTGAATCAGCCGTTGGTCGGCCTGGCCGCCGAAATCCCAGAGCCAGATTTCGCGTTCGACGCCCTGGCCGGACGCCACGGGCAGCTTCCACTGTGTCGCCCACGCACCGACGGTCGAGTCGCTGGGTGCCCAGTCATCGGAAGCCAGTCGTTTGGACAGCCCCGTCTTGCCCACGCCGCTCTCGCCGACGAGCAGGACCTTGGCGTTGGTGTAATCGACTTGCTCCGGGGCGAGGGGCATCGCCAGGGCCACATCCGACAGATCCCACACGCGCATGACGCCGTTGAGGGCCGCGGAGAGCGCGCGTTGGCCGTCGGGACTCCACGCCACGCTCAAGACGGGGTCGGTGTGGCCCGCGAGCACGCGCAGGCAGCGACCCGACTCGATCTCCCACAGCCGCACGGTCCGGTCATCCGCCCCGGAGAGCGCGCGTTGGCCGTCGGGGCTCCACGCCACGCTCAAGACAGCGCGGCTGTGGCCTTCGAGCACGCGCAGGCAGCGGCCATCCGCGACGTCCCACAGCCGCACGGTCTGGTCAGTGGCTCCGGAGAGCGCGCGGTGGCCGTCGGGACTCCACGCCACGCTACTGACCCCGCCGGTGTGGCCTTCGAGCACGCGCAGGCAGCGGCCCGACTCCACGTCCCACAGCCGCACGGT
>CAZHGD010000125.1:0-8173 GCA_964531735.1 uncultured Fimbriimonadaceae bacterium | reverse complement strand
GACGCCGCCGGTGTGGCCTGCCAGCACGCGCAGGCAGCGGCCCGACTCCACGTCCCACAGCCGCACGGTCTGGTCATCGGCCGCGGAGAGCGCGCGGTGGCCGCCGCGACTCCACGCCACGCTACTGACGCCGCCGGTGTGGCCTTCCAGCACGCGCCGGCAGCGGCCCGACTCCACCTCCCACAGCCGCACGGTTCGGTCATTGGCCGCGGAGAGCGCGCGTTGGCCGTCGGGACTCCACGCAACGCTCTTGACGCCGCCGGTGTGGCCGAGCGAGATGACGTCCACAACGAATCGTTCGCGTGCCAGTCGCTCCTCATCGGTGGGAGCCCCCGGCAGTGGGCGGCAGGCGTCCAAGAGCTTGGCGTATTCCTGCTCGCGAAGTGCCGGCCGCCAGTCCAGGTACAGGAACTGCGCCAGCGAGCCCCTGACCGGCGCGTCGTCGAGCCGCAGCGGGATGAACCGGCGCTCCTTGTTCAGCGGGTCGCGAAACCGGAACGTGCCAGCCTCCAGTTGTGCCCAGTCCGACCCGAACGCCTGCGCCGACATGCAGAGCACCAGCACGCGCGAGTGCTCCAGGCCCTCCTCGATCCTGGCCGGGATGCTGTCGCCGGGCTGGATCTCCCACTCATCGAACCACACGTGCAACCCGTCGGCCCGCAACCGCTCCGCCAGTGGTCGCACCACCGCCTTGTCTCGACTGCTGTGGCTCAGGAAGACATCGAAGCCGAAGTCCCCATTCACGCCCTGCATCTCCACCGGCGCCGAGGCACAGCTTCACTGAGCGGATGCTGTGGTCCGCTGGCCTGCTGTACCCTCGGTTCGCTGTTCGGTGGGGTTTCCTCCACCCGCGTTCGGCCAGGTTCAGCAAGCAGCGGGTGGCAGACCGCGCGCTACGGCCGCACCAGCCGCGTCGCCGACACGGTGACCGGCCCGAGCAGACCCGAGTCCACCAACGCGTCGGTCTGGCGCCACAGCCGCCACGAGGTGAAGGTCGTACGACCGGTCGGACTGGCGCCGTCACCGTAGACCCACTCGGGCCAGGCGCCGCAGGTGCCGTCGCGGCGCCGGGGGCTGTCCTCCGGCAGGGACTCATCGCCGATCAGGCGGTTGATCCACTGGTTCACCACGGTCACCTGCAGCTCGTTGGCGCCCGCGCGCAGGTGGCCGGTCAGCTCCACGCGGTAGGGCGCGCGCCAGAGCAGGCCGAGCTCAGCGCCGTTGAGGCGGACACGCGCCATCACCTCCACGCGGCCCAGGTCGAGCCAGGTGCGCAGGTCCTGGGCCAGCAGTTCGTCGGGCACCGTGACCGTGCCCCGGTAGGTACCGCGGCCGGCGAAGTGGCGCACCGCGGCGTCGCGGTGGCGGCTCCACGAGACCAACTCGGGCAGTTCGGTCGGCTGCGGTGCGGCCGGGCCGGTGAACTGCACCGCCCACGGTCCCTTGACGGTGATGGACTCGGGCCAGGCGGCCACCGGCAGTAGCGCCGGTGGTCCCGCGCCGGCCAGGGCGTAGCTGCCGGGCTGGTCCACCTCGACGGTGACGGCGCCGTCGTCCGCGCAGGTGACGGCCTGCACCGGGCCGACGGCGCCCGGCACGCGGAAGCGGAAGGTCTCGCCGTCGCTGGCCGACTGGCTGTGCCGTTCGGCGCCGAGGGTGTAGTCGACGCGGAGCGTCTTGACCACCATCGGCGCCGGGTCGAAACCGGCGGCCATCTCGACCACGGCGAACCGGCGCCGGCCACCGGCGGCGATGTGGCGGACGCGCTCGGTGACGTCGATGGTGCGCTTGGCGTCGCCCGGCGGACCATAGCTGGCCCGCTCCACCGTGACCGGAAGGGGCGCCAGGCCGAACACGATCGTCTCGGGGTCGGTGCCGCTCAGGACCGCCGGCCGGCCGCCGATGAGACACTCGATGCGCGCGGTCTTCACCACGCCGTAGGCCGGGTCGCGGCCCTCGGCCAGTCGGGCGACCTGGAACGAGCGCTGGCCGCCGGCCAGCAGCGCGCGGACCTGGGCGGCCACGTCGATGGTGCGCGCGGCATCACCGGGCGGGCCGTAGGTGGCGCGCTGCACCTCGATGGCCGGTGGCGGCACTTCGCGCGGCGCCAGTTGGCCCAGCGGATGGCTCAGCGACTGCACCGGCCCATTCGGCCCACCCGGGCGGCGGAAGACGACGAAGACCGACTCGCTGGGTCCCAGCCGTAACGGCAGCCGGGTGACGCCGCCCTCGCTACGCCACATGGCCGGCCAGGTTCGCCGCCCGCTCTCGGGCCACCACAGCTCCGGCTGCCGGCCGGTCACGCGGAACGCGGCCACCGGTTCCACCGGCTCGTCCAGCTCGTTGGCCACGAAGTAGAGGTCGGTGTCGCCGTCGCGCCGGTGGATCCAGCGCAGGCAACTGCCGCCGTCGGCGGCCTGATGCGCGAAGTCGGGCGGCACGCCGTCGGCCCGCAGCACGTCCTCGGCGGTGCGGCCGGCGATCACGCGGCCGCGGCCCAGCCGCTGCTCTGCGGGCCGGCCCGGGGTCGGGTCGCCCCACAGCTCCTGCGCCAGGGCCTGCACCTCGCTGTCGCAGTCGGGGTAGCCCGACAGGCTCGGCGACTGGCGCGGCCGCTCGCCGACCACGGTGGCGCCGGCCAGCACCAGCTCCTTGACGCGCCGCAGCAGCGCCGGGGTCAAGGCCCCGCCGGCGGGCAGCACCAAGACGCGATAGCTGGGTCCATCGGGCACGCACAGGCGGCCGTCGCGCACCTGTACGCGGCTGAACAGCGCCTCCGCCGGGCAAGCATCGAAGTTGTAGCCCGGCCGGACCAGCGCGTCGGGTCGCGGCGCCGGTGGCACATAGTGGGCCGGGGCGCCCTCGGGTGCCAGGTAGAGCACGTCGGCCACGAACGTGCCCTGGCGCAGCGTCTGCTGACACCGGCTCAGGTAGGTGTGGTACGGCCCGAGGTCGTCCCACCAGGTGTTGGTGCGCTCGTAGTGCAGGCCCCACGGCCCCATGGACATGCCCGGTGCGCGGTTGGTCCAGGGCTGCATCGCGTAGCGATGGAACACGAACCGGTTGATGCCTTCGCAGAAGGCCCAGTCGCCCATGGCCTTCAGCGTGCCCGGATGTGCCTGCCAGCGCTCGGCGTCAGTGGCGGTGAAGGCTTCGGCGCCGATGATCCGGGCGCCGTAGACGTGCGCGGCCGACGACATCAGCATCAGCGTGCTGGCCGCGCCGTAGGCGCCATACGACCAGAACTCGCCCATCGGCTCGTCGGCGCGGCCGGCGTAGGCCAGGTCGTCGGCCGGCTCGCCGTAGGCCTCGATGGTCAGCTTCAGCCCACGCTGATGGGCGAGCGTGCGCAGCTCGTCGGCGTAGTGCGAGCAGATCAGGTCGGAGATAGTGCGGCGCAGGTCCCAGAGGAAGCGCTCGCTGGCCTCGCGGCTGTCCAGCACGCGGCCGGTGACCACCGGCAGCCAGGTCAGCAGGTCGTAGCCGCGCAGCCGCCGGAACTCCTCGCGGAAGCGCGGGGTCCAGTTCTGCGAGCCGGTCTCCCAACTATCGACGTGCGTCGCGCTCAGCGTGGGCCCGGCGAGCGGGCCGACGTCGTCGCAGAGCTGGCCCATCAGGCCGGCGAAGTGCGCGCGCGTGGCCTCGCGGCTGAGCTTGTCGGACTCCAGTCCGCGGCCGGCGGCGGGCGCCGGCGCGTTGACCGCGCCGGTCAGCGTGTGCCCCAGGCGCAGCACCACCCAGCGGCCGTCCGGCGCGTCCCAGGTCAGCTTCCCCGTGGCGTCCATTTGCCCGGTCAGCTCGCGCACCTGCGGCCGCGGCACGATGGTGCCGGCGGGCGCGGCGGGATAGTCGGCGGTGTTGGCGAAGTGCCGAGTGGTGACCGCGGTGCGCTCGGGCAGCAGGTCGAGTCGGAAGCGGTCATCGACCGGGCGCGGGTAAGCCAGCACGGCGACCTCGCGGTAGTATCCGCGCACGGTCGGCGGGCGCGGCAGGTTGACCGTCACCGGACCGGGACCGGTCACCGCCGTTTCGCTCCAGGTCAGCTTCTGCATCGCCTGGTCCGGCGTGATCCACGGGCCGCCGCTGCCGCACCAGCCGGCGTCGTTGTTCATGTTGACTTGCAGGCCGAGGCGGTTGGCCTCGCTCGTGGCGAAGGCGAACAGCTCGCGCCAGCGTTGGCCGGCGAACGGGGCCGGACCGGCCGGGGCGCCCTGGTCGACCTCCATGATCAGCACGCCGCCGATGCCGACGCGCGCCATGGCCGCCAAGTCGGCGGTGATGCCGGCGCGGGTGACGTTGCCACTCAGCCAGAACCAGTAGACCCAGGGTCGCGCTGCGGCGGGCGGGTTGGTGAACCAGGCGGGCACGTCCTGGGCGGCCAGCGGGGCGACCAGCAGGCAGAACAACAGACAGCGCCGAGACCAGGCCATGGGCGGACTCCGCGACGACGCCATTGGGCTGTGCGGCGGTTCGACATCGGGGTGCTCAGTCCTCGCCCAGCGCGGTCGCAGGGACCGGTCGGCCGACGTCGTATCCCGTGGCCATGAAGAGGCTGTGGATGATCAGTACGGGTCTGGTGCTCATGGTGGCGGCGCTGGGCGCGGGTCAGGTGGCGGCCGAGCTGCCCGAGGTGACCGCGGAGGCGGGCACCACGGCGCAGATCCAAGCGGCCGTGGCGAAGCTCGGGCCGCGCGGGACGGTGCGAGTGCCCGCCGGCGACTATGCGGTGGTGCAGCCGATCACGATCAGCGGCGGCGTGAACCTGATCGGCGCCGGGCCGGGGCAGACGCGGCTCCTGCGTGCCGGGCGCCGGCCGGGCGAGAAGTCGGCGCCGGTGATCCGAGTCGAGGGCCGCAACGGTCAGCCGAGTCGCATCAGCGGGTTCGAGATCGTCGGCGTCAACGACCCGCGGGACGCCGAGTGGGACGACGGCATCCTGCTGTTCGACGCCGTCGATTTCCGCGTCGATCACTGCCGCCTCTCGCGCTTCGGCAGCTCGGGTGTCCACACCGCCGGCCGCTGCCGCGGTGTGGTCGACCACTGCGAACTGATCGACAACTTCAAGCCGGCCATCAACAACGTGGGCTACGGCGTGGTGGTGATGGGTCCGGGCACCTGGCGGGAGCAGTTCGAGCCGGGCGGGCCTGACGCGGTGTTCATCGAGGATTGCGTGTTCCGTGGCGAGCGCCATGCGGTGGCGTCGAACGGCGGTGCGCACTATGTCTTCCGACACAACCACGTGATCGGCAACCAGGTCAGCCATGGGGTCGATGCACACGGGCCCGGCTACGGCAGCAAGCGCGGCACACAGTGGGTGGAGGTGTACGAGAACCGGATCGAGCAGCCGGCCAGCGGCCAGGTCGCGATGGTCTTCCGCGGTGGCGGCGGGGTGGTGTTCAACAACACGGTGCGCGACTACCGGCTGGGCATCCAACTGACGCTCGACTTCGACACCAAGCTCGACTGGCGGCGCCCGTACCCGATTCCCGACCAGGTGCACGACTTCTGGCTGTGGCACAACACCATCGGCGGCCAGCCCCTCGTGCCCGCGGTGCCGGCGCGTTCGGCGCAGCACATCGTGGCTGAGCGCGACTACTGTCTGCGCCCTCGTCCGGGCTATACACCCTACCGCTATCCGCACCCGCTGGCCGCTCCTTAGGCGCTGTTGGGCAGTGGCAGGTGTGCCTTGACGCGGGCCAAGCGGCATGTTATTCTGCCGAGCGTGACGAGGGTGCCCTCGCCGCCTGATCGCGTCGCCGCGAGGCGACCGCGGGGGCTGGACGAGGTCTGTACTTCACGGCAGGGACAGCCGGTGCCCACCGCAGGATCTGCGGCAGAGAGGCTGCCCAAGATTGCATGGCGATTAGAGCAAGGCAGCAGAAGGGCCGGCCACAAGGCCGCAGCGCTTCTTTCCAGCGACGACTGACTTGGCGCGAAATCGAGACCGCTTTCGCTCACTTCCTCGACGTCGGTTGGGTTGACGACGAGGCACAGCGTTGGCTGTTCCGGTTCAAACGGGCCAAGTCGCAACTACTCCCCGTCTTCTCGTGGATGGTGATCTCGCCCTACGAGCGTGAGCGCACGGTGGCCTTGGCGCTGCTCGAACGCATCGGCGGCACGGCCACGCTGAAGATGCTCGACGACATCCTGGCCGATGTCGACGTGCTCGACGCCTACAAGCTCGAGATCGGGCACCTGCGCGACCTGCTGGGGCCGACTGAGCAGGCCGAGGCTGGCGACGAGGACGACGAGGAAGAAGAAGGGCTCGAGGGCGAAGAGCGCGAGCGCGTGGCTGAGACCGAGGGCGAGGAAGCCGCCGCCGAGCCGGTGGCCGCGGAGGCTGGTGGTCGCCGCGGTTCGCGCCGGTCGGGCCGCGGGCGCCGCCGCCGCAAGCCGGCGGGCGAGGCCGCCACAGCCGCAGCCGCCAGCGATGCCGAACCCGTGGACGTGGCTGTCTTCGAGGGTTCGGCGGACGCCTTCCTGGCCTTGCTCGAAGGGCCGATTGAGCCGGTGCACGCGGCTTTTGCCACGCTGCCGTTGCCGAAGCGGCTGTCGTTCATCGACCGCAGCGGCCGTCTCGACGACGCGCGGGTCCTGGCGTTCCTCCTCCCCTTGCTCGACACCGCCGAGTGGTCGCTGGTGCAGAGCGCCTTGCGCGCGATTGGCACGCTGGGCCGCGTCGAGGCACTGCCCGCGGTGACCGCCCTGGCCGACGGGGCACAGCGCAAGCGCATCCAGCAGCGCGCCGAGCGCGTGCGTGACACGCTCCAGGCGATTGCCGACAGTCAGCCGGCCGTCGAACCGGCGGCCGAGGCGGCCGAGGTGGCCGAGGCGGCGGAGGTGGGCGTGGAAGCCGCGGCGCCGACGCCACAGTCCAAGCCCTCGCGCCGCAGCCGCCAGCGGGGCCGCTCAGCGCCACCGCCCGAGGCGGTTGCGGCAGTCACCGAACCGGCGCCCGAGACCGCGCCTGAGGCCGTGTCGGAGCCGCCGGCCGAGGAGCCGGTGCGCGAACGCCGGTCCGGGCGCTCGCGGCACCGCGCCCCGGTGGCGCCGGCCGATCCCGGGCTGTCGCAGGTCCCGACGCCGCTCTCGGCCGTGGCCTGCGGTCCGGCCGCGGCGCCGGCCAAGCTGCCGAAGCTGGTCACCTGCCTCGCCGGTGGCATCGCAGCCGACGGCTCGCAACGGTTGTACATCTACCGGCTGGGTGAGGGCGAGAGTGTCGACCGGCTCTATGTGCGCCTGCACGATGTGGCCGGCTGGCTCGACGCGCTGCTCGTCACCGGACTGCCGGCCGACCAGCCGCGACTCGACGCCGTCATCGCCGACCAGTCGCAGCGGGCGCTGGTGGAAGTGCCGGTGGGCTACGTGCGCCGCCGCGTGGTGGAGACGGCCGAGCAAGGCAAACCCGCGGGCGCCGAGGCCACGCTGGCCTGGATCGGCGGCAGCCGCAAGGTGGACGTCGAGGCGGCCGCGCCCGAAGCCCCGGCCGACAGCACCCAAGCGCAGATCGAGGCGTTGTTGAGCCACGACTTCTGCCGCGGCTGGGTGCTGCCCCTGGAGCCGGATGGCCGGGCGGTGGCCGAGTGGCTGGCCACGGGCGGCAAGCGCAGCGCGTCGCGCGTGCGGCGCCGCCTGATCGACGAGGTTGCCGGGGCCTGGGTGGCCGCTGGTCTGGTGCCGCGCCTGGCCTCCTGGCTGCGGCTGCAATCGCTGTTGCTGGAGCGCGGCGACCAGCACGAACTGGCCACCGTGGCGGCCACTGTGGCCGCCGAACTGACGGCAGGTCAAGCCACCGAGCACTTCTTCCTCCGCGAACTGGTCTACCGCGGCTTCCAGGCGGCACTGGACCAGTGCCGCCGCGACCGGGTCCTGGCCGACCAGCACGGGGTGGTCTGCCGCGGTCGCCGACGGCTCAGCCCCACGGCCCCCGACCGGCCGGTCAAGGCGCGGCGTCGCTAGGCGACGGGCACCGGACTGCCGGGCCAGAATCGCGCGGCCAGCCACCCACAAACTGGTGACATGATACTAGTTTCGTGGCCAAACTCGGTGACATGATACTAGCAGCCTCCGGATAAAGGGCCTCGGTGAGCCAACTGCGGGTGGCCGAGCGCCAGGTCAGGCAGCGCGAACCGCGGCCACGCGAGCCGTCGCCAGCGACGCGCCCAAGGCCGCG
>CAZHGD010000124.1:16396-22473 GCA_964531735.1 uncultured Fimbriimonadaceae bacterium | reverse complement strand
TGGCCACCACCATCACGGTGATCAACGGGCCGAGCGACGCCTTCTCCGGCAACCTCGGCGAAGGCTGGGCGACCATGACCGTGACCACGCCCACCGGCGAAGGCGTCAGCTCGCCGCGCACCTGGCAGCGGCGGCGCCACCTGGTCTACTCGGGCATGTTCAGCGCCTGAGCGCGGCGGCAGAGAGTCGCCCGGATGCTGTCCGTCGCCGGCCCAACGTGGTATGGTACCTAAACAAGGGTGGCGGCCGATCCGCCATTCCGGCGTCTGGAGAGACACATGCGACGCAAGGGTTTCACCCTGATCGAGCTGCTGGTGGTCATCGCAATCATTGCGATTCTTGCTGCAATCCTGTTCCCGGTCTTCGCCAAGGCACGCGAGAAGGCGCGGCAGTCGAGCTGCGCGAGCAACGTCAAGCAACTGATGCTCGGCGCCCTGCAGTACGTGCAGGACTACGACGAAACGTTCATGCGGGCCAACAACGCCCCGTGCGTCTACCTGCTGCCAGACGGCGTCACGACGTCGACGCAGACCAACCTGCTCTGGACCTACCAGATGTACGGCTACACCAAGAACTCGCAGATGTGGTCCTGCCCCTCGAGCACGTTCAAGTGGCCGGCCAACGCCTACACGCAGAACGCCTGCTACGGGTACAACGACGGCTACCTCGGCGGCGCGGCGCTGGCTTCGCTCCAGGCCCCGGCCGAGACCATCACCTTCGCCGACTGTGGGTACTACCTCACCGACTGGGACCAGAACGCGACCGACAACCGCCTGTACCCGAGTGTGGTCCACAACGATGGCGCCAACGTCGCCTTCGCCGATGGGCACACCAAGTGGTACAAGGGCATCACGATTGCCTACTACGACGCGGCCGAGCACGCCACGCCGCCGTCACCGAACATCTGGGACAACGTCGCCGGGAACTAGACCCGTCGCCGGTGCTGTCGCGCCACGCCGGACCGAGACCGACTCGGTCCGGCGTGGTGTCTTGGGCGTCGCCGTACACCGAGGCAGGTATTAGGTTCCGACCGGCCAACTCACACCGCGGGAGCTTGCCATGTGCCACCCGCTGTGCTGTGTGCCGTTGCTCGCCGCCGTCATCGCCGCGCCGGTCGGCGCCGCTGAACAGACCCTCTATGTCGCCACCAACGGGCGCGACTCGTGGTCGGGCACGCTGGCCGCACCGAACGCCGCCGCGACCGACGGGCCGTTCGCCAGTCTGTCGCGCGCCCGGGACGCCGTGCGGCAACTGGCCGCCGGCGGCCGCAAGCAGCCGGTGACGGTCTACCTGCGCGGCGGGCTGTACCCCGTCACCGAGACCGTGGTCTTCGGCCCGCAGGACTCGGGCACGCCGGAGTGCCCGGTGACCTATGCCGCCTACCAGAACGAACAGCCGATCTTGGCCGGTGGCCGGCGGGTGACCGGCTGGCAACGGGGCGCCGATGGTGTGGCCACGGTCGAGTTGCCCGAGGTCAAGGCCGGGCGCTGGTACTTCCGCCAACTCTTCGCCGGTGGCCAGCGGCAGATCCGCGCCCGCTACCCGAACGTCGACCCGACCGATCCGCACCGCAAGGGCTACACCTACGTGGCCGCCGACGCGACCTCACTCACCGGCGTGGTGGGCAATATCCACAACGTCGGCGACTGGATGGAATATGACCTGAAGGTGCCGGCCGACGGCGAGTACGACGTCTGGCTCTACTACGGTCACAACATGAAGACCTACCAGGTGCCGGACATGGGCGGTCACACCACCTTGAGCGTGGACGGCGGCCCGCCGGTGCCGCTGACGAACATGCCCGACACCGGCTCCTGGGGCACCTACGCCTGGGCCAAGGTGGCGCGCCTGAAGCTGACCGCCGGCGACCGGGTGCTGAAGTGGCAGAACCAGAAAGGCGGCGGCCTGGGCCTGGTGGCCTTCCTGCTATCCGACGCGCCCGACTACCGGCCGCAGGGCACGCAGCCAGCGCCGGCACCGGCCGGGCGGCACCACCTGCTGGTGCGGGCCGAGAAGTTCCGCGCCTTCCAGGGCAAGCAACTGAGCGTCAGCGGCTTCGCCGGCGGCGGCTCCAAAGACACCATTCCGTGCAGCCCCGGCACCATCAAGCCGGCCTGGTCCGACGCGCCGGACGCCGAAGTCCACATCTGGCCGTCCGACCCCCACTCGTGCCGCGCGTTCAAGCTCATCGTCCAGGTCACCGCCGCCGATGAGGCCAAGCAGACGCTCAAGGTGAAGGGGCCCGAGTGCATCGTGGCGATGTACCCCGGCGACCGGTTCTTCGTGGACAACCTGCCGTCGGAGTTGGACGCACCGGGTGAGTGGTATCTCGACCGGCGGCGCGGTCGGCTGTCGTTCCGGCCGCCGACGGCCGCCGACCTCGACCAGGTCATTGCGCCGGCCGTGCGCCACATCGTGCGCCTCGACGGCGACGCGAAGGCCAACCAGCCGGTGCATGACGTGCGCTTCCGCGGACTGACCTTCGGGTTCAACGACTACGCGCCCGGCGACGGCGGCGTCGGCTACCAGATGGGCAACCAGGGCACGGTACACCTCACCGCGGCCCGCAACATCGTGGTCGAAGACTGCGCCTTCCCGTGCTCCGGCCTCTATGCCATCGCCGCCACCGGTTCGAGCGCCTGCCGCTTCGTGGGCAACCGGATCACCGACAGCGCGCAAGGCGGCGTGCTGCTGCTGGACAGCGACCACATGGCCGTCACCGACAACACCATCCTGAATGTCGGTGTCATCTACAAGCACATCGGCGGCGTGGTGCTCGACGGTCCGAAGACCTCGGACAACCTCATCGCGCACAACCTGATTCGCGACAGCTCGCGCTACGGCATCAGCATCAAGAGCGGTGGCTTCCGCAACGTCATCGAGTACAACGCGGTCCACGACACCAGCACCGAGACGCATGACACCGGCGCGATTGAGGTGACGCAGCAGGAGCGCGACAAGCTCGCCGGCAGCCACATCCGCTACAACCTGGTCAGCAACTCCGGCGGCTACTCCTCGCGCTTCGAGGTGCCCGTGCTGATGTCCTGGTGCATCTACCTCGACAGCTTCGCCGGCGGCTACACGGTGGACCACAACATCTGCTGGAACAGCCACACCGGCGGCGTCATGCTGCAGGGCGGCAAGCAGAACAAGGTGTTCAACAACATCTTCGTGGACGCCGAGACCTGCCAACTGCTCTTCGCGAACTTCGCGGACAACACGCGCGGCAGCGAGTTCCGCCGCAACATCGTCTACACGCGCGATCCGAAGGCGCGGCTGTTCAGCCACGGCAAACTGACGCCCGAAGTGCTCCAGGCCGACCACAACCTCTACTGGCAAGTGGGCGTGGACCTACAGCAGGCCGACGGCGAACTGGCCCGATGGCGCAAGCTGGGCTACGACGCCAACGCGGTCGTCGCGGACCCGCTGTTTGTCGACGCGGCGCAGCACGACTACCGGTTGCGGCCCGAATCGCCGGCCCTCAAGTTGGGCTTCGAGCCGATCGACACCAGCCAGATCGGCCCGCGCCCGCGGCGGTAGCGAAGCGACGCGTTACTTGCGCTTCATCGAGCCCCACCAAAACGGGGAATGATAGGAGTGGCACGGGTGCCCCCGGCCTCGCCGGGCCGAGAACGTGTCACCCACGTTCTCCACGGAGGGGTGAGACCGACCTGTTGGCACCCGTTGGAGATAACGCCCCCGGCGTCCGGACGCCGGGGGTCTGCCTTTTGGGCGCCGCTCAACCGCCCGCGCGCACCATATCGCCGAACGGCGCCAGCAGGTCGTACTTGTTCTGCCAGGTGGTGTACATGATGCCGACGGCCTGTGGTGTGGCCAGCAGTTCGCGCAGCCAGACGCGGGAGCCGTCGAGCTGGTCGCTGTCGTAGTAGGCCGCCCCGAGCGTGCGGAAGCCGCGCTGGCTGAAGAAGTCGAGGCTCCGCCGCGCCTGACTGCCGTACCAGCAAGCGATGGCCAGGTCCTTCGGCACGCAGTCCACCGCGCCGGTGAAGTCGCCGTCGACCTGGTAGTAGTCGCCGTGGGCGTTGTGGCCGGGATCGAGCATGTCCGACCAGATGTAGCAGGTGGCATCCGGATGATGGCGGCGCAGGATGGCCTGTTGCTTGGTGATGCAATCGCCCAGAATCTGCGCCATGCTCAGCTTGCGCTCGCGGTCGGCCAGGTCGGTGCCGCCCTGGCGGATCTCGTCCATGCTGAGCAGGAACTTGCGCGTCGGCAGCACCTCGGCCAGCCGTTTGGCCACCTGCTCGTAGTGCTCATACAGCTTCGGCGCCGACATGCAGACGCTGATCTGGCGATCGGCCACATAGCCGGCGTGGTACCAACTCACCTTGAGCTGCTGGCCCTCCTTGAGGCGGCTGCCCGCGGACAGCTTGAGGACCGGCGCCGGCCGCGGCTTCATGTCGAGCAGCCGCGGGTCGGCCACCGGCTCAAAGTCGCGGCCCTCCTCGTAGGTGGTCGCGCCGTCGGCCGAGCGAACGGTCAGTGGACAGCCGTCGCGGCGGAGCACGTTGGTGAGGCCGAGTTCTTCCAGAGTGACGTCGTCGAGCCAGAAGCGGCCGGTCTGGCCGCCCCAGGTGCCGAAGTACAGCCGCAGCCGGGCGGCGCTGCCGCTGTTGAACTCGAAGGTCTCTTCGTGCCAGTCGGCCGTGGCGGCGTTGACCGAAGCGGCCACCAGGTTGCGAGCTTTGGCCTCGGTGGTGTAGACCTGGAACCGCATCGACCCGACCGGCCTGGCGTCTTCGCACTTGACCCAGGCGCGCAGGCGGTAGTGTCGCCGCGGCTGCACCGTGAACTCCTGGGCCACCCGCGCGTGCTGCCCGAAGCCCTTGGCGCCCGGGTTCTCGAAGCGTAGCGACGCCTGCCCCGAGTGCTTCACCTGCCGGTCCCAGAAGGTAACCTGCCCCGGCTTGTCGTGGAACTGCCAGCCGGCCATCTGGTCACCCCGGGCCTCCTCGAAGCCCGGATTCTTGAAGCCCAGCCCGGTGTCGGCCACCAGGTCGGCCTGGCCACCCTTGACCGCGAACGGCGCCGCCTCCACCGGCAGGCCCACCGCCAGGTTGCGGTCGTAGCCCAGCGCCGCGCCGCCGTAGCCGACGGAGAACAGCAACGGGATGATCTCGAGGCGGTACTCAGCGCAGATGCGCTTGACCTGCTCGAGCCGCGCCAGGCGGTCGGCCTTCCAGCGCGCCACGCCTTCGGGACTGGCCCAGCACACGCCCGTGTAGCCGTGCTGCGCGGCGATGGCGCACAGCCGCTGGAAGTCGGCGACCTCCTGGTCGCTGTTCAGATTGCGGGCGACATAGAACCAGCGCTCCGGCAGTTCGGCGCGGACGACGCCAGCGCAGAAGGCGATGGTCAGGAGGGCAAAGCGCATGGTGGGCTCCCGGTTGCGCATTGGATACGGCCTCAACAGGCCCGATCCTCTGCGCGGGTCGCCTCACACCTCGACTGGCGTCAGTCGGTAGACGCGTTCGGCCAAGTGCAGCACCGCGCTCACGTCGCCGCGGCGCAGTGCTTCGCGCACGTCATCGAGGCGGTACGCCTCGTCGAGCGTGAGATAAGGCGCCCAGTCACCTTCCGCCTCGACGACCTGCACGACGACTTCGGCCACGTACTCGCCCTCGCGCACCAGCCTTCGCATGGACCTCGTACTCATGGCCGTCTCCTTCGCCACGTCTCGTCCCACTTCGTCGGGTCAGGCCGGTACGCTGTGATCACGACGGCCGGCCCATCGCGACCAGCCGGTACGCCCCAGACAACGTGTACCGGCTGCCTGACTCCGTCTTCCTGCAGAACGAGTACACAAGGCCCTTTCGGGTAATCCGGGTAATCCTCGACCACCATGGCGTCGGCCAGCCCGTCGATCACATCATGCACCAGTATGCCATCCGCGGCGAGTTCGTCGTAGCCGTGGAGAGACACGCGCACGTCACCGCGCGCAGCCAGCGCTCGTATGCGGTCGAGAGTCGCGCTCAAGTCGTGATCCTGCGGCCGCTGGTCCCTACGCCTCCGGCGCGGCGACGCCCTCCACCGCGTACGCATACGCGGCCAGGTGC
>CAZHGD010000124.1:0-16296 GCA_964531735.1 uncultured Fimbriimonadaceae bacterium | reverse complement strand
CTACGCCTCCGGCGCGGCGACGCCCTCCACCGCGTACGCATACGCGGCCAGGTGCGCCTCGGCCGAGCGTTCCCAGGTGAACCGGGCGGCCTGCGGCGGTCCCAGTTCGCTCAGACGGGCCCGCTCGGTGTCGTCGGACAGCAGCCGTGCCACCGCGCCGGCCCAGGCGTCCGCGTCGTTGGCCGGCAGGTGCGGGGCGGCCTCGCCGGTCACTTCGACCAGCGCCGGCGTGTCCGACACCACTGCGGCGGTGCCGCAGGCCATCGCTTCCAGCGGCGGCAGGCCGAAACCCTCGTAGAGCGACGGGTAGAGCATCAGCGTGGCCCCGCTGTACAGCGGCACCAGGTAGGCGTCGGGCACATAGCCGATGAACCGCACGTGGTCGCCCACCCCCAGCGAGTCGACCAGGCGGAAGATGTCGTCGTAGAGCCAGCCCTTCTTGCCGGCCACGACCAACGGCATCTCGACGCCGTGCTGGCGCCGGGCCGCGGCATAGGCGCTGATCAGGCCAGGCAGGTTCTTGCGCGGCTGCAGCACGCCCACGCTCAGCAAGTACTCCGCGGGCAGGTTGTAGGCCGCGCGCACCCGGTGGACCTCGTCGCTGGTGGCCCGCCGGTAGGCCGGGCTGATGCCGTTGGGCGCCGCGAACACGCGGTCCGGCCGTAGCCCGTACAGACGCAGCAAGTCCTGCCGCGTGGTCTCGGAGACGCCGACCACCGCGGCCGCGCGGCGCACCGTGTAGGGCACCAGCGTCCGCAGCCAGAATCGGTCCTTGCGCGCAAACGTGCGCGGGAACAGCTCAAACGAGCAGTCGTGAACCGTCGTCACAAAAGGGCAGGACAGCCACGGCGGACCCACGTACTGCAGGTGCACCAGGTCCACGCCCAGGTCGCGCGCCAGCCGCGGCAGCGCCACCGCGGTCCACAACCGACCACCCGGCGACGGTTCGATGACGCAGTCGAGGTTCGGCCGCTCCGGCAGCAGACCCGCCGGAGGGGGCTCGGTCAGCGCCGCGGTGAAGTGATGGTGCGGAGCGACATCGGGCAAGGCGCTGAGTAGACCGAGCCAGTAGGTCCGGTCGCCGGTCATCGGGCCCAGGATTGTCCGCGCGTCGAGCAAGACGTGCATCGTCGACCTCAGTGCACCGCAGCCATCAGCTCCCGCGCCATTGCCAGCGTCGCCGCTGTCGGCGGATGTTTGCCCAACATGCGCGCCAGTTCGTGGACCCGCTGCTCACCCTCCAACCGGTGTACCACAACCAGGGTACTGTCGTCACCTGGTGCCTTCTCGATCACCTGGTGTACGTCGGCCCAGGCCGCGATCGGCGCGTGGTGCGTGATGCAGATGACCTGATGGCGAGCGGCCAGGGCGGCCATCTTCCGCGCCACGTCGTGGATCGTCACGCCGCCGATGCCGACGTCGATCTCGTCGAACACCATGGTGGGGATCTGATCGGCCGCGGCCAACTGCGACTTGAGGGCCAACATGACGCGCGACACCTCGCCACCGCTGGCGATGCGCGCCAGGGCCCGCGGCGGCTCGCTCGGGTTGGCCGAGAACAGCAACTCGGCCCGATCGATGCCATCGGGCCCGGCGCCGACCTCGACCTGACCCACGCGCAAGGCGAGTCCGTCGCCCGGCGGCCGGCGCGTCAGCGCCACCGCGAAGTGCGCCCGCGCCATGCCCAGATCGGCCAGGTGGTCCACCACGCCCTGCGTCATGGCCTCGCCGGCCACCGCCCGCCCCTCACTCAGCGCCGTGGCCTGCGCGGCCAGGGCGACTTCGAGCGCCGCCCGCTGCCGCTCCAGCGCGGCCACCCGCTCGTCCAGACCGTCGAGCGAGTCCAGCTCCTCACGCGCCCGCTCGCCGAAGGCCAGCATGTCCGCGACGGTCTCACCGTACTTGCGGCGCAACCGCTCGATCTGGTCCAAGCGCTGTTCGGCCTCGTCCAGCCGGTGCGGATCGGCGTCAATGTCGTCGGCATAGCCGGACAGCGTGCGCGCCGCCTCCTGCACGGTGGCCAGGGCCGCTTCGAGGTCCGCCGCCAGCGGCGCCAGCGACGCATCGAAGCGGGCCATGTCGCGCACCTGGGCCAAGGCGTCGGCGACGCGCGTGGCCGCGGGCGGCGCCTCCTCCGATTCGGCCAGCGCACCGTAGGCCGCAGCCGCGGCCGCCACCAGGCGCTCGGCGTGCTGCAGTCGATTGCGCTCGGTGCGCAGCTCTTCTTCCTCGCCCGGAACCAGCCGCGCCGCGTCGATCTCGTCCACCTGGAAGCGCAGCATGTCCGCCCGTCGCGCCAGGGCGCCCTCGTCGTCACGCAGGTGCGCCAACTCCTCGCCCACCGCCTGCCACCGGTCGTACGTGGCGCGGTAGGCGCTCCGCAGAGCCTCGATGGCCGCGCCGCCGGCCGCGTCGAGCAACTGCAGGTGCGTGGCCACACGCAACAGCGATTGGTGCTCGTGCTGCCCGTGGATGTCGAGCAGTACTTCGCCCAGGCGCCGCAACATGCCGACGGTCACGGTGCGGCCGTTGAGGCTGCACCGGTTGCGCCCCCCAGCGGTGATCTCGCGGGTGATCAGGCAACTGCCGTCGGGCTCGGCCGGCCAGCCCAGTTCGGCGAGACGCTCGGTAGCCGCCGGCGCATCGGTCAGGTCGAACAGCGCGCTGAGCCGCGCCGCTTCGGCCCCGGCGCGGATCACCTCCGGCCCGGTGCGCTCGCCCAGCAGCGCGCCGATGGCATCGATGATGATGCTCTTGCCGGCCCCGGTCTCGCCGGTCAGCACGCACAGGCCCGGCCCGAGTTCCACACGGGCTTCTCGGATGATCGCGAAGTCGGCGATGTCGACCTCGGCCAGCATCTTACTTCGGCTTCCCCCAGCGCAGTTTGCCGCGTAGGCTGTCGAAGAACGAGGTGGCGGGCAAGCACGCCAAGACCATCGGCCGTTCGGCGCGCTGGATCGCCAGCGTCGCGCCCGGCTCCAGGTCGAGGTGGACCCGGCCGTCCACCGCCGCCACCGCCTGCCGGTTGCGGCCGACCGCTTCCACCTCCACGGTCAGCCGCGTGTCGGCCGAGAGCACCACCGCCCGCATCGCCAGGCTGTGCGGGCAGATGGGGGTCACCAGGATGGCCGCCAGTTCGGGCACCACCACCGGCCCGCCGGCGCTCAGGTTGTAGGCGGTGGAGCCGGTCGGCGTGCTGATGATCAGGCCATCGGCCGGGAACTCGGCGATCAGCCGGTCGTCGGCCCGTACGCGGAACTCCAGCACGTGCGTCGGATCGCTGGCCTTGACCACCACATCGTTGGCCGCGATGGCCTCAAGCACCGCGCCGTCGGGTGAGGCGATGCGCGTCTGTAGCATCAGCCGCCGCTCGATGTCGTACCGGCCGGCGATCAGCAGCGACAGCGCGGCCCGCAGATCAGTGGCGGGAATCTCGGTGAGGAAGCCGACGGTGCCGAAGTTGACGCCGATGACCGGCACGCCGGTGGCGGCCGCCGCCCGCAGCGCCGAGATGACGGTGCCGTCGCCGCCGAGCACCAGCAGCAGATCGCCGTGGAGCCACGTGTCGTCACTCGGCTCGGGCCGGCCGAGCGCAGCGGCCGTCGGCGGCTCGAGCCGCACGTCGACTTCCTGCTCCTGCAGCCAGTCTACGGCTTGAGCCGCCGCCGCCAACGCCTGCGGGTTGCGACAGGCCGCGAGGACACCAATCACTCGCGGCGTCTGGCTCATCCGTTGCCCTGGCCGGTGCCCTGCAGCCGGCCCAGGTTGAACCGGGCGTGCTCGTACTTCGGATCCAGTTCCAACGCCTTGGCGTACATCTTCTTGGCCTCTTCCAGCTTGTTCAGCTTCTCGAGGACCACGCCCAGGTTGTTGTAGGCAATCGCGTACTTCGGATCGAGCTCAATCGCCCGGCGGAGCATCTTCTCGGCCTGTTCCAGCTCGCCGTTCTTCTCGTGGATCAGACCCATCTTGTTGAAGACTTCCGGGTCCTTGCTGCCGAGCTTGATCGCCTTCTCGAAGGCCGTCTGCGCCTCGGCCCACTTCTCCAGCGCGTAGCGCGCCTCGCCAAGCTGCACCCAGGCGTTGACGTTGTTGTCCTCAGCGGCGGTCACCCGCGCCCAGGCCGCCTCGGCCTTGACGTTGTCCTTCTGGCGCATGTACAGCACGCCCAGGTTGCTGTGCGCCAGCACGAAGTTCGGCGACGCCGCCACCGCCTGCTTGAAGTACTCCTCGGCCTTCGCCAGGTCGTTCAGCCGGAAGTAGACCCAGCCGAGGTTGTTCAGCGCGTTCACCTCGCCCGGCTTCAGCTTCAGCGCCGCTTCGTAGCAGGTCAACGACTTGCGCAGGTACTCCTCCTGGCCCAGGCGACCGTACGCCAGACCAAGGTTGAACTGTGCTGCGAAGTCATTGGGATTGAGCCGAACCGCGTTCTCCAGCGCCTGCACCGCTTCGACGTTGCGGTTCGTCTTCAGGTAGGCCATGCCGCGGTAGAGCTGCGCGGTGAAGTTGTCCACCTGCTTGCCCACCGCCGCCTCGAACTCGGCCAGCGCCTCGACCACCTTGCCCGCGTCCCACAGGGCCAGACCGTAGTTGACCATGAAGGTCACTTCGTCGGGCCGGCGCTCGCGCGCCGCCTTGTAGGCGGCCAGGGCCTCGGGCAGCGCGCCCTTGGCCTTCAGCGCGTTGGCCAGGTTGTTGTGGTACTCGGCCACGTTCGGCGCCTGCTTGATCGCCTGGCGGTAGGCCGTGATGGCGCCGTCCAAATCGCCCTTACGCGCCAGCGCGATGCCCAGGTTGTAGTGGGCATCGGCGTGCGTGGCGTTGATCTCGATGGCCCGGCGGTAGGCGGCAATGGCCTTGTCGAGGTCGCCCTTGGCCAGATAGGCGTTGCCCAGGTTGTTCAAGGCCAGACCGTCGTCGGGCTTGATGGCGACCGCCTTCTCCAGCAACTCGATGGCGCGGGTGGCATTGTCCTGGCGCAGTGCGATGACCGCCAGCCAGACCATGGTGGTGCTGTCTTTCGGGTCGGCCGTCAGCACCGCCTCGAACTCGGTCGCCGCTTCGGTCAGCTTACCGTCCTGGTACAGCTTGACGCCTTTGTTGTAGCGCGCCGCGGTGTTCTCGGCGGCCATCAGCGCCGCCGGCAGCAGCACGGCCAACGCGACCAGCATCGCCCGTCCCAAACGTGTCCGCATCGTTACCACCTCGCTCGACTCGGCCTGCTCCGCCCCTTCGCCGTGCGGACCGGGGTTCCTGCCGGCCCGCAAATTCGCTTTCCTATCCCACCAGCTTCAGCTCGCCGGTCACCTGGCCCTGGTGTATCGCCCGGAAGCGCTCGACCAGCCCGGCGGGGTCCAGACCGTACCAGTGAAGCTGGTCGGCCCGGTCGCCATGCTCGACGAACAGGTCCGGCACGCCCAGCCGGTACAGGCGGCACGACACGTCCGACTCGGCCAGCACCTCCGCCACCGCGGTGCCGAAGCCGCCGACCACCGCGTGGTCCTCGACGGTGATCAGCCGCTCGTGCCGCCGCGCCAGATCCAGCACCAACGCGCGGTCCAGCGGCTTGACGAACCGGGCATTGGCCACCGTGATGGCCACGCCCTCACCGGCCAACTCCTCCGCAGCCCGGTCGGCCAGTGTGGCCATGACGCCAATGCCGAGCACCGCCGTGGCTTCGCCCTCGCGCAGGATCTCGCCGCGGCCGATGGGCAACGTCTCGAACTCGGCCGGCACCGGCAGTTGGCAGATGGCATCGCGCGGGTAGCGAATCGCCACCGGCGACGCCGCCGGGCCGTCGGTGTGCTCCAGCGCCGTGTGCATCATGTGGCGCAGTTCGTTCTCGTCCTTCGGCGCCATTACCACCAGGTTCGGGATGTGCCGCAGGTAGGCCAGATCGTACAGGCCATGATGGGTCGGCCCGTCGTTGCCCACACAGCCGGCGCGGTCGAGACAGAAGATGACCGGCGCGTTGTGGATCGCCACGTCGTGCAGGATCTGGTCGTAGGCCCGCTGCAGAAAGGTCGAGTAGATGGCCACAATCGGCCGCTGCCCGGCCATGGCCAACGGCGCCGACAGAGTCACCGCGTGCTGCTCGGCCATGCCGACGTCGATGATCCGGTCGGGGTACCGGTCCTTCAGCTTCGCCAGGCCGGTGCCGTCGAGCATCGCCGCGGCGATGCCGACCACGCGCGGATCGCGCTCGGCGAGCGTGTCGAACATCTCGCTGAAGATGTCGGTGTAGGCGGGGATCTTCGGGCCCTTCGCCGTGCCCTTCACCGCGTGCATCTTGCCCGGGTCGGCTTCGGCGGCGGGGAAGCCCTTGCCCTTCTGGGTCATCAGGTGCACCACCACCGGCCGCCGGCGCTTCATCGCGTAGCGGAACGTCCGCAGCAGCGCTTCCAGGTCGTGGCCGTCGATGGGCCCGAGGTACTCGAAGCCGAGGTCCTCGAAGTAGATACTCGGCAACATCGCGTGCCGCAACGAGGCGTCGACGCGCTCCAGGCCGCCAAGCACCTCGTCGCCGAGCGGCAGCTTGTGCAGCAGACCTTCGACGCGGTCTTTGAGCCAGGTGTAGCCGGTGCCGACGCGGATCTGCGTCAGGTAGTTGCTCAGCGCACCGACGTTGGGCGAAATGCCCATGCCGTTGTCGTTGACCACCACGATCAGCGGTGTGTCGAGGTCACCGGCGTGGTTCAGCCCCTCGAACGACATGCCCGCGGTGAGCGAGCCGTCACCGATCACCGCCACCACCTGGTAGTCGTCGCCGGCCAGGTCGCGCGCCAGCGCGAAGCCGACGGCGGCGCTGATGGACGTGCCGCCATGGCCGGCGCCGAAGGCGTCGTGCTCGCTCTCGGCGGTCTTGCAGAACGGCGCCAGACCGTTCGTCTGCCGAATGGTGCTCATCTGCGCGGCGCGGCCGGTGAGCATCTTGTGCGGGTAGGACTGGTGGCCGACGTCCCAGATCAGCTTGTCCTTCGGCGAGTCGAGCAGGGAGTGCAGCACCACGCTCAACTCGACCGTGCCCAGGTTGGCCCCGAAATGGCCACCGCACGGCAGTTCGCGAATGACTTCGATCAGGTCCTCACGCACTTCGGCGCATAACTGCGCCAACTGCGCCGGCGTGAGACGTTTGAGGTCGGCCGGCCCCTGGAGGCTGTCCAGAAGCGGCTTGGGTGTCCGGCCCATACTTGCTCCTATCGGCCCGCGGGCACTCGCCCGCCGGCGCGCGTCACCACTGCCGTTGCTCCACGAACACGGCCAGCGCCCGCAACGGCTCCGCCGCGTCGCCCAGTCCGCTCAGGGCCGCCAGCGCCGTCTCAATCAGATCGTGGGCCTTCCGTCGCGAGGCGTCCAGGCCGAGCACCGCCGGGTAGGTCGCCTTGTCGAGGCCCACATCGCTGCCCACCGGCTTGCCCAGCTTGGCCTCGTCGCCCACGATGTCCAGGATGTCGTCGACAATCTGGAACGCCAGTCCGAGCCCCTCGCCGTAGCGGCTGAGCGCGTCGACCCTCGGATCGTCGGCGCCGCCGAGAATCGCGCCGCAGCGCAGGCTGCCACGCAGCAGCGCCATGGTCTTGCGCCGGTGAATCGCCTCCACCACCGGTTCGGTCGGCTGCGTGCCCTCCGCGGCCAAGTCGAGCACCTGCCCGCCCACCATGCCTGGTGCGCCCGCCGCCGCCGCCAACTCGGCGGCCACGCGCACCACCTGCGACGCGGTGACGCCCGGCTCGTCGGCGTTGGCCGCCACCAGCGCAAACGCCAGCGTCAGCAGCGCGTCGCCGGCCAGTAGCGCGGTGGCTTCGTCGAACTGCTTGTGACACGATGGCCGCCCGCGCCGCAGGTCGTCATCGTCCATGCACGGCAGGTCGTCGTGAATCAGCGAGTAGGTGTGGACACACTCGAACGCGCAGGCCGTGGGCAGCGCGCGGAGCGGATCACCGCCCACCGCGGCGCAGGCATCCAGGACCAGCGCCGGCCGCAGCCGCTTGCCGCCGGCCTGCAGGCTGTAGCGCATCGCCTCGTGCAGGATGCCGGGGGGCTCCGTGGCCGCCGGCAACCAGCGGTCCAGCGCCTCCTCCACCAGTTCGGCTCGGGCCGCGAGATGCTGTTCCACCACCATCACAGTTCCGCCTCGTCGGTCTCAATCACTTCGAGCGACCCGTCGGGAGCTTCCTGCAGCCGCTCCAGCAGCGCCTCGGCCGCCGCCAGCCGCGTGCGGCAGTGGTCGCGCAGCCGCACCCCGAGCTGATACAGCGCCAGCGCCTCCTCCAGCGGTAGTTGGCCGCTTTCGAGCCGCGTCACCACCTCTTCGAGCTGCTCTTGGGCCGCCTCGAAGCCCAACTCGGCGAGTTGCTCGTCGGTCAGCGCCAGCTTGTCCATTGCTCACCTCGCTCGCCTCAGACGGCCTCGATGGTCAACGACCCACCAGCCACCAACGCCGTGGCCCGTTCGCCCGGCGGCAGATCGGCCGGCTGCCGCACCGCCTGGCCATCGCTGTCGCGCGTCAGAATCGCGTAGCCGCGCTGCAGGACCGCGGTCGGATCGAGCGCCGTCAGCGCCCGGCTCATCGTCTCGAGCCGCTGTTCGGCCTGCTGCCACCGCCGCTGCGCGGCCCGCGGCAGGCGCTCGCCCAGCTCGTCCAGGCGCTGCGCGCGCTGCTCCAGATAGGCCTCGGGCGCCGTCAGCACCCGCCGGCGCGCCAGGGCTTCCAGCGCCGCGCGACCGTGCTCCACACGCCGCCGCAGCGAACCGGCCAGCCGGCCGGACAACTGCGCCAGGTGCCGGGCCACCTCGCCCACGTCGGGCACCGCCAGCTGCGCCGCGTGGGTCGGGGTGGCCGCGCGCGCGTCGGCCACAAAGTCGCTGATGGTGAAGTCGGTCTCATGACCGACCGCCGAAATCACCGGGATCCGGCTCGCCGCCACCGCGCGCGCCACCGGCTCCTCGTTGAAGGCCCACAGGTCCTCCATGCTGCCGCCGCCCCGCCCGAACAGGATCAGGTCGACGTCGGGCACCTGGTTGACCCGCGTCAGGGCCCGCACCAGGCTCGGCGCGGCCTCCTCGCCCTGCACCACCGCCTCGTGGAACAGGATCCGGACCGCTGGCCACCGCTGCCGCAACACCCGTATCATATCACGGACCGCCGCCCCGCTCGGCGAGGTGATCACCGCCACTCGGCGCGGGTAGCGCGGCCAGCTCCGCTTGCGCTCGGTGGCGAACAGCCCTTCGGCCTCGAGGCGCTGCCGCAGGCGCTCGAACGCCTGGTACAGGCCACCCAGACCGTCGTGGCTCATCGCGCGGACGTAGAGCTGCACCTCGCCGCGCTTCTCGTACACGTCCACCCGGCCGCGCGCAATCACCGCCTGGCCGTCGCCCGGCTCGAAGCGCAGCCGCTGCGCGTCGCCGCGGAACATCACGCAACGCATCTCGGCGGCGGCATCCTTCAGCGTGAAGTAGTGGTGCCCCGAGGCGTAGATGCGGTAGTTGCTCAGCTCCCCGCTGACGCTGACGTCGGCCAGCACCTCGTCGGCCCGGATCACCGCGCCGAGGTGGGCCACCAACGCGGCCACCGGGACCGCGTCACTCCTGCTCGCCGCTGTCCACTCGCTCACCAGGCGCCTCGCGAGCCACGGCCCCCAGAATGCCGTTGATGAACCGCGGCGACTCGTCGGTGCCGTACTTCTTGGCCAGTTCCACGGCCTCGTTGATGGCCACGCTCACCGGCGTGTCCGTCCCGCCGACCAGCTCGAACGTCGCCAGACGTAGAATCGCCCGGTCGGCCGCGGCCATGCGCTCTACCGTCCAGCCTTGCGCCAGCCGCTCCAACCAGGCATCGATCTCGGCCAGGCGCCCCCAGGTGCCGAGGGTCAGCAGTTCGGCGAACTCCCAGGCCGCCGGCGGCGCCCCGCTCTCGATCCGCTCGCGCGCCATCATGTCGTCGAACGACACCACGCCCTGATCGGCCTGGAACAGCAGTTTGAAGGCTTCTTCACGACCGCGCCGCCGAGCTCTTACCGACATCACTACCGCCCGGATCCGTTGGTGCTATAGGCAATCAGATCCTGCCAACGGCGCTGGAGGAAACTGGTGCTGAGGTCGCCGCGGCGGAAGAAGGCATTCTGGAGGATGCGGCGCTGGAACGGCAGCGTGGAGACCACGCCCTCCAACTCGAACTCGTCGAGCGCGCGCTGCATCCGCTGGATCGCCACCTCGCGGGTCGGTCCCCAGCAGATCACCTTGGCCAGCAGCGGGTCATAGAAGCTGGGCACCTCGTAGCCGGGGTAGATGTGCGATTCGACGCGGACCCCGTTGCCGCTCGGCAGCACACAGCGCGTGATCGGGCCACTCGAGGGCCGGAACTGCTGCAGCGGGTCCTGCGCCGCGATGCGGCACTCGATGGCGTGCCCGCGGAACTCGACCTCGCGCTGGCGCAGCTCCAGCGACTCGCCGGCCGCCACGCGGAGCTGCTCGGCCACGATGTCGAGGCCGGTGACCATCTCGGTGACCGGGTGCTCCACCTGGATGCGCGTGTTCATCTCCAGGAAGTAGAAGTGGCCGTCGGCCTCCAACATGCACTCGACGGTGCCGGCACCCACATACCCGACCGCGCGCGCTGCCTTGACGGCGGCTTCACCCATCCGCCGGCGGAGCGCCTCGTTGACCGCCGGCGACGGCGACTCCTCGAGCATCTTCTGGTGGCGCGCCGTCTGCACGCTGCACTCGCGCTCGCCCAGATGGATCAGGTTGCGCTTGCCATCGGCCAGGATCTGGATCTCCACGTGCCGGGGCTCCAGCAGGTAGCGCTCCACGTAGACGTCGCCGTTGGCAAACGCGGCCTCGGCCTCGCGCTCGGCGGCCCGCAGGCCGTTGACCAGGTCCTCCTGGTTGTGCGCGATGCGGATGCCCCGGCCGCCACCGCCGGCGGCCGCTTTGATCATCACGGGGTAGCCCTGCTTGCGCGCGAACTCGATGGCTTCCTGAGGTTGGTCTGCATGCACGATGCCGGTGCCCGGGATGATCGGCACGCCGACCTCCTGCACCCGGCGGCGCGCCTCGTGCTTGTTGCCCATCGCCTCGATGGCCTCGGGCGGTGGGCCGATGAAGGTCAGCCCGCAGGACGCAACGATCTCGGCGAACTGGGCCTTCTCGGCCAGGCCGCCATAGCCGGGATGAACTGCCTCGGCCCCGGTGATCTTGGCGGCCATGATGATGTTGGGGATGTTGAGGTAGCTCTCGCGCATCGACGCCGCGCCGATGCACACGGCCTGGTCGGCCAGTTGCGCATGGCGCGAGCCGCGGTCGGCTTCGGCGTAGACCGCCACGGTCTCGATGCCGAGCTCTTTGCAGGCTCGGATGACGCGGCAGGCGATCTCGCCGCGATCGGCGATGAGGATCCGCTTGAACACGCTATTTCGCCAAACTCACCCGACCCGTCGCGGGGTCGTAGGTGTACTTGCAGTTCTGCAGTTCGCTCGCGGGCAGGCCCGAGGCCTTGATGACCGTCGCCAGATCCGGCGGGTTGACTTCGTGTTCGCTCCGGTAGACTTGCACCGCCTGGTTGAGCTGGCCCAGGTACTGCTCGCAAACCGAGCGGTCGACCCGGTCGAGTACCTTGCCGTAGGTGGTCTGCCGCTCGCCCGACTTGGCCGGCTGGATCTTGAGCGAGTCCTGCGACGGGCAGCCGGTCAGGCCGAACAGCAGGCCAGTCAGGAGAACAGCGGTTGCCGCACGCTTGATCACAGCGTTTCTCCCTCGCTCGCGTCCTCGCTGATCTCGCCGAGCTCGATGTGGAACAGCGGCTGACCGTACTCGACGGCTTCGCCGGGCTCCACGAAGACACCCACCACACGGCCGCAGACCGTGTTGTCGACCTCGTCGAACAGCCTCATGCTCTCGATGCTGCCCAGTTGCTGGCGCGGCGCCACCGGGTCGCCGATGCCGACCAGCGCCTCGCCGCCCTCGACCAGCCCGCGGTGGAAGATGCCGACGCGATGCGCCCGGATGATCTCGTAGCGCGGCTCGCGGGCGTCGTGGCCATTGGCCTGCACGGGCACCAGCGCCGTGTCGGCCACCACCGCCACCGGCAACAGAGTCGCTGACGCCGGGGCCTCACCGACCGCGGGCGCCGCCTCAGCCGCCGGGGCCGCCACCGGCCCGCGGCCCACCGTCCCATCGCCCTGCCGTCGCAGTGTCACACTGCGGTCGCCGCGCCGAACGGTCAGCTCGGTCACCGTCGAGTTGCGCAGCAGTTCGGCCAAGCTTTCCACGTAGTCGAGGTCCAACCGGATCTCCGCGCCGTCAGCTCTTCACGCGTTCCAGGTACTGCCCCGTCCTCGTGTCCACCTTCACCTTGTCGCCGATGTTGATGAACAGCGGCACCGTGATGCTCGCACCACTGCTGATCCGGGCCGGCTTGTTGCCACCCGAGGCGGTGTCGCCGCGCACGCCCGGCTCGGTGTCCACCACCTCGGCCTCAATCGCCGTCGGCAGCTCGATGTCGAGCACCCGGTCGCCCCAATAGACGAACAAGACGTCCAGCTGATCGATCAGATACTCGGCCTTTTCGCGGATCACGTCCTTGCCGAACTCCAACTGCTCGAACGACTCCATGTCCATGAAGGCGTAGCTGTCTTCGCCGGCATAGAGGAACTGCAAGGACCGGCGCTCCAGGATGGCCTGGTCCATCTTCTCGCCGGCGCGGAAGGTCTTGTCGACGGTCTTGCCGCTACCCACCTGCTTCAGCTTGCTTCGCACAAAGGCGCCGCCCTTGCCGGGCTTGACGTGCTGGAACTCGAGGATCTGCCAGACCTCGCCGTCGAGGACAATGGTCAAGCCGTTGCGAAAATCGCTGGTATCGATCGCCATGAACTGCACCCTCGCAGAGTCTTTGCGGGCCGTCGGCGGCCGGCGCCGCAAGCTGCCAGTGTACCCCAGCCGACGTCCGCTGTCAACGCCGCCTGGCGCCCCTCAGCCCGCTTCGGCAGCCGCCTGCCGCGCGGTGGGAAGGCCCACACGCCGCCTCACGGGGACCACCAGACCCGGGTCAGGACTGGCTCGCTCTAGTCCTCCGCGGCCACCGGCCGCGCCACCGCTGCCTGCCAGACGGCCTGCCCCACCGTCTGGCGCTCCTCGAGGGCCGTCAGCCGCTCCTGCGTCTCGGCCAGCACCTCGACCAGCGCGTTCAGCGCTCTGCACATCGGGAAGACCGCCCAGTCGCGGTCCTCCGGTACGCCGTGGTCAAAGCGTTTGTCACCGTAGAGCATGGCGCACTCGCGCAAGTGCTCACACACCTCACTCAAGTGCCGGCGCACTTCGTCCAGCGTCGGCGGATCGTTCTCGGCCATGGTCGAACCTCCGGCTCGCACCCAGCCCGCCCACCGCGCCACTCCGCTCGTCGTGGCTGCGGCTCCGCCACCTGTTGGGGATCCTAGCGATTCAGCCGCGCCGAAAGTTTCCTGCGGCGCGATACCGCGACCAGTACTCCTGCCCGAACACCGTCGCTTCGTCGCCCCACTCCTCGGCGCCGGCCCGCAACTCCGCCCGGAGCGCCGCCACCACCGCCTGGCCGCTCGGCTCCTCAGCCAGGTTACGCCGTTCCCACGGGTCCTCCGCCAGGTCGAACAACTGAGTCGTCCGGCAGTCGCCCACCACCACCTCGATCAGCTTGTGCCGGCCCACGCGCACCGCCCGGTGCAGCCCGGTATAGGCGAAGTACAGCCGCTCGCGCGCCACCTGCTCGGTGCCGGCCAACACCGGCGCCAGGCTGCGCCCCTCCACACTCGCCGGCCGCGCCACACCGCACAGATCACACAGCGTCGGGAAGATGTCGAACAGGTAGGCCCACGCGCCGGTCTGCCGACCCGCCGCTACGCCCGGGCCGGCCCACACCAACGGCACCCGCACGCTGTGGTCGTAGCAGCTCTGCTTGCCCATCAGGCCGTGCTGCCCCAGAGCCAGGCCGTTGTCACCGGCCAGCACGAAGATAGTCCGCTCCAGCCAGCCCCGCGCCGCCACCGCCTCGACAATCCGGCCGACCTGCCAATCGAGGTGCGAGATCATCGCGTAGTATTCCGCCAAGTGCCGCCGGATCTCGTCCGGGGTGCGCGGGAACGCCGCCAGCAGCTCGTCGCGGATGCGCAGCGCGCCGTTGTCGAACGGGTGCTCCGGCAGGAAGTTGGCGGGCAACTCCAGGTCGTCGGCCCGGTACAGCGCCCGGAACCGCTCGGGCATGGTCCGCGGGTCATGCGGTGCCAGGAACGACACATAGGCCAGGAACGGCGTGCGCTCGTCCTGCCGGCCGATGAACTGCACCGCCGCCTCACCGATGGTGTCCGTCGAGTGCCGGCCGGCGTGGATGTGGTCGCACTCGCGCGCCCGCGTCGAGTTCGAGTGGCACGGGTCATCGCAGACCAGGCAGGTGGCGTCGTAGCGGCCTGACGGATCGAAATGGTAGGCCGGCACGTTCCAGTGGTCGGCCATGCCGCCAAAGAAGATCTCGGCGCCGTCGGTGAAGCTGCGCTGGTACGACTCGCGGCCGTTGTGCCACTTGCCGCAGCCGAAGGTGCGGTAGCCGGCGCCGCGGAAGGCCTCCCCCAGCGTGGTGTGATCGGGCGCGAGGCGCTCGCCGGCGCCCTCGATGCGGAACAGCGACCGGCCGGTGTGCAGCATCGCCCGACTCGGCATGCAGACCGCACCACTGGTGCCACAGGGGATGTGCGCGTGCGTCAGGGCGGTGCCCCGGCTGACCAGGCGGTCCATGTGCGGCGTGTGGATGGCCGAGTTGCCCAGCGCCCGGATGGTGTCGTGACGCTGGTCATCGGTGAACAGGAAGACGACGTTCGGCCGAGTGCTGTCCTGAGCCATGGTGCCACCTGCGGCCCAGCATTCGGCGGCCGCCGCCGTCGCCCTGCCGGCGTTACGAGTCCAGGTCGAGGACCATAGCGACTTCGTCGCAGCGGTGGTACTTCGGGCAGAAGATGCACTCGCCCCAGACCTTCTGCGGCAAGTCCTCCTTGGCCACTTCGCGGAACCCCAGGCGCGCAAACACCCCGACGCGCAGCACCAGTGCGAACACCCGCCGCAGGCCGAGCCGCCGCGCCTCGGCCACACAGCCCTCGATCAGCCGACTGCCCAGCCCGGTGCCCTGCGCCGCGGAGGCCACGGCCAGCGACTTGACCTCGCCCAGGGCGTCGTCCCAGACGTGGAGCGCGGCGCAGCCGACCAGCTCGTCGCCGTCGTAGACCACCTGGAAGTCGCGAATGGACTCGTAGACCGCGCCGACGGCGCGCGGCAGCATCAGGTCACGTTCGGCAAACGGCTGGATCAGCGCCGAGATGGCCGCGCCGTCGGCCACCACGGCGGCTCGGGCCGGCAAGCAGGACTGGGTCTTCGGCGCCGCCATCGGCTTCTCCGGCCGCCGCGGCTACTCCGCCAGCAGGCGCCGCACGCGCTCGAGGTCTTCGGGGGTGTCCACACCGACGGCCGGGTGCGGCGTCAGCGGGACCTTGATGCGGTAACCGTGCTCCAACGCGCGAAGCTGCTCCAGGCCTTCCGCCAGTTGCAGCGGCGTCGGCTCCAGCCGGGCGTAGTGCAGCAGGAACTCGCGGCGGTAGACGTACAGGCCCAGGTGCCGCCAACTCGTCGTGCCGGCGTCCGCGGAGCGGTAGTACGGAATGGGGCTGCGGCTGAAGTACAGCGCGTAGTCGTCCTGGTCGACCACCACCTTGACGCTGTTGGGATCCTGCAGGTCCTTCGGGTCCTGGATACGCTCGCGCAGCGTGCTCATCACCAGGTCGCGGTCGCGCCGTAACGGCTCGATGGCGAGCTGGATGCTGGCCGGCGCAATCAGCGGCTCGTCGCCCTGCACGTTGACCACCACGTCCGCCCGCAGGCCCTCGGCTACTTCGGCCAACCGGTCGGTGCCGGTGCTATGGTCGGAGCGCGTCATCCGGGCTTCGCCGCCGAACCCGTGAACCACCTCGGCGATCCGCTCGTCGTCCGTGGCCACCAGCACGCGGCTGATGCCCGGAGTCGCCGCCGCCCGCTCGTACACGTGCTGGATCATCGGCTTGCCGACGATATCAACCAGCACCTTGCCGGGCAAACGCGTCGCGGCGTACCTCGCCGGGATGATCGCGACCACCTCCATGGTTTCCAGCGCTCCCTCGCCGAGCCGGTGCCACGCGGCCGCGGAGGCCGCGCGCATCGCGCTCTAGTGTCGCCGCTTGCGCCGACCGGACTGCGCCGGCGCGCCAGGCTTGCGGCGCGCGTCGCCAGCCGTGGCCGTGCCGCTGG
>CAZHGD010000123.1:13968-22793 GCA_964531735.1 uncultured Fimbriimonadaceae bacterium | reverse complement strand
GCCCCGGATCCGCCCCGATATCAACCTGACGGTCGGCGGCGAGGCCCGCGCGCCCGAGGTCCGTGATCCGGCCGGCGGTCGTGGCCTGATCGAGCCTGGGCTCGGCTACCGCGTCGAGCTGAACGCCCGGCAGTTGCTCTGGCATGCCGGCGGCCCGGCCCTCGACCGGCGGGCGCGCGCGGCGGGGGCCGCGGCGCAGGCGGACTACCTGGCCGCGGTGGCGCGGCTGCGCTGTGAGGTGGCGGGCGCGTGGTGCGACCTGCTGCTGGCACTGGCCGGCCGGCAGGTGGCCCAGGACGGGCTCAACCAGGCCGCAGCGCAACAGCAGCGCGTGCGCGACCTGGTGAAGATCGAGAAGGTCGCCGCGGTCGACCAACTGCAGGCCGATGCGGGCGTGCTGGAAGCGCGCGCGGCGGTGGTCGATGCCGACAGCGGCGTGACCATGGCGATGGCCAACCTCAACCGTCTGCTCGGCGCGAAAGACCTCGCGCGCGTCCTGCAGCCGGCGCTACCCGCGGCCCTGCCGCCGGTCTTTCCGCCGTTGGCCGAGGTCGTGCGGCGCGCGCAGGAGCACCGGCCGGAGGTGGTGGCGCTGCAACTGCGCCTCGCCGAAGCCACTGCCGGCCGCGACTTCAGCGTGGCCGACGGCCTGCCGACCTTCGCGCTGACCGGGCGCGCGCGCACGCAGCCGAAGACCGCGCTGCGCGCGGGCAGTGAGGCGGTCTTCGGCGTCGAGCTGAACTGGCCGCTCAGCCGCATGGACGACGCGCCGGGCCGCCAGGCGGCGGAGGCCGGCGAGGCCGCCAAGCTGGCCGCCCTGGCGCTCGAGGAGCTGCGCGCCGGCATCGCCGTGGAGGTGCTGAAGGCGTACCAGGACGACCGGGCCGCGCGGGCCCGGCTGGAACTGGCGGCGGCGCGCGTCGCCGCCACGGCTGAGGCGCACCGCGTCAAAGCGCTCCAGTACGAGCGCGCGCGGACTACGCTGATCGAGGTCAACAGCGCGCTGTTCGAGCGCGCGCGGGCCGAACTCGACCGGCAGCGGGCACGCCTGGACGTGCAGCGGGCCGCCGCCGCGTTCGAGCTGGCGGCGGCGCAGGAACTGAAGGCACCGGCGAACTAGGCGCGCCGGCTGGGGAGCAGGCATGGCGGACAAGCTGCGCGTGGCGGTGGTGGGCGTCGGTTGGTGGGCCAACTCGGTTCACGTGCCGCAGATTCGCTCGCACGAGGCGGCGGAACTGGTGGCGCTCTGCGCGCGGAGCGAAGACAAGTTGCGCGCGGCGGGCGAGCGCTTCGGCGTCAGCCGACTGGCCACCGACTACCAGCAGTTGCTGGCCGACGGCGACCTGGACGCCGTCTGCATCAGCGCCACCCACAACGCGCACTATCCCATCGCGCGCGCGGCGCTGGAGGCCGGGCTGCACGTTTTCTGCGAGAAGCCGCTGGGGCTCAACTCGCGCGAGACCGGCGAGTTGGTGCGGTTGGCCGCGGAGCGCGGTCGGAAGACCATGGTCGCCTTCACCAACCGCTGGGTGCCCGAGGCCGTCTACGCCAAGCGGCTGTTGCAGGGAGGCTACGTCGGCGAGGTGTTCCACTACAACATCTGCCAACTGGCCAGCTATGGCCGGCCGGGCGGCAACTACATGTGGCGGGCCGACCCGCCGCTGTCCGGTGGCGGCGTGCTGTTCGACCTCGGTTGCCATCAGCTCGACCTCGCGCTGTGGCTGCACGGACCCATCCGCGCGGTCTGTGCCAACCTGCGCAACGTCACGCCGCAGCGCCCGCGTAACGGTGAGCTGGTGCCGACCACCGGCGACGATACGGTGGCGTTCCTGGCCGAGTATGCCGATGGCGCGCAGGGCCTGTTCCACATCAGTTGGACCAGCACCGGCGACCGGCTGATGCGCCACGAGATTGCCGGGCGCAACGGCTTCCTGTCGCTGAGCCTGTTCCACGACGGCTGGATCAACAGCCTGGACGGCTGCCAGCCGGGCCAGTCGATGCCGGCTCCGCTGACGGTGCCCGACGACCTGCAAGCGGCCATTCCGCGCGCGGTGGCCACCGCCGAGGAGCGCAACCTGGCCCACGAAGCCTTCCTGCTGCGTCACCCGAGCCTGGTGCGCGCGTTCCTCGACAGCATCGTCACCGACACCGTGCCGGTGCCGAGCTTCGCCGACGGCCACGCGGCGCAGCAGGTGATGGACGCCATCCTGCTCAGCAGCCAGGAGCGGCGGTGGGTCGAGGTGGGCGAGGTGAACGGCGTGGCCGAGGCCGAGGCCTGATGACGGCGAAGGGCCAGGCGCGACCCCGCTGTGGTTGCGCCTGCCCTCATTGCGGTGGTGGACGAATGGCCGGTGGCGAATGGGCGGGTCCGCTCCCGAGGCTCCGGCGGCGTTGGGCCACGGATCGGCGCCGTCGCGGCCCCCGGCGCTGCGCGACCGGCCATACATGGGCTCAGCCCGAAGAGTGGTAGCCCCAAACCGGCCTCGGCCTTGACGGGCACGTCGCCACTCGCCGGTGCGGCCTCCATCCTGGCACGCGGGCGCTACGCACGGCGAAGTCCACAGCTCGGTGTGCGGCCCGACGGCAGGCGCGCGAGGTCGGTGCAGCGGCGAGCCAGGCGGGCAGACGGGCCTGGAGGACACGGCGGCGGCAGGGCCAACTACGCGTCGCATCAGGAACCAGCCCCATGCGCAAGGTGACCCAGAGCGCACTGATCATCATGCTGGCGGTGCCAGCCGGCTACGCCAGCGACCTGCGGGACGCGGTCTTCGACGGCCATCCGGGCGCGGTGCGGGTCTTGCTGGCCAATGGCGCCGACATCAACGGCGCAGGTGGCGACAGACCGCCGTTGTGCGATGCCGCGTGGCGGCAACTGCCCGAGATGGTGACGCTGTTGCTGGACCGTGGCGCCAACGTGAATGCGCGCGGCACTCGGGGCCGGACAGCGCTTCACGAGGCCGCCCGGTGGGGGGGCGAGCACATAACCCGTCTGCTGCTGGCCCGCGGGGCCGACATCCGGGCCAGGGACGACCGACAGCAGACGGCCCTCCACCTGGCGGCCTCGTCCAGTGCCACCGAGGTCGTCATGCTCCTGCTGAGCGCAGGCGCAGATGTGCAGGCGCGTGACTGCGACGGTGCCTGCCCGCTGCACAGCGCGGCCGGGGAGGGCGCAGTTGAGGTTGCCAAGCTGCTGCTGGGCAAAGGCGCCGACGTGCAAGCCGCGGCCCAAGACGGTTCGACACCCCTGCAGCACGCGGCCCGGCACGGCCATGCGGCGGTGGTTCGGCTGCTGTTGGAGCGCGGCGCCGAGTGCCCTGCCCTCTGGAGAGCGATCTTCCTGGGCCAGCCGCGCGCGATCGGGGCGCTGCGGGGCTTCGCCGAGACCATGGGCACGTCGCCGGGCGACGCGCAGCCAGAACCGGCGAAGGCCGGCGATGGCCGGCCTTCGCCGCGGCCGACGCCTGCGGCACTACCGATGCCCGGGCCAGACGACGCGCGGGGCCATTCGCGGGGTGAAGGCGCCGATGGACGAGGTACCGGCGTGGTTCGGCAGGGCATCCCATTGGTGCCGCTGCGGGCTGTCGTGCAGTGGCTGGGCGGGACACTCTCGGTGGACGGGCAGACGAAGCAGGTTGCCGTGAACCCGCCGGCTGGCGCTGGACCCGTGGCGGTGGTGACCATCGGATCGGCCACCGCGCAGGTCAAAGGACGGGCGGTCTCGCTGCCGGTCGCGCCGGTCGTGATCGGCGGCGCCCTGTACGTGCCGCTAGACCTGATTCGTCAGAGTCTGGAGGTGCGCGTCGAGTGGGACGATCGCAGCGGCAAGGCCACCGTCTGGCATGCCAGCCGCCGTGCGTTGACGGTGGTCTGCCAGCCGGACTAGCCGGACTGATGGTGCCGCGCCGCACGGGCGCGCCGCCCACCACGCCAGCGCCGCCGGCGCTGCCGCGCCGCCTCGTGAGGCAGGAGGACCAGCATGGTTGTCGGATCTGTGACCGCTCGCCGCCGGTTGCCGTGGCTGGGCGCAGCGTGGGCCGCCCTGATGCTAGTTCCAGCGAGTGTAGCGGCTCAGGGCGAGGACATCATCGCGTTGCGCGTCCGGTACGCCCGCGAAGCGACCGCGACCGGGTGGCGCAGTTCGGCCGAACTGACTGATGCCATGATTGGTGGCCGATACCAGGGCCAGGTGGCGCTGGCTGACGGCTACCCGACGACACCGGTCTGGACGCGCCGTGGGGCGCTGAACGATGTGGTGTTCCAGGAAGGTGTCCGGGTTCGCGAGCGGTGGTACCCGGCCGGCCTGATGGTGGCAGCCCAAGTGCCTCGCGGTGCGGGTAGTCCACCGCACGAGGTCAAACTGTGGATCGGCCTGTCTGAGGCCAGTATGGCCAGCGACGCGTACCTCAACGCCGATCCGGCACGTGGACCCTATATCCATTCCGACCTGCGCGCGACGACTGAGCTCGAGGCCGTTGGGTTGGTAGGGATGCGCCTGTCCGGCCTTCGTGCGGGCCGTGTCACTGGCCACAACATCGCGGTGGCTCCGGCGGGTGTCCAGAGTACCCCCGAGGACCCGGCCTGGTGCATATCTGGCGTGCAGGTTGGTCAGGCCCGGTACCTGTCTGACGTCAAGGTGGTGCTGGAGCCCGTCGGCGGCGTCGACAAGCCGGTGACCATCACCGTCGGCCAACTGCTGTCGCGCGGACTGCGCCCGCCGCCACCAGCGCCGATGGAGCCCCTGACGCCCAAGCAGGTCTACGGCGTGCCGGTGTTGCACTGGGCGGCCATGGGCGGTAACGCGGCGGTGGTCCGGCTGCTGCTGGAGCAAGGCGCCGACACCGAAGCGCAGTTCGACGGCGGCAACACCGCTCTGCACTGGGCGGCCCGTAACGGCCATGCCGAGGTGGTCCGGTTGTTGCTTGACCGTGGCGCGACGATGCGGGCCAACCAGGCCGGCGAGACGCCCCTGTACATGGCGGCCGCGCGAGGCCACCTCGCGGTAGCGAGACTGCTACTGGACCGGGGCGCCGACCTCGAGGCCGGCGGCGACGTGATGGTGCTGACGCCGCTGCACGTGGCCGCTTGCGCCGGTCATCTCGATATGGCCACACTGCTGCTCGACCGCGGCGCCTCCACCAAAGCCGCTTCGCTGAGTGGTGAATCGCCGCTGCATGGCGCGGCCGTCGGCGGCCACGCGGTCATCGCCGAGCTACTTCTGGAGCGCGGGGCCAGCATCGAGGCCAAGGACGAGAGTGGCCGTACGGCGCTGGGTACGGCCGTCTGGCATGGCCAACTCGAGGTGGCCAGGCTGTTGCTGACGCGTCGTGCCGACGCGGCTGCGAGGGACTCGGCAGGCCAGGTCCACCTGCACGTGGCGGTCCGCCGGAATCACCTGGCGCTGGCCAAGCTGCTGCTGGCCCACGGCGCCGACGTGAACATCAGGACCTCAGCGACTAAGGGCGGCGGCACTGCAGGCCGCACGCCGCTGCACCTCGCGGCCGAGTACGGCCGGGCACACATGGCCGAACTGCTGCTGGCCCACGGCGCCGACCTCGGGGCACAGGACGCAGCCGGATCGGCGCCACTACACGACGCGGCCGCCTATGACGACGTCGGTCTGGCCCGTCTGCTGCTGGACCGCGGTGCCAACGTGAACGCCAGGAATGGGCACGACGGGACGCCGCTGCACAGCGCGGCCCGAGGCGGGTGGGCCGACCTGGCCAGGCTGTTGCTCGAGCGCGGCGCCAACGTGAAGGCCCGGAACAAGCATGGCCGGACGGCCCTGCATGCGGTCAGCGGCCGTCAGGCACCGCAGGTGGCCGAGTTGCTACTGGCCCGCGGCGCCGATGTGCAGGCCAAGGACGAGTTCGGCGAGACGCCGCTACACTGCGCGGCCAGTCAGGGAGAGGTGGCGGTCGTTCGGTTGCTGCTGGACGGCGGTGCCGACGTGCAGGCGAGGAGTGCTGCCGGCTATGCGCCGCTGCATGTGGCCGCCGCTGAGGGTCACGCGGCCGTGACCAAGCTGCTGCTTGGCCGCGGAGCACTGGTGCGGGCCACCACCGAGAGCGGCGACACGCCGCTGCACTGTGCGGCCTTGGCGGGGCGTACCGCGGTGCTGCGGTTGCTGCTCGAGGGCGGCGCTGACGTGAACGCCGTGAACAAGAACGGCGAGACGGCGCTGGAGGTCGCCGACAAGCGCAGCCAGACGAGCGCGGCCCAGCTCCTGCAGGCCAGTAGCCGGTAGTGTCCGCCCCCATCGGTGCCCGCTGTGCTTTCGAGCCGGTGCCTCCGTCGAGACCCAGCGCCATCAGCGTGCGCCGGGTGCCACTGGTGGCTTGCCCACCAGTGCGTGGCCGAGCCGCCATGGCGGAGCGCCAGGCGGTCAGCCGGACGAGGTGAGCGTGCCTCCGTCGAGACCCAGCCCCGCCAGCGTGCGCTTCGCCTCGGCGCGGTAGTCACGGGCCATGAGCGTCGAGGTCAGCGTGATCAGGGCGTCCATGGTCGGCGTGGGCACGCCCACCGCCTGGCCCAGCGACGACATGAACACCAGCCCGTAACCGACGTCCTCGTGGAAGTAGCGATGGTCGAGGCTGGTCTGGGCGAGGATGCCGCGGAAGCCGGGCGCCTCGGTGTAGCCGGTGTGGTAGTTCGCCTCGGTCATGTAGCCTTGCCGCACGCCGATCACCGGGTCGGCGATGATGTCGAGGCCGAGTGCCGCGCCGATGGCGATGCGCTCGCGGTCGACGGCCTCCATCAGCCGGCCGACTGCCGGCGTGACGCCGTCTTCGTAGAAGCGGAAGGTCGCCGCGCCCTCGATACGGGCCGCGTTGAGCAGGCTGACCGCCGGGTGGATGACCGGGTTGGCGTTCTGCAGCGCGGTGTGCAGCACGCTGGCCGCCGGCGAGAGGCAGGGGTAGACTGGCCGCAGCAACTCGACCACGGCGGCGGTCTCTTCGCTTGGGAGCGCGGCCAGCAGCACGCCGTCCTTCAGCTTCAGGTGCACCTTGAGGCGGCCCGGCGCCATCAGCCGCACCGCGTAGGGCAGCGTCGAAGTGTCGGCCACGCGCACGCGGCGGTCGTCGGGCGCCAGGCCGGCGGCGTTGCGGAACACCACCGCGCCGCCGCATGAGCCGGGGCAGACCACCACCGTCTGGCCGGCGCGCAGCCACGGCGCGCAGGCCGCGGCTAGCGGCTCGGTGCTGTAGGCCGGGCCGACCACGAAGATCAGGTCGGCCTCGCCGATGACCGGCTCCAGATCGTGCCCGGCGTAGGCGATCGGCGCGAAGCCGCGCAACTCGCCCTCGGCCAGGAGTCCGCCCTGCTGCGCGATGGCGGCCAGGTTGGCCGGGAACTCCGGCAGGTCGTACATCGCTACCGTGTGTCCGGCCGCGGCCCAATCAAAGGCCACGGCACAGCCGCCGTTGCCCGAACCCAGCACGCCCACTCGCATGGTGTCCATCCTTCTCGCCGTACCGCCCGGTTCGCCGACCGGCGCCGGGGGCCTTCCGCGGCCGTCGGCCGTAACCCGGCCGCGCTGCGGCCGTAACGGGCCTGACTTGCACCGCACCGGGCGGCCGACTACACTCGCTCATGTCGATGGCTGTGCTGTTGGGGAGTTGCGCCATGCGCCACCTGCTACTCGTCTGCTGCCTGACCGTCTCACTGGCCCAGGCCGAGACCTACGTCATCACCGCCGGCGTGGAGAAGTACGACGATGAGCGCATCTCGTCGCTGAAGTACGCCAACGCCGACGCCAAGTCGGTGGCGCAGGCCTTCCGCGGCTCCGGCGTGCCGCGGCAGAACGTGACGCTGCTGACCAGCGACGAGACCGACGGCGCCCGGCGGCCGACCCGCGGCAACCTGTTGCGCGCGCTGCAGAACGCGCGGCAGCGGGCGGTGACCGGCGACAAGCTGGTGTTCTACTTCGCGGGTCACGGCATCGAGCAGGAGGGCGAGCACTACCTGCTGACGGTCGATGCGCAGGTCGACCTGGTGCAGGACATGAGCCTGCCGATGCGACTGGTCAACAAGGCGCTGGACGGGCTCCAGGCCAGCGAGGTGCTATTCATCCTGGACGCCTGCCGCAACGACCCGCAGAAGGGCCGCGGCGATGCCGACGCCAAGCTGTCGGACGGCCTGGCGCGCGGTCTGCAGCCGATGTTCAAGGCCGTGGCCACCGTGCCCCGGCCACGCGTGGTGGCGACGCTGCTGGCCTGCGACGCGGGTGAGCGCGCTTGGGAGGACCCGGAGGCCGGGCACGGCGTGTTCACGCTGTACCTGGCCAAGGGGCTGGCGGGCCAGGCGGCCAAGGACGGCCGGGTGACGCTGAGCGGGCTGGCCGCGTACGTCCAGCAGCAGGTCAGCCTCTGGGCGGCGCGGGCGAAGCGGACCCAGACACCGAAGCTGCTGAACGCCGAGGGCGGCGATATGGTTCTGCTGGTACCACCCGCGGAGCCGCTGGTCAGCGTGAGCTTCCAGAACGAGACGCTGGCGCGGGTGGTGGACCAGTTGGCGCAGCAGTACGGCGTGCAGGTGGTGCTGGGCAAGGGGGTCAACCCGGACGCGAAGGTGACCGGGCGACTGGAGAACCTGTCGCTGTCGACGACGCTGAAGGCGCTGCTGGCGGCACACAACCTGACGGTGCGGCGCGAGGGGACGGTGTATATCATCGAGGAGCCGGGGCAGGCGCCTGCGCCGGCCGTGGTTCGCATCGGCCTTGGCGCCGAATCGCCGACCGGTGCCGTGGTGCTGTTTGCGGGCCAGGACACGAGTGCGTGGCGACGGAGCAACAGCGACGCGCCGTGTCCATGGCTCGTGCAGGACGG